>CAZPOL010000126.1:9348-14231 GCA_964588195.1 uncultured Pirellulaceae bacterium | reverse complement strand
GATCTTCCGTGCGGGAATGTCGATGAAGTCGCCTTCAATATCAAGCTTTTCACCGCGAACAAGCTTTGCCAGAACCTCGACCGATTTATATCCGTACATGAACGGATCTTGAACGACAGTACCCACGCAATTGCCTTTGCGGATTTCTTCCAGCGTCCGATCGTTCTCGTCAAAGCCAACGACCTTGATTTCGCCCAGTTTTCCAGCGCTCTTGAGAGCGTCCATGATGAACGGCGGGTTGTATTCAAACAGCCCGACCATGCATTGAATATCGTCGAATTTTGCAAGTGCCTGTTGCGGCAGTTCTTTCTTGCGAACGCCGTCCATGTTGTCGATGCGAGTTGCCAGAATTGTATACTTGTCACCCTTGATCGCTGAACCTGGTTCGTCAAAACGTTTGGCGTCATGGCTGCGATCGAGTATTTCGTCGATCACCCCTTGTCGTCGCAACTTTCCGTTGTCCTGATCGATCGAGCCAACGAAGATGATGATGTTGCCACCATTGGGCAAGGCTTGCTTCACCATTTCTCCGACCATCCGACCGGCATCGTAGTTCGACATCCCGATATAATATTTTCGGTTCGAGTTAGGTGCGTCCGAATCATGGGTAATGAAAATCGCGTTGTTACCGACCTCGTTCAGGATATCGACTTGATTGGCGGGGTTGCATGGGCTGACGGCGATGCCCTGGACTCCCTTGCTGATCAAGCTTTCCAAAATTCTTTTTTGGTTGGCAGCCACACCACCTTCCGAGGGCGGCATCCTGACTTCGACGTCGCAATTCAGGTCTTCACCAGCTTTCAATGCTCCGGCTTCACCAATCGTCCAGAAGTTTGCAATGCAGTTGGTCACAAAAGCGATTTTCGGCCGTTTGCCTTCAGCCGACTTTCCATCCTTGTCATCGCCCGATTTTTTACCGTCACAGCCAGCGATCAAACAGGCGGTCAACAGGATAGCCAGCAAGCGGGTGGAAAATCTCATCTTCGGAAACCTTGGGAGTGACTGATATTTAAACGCCGATTCTAGAATCCAGGCGAATTGAACTCAACTAATCAAATGGGTGGCCCTTCAATTCGGTGGCCAAATGAAGCCAGTTCAACTGAAACCCTCAACAAAAAGAAGCCGCATATCTAAATCGACACACGGCTTCCCTGGAATAATTCAAAGTGGTTGGGGGCGGGATCGAACCGCCGACACATGGATTTTCAATCCATTGCTCTACCAACTGAGCTACCCAACCTTGAATTGAGTCGAAATCGTACTTTTCCGACCAGAAACTGTCAATCGAAGTGTGGGCACGACCAGCCAACTCGCCGAAAAAATTCAGCTCAATCGGTTCCGGTCGACCGGTTCGGGCCGATTGGCAAAGCCAGGGGAGTTAGTGGTCTGTTTGAGCAAGAGAAGCGAAGTCGGAATTTCAGCCATCCTGGAATTTCAGCCGTTTTGGCGATAGCCACGGTTTTCGAATATTCAATCCAGGCCAATCGAGGCTGTCCGGACATGGATTGAAAATGGTGCGGTCGAAATTGGATCGTCATGATTCAGCTGAATAACCCGTTCAGCCAACCTATTCGACGGGGAAAACCGGGTGCATATATCCCCAGCCCGCTCGGGATGTTCAGAATGTCACGGATTTGACCGAATACGGTTACTGTCGTTCAGGGGGAGACATAAATTGACATGCACCCCGAGGTCGACTAATATCTGAACAGTGTCAAAGCATTGTCTCAATGCCCATCCTTCCAGCTCTGGCACACTTACCTGAACACGGGTTTCGAGGTTAAACTCCTTGGGAATCCGTCGCGGGTTTTCTGCAAACAAATCTTGTACAAGGGCAATTTTATGTATCGGCAGGCTTACACGTCGTTTCCACTGCTTGGATTGAGATCGTTGGTATTGGTTGCTGCATTGGCAAGCATATCGATGTTCGCTCCCCGAGCTGTTGCTCAGCAGAAATACGATCCAGATCATCCTGAGGTACAGCGTCTAATCAACGACGGCCTGAACTTCTTGATGAACAGTGATCGTTCCAGTCGAATCAGCTACAAGATCATGATGGGAATGGCGGCCTATAAGGCTCAGGTTGTAACGACCCTGGATCCCAAGAATCATCCGTTCATCGATTCCGCGGTTGCTGCGATCAAGGATGAATGTGGTGCTTCGCAATTGAGTGGAGGCAGTAAATTCGAAAAGATGTACACCAGTGCTTTGGCCTGCGTGTTTTTACTGGAACTGGACTCGGAAGCCTACGAAAGTGAAATCGAGGTGTTGCTGGATCACATTAGCCAGCGGCAGCAGGCGTCTGGTTCCTGGGGTTACCGCGCCGAACCCAACAACGGCGATACTTCGCAAATGCAGTACATCGCTTTGGCTCTTTGGTTGGCCAGCGAGCGAGGATTCGATGTCAATTACCAGGCGGCCAAAGACGCGTTGGACTGGATGGTTGAAACACAGCAAAACGATGGAGGATGGTGGTACAAGTCTCCGATCGACCCGAACGCGGTTAACTTTGAACTTTCCCGAACGTCTCGTCCGCCACTGGTGGCCGCTGGGTTGGGTTCCGTTTACCTGTATGCCGATATGTTGCGGCTGATGAATCGCAACGGCACACTGGGCCCCAATGCAAGCGAAGAAGGCGATCTTCCACCGGACGTAATTGACGTAACGAATGAAGAGAATCCTGAGGATCTCGATGAAGACAATGGTCCTCGGGTCAGTTACGATCGAGGCAAAATGGTGCGAGCCATGAACGGTGGAAACCGTTGGTTCTCGGACAATTTTTCGCCCGAATGCGAACATTACAACATGTATTTCCTCTACGGCTACGAACGTTACGCGGCTATGCGTGAGTTCGTCGAGGGTGAAAATCGTGGCGTCAACGATTGGTACGATCAGGGCGTCGAATTCCTGATGGACCTTCAGGGCAGCGATGGTTCATTGGTGAAAGGAGCCACCGGTGAGATCTCACCTTCAATTCAAACGGCCTTTGCCATCCTGTTCCTGACACGAAGTATGTCGATCACAATTCAGGATAAAGCCAGTGGCGTTTTGCCCGGTGGCAAGGGATTCCAAAGCGACGTCGTGCTGAAAGAAAAGGGCGATAAAATTGTTGGCGGTTCGGTTGAACGAAACGTCACGGATATGCTGGAGCTGTTAAAAAATCCCGATGAGGACCAGTGGGAACTATACTTGAATTCGCTGGACGATTTGAAGCTGGACGATTCCGGTTCCAAAAACGAACAACTCTCACTGTTGCGAGGCCTGATCACCAACGAGAATTACGAGGCGAGAATGATCGCCGTGAAATTCCTGGCAAAACAACGATCACTCGACAACGTGCCCGCCTTCATTTTTGCTCTGACTGACCCGGACAAGCGGGTCGTTGTCGAAGCTCATGAGGCATTGCGATTTGTCAGTCGCAAAACCGAAGTTAAGCCTATCAATGAAAATGTTTCCACTTCTGATTTGAATCGTCATCGAAAGAGGTGGAAAGAGTGGTTCATTAAGGTCAAGCCAGATGGGATCTTGATGCAAGAGCCCGAAGAAAATTAACCAGGCGGATGACGACGCGATTGTTAACGCGGCCTTGTCTGCAAAGAATTACTCCAACCCAATTTCTCTCAATCTGAAATACCTTGATCGAAGATCCGAGAATCGAATATGAGCAGTACCTACCAAAAACGTGAACGAGTCAAACTGAATTCTGATACGCGAGTATCAAATTACGATATGACTTCGGCCTTTCTGGTGGCCGGGGTCGTCGTGATCGGATTGCTGGTGTTTATTCTGTTTATGATCTGGCTGACTCTGTTTGCCGGTCGTGAAGGATTGAAACCACCGCCGGCCATTTTGGAACTTGCCGGAAACGATAGCCGTCCCGAAGGGGTCGCCGACGATTGGCAACCACCGGGTGTCGAAGAGTTTCCCGAGGTTACCGAACCACAATTGGCCGATGCTCTGGAAGCAGTCACCGATTCGATCTCCTCCGTTCGCGCTCAACTGGAAAAAGTTGACGGTAACGCCGCCGAAATGGGAACAGGAAGTGGGTTGGGTGACAAGCGAGCCAGCGGTCCGGGCTCAGGAAATTCCAATATCATCCCGGAATGGGATCGCTGGAAGATCGAGTATACCGCCGGAACCTCCGCCGAGTACATGTCGATCCTGGAATCATTCGGAATCTATTTGGGGGCGGTCAGCCAAATCAGTAACCAAATCATTTTCTATCGTGATTTGAACAATGGACGACCCACGGTGATTTCGGGAAGCCGCAGTTCACCCGAAGCCCAGAATCTGTACTTCAAAAACAACAAAACCAGGCTGAAACGCTGGGACCAAAACAAGGTGGTCGCTGGCGGTGGAGACATCGAAAGCAAACTTGTCGTTCAGTTTTACCCAACGGAAGTTCGCCAAGCTTTGTTGGAGCTTGAGCAGGCTGAGTATCACGCGGAAGGTAAGGACTTGACCGAAGTTCGCCAAACGTTGTTTCGATGTCGGCCGGCCGGCAGCGGATACGAATATTACGTTCAGGACATCAAGTATCGACCCAAGCCGAAGCAATAGCGTCCCTCGCTGATCTGCCTTCCACCGCTTCCACCGCAGAAGACAGAAACAATCAGTAATTTTTTCCATTCAGGAGTAACGGAAATGGGTACGACGAATCGTGTTCCAGTTCAGGTGGCGGTGTCTCGAGCTGATAAATACCATGCTTTCTTGACAGCCGGCGTGATTGTGGCCGCTGCTCTGGTGCTGGTTTTATATGGCATATGGTTGGCAAGTTTTGACAAAGTCGGCGCAGTAGACAGATCAAAAAAAGCGACAACAATCATCGACATAACGGATTGGAACAGCGACCAATTGGTCACTTTGCTGGATTTCGATGTGCC
>CAZPOL010000126.1:0-9248 GCA_964588195.1 uncultured Pirellulaceae bacterium | reverse complement strand
CCAGCGCTTGTATTTCCGAAACGTGACAGATCCCATGAAACGCTGGGAGCGTCAGCAGATGACATCGGCCGGCGTTGATTTGGAAAACTACATTGTGGTTCAGTTCTACTCAGAAGAATTGCGGGCGAAATTGGCCGAGACTGAAAAGTCTGTGATCGACGAAACCAAATCACTTGCCGAGATCAAGCAGACCACATTCGTATGCCACCAAACGGACGACGGATACGAATTCAGGGTGAACGAGATTAAATATCGTCCGGACCCGGGCTAGGTTCGTGCTGTTTTTGCAGGGTCTGGAATCGACTTCGAATTGGTTCGAATCGACTTCGGATTGATTTGATTCGAAGTTTTCATCGGCAGCAGCCCTGCGGACCAAATGACCGATTGATGGTCAACGGGTCTGAAGCGAATTTGCCGGATTGAACTTTTGCCAGGTCAGTCCTCAAATCCGAAAGCTGTCCTGAGATTAAGAAGATAAATAGGGCGAATGGGGCGGCGCCTTGCTGGAAAATCCACTCTTTATCAATTATTCTGGAAAGTTCAAATTGGGGGAAATTCAAGAACGCGAATGGCGGCCAATGCCTGTCAGCGCAATCTTTGCTTGAATTAAGGTGTTTGCCCCTCGGACTTTACGACTCAACCTTGTTAATTTTTGTTGTGCAATATGGAAATGTTTTTGATCCTTGGCGAAGTGGAAATTTTCGCGATCCTTGGCTACGTGATTTACGTTTGCCTGTTTCTAATCGCCCTGTGGGGTGCGTTTTGTGTGGTGATGGTTTTCGCGAGAGTAAAACAAAAACGCTTCGAGAATGAAGAGACGCAAACTCTTTTCATGGAAGCGATCGAAGAACCACTCAGTCAGGGTGACTACGCGACCGCCAGTGAAATTTGTGCCGACGATCGTCGAGCGATGTGCCAGTTGGCTCAAATCGCCGTCGACAATCACAAGTTCGGCTATGCCAAAGTGAAACAGTTGGTGCTGGACCGATTCCAGCGAGACGTGCTGGCTGACCTGGAGAATCGACTCAGTTGGGTTTACACCGTGATCAAGACGGCACCGATGGTCGGGCTGTTGGGTACGGTGATGGGAATGATGGGTGCGTTCCAGAAACTGGCGGTACCCGGCAAGGCTCCGGATCCGGCCGAGTTGGCGAAGGATATTCAGTTCGCCTTGATCACGACCGCCTGTGGTTTGGCAATCGCGATTCCGTTGGTCATGTGCACGGCGTTTATCAACGTGCGAATCGAAAAAATGAAAGACCTCGTCTCCTATGGTTTGAACCAGTTCCTGGAAGTCTTCCGCGAAGCACTGATTCGTCACCCCGGCAAGTAAGCCCGGTTTGCCAGAAAGCTGAACAACCAGATTCAATCGGAAAACAGGTATGGAAGAAAGAGAAGATGCAAAAGTCGAGATGAAGACTCGCGTCAAACGCGCTGGCGACGGCGAGTTGGACATCACGCCGATGATTGACATCACGTTCTTGTTGCTGGCGTTCTTCGTGGTGGTTTCCAAAATGGATCCAACGACGCTAGTGAATATGCCGGCGGCAAAATTTGGCGACAGTATCCCTGAAAAAACCGCCGTCATCGTGGTGGTCGAGGCGTCTGATGGCGATGCACCAATCGTCTATCGCGGCAAATCGAAGACCCCCGCCGCCCGCTGTGGCGACACCATCGAAGCCCTGGAGGAGCAGTTGGGCGAATACGTCCAGCAGGAAATGGAGGCGGACGCTTTGAAGGTCGCCGTTATCATCAAGGCTGAGAAGAAGGTTAAATATCGACATCTCGATATTGTGAAACGGGCGGTCAGTAAATCGATGACCGAAGAACAAACGATCAACGTCGGTATTGAAGAGAAATAGCGACTTAAGAAATAGCGACTTAAGAAATAGCGTCTAAGCCAGATACAACCAGGAATCCCAGATACAAACCAGGAATCAATTTGAAATCGGTATGGTGGAAATGCAAGTATTGCGGAACCAAAGCGAAAGTCGCTGAGGTGATGCGAGGGCGGCGTGTTCGATGTCCGTCTTGTACTTCATTTTCCCGAGTCCGCAAAACGGCAAAGAAATCTGCAAAGAAAAGAAAGACACCTCCCTCACCTCACTTCCCGGAGGTCCAGTCGATGGCCAAAGCCAACGAAGGACCGAAAGCTTCCAATCGAAAAAATTCAGACGACTAGAAAGCTCAGGCGAAAGAGGATTGCTATGGCCAAACAGAACAAACAGAACCAGCGAATGCCCCGCCCCGTCGACAACGGTTGTGATCTGTCTGCGCCGGGTGTCAATGTTGACCGAGGTCGCTGGAAAGGCTTGCAGGAAGAAAAGGGTGTTCCACCAGAGGCCAGGTTTGGCGGGAAAGGAATCGTCAGGGACGATCTGGACATGACTTCGATGGTTGACGTGACTTTTCTGTTACTGATCTTCTTCATGGTGACCGCCTCGTTCACGGTGCAAAAATCAATCGAGCAGCCTCGTACTCCCGATGCCTTGCCGTCGCCTTTGGTGCTGCCGGACAAGGAAGACGAGCTGCAGTACGTCGAGATCATCATTGATCAGTTCAATACTTACCGGCTGACGTCCAAAAACGTGGAAGAGGTAGAAGCGCCCAGTGATCAGGAATTGCGGGTTCGCTTGCGAGATATGGTGCAGGCGACGGACGCCAGGAAGTTGAAGATTCTGGTGCACGCCGATGCCCATCACGAAAAAGTAGTAACCGCCTGGGACGCCGGGCTGACTAACAAATTTGAAGACATCGTTATTCGATTGTCAGAAGAAGATTTCTAATTTGAATTGCCCGGTTTCAAGACTCGGGTTAACCAGGATTCTGTCATGGCCAAGAAAAAAAAGAACCAGAAAACGCCCAAGCCCGGCGAAAGCGGTTTCGATCTGTCCGCGCCGACTTCCAAAATCGAGCCCGGCAAAACCGTCGAACCGGCCAAGCCCGTTATTCAAGAATCAAAGATCGATCCGCGGTTGGTCGCCGATTCTGTTTCGCGTGCTGAATGGAAAGGGCTGGAGCATGAAGAAGAGTTCGAACCGGAAGCGTCGTTTCCCAGTAAGGGGGTCGTGGAAGATGAACTCGACATGACTCCCATGGTGGATGTGACGTTTTTGCTGCTGATCTTTTTCATGGTGACTGCCTCATTCACATTGCAAAAGTCCATCGAACAACCGCGTGTTCCGGATACTTTGCCTTCGACAGAGGTCATTGAGGAGCCTGAGGACGAGGATCAGTATGTCGAGGTAATTATTGACCAGTTCAATACTTATCGCCTGACCTCCAAAGACTCGGAAGAAATTGAGGCACCCAGCGACCAGGAAATGCGGGTTCGAATGCGAGATATGGTGCAGTCAACGAACGCCAAAAAAGTAAAAATCACAGTTCACGGCGATGCTCACCATGAAAAAGTAGTCACCGCCTGGGACGCCGGGATCGCTAACGATATCGAAGACATCGTGATTCGATTATCAGAGGAAGATTTCTAGTCTACCCACCCATTTGTTGTCGCGGGCCAGGTTCCCGTGCATGCCAGGAAACAACCCTTGTCAACATGTCCGGACATCGATTGCCGGATCAGGAAAAAGAATGAAAACGACTGAATTCATCGACGCACTGGAAGCCCAGAAGATTGTCCCGACTGACATCCTCGGAAAACTTCGCAGGAAGATTGAAAAGACGGACAAGGATGTATCGGCCAAGTCGATCGCCAAATATCTGATCGACAAAGGATACCTCAGCAAGTTTCAGGCGAAACAGATTCTGACCGGGGAAGTGAAGGCGGCAGCTCGCGAAGAACTCGACCTGCAAGTCCCTGAAGAACAGGTCAACGATACCAACGAGTTGCTGAAGGATCTTAATCCGGCAGCTCAATCACCCAAGCCGGATGTGACTCGCGTATTCAATGAAAACGAGGCGGTCGCGGGTGGTTACGATGCCAGTATCGAAGTCGTCGATGTCGCAGTGGAAGAGACGATCCAGCACGGTATGGAAGACGTGGTTGCAAACGTCGGCGGCGCTGATTTTGATCCGCTGGGTGGCGGAGGCGGATTCGATAGCCAGTATGACGATGTTCAGGAAGTTGCCGATTCGCCTTTGGACGCGTTTCGTGGCAAGAAAGCCAAGAAGAACCAGTGGGATTCGAAATGGATCTTTATCGGTTCAGCCGGCTTGGCATTGCTCTGCATGATCGGTGCGATTCTGGCATTCACGATCTTCAAGGCTGATTCCACCAAAGCGTGGGATAGCGCCAACGAGGACTTTGTCGAAGCCCGTTGGCCTGGAGCTTTGGAAAAACTCAAGAGATATATCGAAGACTTTCCGCGCGACGAAAAAGTACACCAGGCGAAAGTTATGATCGCCAACTGCGAACTGCGAATCCCGTACAACGGCAAGCAATGGGGCACCACGCTCACTCGTTCGCAAACCGTGCTGCCCAAATTGCTGCAAGAGCTTGAGGCAGAGGAAAAGACGGAGCTGTTCGGGGACTTGCGTGGTGACCTGGGCGTTATTCTGCCAGGAACCGGGATCGGCTTTACCGACAAGGGACTCGAATCCAACGACGTGGAGGTCAAGAAAGAGCAACTGAAGTTGGCCGAAGAGATGATGGTATTGATCGATAATCCGACCTACGTACCCGGCAGTGAGAAACGAAAGCCGGCGGTCAACGAAAGCCTGAAACTGTTGTCTGACAACATGGCCAAGATCCGCCGCCAGATCACGATGGAGCACGAATACGTTACCGCAGTTAGTTCGATGGACGAGTTAACTGAGCAAGGCGATACCAACCTGGCCTTCAAAACGTTTGAAGAACTCGTCAGCATTTATCCTGAATTGCGAACGCGGGAAGGAATTGAAGAGTCGTTGGACAAGATCAGCCTTCGTGAAGCCGAACTGGTCGAAGCGATCGACCCCGAACTGGCTCCGGCGGAATTGCCTGAGTCTCCCATTGCGTCCAGCATCGTGTTGGCCAACAAGACCGGCCGAACGATTACCGGGTTCAGCGGCGAAATGCTGACCTATCTGATCAATGGATCGGTTTACGGTTTGAAAGCGGTTGACGGAAACGTCGTCTGGCGAAAATTCGTTGGCGTTGAATCTGACATTGAACCAATCTGGTTGGGCGATCCCAACAAATCCAGTTCAGATATCCTGGTCATTGATTCAAGGCACAATGACTTGATGCGAATCTCCAGTGCCGACGGTTCGGAACGTTGGCGGATTCGAATTGGCGAGCCGTTTGCGGCGCCTAATGTTACCGAGATCGGCCTGCTGGTGACGACGCATTCTGGCAAAGTGATGGTAATCGAGCCGGGCGATGGGGCCGTTTTGCAGGCCGCTCAGGTGCCGAAAAAGACATCCGTCTCCGCCACGATCATCGGAGACTCACCGTTTATCTATCAAGTTGCCGACGATTCCAACGTCTACGTCATCTCGACGGAAGACATGAGCTGTCGTGAGGTCTACTACCTGGGGCATGATTCAGGATCAGTGTCGGTGCCGCCATTCGTGATGGCTGGGCATCTGATCTTCGCCGTCAACGCACCGGGTTACTGCAACCTTAAAGTGATCAAGCCGTTTGATAACGGACTTAGCCTGGACAAAGCTCAAGTGTCGATCCGGATCAATGGTCAGGTTCGCACTCCGCTGGCTCAATATGGTCGTCGCGGTTTGGTGTTAAGCGAGACCGGCGACCTGCGAATGCTGGAGGTCAACAAAGGTAACGAGGAAGAACCTGTCACGGTTGTCGTAAAACAGAAAGTAGCCAGAGATCGCAAGAGTCGAAACTATCTGGTCGCCGGCGACGGTCAGCTGTGGCTAAGCGGTGCTGGATTGAAACGATACAGAGTTCAAAAGGCCGTCGGGAAGTTCAAGGAGGATGCGATTGCCAACAATCTGGACGTCTTCACAGGTTCCACCGTGCTGATCAGTGATACGCTTTTCCATGTTCGCCGCCGACATTCCTCTTCGATGGTTTCGGTTTCCGCGGTGGACCCGATTTCGTTGGAAGAGATTTGGCGAAACGACCTGGGGGCTCCGCTGGCCGGTTCTCCTTTGTCTGCCGGAAATGTTGTCTACGCCGTGTCGGCACAAGGCGATGTTTTTGAATTGGATCAAGAGACCATTGATGCCGGAGTTTCCAATTCGGCAAAGATTCGTGGCAGCAACGTCGTGCAAACCCTGTTGTTCAACAACGTCGTCGATTTCGGTGAGAAGTTTGTCATGACTGGTCCGGTCACACGCAAGGCAATGTTGGCAGTTGACATGTCCGATCGACCGCCGTCGTTCCTGACCAACTTGAAATTACAGAGTCCGGCCGATCAACCGACTTGCTTGCCAATCGCGTTTGGCGATTACTTGTTGGTTGCAGCCAAGCGAGGTGTTTATCGAGTCGATCCAAAGTCGGGCCGATCCGTTGGTGCTCCCTTCGGACCAGCGACTTCTCCGAATCAAAGTACTGTTTGGCGAGTCCCGGTGGCTATCAACGATAGTCGTTTCATTATCGGTGACGAAAACGGTCGGATCTTTCTGGTGGAAGCGGACGGCGAAAAGTCGCTGCAAAAACTGGACGAGATGGAACAAAATGGCGACCTGATTTCAGCCATGATAGGTGTCGACGGTGCCGCCTATGCAGTGTCTCGTGATGACAGTGGAGACCGTGTGGTGATGATTCCCTTCGCCGACAAACTGGAGACCGCTTTCGAATCCGATTTGCCAGCCGGTTACGTGGCCGGGCCATTCGCGATTTCCGACACCAATTTGATCGTGTTGCTGGATTCCGGTGAAACCGTTTGCTTCAATTCCAGACTGGAACAATTGTGGCAAGTTACGCTTCCGGAAGATGGAAGCGACCGGTTGGCCGGCAAGCCAACCATGTTGGACGATCGGCTGGTGATGGCCTTTGAATCGGGCAAGGTGCTGGCGATTGATCCGCAAACTGGCCAGATCAACGGCTCGGTCGACTTGCAACAACCGATTGCCTACCCGCCGATCAAGATTGGCGACAAGTATTTTGTGACAGGTGCCGACGGTGCTCTGCATCAGCTGCAAGGATTGTCGCTTTAACACTGCGTCCCCAAACTCAAACGCATTGATGACTAAACGGATACGTGACTGATATGAATATTCGAACCGAAAACTGCCAGCGAATTCGCTTTACTGCAAAATCGCTCCGAATCATCGGACTATTGACTGTCTGGCTGTTGTTGGCAACCAATCCGTTCGGTGGCGGCCTGTTGTTTGCTCAGGAAGAAGGGCAAACCCAGGAAGAAGAAAAAGACGAGATGCAGGAATCGGACGATCCGGAAATGGATAAGTCCGATGACAAGTCGATGCAGGAATCAGACGCCATCGATCCGGATATCGTCTTCGCAAATCCGGACGACATCGGCGAACCGATCGTGATTCCGATTATGGATCGCGAGCCTTTTGATCGGCTGACATTCAACGACAACAATCTGAAAGAAAACGGAGATAACTGGGTTCTGGATGTCGATCCGGTGGAAATAGAAAATGTCGGCAGGCATGACAGAATCAATTTGAATGACCAGGAGGGACGCTTGGTGTTTACCATCGAGCAAGACTACCCTGGTCGCAGATTTGCTTGCCCCTGGTCCAGCCTGGTCAGTATCGAGCGATACAGTGACCTGGTCCTGACAGAAGCCGAGAAGGCTATGGATGCGGGCGACTACGATACGGCGTTTCGCACGTTGTTGTTCCTTTCCGAGTTGGATGATTTTGGCCAAACAGCAAAGCTGAAAGGAATGTTGGACACGTGTCTCTATGAAGACGGTCACAAAAACCTGGAGGATGGAAACTTCGGCGAAGCGTTGACGGCTTTCGATGCACTCTATCAACGTTCACCACGATACAAGGTTCGCGGCGCCGAGACGTTGCTGGACAAGATCACGACCTGCATTAACGAGTTCATTCGAGAGAAAGTCGACGAAGGCGATTACGGTTCTGCCCGTTCTTTGCTTACCAGTATGCGACTGGAATACGGAAACAAAGTCGAAAACGTGATGCGGTTCTGGGAACTGGATATGCGGAAGAAGGCGATCGAGCGATTGCGTGAAGCAAAGCGGGATTCGGACGCCGGAAACGGAATGGCAGCACATGAGGGTGCTCGCGACGTAATTTACGTCATGCCATCGATGAAACAGTCGGCAACCGCTTACAACGCCGTTGTTGATAAATTTCCGTACGTGTTCGTTGGCGTGACACAACAGGCCGGTAGTCTGGACGTGCGACGAATCGAAGACTGGGCCGCTCGACGAGTCGGTTACATGGTCAATCGTTGGCTATTGGAATTCCAGCAACCATCGGACGAGGGCGGTGACTATCTATTCCCGGCGGGTACGATCCGTGCGATTGACGAAGAAGGCGTCAAGTTCCGCATGCAATTGCACTCCGAGTTACCGCATGGCGTTCCGCCGATGGAGTCCTTCGAAATGCAGGATCGGTTGTTCGAATTGGCAACCGTCGGCTCGGACGAATACTACGTGCCTTGGGCGCGGTTGGTCGACACGATCGAAATCGAAAATGAACGATCGGTTGTGTTCACTTTGAAATACCCTCACGTTCGTCCGGAATCGTTGTTGGTCATGCCCTGGTTTGCACCGAACGATGCTCGGGCTGTCGAGTCGTTTGGAAAGTACCAACAAGTCCAGGCGTCTGAAGGCGAAGTCATTTACGAACTAAACGATCGGTACCCGAAGATCGAATCCGAACAGAATCCACGTATCATCGAACGAGTGTTCCGGGACAGTTCCGATGCAACCGAGGCCTTGATACGAGGCCAGTTGGACGTCGTGGATCGAATTTACCCGGGTGACATTGCTCGCTTGAAAGCGAATCCAAATATCCGGGTCGAACCGTACCTGATTCCATCGGTACACATGCTGATTCCCAATCCTCGAAACGACTACATGGAAAGCGATTCTTTCAGGCGTGCGTTGCACTTTGGGATCAATCGCCGGCTGATTATCCGCGACGTGATCGCTGGTGGCGGACGCAACATTGACGGCTTCGATGTTGTCAGTGGCCCGTTCCCCAAAGGGACCGATGAAGAAAACGATTTGGCCTACGCCTACAATTTTCGGGTGAAGGATCGCGAACACAGTGCGTTGTTGGGACTGGTTTTGGCTCAGCAGTATGTGACTCTGAAACAAAAAGAGGTCGAAGACGAAGTCGCCAAACAATCGATGGCAACCGTGGAAGAAGGCGAGCAGCCTGCAACGCCGCAAGAC
>CAZPOL010000125.1:6651-14353 GCA_964588195.1 uncultured Pirellulaceae bacterium | reverse complement strand
CAGGCATGCTTACGCGTTTGATCAGGCAGCGGTTAGAAGTGGTGTGAGCATGCTCCGGTCGGGATAATCAAACAAGATTCCATCGCGCGTAAACATGGCACCCAACCAATTGCACCCAACAAGAAGGCGACGTTTTGATTACTCCATCTCTCGGGCTTCCGTCAAAGCAGATGCGACTAACCCCGCCGGAACAGACACAACGCCCAGGCCGACGAGCAACACAAAAAATGTAAAGACTCGACCACCCAATGTAATCGGGTAGACATCGCCGTAGCCAACTGTCGTTAGTGTTATTACCGCCCACCAAAGACTGTGAAAAACCGACGCAAAAGTTTCCGGTTGCGCTGCATTTTCAAAGTAGTAAATACCAACGGCTGCCAAGTACAAAAGAATTGAGGTAGCAAAAAGAAACAACACAAGCTCCTCTTTAACTATTAGAAACGCGCGATGAAATCGTCGAATCACCTTGCTGTATCTTGCCAGTTTGAAGACACGAAACAGCCTAAGTAGACGAAACGCTCGAACTGATCGTAAATCGATCCCCAGGGAGAGATAGAAAGGGACGATTGCTAACAAGTCAATGATTCCGGAAAAGCTGAAAACAAACCCCGGCTTGCTGTCAGCGACGACAAGTCGAGCAATGTACTCAATGGTAAAAACCACGACACAGGCAATTTCAATCATGCGCAACCACCAACGCGCCGTGTCGGAAACGTTGGGAATTGTCTCAATCGAAAACGTTACCAGTGATGTGACGATCAAGAATTGAATAAATAAGTCGAAAGCTCTACCAAGTCCTGAATCAGTTTCCTCGACTATCCGCTTTGTGAATTGGATCATGAACCTTCAGCGTTCGATCTAAATTTTATCTGATTTCTTATTGTTGCATCGTCGGCACAACAACTGGACATTTGCTTCCGAATTGCTTCCGCCTTTGGCGACTGGAATAATGTGGTCGAATTCGAGGTAGTCGTCTGCATTGCAATCCGCACAACGCCCACCGTAACGTCGCCAAACGGTTTGGCGAACGTCTCGACTTATATGGCGACTCTTTTTTCCGTCTAATCTGGCAGTTTTCGTTTGGTTCGCAATCGCCAACGCGGCTTTGAAGACGGGATAAATCGTCTCGCTCTCATTCCAAAACTCAAGCAGAATCTCTGGTTTACCTTGTGCCTGAATTCTTATCTGATTTTCGTTTCCGGAATGTCCCAAAATAGACCGATAGCTCAATCTAAAAGACTTCGTCTCAGATACGAATACGGTTTTCCGGTCAGTGATTACCAGGACGCCTGAGTGAGTAGTATTCTTGATGCCATTCTTCAATTTTCGAATATGATGGAAGTTGCATTGCACTTGCGCATGAACTAGTTCGCCACCTGCCATTTCCAATCCGTTTGGTGTTGGTAGCGATGGCAAAATTCCGGACTCGATTTGCTGGAGACGTTTTACCTTTGCAACTTCTTGGGTGACGTAGTGAACATAATCATTGGGTAGTTTCAGATTGCTAACAAGCCACAACAGTTTTTCCTCTTCCACTTCCGAGAGGCTGTCATCAGCTTTTGCGTCAGCCAAGACGTGCTCAACAAAGGCTTGTCCTTGGTGGCGGACCATACGAAAAATTCGTCTTGAGACAGACCAAGCATTTCGATCGTTGAAATAAGGTTGTTCCATTCAGTTGTTGAAAGATCACCGTCGTTGATAGCCGCCAGGAAAATACTGCGTAAAAAACTCTCACATTCGTTCTTTAAGAAAGTACTCGCAAAGGCTTCTAATGAGCAGCCTGCTTGAGCGGCGATATGAACCAGATGCTTTTTCTCTTTCTCATCTATTACACCATCTTCCATTGACGCAGCCAAAACGGTTTCGAATGAAGCTCTTGCGGCCATCATCCGCAAAGATTTGACTTTGGCGGGTTCCAGTTTCAATATATTTGCAAGTGTTGTAAGACGCGCATTCTCTTGTTTTGTAACGATGTTGTCATCAAATGCGCGGTTTATCGCATTTCGAAAGACTCGTTCGGCAGCGTCGTCGAGATCTGCTTGGGCGAAGTCGGAAGTAAGTTGAACTTGTGTTATCGAGAAATTCTTCCCGCGATTTTTCAGTTCGTTAAGAATATGCGATTCAAGTTGTTTCACCCGAGCTTCTCTATTCGGGTCGAATGCCGATTGGGCGACTTTGCTAAGCCATTTCAAGACAGGCAACGGTTTCCCCCAAACGAATTTGAATATTGGCAATCAAAATGCTTCTGACCGATAAATTCGCAAGTTAGATAATGTGGAATTCGCGAATCGAATGTTTGAAGAAAAGCTGAGTACCAGGTGACGAACAAACAATTTTAGCGATTCACCTTAGCCGTTGGAAGATTGCGTGCACGATTCTGATGATTCGATACGACACAACTTTTCTCGGCGTGTAAGTGGAATGATCTCCCAGATTGGGAGGGAACCTAACTGGCTGGGGAAACAGGATTACAGGTGTCGAAAGTCGATTTGTAAGGCATAATATTTCTTATGACGCGGACCATTCTGTGCAACTAGCCTACAATCAACTTCATGAACAACAACGATAACGAAATTGTTTACCTGGAATCGAAGATGGATCGGTTCAAGGGTCGCTGGCAGGCGATGTCGCGGATTGCCCGAATGGGCATCGTTTCGACAGTGTTCGGCGGGATCGGTTTGTTGACCTGCTTCTTGCTTAGCTTCATTCCATTTCTGGCACTCCCTTTTTCAATGATTGGGTTTATGATCGGTTCGGTTGCCCTGGCGGCAGGCTTTTACCACAACCTGCGACGCGACGGGTTTTGGTTTCCCTTGATCGGGACCGTGCTGTCGATGATGGGGCTGGCCATTGGCTTGGGGGCTTTTGCGGACTACCACGAAGATCAAAAGAAAGAACAAGAAGACAAAGAGTTGGCCGAGCGAGCCGAACAGCGACGGCGTTTTGTCGGACGTTGGCTAAAAGGCGAGGGCGCGGATCAACAGTTGCTGGAGATGACTGAGGCTGGTAGCCTGCTGTGGAAGGGACCCGAATCGGCAAGTACCGCCGAGGCGACGGTTGCCAAGTTCAATTACAAGGAAGCGTCGCTCGTCATCTCTTTTGGAGATACAGGTCCCGGTCGTGAACGTTCGCTGGTCCGCTACAACGTCGACACGTCGCAAAAGGAAAAGCTGTTATTGAGCGACCGTCGAGTCGTTTCTGGTGATGCCTCGATCGATATGAGCGGGATTTGGAATCGAGTTGGACCGCCTCGGGCTCTGTCTGCCGCTGAAAAAGAGATTTCCGACTATCAGGAAAAGCTGAAACGATTTCAGAATCAGGAACAAAAGATTGACGATCTGATTGTGAAGTTTGAATCCGAGCGAGAGGCGTTGTTGCAGCGCTTGCGACCGTATGAAGAAGGCGAAGCAAAGGATGATAAATGGTTGGTCTGGGCGCGCGAGCTGAATACACTGGTGGATCAAATCAGTTTGTTGCGAGATCGCAAACCACGGCTGGCTCAGGCAATCGTGCGTCTGGACGCAGCCATTGGCCACCTGACTCGCCAGGCCGAACTGGATCAGTCCGGAATGGATACCAAACAGCTCGAGGAACTCTTGCTGACGACCGACAAATTGGATGACGAATTGAAATCAATCGAAACCAAGGCCGCGGTGGAGGAGTTCATTCTGCAGCAGACGGTCAAGGATGAGTTGGAAAAGCCAGCGGACCAATAAGTTAGTACGCCGATCATTGGCGATCGGATTCGGTTAGAGACGCCGGTGGGAGTCGAACCCACTTGTCGCTGCTTTGCAGGCAGCCGCCTGGCCGTCTGGCTCCAGCGCCGAAATACATAGAGCAGCGGTGCAAGGATTCGAACCCTGTGCGACAGTTTTGGAGGCTGTTTGCTCTCCCAGGAGCACACCGCTGTGATCTTCCATTACACCTTGGACATGTCGCGAATGGATTTGGTTCGTTACGTTTCGGAATTTCTTCGCGAACGGAAATGAGCGCAAGGGCGCACGAAAAAAGGCGCCCGAAAAAAATCGGGCGCCTCGTTGAGTGTGGTTGATTGTTACCGATCCTAGGACAGCTCGGCGTTCCAGTAAGCTTCGCTAAGGAACTTGCGCCAGCTCTCGAATCGAACTTTATGCCGCGAGTAAGCTGGGCTCCAGCTCGGTCGCGATGGCACTTTCTTCAGCCGCATACCGGCTCGCTCGGGAGTTCGGTCTGCTTTGCCGTGGTTACATGAAACACAGGCCAGCACACAATTTTCCCAAGACGATTCGCCGCCGTGAGCACGAGGCAACACGTGGTCGATCGTCAATTCGTCGGGCTTCGGTTGCACGCCGCAGTACTGGCAAGTGAACTTGTCTCGCTTGAATATGTTGCGACGACTGAAGGTCACCGAGGCCTTTGGCAGACGGTCGAAGCTGACCAGTGTAATGACTTCCGGAACACGAAATCGTTGCGATACCGCTTGGACGAATGGTTCGTCATCGCTGGGGATCATGCGTGCCCAGTCTTCCCAGTCGAACAACTGAAAGGACTCAGGGTCGACGACGCGGGCGGTTCCCGAAAATACCATCGTCAACGAACGAGCCACTGAGGTAACGTTAACAGGTTGCCAGTTTCGATTCAAAACCAGCGTAGGTTGTTGTAAAACACTTGCGACCACGTTGTTGTCGCCTCCTTCTCTTGGCAACTTCCAAAGGAAGTCGCAGGTTCCAAAGGGCCTCCGGTGGGAATCGAACCCATCGCCTCGACTTTCACAGAGTCGCATGCAAACCATTACACCACGGACACCATCTATTCGTTCGGTAACCGTGAAAATTGGTTTCATTCGCCACCGATGTCGTTTAGACGCGCGATGGACACTTGGGGTTCGGTGCAAACTCTATTTTATATCGAAACGCAAATTGCCCCAAACGTCCGATATTGGAAATCACTCGCAAATCGAATGGCAAACGAAATTTTTTTCGCGAAATCAAGGAATTCGGCCGTCGTTCAAGCGTTTCAAAACAGTTTTCTGTTGTTTTCGCAATCGCGATTCCAGCCGTTTTGGCGCGCTCGGAAACCTGGTTTCGCTGGCCGTAGCTTAACGACTTGCCAACACTTCACACAGCTTTTCTGGCTCGCGCCCGAATGCCTTGCGAAAGTCGTCGATCGTTGGTTGAATGCGAGTCGTCAATTTTTTTGCGTGACCATTTGCGATATCAGCCAGGCGATGTTTGAAGAACGGATTCTCGAATCGTTCGATCACATCTTTGGCAAAGTCAGACTCTTCGATTCCTCGAGCCGACAGGGCGGGCAGGATCTCATCCTGAAGTAAGCTGTCCAACCATTTCCTTTCGGCCGGGTCGGTGATTGCATCCAATACGGTTTCAAAACCCTGGGGCAATGAGTGCGCGACCATCGCGGTATGCAATCCATTCAGGATGCGGACTTTTCGTACGAAGACGCGTTGCAGATCGTCGACCCACTGAATCATCGGGTGGTCGGGCAGCACGGTTCGATCCTTTTTGTCGTCTTCAATGGCCAGCATGCGAAATGGCTCGCCAACGACGGCCAATGGATCGTCGTTTTGCCAAGGCGGCGTGTCGGAGACTGAGGTCACGATTCGATCGACCAGATTATTCAGCCATCGATTCTCAGTCCTTAGCCAATCCTTGAACTCGTCAGTGTTCGTTTGTTGCCATTTTTGCGTCTGTTCCAACACCAGTTCTCGTAGGCGATTGGCGTTGAATTCGACCAATTCCAATGGCAGGATCGTCAGTCCGCCTAATCCCGCCTTGAAACGAACGAACAGCAGGGCCGTCAGTTTTGCAGGGAACGACACAGGGCATTGGCTTGTGAAATCGGCGATCGCATCATCGGAACTTTCCAGCGTTAGTCCCGCCTCGGTCGTGTTGGAAACGATCAGTTCAAGTTGGTCACTGGTGGCGATCTTGACGAGCTCTTCCCACTGTTCGTGTGCTACAACGGCGCGATCCAGTGAGCGAACGACTTCGAATTCATCAACGACCTCACCGTTCTGTTTCCCGCGAGTCCACACGTGGTACTCGTTATTGGAACCAGGTAGGTGAGCGTTTAAGATGCTGGCTCCTGACGACTGGATTCGAGACTGCACGACGACGATCGATCGTGGGTCATCGATGACGGGCGCGAAGAAACCTCGCAAGAATCGACCGGTTCCAAATTGCAGGATTTTTGACAAGGGAAGGGCCCCCTTTGCGACAGGCAGAATTGAATTGATACTGTTGCGAGAACGGGAAAAATTGAACGACATCGCAAAGAGACATTATGCAGCATCGAACACTTGGTAAAACCGGACTGGAATTGTCGGTGCTTTCATTCGGCGCTTCTTCGCTGGGTGCCGAGTTCCGATCCATTGACCTCAATGAGGCGATGGAGTGTGTTCAGGTCGCGTTGGACAGTGGCATGAACCTGATCGATACCTCGCCGTTTTACGGGCGAGGGCAATCGGAAGTGCTGTTGGGATACGCATTGCAAGACGTGCCAAGGGATTCGTATTTGCTCAGCAGCAAATTGGGACGCTACGCCGGAGCTCATTTTGATTTTTCGGAAAAGCGGGTGATAGAAAGCGTCGACATCAGCCTGGAACGCATGCGTGTCGACCACCTGGATATTCTTTTGTGTCACGATATCGAGTTCGTCGATTTGGATCAGATCGTCAACGAAACGATTCCTGCAGTCAAGAAAATTCAACAGCAAGGCAAGGCTCGCTTCATCGGCATCAGCGGATACCCGATGCACATTTTCAAGGAGATCGTCGGGCAGTGCGACCTGGACGTGATACTCTCTTATAATCACTACACATTGCAAAACGATATGTTGACGAGCCTGGTCGATTTCTTGAAACAGAAAGAGGTCGGCATCATGAATGCGGCACCGTTCAGTGCCAGGTTGTTGACCAACGCTCCCTTGCCGCCATGGCACAAGGCAACGGATGAAGTTCGTAACGTATGTCGTCGGGCGACCGAGCATTGTCAAAAGGCGGGCGTCGACATCGCTCAACTGGCTCTGCAATTCTCTGTCGCCAACCCGGATATGACGACTTGTATCGCTGGTTCAGCGAATCCGGGTCGAGTTAAACAATGGGCGGACTGGTTGCAGAAGCCGCTCGACCAACGACTGCTGGAAGAGGTGTTGGAAATTTTGAAGCCGATTCACAATTGGTTCTATATCGAAGGGCGACCGGAAAACAATGACCCGCATTGACGCTCACCAACATTTTTGGGATCGATCGCTGTCGCAATTTGATCACTCATGGCAAGAGGCAGAGACTCTAAAAAAAATCTGCCGAAGTTTCCTGCCGCAAGACCTGCGTCCATTGATCGAAGCCGGTGGAATCGACCACACGATTTTTGTGCAAACCCAACACGATGTCGCAGAGAATCGTTGGGCATTGCAACTTGCCAAACAGAATGACTTTGTTTGCGGAGTCGTTGGCTGGGTCGATTTGACCAGCGAAGATTGCGAGCAACAACTTCTGGAGTTTACCGACGATCCGAAATTCGTCGGTGTGCGACATGTCGTCCAGGACGAACCAGACGATGATTTTATGCTTCGCGACGATGTGGCTCGTGGGTTAGCCGTCCTGCAAAAGCACGGCGTCCCATTCGACTTGTTGTTCTATTCGAAGCACTTGAAACATGCCGCGACGATCGCCGGCCGTTTTCCGGAGTTGCCACTGGTCATT
>CAZPOL010000125.1:0-6551 GCA_964588195.1 uncultured Pirellulaceae bacterium | reverse complement strand
TACCAACAAGTGCATTCAGTGGCCAGCGAATTGATCAGTGGTCTCAGCCAATCGGAACAGGATCAGATATTTGGGCAAACCGCTCGCCAATTTTATTCCATCGCCATGGATTAGGATCCAGGTGCGGCCCTGCGCAGGCTATGCCCGATGGATATCAAACGCCATGACATCACTGATGTTTGTTTTTCCCAGAGCCATCATGACCAGTCGATCGATTCCCAGAGCGACTCCACATGAATCGGGCAAACCATGCCGCATCGCATCCAGCAATCGACTTTCAACCGGTAAGCGAGCTCGTTTGTCATTTTGCCGTTGGACATCAACAGTTCGATGGCGTCTCAGCAATTCGTTGGGATCGGTTAGTTCGTGGTAACCGTTGGCGATTTCGATACCATCGACGTACAGTTCGAACCGTTCTGCGTACGATCCGTGTTCACCCTGGCGGTCTTGACGGATCTTCGCTAACGCAGCTTGTTCACTCGGCCAGTCGTACAGGATAACGGTCTTGAGTTCGCGAAGTTTGGGTTCGATGCGTTCGTCCAGCATTTGGCTGAAGTCAGTTGTCTGGAACTGAAACTGCCACTGTTCGAATTCAGCAACGCCTTCTTCGGTGGAGAGATCAATCCCCGACGACAACTCGATCGCCTGTTGATAGGTCAGTCGAGTCGCGGGTTCGCGTCCCAGAATTTTCTGTGAGAAGTCGTCCAACAAGTCCATTCCTTGCTGGTACGTGTCGCCCGTGCGATACCACTCCAACATGGTGAATTCAATGTTGTGCAGCTTTCCGACTTCGTCCGCGCGGTAGGCTGGACCAATCTGGTAAATCGCTTCGGCTCCGGCTGTCAGCAATCGTTTCATCGCGAATTCGGGAGAAGTCTGCAGGAAAAACAGGTCCGGACCGTTTCCATTCGGCAATTTCACTTCCATCGCCAACGGTTCGATGTATCGATCGACTACGGTATCTCGGGAGAGCGTCGGCGTTTGGACTTCAAAAAAACCGAGCTGGTCGAAGTATTCGCGGATACTTTTGATGATCCCGGATCGCGCTCGCAGTGTTTCAATAGTGGCGTTAGGAAGAAAATCGGGTTGAGCCATTACGAATTCAGTTCCGTTGGGCGGTTTGTTTTGGATTGTCTGCCGGGTCGTCGATGATTTGCGACAAATACTGTTCCGTGAACTGGACGATATCGTTGGTGATCGATTGCCAATCGTGGTCGACGGTCATCGCATGTCCGCTGGTGTCGTAGAATTTCAGAATTTTGTCTGGCGTGCCCCAACGCTCGAACCAGGCTTCTGCCGCCGCCCAATCGGTCACCTGATCGTCTCGCGACAAGACCATCAATAGTGGTTTATTCAGTGATTCGGCGACGGGGCGGTTTTGATCCATCAAGCGAAACGCCTGGGTCACAATATTTCGAGTCGAAAACGGCGACTTGTATTTCGGGTTGCGATGCTCGGGGTCACGGCAATCATTGCAGTCGAAGGGAGACTCATAGACCGTCGAGTAGGGTAGCAGGTATTGGCCAACTTTTTGCCAGAAGCGAGTCGGCAGGACGGGACTCCGTTTGTTGGAGACATCGATTGCGGGCGCCAACAGAATCGCAGCATCAAATAAATCTGGAGACCTGGCCATTGCCTGGATGGCGACCGCGCCGCCCAATGAATGTCCGACGACGACGATGTGTGAGTACTTGTTCGCACTATCAATATCACCCAATTGACGGTAAGCCAGTGTCAGTTCCGAGACGGCGTGGACCCAGTCCTCGTAAGTGCAGTCGTTCATCTGATCGACGGGAACTCCGAAACCGGGCAGTAGCATTGATCGGACAGAATATCCTCGTGCGTTCAAGGCGGGTGCCATCAGGTCGAAAGTTTGTGGCGTGTCGTTGTACCCGTGAACCAGCAGGAACAGTGTATCGTTTCCCCGCAGCGATTCTCCTTGTGAACCAACCTGTACGCCAACATCATCTCGATCGACAGTCGCTTCCCAGCGTTCGACCGAGCGCATCACGATTTCGGAATTGGCGTAGTCGCCTAGCAACCACACCAGCGCCAACAAGGCGATGGAAACCAGGAATCGTTTGAGAATCTTGTTTGGATTCATGGGGTTGGTGGTCTGTCGCAGCTAAAAACGCAAGTTCAAAAAACGGGCCGATTAGAACGGCCCGGGCTATCGAGGTGACGGAGGGTTCTTCCGGGATCGTTAGGTGACAGCAACTTTGGCTTCGGCCTGTAACTTGGCGGCCATCAATGTGTTTTCCAGCAGCATGGTGACCGTCAAAGGACCGACGCCGCCCGGAACCGGCGTAATGTGCGAGGCCTTTTGGCGAACTGCTTCGAAGTCGACATCGCCGCAAAGCCCATCGTCCGTTCGATTGATTCCGACATCCACAACGACCGCGCCATCCTTGACCATTTCGGCGGTGACGAACTTTGGAACACCGATTGCCGCCACCACGATGTCGGCTTGCGTTGTGATTGACGCCAGATCTGGAGTCCGACTGTGGCAAATGGTGACCGTCGAATTACAAAGGTCTGGTCCCAGGTGGGAACTCTTCGCTCCCATCAACATGGCAAGTGGTTTGCCGACGATATCACTGCGGCCGATGATCGCCGTCAGCTTTCCACTGATGCTGATATCGTATCGATGCAGTACCTGTAGAACTCCGTGCGGCGTGCAGGGCAGGAACTGAGGCCGACCCTGCGAAAGCAGGCCGACGTTGGTGGGGTGGAAGGCATCGACATCTTTGATCGGATCGATCAGGTCAAGCACTTTTTGCGAGTCGATCTGTTTCGGCAGAGGCAGCTGAACCAGGATGCCGCTGACGGCGGAGTCATTGTTCAATTCCATCACGGTTGCCACCAATTGGTCCGTGGTCGTGTCGGCATCCATGCGGATCAGGCGGCTGTTGATCCCGACTTTCTTGCAGGCTCGTTCCTTATTGCGGACGTAAACGGCGCTGGCAGGATCTTCGCCGACCAGTACCGCCGCCAACGTTGGCGTTTGGCCAGTGGCGTCGACGAAAGAACTTACCTTTGTTTTGATTTCTCCCTGAATCTGTTGTGCTGTGGCGCGTCCGTCCAATAGTGTTGCGGTCAATGGTCTGTTCCTGTGGGTAGATGGCTGTGTGAAATACGGGTATGAAAAAATTAGATCGGTGTGGCGTCGACGGCTTTGTCGTCAGCTGATTTGTGGTCAGCCGCTTTGTCGTCAGATGAGTCAGATTCGGAGCGTTGCTGCGGCGATTCGCCTCCCTTGTTTTCCGATGGCGTATTCGATTCTGACTCATTTGCTTTAGCGTCCTCAGGCAATTTGCCCGTTTCGATAAAGGACTTTAATCGATCCAGGTCACTTTGCATTGTCGCTTGAGCTTCTTGTTTCCTGAACAGGCCTTCGAAACGCCCCAGCCCTTTGTGCACGCCGAGCATCAATTGGCGAACGACGACGTCGTCCCCCTGTTGCTCCATCTGCCAGGTTGAAAACGTGTCGGAGTGTTCGTTGGTGGTTCGAACTGTCAGCGAATCGTCACTGGCAAACAGCCTCTGGTTGGTCATTTCTACTTCGCCGGCGTCGTCTTTGAATGTTGCGATCGTCTGCGTGTCACCGGACCGGGAATCAGATTTGGCTATTTTGGGTTCGCCTTTCGAACCGGGTTCCAGTGCTTCAAGGCCGGCCGCCCATTTTTCAACAAGTTCCGGTTTCGACAGGTGGTCCATCACGTTTTTCACAGTCGTGCTCTGGATCGTGGTCTCCGCCTTGAATTCCATCTGTTTTCCGCCGAGGTGATAAATCACTCCAGCCGCAATCAGCAGCAGAAAAACAATCGCGGCGAGGAATCGGAGAAACGGTTTCATGAGACTTGGTCGCTTGAGCGACAGGATTTGACTTGAAAATGAAAATTTGAGTTTCGTTGTTGAATATCTTATTCGATTGGGCCCGGTTTTGTAACGAGCGTTTTGCGATCGTCCGCCGGCAATCGCCGGTAATTACCCGGGAATCAGATTCTTTTGATCACGTTAGCCCATGTTGCAAAAAGGCAGCGCGGGATTTTTTTGAATATTTATGAGTCCTGAGCGAACCAATCTTGCGTTCAGTCGTCTATCAAGGCGTACACCTGATTCCGGTACAAGGCAAACCAGATTGTTTGCAAATCGGAAGCAGGCGAATTGAATTGAGTTGAGTCCGGTAGAGTCCGATTCAGTTCAAGACCTTATTTGAAACATCAAACCAACCAGCGACACAAAGTTCCATGATGCTTTTACGACCAGGTATGAAACTTCGAAAACGCCAAGGCGAAGTGCGCACTGCACGATACGATTTGGGCGTTTCCGGCTTGTTTCCTGCCGGGCAATTCGAATCGCAACTCAGCTTTGATCGACTCGGCTTCGACATTGATCAACGGTTCGCGATAGCGGTACGCCCGATGAATGTGGAATACAAGCAGCCCGTCGGTACGGAACCGTGACACCTGGAGAAAATATGCCAACGCATAACCCGGTGTCAGAAACGACATCGGGTTTTTTCGTGGACTGAGACCATTAGCAAAGAAGTTTAACAAAGCAGTGAGTAGCGAATTCGACAAAACAAATTCAAAGCCGACAAGCATGGCTCGGTAGCTGAGATGGTATAGCACTTGGCTGAAGACCAGGAGACGAGGATTCGAGCGCCTCCCGAGCCACTCAAGATTTTTCAACCAGCAGAGTAACTGAAAAGAAGGAAGACAATTTTTGCCCCGTTCGTCTAGTGGCACAGGATAGCGGTTTTTCAATCCGCAGACGGGAGTTCGATTCTCCCACGGGGTACTTGAACGAGAGACGAAGCGACATCGAGTCGAGGTGCAGATGGAAGCACGTGTGGTTTGGGACCACAAGGGTGCGGGTTCGACCCCCGCGGGCTCGACTTACAACTGAAAATTTGCAATCGGCAAGTTCCACAGAGCGACGGTAGTCGTGGGCTGGTGCCCAGGTCCGGCTGATATCCAGGCTGCGTCAAGTTCAATCCTTGAGGCTACCACTTTCCAATTATCGATAACCACCACCACCTGTAACCAAAAAGAGAAATCATGATTTTGCGACAAAGATTGAAACACGGCCATGCGACTTGTTTTGTGCATGAGGTCGTGGTGTCAACGGTTAGCACAGCTGACTTTTAATCAGCACGGTGGGGGTTCGAATCCCTCCGGCCTCACTTTGAGGATTTGAGATTTGAGATTTGAAAAAGCGGGCGTGTAGCTCAGTGGTCAAAGAGCGGGTGTCTTATAAGCACCAGGTCACAGGTTCAATTCCTGTCACGCCGATCGAAAGTGAATGGAAGTTAAAAGAGAAAGTCAAAAGCAGAAATCAAAAGCATGGGTCCAAGGTGTTAGCGGCAGCATGTCTGGTTCTTACCCAGATCGGTGAGGGTTCAAGTCCCTCTGGTCCCACTCAATTCGTTGAAGTTTGAAGTTTGACATCTGAAGTTTGAAAAAAGCACTGGTCGTCCAGAGGCCAGGATACCGCTTTCGTAATGCGGCGACGTGGGTTCGACTCCCACCCAGTGCTCTGAATGAATATGAAACACAAGGGAACTGACTCGTCGGTACCCCGAGTCCAGCGCAAGTTGGGGCTCAAATGATCTTTGGCAATTCGATTTTGCTCTAGCACCCATGATGTAGCGGTAGCCTACTGCCTTGCCATGGCGGAAGTGTGGGTTCAACTCCCACTGGGTGCTCTGCGACTTTCAGATTTTGAGATATCGCATCTCAGATTTGGAATTTGCCAGTGATGTGTGTCCTTGTCCGAGCGGCAGAGGAGCCTGGTTTCCACCCAGGTTAGGCGAGTTCGATTCTCGCAGGACACTCTGAAGATGAAGAAAAGCTTTTTGGCCCATCGGTCCAGTCTGGAGTGGATACTGCCCTGTCACGGCAGAGAACACCGGTTCAAATCCGGTATGGGTCGCTTGGATGTTCGTTTTTGAAAACGACGTTCATTGATTTTCGTGTGGTACGCCATATGGCAGAGCGGCCTGTCTTAGAAACAGGTGATTGCGGGTTCGACTCCCGCCTGCACGACTTCGGACGTTCCGACGATCGGAATAAATATATTCGGGAATCCAGCTAATGGCTAAGCGGCCTGCCTTTGAAGCAGGAGATGAAGGTTCGAGTCCTTCTTCCCGGACTCGGTTTGAGGATTTGAGATTTGAGATTTGTGATTGAAAAAACGGGTTGGTAGCTAAGTGGCCAAAGCGCTCGGTTGTTAACCGAAAGATCGTGGGTTCGAGTCCCACCCTTCCCGCTGAATATGTCCTGTGAGTGTGATGGATGCACGACTGTCTTCGAAACAGTTAGACGAGGTTCGATTCCTCGACGGGGTACTCGATGAATTTGAAATTTGAAATTTGAAATTGAGATCTCGATTGAATGGAAGTCATCCGGCTGGATGAGGACACTGTTTTGAAAACAGCTGGCGTTACAAACGCTTGGGGGTTCGAGTCCCTCGACTTCCGCTGCCCTGCAAAATGGTCCTGTCTTCCAACGGCTTAGGATACCTGTCTTACAAACAGGAGATATTGG
>CAZPOL010000124.1:0-14371 GCA_964588195.1 uncultured Pirellulaceae bacterium | reverse complement strand
CAAACAATCGATGGCAACCGTGGAAGAAGGCGAGCAGCCTGCAACGCCGCAAGACCCGAATGTTCCACAAGTCGAAATGCCGACCGTTGTTCTGGCCTACCCGGCAACCGAAACAATCGCTGCCTCATGCAAAATTATTGCCCAGCAGTGGCGAGCCATCGGCGTGGAGACCGAATTGCGGCCCTTGCCTCCGGGAGTGATGGTCCCCGATGACGACAATTACGATCTCGTCTACGTGGAAACACAAATGCAGGAGCCGTTGATCGACGCCTACCGTCTGTTTGGACGCGGAGGGTTGTCGAAAGTGACTGACCCGACGATCGAGCAGGCTTTGCGAAACCTTGATACCGCCTACAGCTGGAAACTCGTTTCCGATGCCTTGCAACGAGTCCACCAGCAATCGGCCAACAACCTGTCGGTGCTGCCGCTTTGGCAAGTCATCGATCACTACGCCTACCGAAAAAACGTTTTCAACCTGGGAACTGATATCGTGTTCCTGTATGAAAATCTGAATGAATGGCGAATCGGCAGCATCCCTTTGCCGGAGGATAACCAGTGAACCTGGAAACAATTCAACCGAAATATTACCCGAACGAATGTAATCACATGATGGCTTCGACAAGAACGAAACGTTGGCTGGTTGCCCTGTTGTTGGTGATCGTTTGTGGACCGCTGGCCACGGCGCAGGCACAG
This sequence comes from uncultured Pirellulaceae bacterium, assembly GCA_964588195.1. Lineage (GTDB taxonomy): Bacteria > Planctomycetota > Planctomycetia > Pirellulales > Pirellulaceae > CAJQPP01. The sequence goes on along the minus strand of CAZPOL010000124.1, from coordinate 13,678 downwards.
GAAGCTTCCGAAGAAAAGAAAATGGAAGCGGCCTGGGAATTCCGTCCGTACAAAGTTTTGGTTTGGTTGGTTCACAATGATTCCTGGCGAGTTCGAGGCGTCGAAGAAAAGCTGATGTCGCAGCTTGGGCAGCGGGCCATCGTCGCCGATCGCAGCGGTTGGAATGTTACCGTCGAACGGGCTCCCAATCCCTGGAACTGGCGACTGCTGGATGAGAACTTTAACCAGGAACTCTATTCCGACGATTTGCAGGCGGAAATTCTGAACGCGCTTGGGGCAACGCAAGGCACCGACAAATTGATGGTGGTGCGCGTCAATGACGAAAACGGAATGTTCGATACTTCGGTTCAGGAATTCGATCTGAAAACCAAGGTTTGGGGCGCGGCGGTCAAGCGTGTTGTCAATTTGCAGTCGCTGGATACCGTCTTGTTCAACAGCATTGAAACCGCCTTCATGCCGGTCACACGAATCGAGAATGTGCATAATTCAGACGTGCGTTGTCGAGTGCGTGGAATCGGGATTGCCATTTATGCCGAGCGCGACGAGAACGGCGAATGGAAGATGGTCGAAAACGAAGATTCGCCCGTTTGGGTTAATAATACCGAGGTTCTGATGCCCGTGATCTTGCGGAAAGATCGCAAAGGAAACATGGAAAGCATCAAGATAGTGGACTGGACCTTCCTGGCGATCGAAGAGCGTTCCGGACCGAGTTTGAATTGCACGACTCATTCCATGCGGCGCGCTCCGCTGGGCCAGCGTACCGGCGGTCGGACTGAACGGTTGGCACTCTGTGTTCGGGCGCCGGACCGCGAGACCACGATCCGGTTGATTTCAAACGACACCGAGCAAGTTGCCCTGCCCGACCTGGAGGTTTACTCGCGGCGACCTGACCAGGAAAAAGGAACGGAGAATGAACTGCTGGGTAAGACAGATTGGCGTGGCCAAATCACGATTCCACCCAACGAGGACCCAATCAGAATTCTGTTAGTCAAAAGTGGACGGCGCCCTTTGGCTCGGGTACCTGTAATTCCGGGCTTGTTCTCCTTTCAGCAAACCGCCATGCCGAATGATGAACAGCGTTTGTACGCCGAAGGAATCACTCGCGGACTGTTCAACGAGTTAATGGATAACGTGGCCAGGCGTCAGCTGCTGGCCGAGCGAATTCGGATTGCCCTGGAACGAGACAATCTGGACCAGGCTGATCAATTCCTGAAAGAGATGCGTGACGAGGTTCCGGACTCGCAGGAATTTACTTACAAGTTGAATGATGAAAAGACCGCGTTGATGAACTCTGCCAAAGACAAACGGCAGAAGGATTTCATCGACGGCTACTTCATTCAGTTGCAGAACGCGGCGTCCGAGTTCCTGAACAAGACTGGCGAAATGGAGCTGACTCAGAAGATTCAGGAAGTCAAACGGAATTGATGTTTGGCAAGCTGAATTAACGCAGCAACAATTCCTGATCGACACGTGACATTGCCTGACGAACCGACCGCAGATACTCGGCAGGTTCCTCTTCAAACTTGGCACGGTTCTCTTTGTTCGAAAACAGCACGATGACCGTTGGGCCGTCGTCTTCGCCATAGAATACACCGTGTTTCCGCTTGCCTTGCTGCAGGTCTCCAGACATGTGAAACGCGACCGGGTCGGCGCCTCCCAGTAAAGGGCTGTACATGTCCGGCGACATTTGAAATTGATCACGAAGTGCTTCGGAAGCAAACAGGTACAGACGACCGCGGTGCAAACATCCCCACTTGGCATCGCCTTTTACCCAACGTTGTTCGTCCATCAAGGTCACGCCACAGAATCCTTCCAGTCCCAGTTTGTAGGGTCGGGATTCAGTCGTGTGATCGACTCGTCTTTCCGAACCATTCAACGCAGGCGAAGCGGCTGGAGCTGGTGGTTCAGGATTGATATTGGATTGAGCCATCGGATTGACGATCCGCTGCGGAGCTGGTTTTTGGATCGGTTGTTCGTATGCTGGTTTCCAGGCCGGCGACGACGAGGCGACAGAGTCTGTCGGGCGATTGTTGGCCGGGCGGAATTTGTTTTCCTGAAATTCTTGCTGGAACGAATTGTTCTGAGCGACGGTGGTCCTGGGCGAGGCGACATTCTGAAACGCCGGAGCGGTCGGTGCCTGGACAGCCGGTGCCTGGACATTCGAAGCAGGGTTGGCCGGTTGATGTGCAGCCGGGTTGTCGGCAGGCATGAACGTCGAGTTGTTGCTGGTGAATCGATTTCGAACGACTCCGTTCGCAGCGGCTGGTGGAGCATTCACAGCGGTTTGCGACCATGGTTTCGGGTTTTCGAATTTTGGAACGTCGGCACCCGCTGGGGCTTTGTAGGTTTGTTTGAATTGATTGGCCTTGTTCTGTGCCAGAGCGCCATACGATTTCTCGATTGATTTCGCATCATCTGCCGTTCGCTGTTGACGCTTCATCTCGTTTTTAAGATCACGGATATCGGAGACGGCTTTATCGGACATATTGCTGCTGGCTGCTTGAGCATTTTGAATCATCTGCAAATATCCATCCGTCGATCGTGGACTGGATCTCTCGGAGACGATATGCCCGGCTGGCGTGATGATGATATCGTACGGTACAGATGAAACCTGGAATTGTTCGGCGATGTCTGAATTCAAATCGACATCGACTTTGACTGGCACGACTTGCCCGCTTAGAGCCCGTATCGCCATCGGATTCACAAACACGAATCGTTCGATCTCTTTGCAGGGAGCGCACCACGATGCAGAAAAGTGCATCAGGATCAGCTTGTCTTCGGAGGCCGCATCCTGTTTGGCTTTCTCGAGATCGTGTTGCCAGTTGATATGGTCCTGAGCGTTTGCAATCTGAGGCATCGACCCAGCGGCAACCACCGTTGATATGAACGCTGCAAGCAAAAATGTAAAACTGCGATTCATGCCGAATCCTTCCAGCCTCGTTTTCAGTCCTGATTGGGCGCGCGGCATCGACGAGCGACGCGATGCACCACACCCTTCAATCTGACTATCGGTATGCTGATTGTTGCGGTTTAGGCGAAGTGTGTTGTTTTTGCTGAATTTCCGAATCGTGCAGAATCGGTGTTAAATTGCGAAAAATAAGGGCTTTTGGGCCCGTTGTTGGCCAAAACCGCTTGACATTGCCGATGTCATTGGTAACACTTCGCGTAGAAGATCTATTTGTGGCAGATCTTCAATTTTTCAGGCAAGCTATGTCGCACAGTCTGTTGACGATACCCAATTGTTCGCGAGGAAAGCGAGCATCTGATGACGACAGACTCAAGGACGTTCAGTCCGTCTGCGAAGATCCTGCTGAGTTTGGAACTTGGTAGCTCTTTCGATTCAAACTTCGTTTGTTTCACGTCGACGGCCACGTTACTTGCCACCCGCTAGAATTCCTCCGGAATGTTCTCAGTCCCGGACCAAGTGTTACTTGTTCTGACTGGAATGGGCGTTTTGGAATGATTGTTTTCTTCGGCAATTCGAGAGAGAGATCAAGCGTCTGACCGTTGGTCAGGATTCAGTGGATGGTTCGCGATGCCAGATAAGCGTTTCAATAGAGTTGATCAACGTTGATTGACTTTGTTTCGCAGTCGTCTGGCCAAGACTTGTTGGCAAAATTGGTTTCGGAAATTTTCGCAGATGATCTGTGAGGCAATTCTGAAACAGACGGCGTATGTCATACCCAATTCTGGCAGGCATGCCCTTTCCCGTTCATTTTCACGGGTCGACCAGACCCTGGATTTGCAGCATTACAGTTTTTATTGGCGGGCTTTCTTTCTGAAAGCCATACAACTGGTCGCATCAATCTTTCTTCAGGTTTTGCACGTTTGCACACATGAGAAATCGTTTTCAAGGATTCGATTTCAAACCGACATGCGGTTGATGTACTTCATTACAAGGTAATTTCTTTATGGCCAAAAAACGCTCGCGTTCAAGAAGCGCAGGAAGCGGTGGTGGCGGACGATCTTCTAACCGAAACAGCGGCGGTCGTTCAGGTGGTGGAAACAGTGGCGGCGGTGGTGGTAACCGACGTCGACGCAGTGGTGGCGGTGGCGGCGGTGGTAATCGCGGCGGCAACAACCGTGGCGGAAACTACAAAGGTCGTCGTAACTACAACAACGACGATGACAACGCCGAAATCGATGAATCAGAACTAACGGAATACACGGGGTTGTTGGAAATGCATCCCAATGGCTACGGATTCCTCCGCAGTCCCGAAAACAATTACTCGCGAGAGCGAACCGATCCATTTGTTCCCGGCACCATGATCGACAAGTTTGGCCTGCGAGCCGGCCTGATGATCACCGGGAAAATCCAGGGAGCCCGGCGGCAACAAGGACCTCGTTTACGAGTGATCATGGATGTCGACGGAGTGGCCCCGGAAGAATACTCGGAAGTCAAATCATTTGACTCCAAGACGCCCATTAACCCGGAAGTCTGGTTCCAGATGGAAACCGGCCCCGAACCTCTGACGACTCGTGTGATGGATCTGCTGACTCCATTGGGTCGAGGCCAGCGTGCTTTGATTGTTGCTCCGCCACGCAGTGGAAAGACGATCATGCTGCAACATATCGCTCATGGCATCGCCAAGAACTATCCCAAAGTCAAGTTGATGGTGCTGTTGATCGACGAGCGTCCGGAAGAAGTCACCGACATGCGGCGCAACGTCAACGGCGAAGTCATTGCCAGTAGCCTGGATGAAGACGTCGAAAGCCATGTGCGACTTTCGCAATTGGTGGTCGAACGCTGTCGTCGCCTGGCCGAAATGGGGCAGGACGTTTTCTTGCTGATGGATTCGATTACTCGTCTGGCTCGCGCCTTCAACAAATGGGTTGGCAACACCGGACGAACGATGTCAGGTGGTGTCGATATCAAGGCGATGGACATCCCCAAGAAACTGTTTGCGACCGCTCGTGCTTTCGAAGAAGGTGGCTCGCTGACCATTTGCGGAACTGCATTGGTGAATACAAACAGCCGAATGGATGACCTGATTTTCCAGGAGTTCAAGGGAACCGGTAACATGGAACTTGTGCTGGACCGAAAACTGGCCGATCGGCGAGTTTGGCCGGCGATCGATATTTCCCAGTCGGGTACCCGCCGCGAAGAATTGTTGCTGGCTCCGGAAACCTTGCACGCCGTGACAATGTTGCGTCGGACGTTAACGTCCATGCATCACGTTGACGCCATGGAACAGCTGACCAGACAGTTGGGACGATTCAAAACGAATGCCGAGTTTATTCAATTGATCAGTGGCAAGATGGCCATCGACGGTTGATATCTGAAACCAACAGATTTCGAAATTCTGGATTGAGCCACGGACCCACCAACCATCACGGTTGGTGGGTTCAGTTTTTAAGCGATGACTTGCCGGTCCGCAATAATGTGAATTGCCGGACCGCAGCCCAGGTTACAATCCGTTTAATGGTTGATGTCTAACATTTCAGCCCATGTTTTACCGCGTTTTGCGTGCAAATGTTGCTTCTATTTGGAGTGTTCATTTGATAAAATAAGCGTACTACGCGACTTGCATTCTCTTATCCTCCACATTCCACAGGGCGACGTAATGAAAATTTCGGACCTTCTTTCTCTGGCTGGACGCAACTTGATGTTTCTGCTTGCCGGCGTGATTTTTTGCTTGCCGGCTGAAGTCTCCGCACAATGGTTGACAGATGTTGGCTTCACCAGGCTGTCCAACGAATTCGGCTCGGCACTGGAAGACGGAACCGGCGTGATTTCCAAGATCGTCGAGGCTCCTTCTGGTGGACCTGATCTTTTCGTGCCCGACAACAACCATGCGTTGTTACAAGCAAAAACTTACATGATCGAATCACCTGCCGGTGGTACCTCGAGTCATGCGACTTCGGTGGCAGTACGTTTCCACGCGACATTGGGAATGGCTCCGGGGATGGACCCGACTTCTGTTTACAACGCCAATGATTACATCGGTCGTGTTTTGAATTTCAATACTGGCGGCGACCCTCTGGATGATTTCCATGACCTGGGCAATCACAGTTACATCGCGAACTTAAGTGCCGACTTCACAGATGAGTTAGCGGCCAATATTCTGCAGCGATTCGATTTTGTGATTAATCGCGACAACGCTATTGAGACCGTGGGAATCAACAACAGCACGGGACCGATTCCAGCGTTGTTCGCTCCTTCCTACAACGCCATCACCGTCGGTCGCAGCACAGGCGTCCACTCCTCGGGAACGACCAACCTGGTGAACTACGGCCCTGGTAGAACGCGCCCACATATCGTCAACGGAACGACCTTTGTCAGTTTCACCACGCCGATGGTCGGAAGTGCGGCCGGGTTGCTGCGAGAAGCCGGATTCGGCACCAACGCCGAGCAAAATGAAGTGATTCGGGCGTTGTTGTTTGCCGGTGCTACCAAAGGTGAATTTCCGGATTGGGACCAAACAGCGACTCGTCGCATCGACGAGACTTATGGCTTTGGCGAGCTGAACATTTACAACTCTTACAAAATTCTTCAGGGTGGAGAATTCGACGGAGCGATTGCTCCGGCTGGCAACGTCGCTTTGTTCGGCTGGGATTACGGCGACTTTGACGGAGTCAATGAGCAGAGTTACGACTTCGAAATCAATTCCCGACTGTCTGAACTGTCGGTCGCCCTGGTATGGAACATCGACGTCGTTGACACCAATCGATCACCTGCCGTGTTTGCACCGGTCACTACGTTGCCCGATCTCAATCTGGAGATTCTGGATTCGTCAGGAAACGTTGTCGAAGCCAGCATGGGAACACTCGACAACTTCGAGCACTTGCATTTGACGAGCCTTCCCAGAGGCAATTACACGTTGACGGTGACTGGCGATTTGCCCACCGATTACGCACTGGGATGGCGGATCGTATCCGGTGCCATCGAAGGCGGAAAGTTGCTGGATGGTGTGGTAATCGGCGGGACACTCGCCGATGCCAACATCGACGACGATGTTGACTACAGCCTGGAACCGAGTCCCACGAACAACCCGGCCAAACAACAGGTCGACATAATCTTTAATTCGACCACTAACGAGGCATCACCAACAGTCTTCAATTTCCGGGTTGAAGCGGCAGTCATTGACGCTCTACCCGGCAGTGCAGATGTTATCCAGACAATTCGTTTGTTCAATCATACGACCCGGCGATTTGAGGTGGTTGATGTGCGTCCGGCAAGTATCGATGTCGATTCAATGGCGGTCGCAACGGGTACCGGCGACCTCAGCCGTTTCGTTCACCCGGTCAATGGCGAAGTGATTGCTTCGGTGATTTGGGACAGCGACGAGTTTGCTGGCGATACTTTTGAGTGGTCGATCGACCTGGACCAGGCGATCTGGGTAATCGAGTAGGTCTCTTACGGCAAGTCACTTGGTGGAATTGCCATTTGATTAATGCTGCGACAAGGTGAACCCTCAGCCTGGCTGGATTGTCATGCTGAGGTGTTTGTTGGTGGCACCATGCGTCCGTGAATTCCATGCGAAAAACTGGAAGCCTCCGCCATTAACCTGGCGAGGCTGCAGTGGCCTCCGCCCCGGATTAAATTGAATCCGCGAAAAGTGACCTGATTGGTCGGTAGGTCGGAACTGCAGGATTTGGCTCAGTCAAATCAAGGCAAGCATAGGAAACCGCTGTGGCTTGGCGGTCCCGCAGCAGGAACAAAATCGGGTATTGCGGAATTCAGTCTGGAATACCACACTATTGCTTCAGCAGGCCGCGTGGCGGCCAGGTCTGGAGGGTAAGCGAATGGTTAGCGGCTTCATTGGAAATGAAGTGCCGGGAAACTGGTTGCGAGTTCGAGTCTCGTGCCCTCCGCTTCTTTCGATCGTTGCATTCGATCGTTTCACGGGAATTCGGTTTTACGCGAATTCGGCATTGTCGATTCTTGCCGCAAACTGAGACGTGCACCGCAAGGCAATGATTTCCCGTCCGGCCTAGCCAATCTTGTCGCGACCCACCAGGGTTCGAATCGCTTCGGGAATCGTCACGGAACCATCTGCGTTTTGATGGTTTTCCAGAAGCGCGATGATCGCGCGGGATAGAGCCAGGGCGGTGCCGTTTAGCGTGTGCGTAAAGTGGGTCCCTTTTTGATCCTTGATCTTGTAGCGGGCGTTCAAGCGACGTGCCTGGTAATCGGTGCAGTTCGACGTGCTGGTGACTTCTCCGTATTCGCCGCCTTCGCCTCGTCCGGGCATCCATGCTTCCAGATCGAATTTGCGGTAGGCCGGTCCACCCAAATCGCCCGTTGCCGTATCGACGACTCGATAGGGGATTTCCAGCGAGTCAAACAGATCGCACTCAATTTTCAACAGCTCGTCGTGCATTGCGTCACTGGAATCGGGCGTCGTAAATGCGAACATCTCGATCTTGGTAAATTGGTGGACCCGGTAGAGCCCGCGCGAGGCTCGACCAGCCGCTCCCGCTTCGGTCCGGTAACAGTGGCTGATGCCGCATAACCGAATTGGCAATTCGTCGGACATCACCGTTTGATCCTTGTACAACCCACCGAGTGTAATCTCAGCGGTACCGACCAGTGAAAGGTCCATGTTCTCGATGCTGTAAACCTGAGTTTCGGGGCCACGCGGCATGAACCCGATGCCTTCCAGCACGGCGTCCGTTGCCAGGTCAGGCGTGATCGTGGGAGTGAAGCCACGCTGCATGAGAAAGTCGACGGCGTATCTCTGCAAAGCAAGGTCCAGCAAAACCAGTTCGCCTTTCAGGAAGTAAAACCCCGAACCGGTCGTGCGGGCTCCACCTTCGAAATCGATCCAGTCATGCTTTTGACCCAGTTCGACGTGATCCAGCACATCGAAGTCGAACGAGCGAGGTGCATGTTTGCCTTTGCTGATTTCCAGATTGGCTTTGTCGTCTTTGCCGATCGGCGCATCGGGATGTGCCATGTTTGGCAGAGTCCGTTGCAATTCAAGCACCTGGGCGTTCAGCTTGTCGACCTCGGCTTGAGCCAGTTCCTTCTGTTCGCGAAGTTGACGCCCTTCATCCTTGCGAGCCTGGCGTTCGGCATCGTCCTTGGCCTGGCCAATCGTTTTGGAGACTGCATTCGCCTGGCGATTGAGTTCCTCTGATTCAGCGTTCTTCTTCTTTCGCTCCGTCTCAAGTTCGATCAAGCGATCGACCTGTTCGGACACTCCGCGATTGGCGCAGTTTTGTTTGACGGCATCTACATTTTCGAGGATGTATTTTCGATCGAGCATTGAAAAGGTGCTTCTTGGGTTTTTGTCTGTTGGTTCGCGTAGCGCCCGACGGTTTCGCTGTTTTGTTTGCCGACGGGCCCGCTGATGTAGAGCTATTTCTTGACCGTGGCAAGCTCTTGCCACAGGTAAGCACTCGCTTTAATCCCGGACTGAAAGTCTGCCAGTGAGAATTTTTCATTGGGGCTGTGTGGATTGTCGTCGTCCTGACCCCAGCCCAATAACAGCGTATCCATGCCAAGTTGATTCTTGAACGATCCAACGACCGGGATTGAACCACCGGAGCGGATGAAGACCGGCCGAACGCCGAATCCTTTTTCAACGGCATTGGCAGCGGGTTCCATGAATGGATTCTCCAGCGGCACCATGACTCCGGGAGCCCCGTGCATATCAATCAACTCGAATTCGATACCGGGCGGACACAATTCCTTGATACGTTGTTCAAGGGCGACAGCGATTTTCTTTGGGCACTGGTCGGGAACCAGACGGAAACTGAACTTCGCACCCGCTTTTCCTGGCAGCACCGTCTTGGCGCCTTCGCCCTGATAGCCGCTCCACAATCCATTGATATCAAACGTTGGTCTGGCCCAGCGTCGTTCCAGTGTCGAATAACCTTCTTCACCGGTGAAGTCCTCGATTTCCAGCTCTTTCTTGAAATCCTCTTCAGAGAAATCCAGCGATTGATATTCGCCACGTTCCCGGTCGGTAACATCGATGACGTCGTCATAAAAGCCGGGGATTTGAATCTGTCCTTTTTCATTCATTAACCCGGCCAAGATTTTGGTCAACGCGTTGGCTGGATTGGTGACTGCACCGCCAAAAGCTCCACTGTGTAAATCGCGATTGGGGCCGGTCAGGTTAAGCTGGAAGTAGGTGATGCCTCGCAAGCCGTAAGTGATCGCCGGTTGCCCCGGACCGTATTGGCTGCTGTCGCTGATCACACAAATGTCGGCGGCCAAGCGTTCGTTGACCGAGGTGCCCGGAGCGTCGTATTTTCCAGCCAGAAATTCTGTCAAACCGGCACCACCGCATTCCTCTTCGCCCTCAATCAAGAACTTGATTTGCAAAGGAAGTTTGCCTTCGGTTTTCACCCAGCCTTCGCAACTGAGAACGTGAGTCAGCAACTGTCCTTTGTCGTCGGTAGCGCCACGTGCGTAGACCTTTCCGTCACGAATGGTTGGTTCAAAAGGAGGCGCATCCCATTTGTCCAGCGGATCGGGCGGCTGGACATCGTAGTGACCGTAGACCAGCACCACCGGGGCTCCCGGCACGGCCGGAGATTCGGCGTAGACGATCGGATGTCCAATCGTATCGATCAATTCCGTCTGAAATCCAAGGTCATCGAATCGTTTCAGCAACCAATCGGCAGCGGTCTTCATGTCGTCGGCAAAGGCGCTGTCGGTGCTGACACTGGGGATTCTCAACCACTCGCAAAGAGCTTCCTGGAACTGTTCAGCGTGCTCGTCCAGATAGTTTTGGATATCCGACGTGGATTGGGTCATTGTGGGTCCTGTTTCGCTTAAATGGTTGGCTGGTCGGCTCTTACGAGAGCGATGTCAAAGTTTGCGGGTTCAGGGAAAACACTCCTCATTTTCCGGTTTACATGCCAAAAACCAAAAGATTTGCAACTGGCCTGACTTGAACCGAACCCTTAAAATGTTCGTGATTACAATATAGCGTTACGACACGACAATGGGTATCACGTTACCCTGTCCAGTAGCCTTGAGTGGCGTCGTGTCGCCGCGGCCATTCGGCCAGGCTTGTTGTAGTTACATTAGAAAATAACGGAGTGCCGTAGAGGAACCAGCTATGTCGGATAACGGATCATCGGTTGCAGAACCCGTCGTTAAACGCGATGTAAGACAAGATGAAAAGCGCAAACGTCAACCGCGGTACAGCGTGATTCTGTGGGACGACGACGATCACTCGTACGAGTACGTCATCATGATGATGCGCAAACTTTTTGGCCACACCATCGAGGCCGGATTCAAGATCGCCGAGCAGGTCGACAGCGGCGGCAAAGCGGTCTGTCTAACCACGACTCGCGAACATGCTGAGTTGAAGCGAGACCAAATTCATTCCTTTGGACGTGACCATCTAATCGATCGATGTAGTGGATCCATGTCCGCCACGATAGAACCGGAACCCGGCGAGTGACCGCAAAAATCAAAACCCACACACTGGGTTGCAAAGTCAATCAGTACGAAACGCAATTCATTCGTGAGGGGTTGCTGGGAATCGGCTATCAACAGGCTGAGGACTCGGAACCGGCCGACCTGTGTATCGTAAATACTTGCACGGTCACCAATGAAGGCGATTCCAAAAGTCGTCAAATCATCCGGCGGATGCATCGCAAGAACCCGGATGCGCGGATCGTCGTGATGGGTTGCTACGCCACACGCGCGCCCGAGGAGGTCGCTGAACTGCCGGGCGTCGCCGAAGTGATCACCAATAAACGTGAATTGCCCGACGTGCTAAGCCGCTTTGGTGTCGTTGATATCCCCAATGGCATCTCCGGGCTCTCCAATCGACATCGCGCATACGTCAAAGTTCAGGACGGGTGTTTGCTGAAATGCAGTTACTGCATCATCCCGGCCGTCCGCCCTGAAATGTACAGTCGACCGATGGCGGATATCTTGCAGGAAGTACGTCGCCTGGTCGATCGTGGTTACCGCGAGATTGTTTTGACCGGGATTCACCTGGGGCACTACGGTGTCGACTTCAATCAGGGCAAACCAAAACAGGATTGGACGCGACTGTCGCGACTGGTTCGCGAGATTTGTGAAATCGATGCGGATTTCCGAGTCCGACTCTCCAGTATCGAGTGTACGGAAGTGACTCGCGAGTTGATCGAAGTCATGCAACAGTATCCGCAGAAGGTTTGTCCTCACTTGCACATCTGTGTGCAAAGCGGCAGCGATGCCGTGTTGCGACGAATGAAACGACGCTGGACTTCACGGCACATCGTGGATCGTTGCAACCTGGTCAAGGATTCGCTTGACCGCCCTGCCCTGACGACTGATCTGATCGTCGGTTTTCCTGGTGAAACAGAACAAGAGTTTCAGCAGAGTCTGGATACTTGCCGCGAAATTGGGTTCTCCAAGATTCACATGTTCCCCTTTAGCGCTCGCAAGGGAACGCCCGCCGCAGAAATGGACAATCAGATTACCAAGTCCGTTAAATCCCAACGCGGTAAAGTGGTCGCCGAATTGCAATCCGAATGCCGGCGGGCCTACGCGGAATCATTAATCAACGCGCGATTGAGAATGCTGGTCGAAGACGTTTCCGATGAGGGGGTAATCAGCGGTACCGTGTGTCGTTACCTGCCAACCAGAGTCTCGAAACCGGCCGGGTTGTCGCTCGACGAATTGCGTTCCCGGCAAGGCCAGTTGATCGAGGTCGTCGTGCAATCCGCAGCCAGCGACACGCTCCATGCTATTTTGCCTTAGCCAATGCCAATGCCAAAACTTTTCGCCCGGCCTGTTGGCTCAGGCGCAGGCCGTGTTTGCTGTCGGTGCTCTGATTTGTGTTGCAATAGCGTTTGCTCTGTTCGTTTTTGCGATACCTTTTTTCCTCGCGTTCATTCGCACTATGGCGGTTCGCGATTCCTTTCGAACTCTCGCCCGTAAATATGTTGGCACGTATTACTCCAACGGTTGGTTTCAGTTTCCCGAAGTAGCCTTTCGACAGGCCGGGATTCTTTATCGAGTTCGCTTGACGGCGTCACGTCAAAATCGGTTAAAGAAGGTCTTGATGATGACGGCGAATTGGCGCGATCAACGGTTTCGTATGCGTCTGGTGCCAGGCAAGACGGCTTACTCGCCCGCCGAACGCGCCAAGATTCCGGAACGAATTGTCGGTGACCGAGCCTTCGACGAGGCATTCTACTTGCAGTCAAACGCAGAAGAAGACTTGTCGCATTTGTTCAATCAGGATGTGAAATCGGCGCTGCTGAAGCAACTGACCCGGCGCAGGAATGTCGAAGCCGAGTTGTTGGTGGTAGGTGGAGTGATGATCCTGCGTCGCCGCGCTAATTTTTCAACCGGTAAGGATTTGATCTCCAATGTGGAAGGCTTTGTAAAGATCCATCAACTGATGCTGGCTGCCTTGGCGATCGCCGATGGACCAGCTCAGCTAACCGAAGACGAGATCAGGTTTCTTCCTGAGAAGCAGGAGAGGATCGAGATTCGCGACGACATTGAATTGAAGGTCGTGGCTGAACAAAGCCGCACGCCCGTTTGCCAGGTTTGCGGCTGCGAGATTCTTGAGGAGCAAGTCGAGTGTCGAAGTTGTGATACCGCGCACCATCGCGATTGCTGGGAATACAACGGAAAGTGCTCTACGTTCGCGTGTGGTGAACACCGCATTCGCAAGAAGACCCGGCGTCTCCCCAAACCGAAGAGTTCGGAAAGTTCGTGGCTAGGCAAGCGTGTGGAAAACCCGTTAAGGGTTTGGGAAAAGAGACGACG
>CAZPOL010000123.1:0-14736 GCA_964588195.1 uncultured Pirellulaceae bacterium | reverse complement strand
GTTCCGCCGTTGGAAGAAGTGTAGGCAGTCACGAACCGTTGAGTAATGAATGTCGACGATGTCATCGATGTTGGGAGCGTAGCCGCCAGCCATTGCCGCCGCCACAGGCAGGCGATGTTTGTCGCAAAACTGAAGCACCATTTCGTCTCGTTCTTGCAGTCCAGCTTTGGTCAATTTGAAATGCCCCAGTCGGTCGCCCTCAAATGGGTCGGCACCAGCCAGGTAAAAAATCAAATCGGGTTGAAAGCGTTGTTCAATTTCGGCCAATGCGGTTTGCAATGCTGTCAGGAATTGTGAGTCGTCAGCGCCGGGAGGCAGTGAGACGTCCAGGTCACTGGTGCTCTTGCGGAATGGGAAATTCTTTTCGCAATGCATCGAAAAACTGAAGAGCCGCTCGTCATCTTTGGCAATTGCTGCCGTTCCGTTTCCCTGGTGAACGTCCAGGTCGATGAACAGAGCGCTCTCGATTTTCTTTTCTTGTTGCAGCACTCTGGCCGCCACCGCCGCGTCGTTGAAAACGCAGTATCCCTGACCTGCATCCGGGTAAGCATGGTGAGTGCCGCCGGCCAGGTTAACGGAGGCGCCATCGATCAAGGCGGCGCGTCCAGCTTCGATACTTGCACCGACACTGCGTCGGGAACGTTCCATCAGCCCCGGTGACCAAGGGAAGCCAATGCGACGAATCTCCAGGTCCGTTAATTCACCCTCGATCACTCGGCGAATGTAATCGGGGTTGTGAACGGTTGCCAGTTCCTGGTCGGTTGCACCAGCCGGTACAAGCAGCTGGGCGTCAACGAATTCCGATGCGGCCGCGATGCGTTCGCGAAGCAAGCGGTACTTGGACATCGGAAAGCGGTGCTTTTCGGGCAGCGGCAATTCAAACGTGTCCGAGTAAAAAATCTTCACTGGTGTTTGCTCCGGCGTCGCCCGCAGTTAAAAGAGAACGCAGAGAACGTGACGCTGACCTGTCGCGTTTTTGCGTTTCCGTTTTCTCTAAACAGATGCGTCTTGTTTCCAGGCATTTGCCGTAACGTGTTCGTTGGCCGGCGAGGTATCGAGCGTAACTTCGGCACAAGCGGTTTCGGTTTCCCAAATGATCACCTTGGTAACTTGCACTTTGTATTCAGGGATTTCCGAGAGTAATTCCGGTGAGACTTGTTCCAACAGAAACCGAGCCATGTTTTCGGCGGTCGGGTTGAATGGCAGCAAGTGCAGCCGGTTTGGTTCGACGGATTGAATCGCCTTGATTGCTGTGGTGTCTTTGTCCCACAAAACCATGGCGTGATCCCAGTGGTCGTCGATCCACGTCTTGAACAGTCGTTTGATAACACTGAAATCGACGACGCGGCCGATCGAATCAGTTTCCGTTCCCGTAACAAAGATTTGAGCCGTGTAGTTGTGCCCGTGCAGGTTTTCGCACTTGCCGCCGTGGTCAACGAGTCGGTGTCCGGCGCAGAACTTAATCTGCTTCATGATGGTAATGCTCATCTTTGTTCGTTTTGCTCTGCAGGTTTTCGCCAGGCAGAAAGCAAAGCATGATCCAGTTTAAGAAGAAGGGGTTTCGGGATTGGATGGTTTTAGTTTTGGGTTGTTGGCATGCCGTGTCGCATCTCGATTGGTCTTCTTTTCGAGGTTGCGAAGAAAGGCCTCATTCAGGTCAACGCCGGTCTGGTTGGCAATGCAAACCAGCACAAACATAACGTCGGCCAGTTCATCAGCCAGCTCAGGTTTCGGGCCGTCCTTGAAACTCTGTTCGCCGTAGGTGCGTGACATGATGCGAGCGACCTCGCCGACCTCTTCGACAAGTTGAGCCAAATTGGTAAGCTCGGAGAAGTACCGAACGCCGATCGATTTGATCCACTCGTCGACCGTTTGTTGAACTTCCGGCAAAGTTAGCTGTTGCATGGTAAGCCTGGCGATGCCCGAGGACAACGATAATAATTCGATTCTGATTGCGATTCCGACGGAGTGTTGAGTTTAACGATTGGTCCGCGCGTTTGAAGTCCCTTGTCACTGGATGTTCCAAATACAGGCAGACACTTGAAGTTACTAACTTGTTTTCCTATCACTGATCAACAGATCGATCGTATTCAAATAGCGGTGCCGGATTGGCAATTAGTCCATGCCGATCAAGATTCGGTTGCCGAATTGATTCTGGAGTGCGATGTTTTTTGCGGGCATGCCAAGCACCAACAGGTGGATTGGAACGCCGTGGTCGCGGTCGATCGCTTGAAGTGGATCCAGTCGAGTGCCGCAGGGCTCGATCATTGTTTGACTCCGCCGATACTCGAATCCGAAGTCGTCGTTTCGGGGTGCACCGGCTTGTTTCGCGATTCGGTCGTCGAACAGACGATGGCTCTGCTGTACGGGATGATGCGTAGCATGCCCGTGTTCCACGACGCCAAGCTAAAAAAGGAATTCATCCGCCGACCCACCAACGATTTGCATGGCAAAACGATCGGCATAGTTGGGTTTGGGGGAAACGGTCAACGGATCGCCGAACTGTTACTGCCACTCGGTAACGAGGTGATTGCTACGGAACGGTTTGTGGACGAGTGGCAGGCGGCGGGCGACTTGCCTGCGATCACTGAGTTGATGCCCGCCGATGCATTGCCGGAATTATTGAAACGGAGCGACGTCGTGATACTGACTTTGCCGTTGGATGACTCCACGGAACGTATCATGTCCAGCGACCAGTTCGCGATGATGCCGTCCGGCAGTTGGTTTGTGAACGTCGGCCGCGGAAGATTAGTCGATGAGCCGGCTCTGGTTACTGCCTTGCAATCCGGGCAATTGGCCGGAGCGGGATTGGATGTGACTTTCCATGAGCCACTGCCAACAGACAGCCCCTTGTGGACGATGCCTAATGTGATCATCTCGCCACACGTCGGCGCGCAGTCGGCGAATCGTTATGACCTGGTAACTGAATTGCTAATCGAAAATCTTGGTCGATTCGTTGCTGGCGAACGTTTGAAGAATCATGTTGATAAACAAATCGGATTCCCGTTGCCCGCCGATCGAAGTTGAATTGGTGAATGGCACAAAAAAAAGCGGCCGCCGAAATTTCGGCGACCGCAGAGTATGTATATCAAGATAACGTAGCTGGGCTCGCCAGAGCTCAGGAAGCCCTTGGCAATTCGCCCGAAGTCTGGCGACATCTGCTACGATTTTTGTTAGCTCATTTTCAACATCGTTGGCTTGATCCAGTGAATGTTGCCTTCTGACTTGACGACTTCGCCAGTCACGGAAACTTGCTTGCCTTCGAATCGTGCCTTGTACAATTCAGGCCAGCGATCGTGGCTGTCTTCGATAACGTAGATCGTTCCATCGACGGAAGTAACTGAAAGGCCGAGCTCTTCGGGAGCTCCGATTGGCGAAACGCCGTGATCGCAACCAGCACATCCGGTTTTGCCTTGAATGCTGACGACGCTGGTGTCTGAAACCTTCATCATTTCATCGGTTTCGGAACCCTTTTCTTTCATCATGGCTTGGCTAGGTGCTGCCCCAGTCAATGCGGATACGAATTCACCTGGTGAAGCTACGAACATCTGACGTTCTTCGTCAGACGGGAACAGATAGCGAAAGCCTTCGTGAACGGCAGTGAACTTTACATCGCCGGCAACTTCCTTGCCCGCCTTTACAGTACAGACGATGCAGTTTCCGTTGTGAGCCAGGTCGGTGTCAACGAAACTGGCAGGTGCTGCTTCGAAAGCAGCTTTCTCTTTGGCACTTGGGAACAAGAACAATCGCTCGCGATAGATAGAAGCGAAGCGGATGTTGCCTGGCATTCTTTTGTTAGCGTTTGCGTAACAGACGGTGCAGTCACCACCCAAAGCCGGAACGAATTTTGCCGGATTGTCAACGAAGGTTTGTTTGACATTGGCGTCCGGGAAAAAGTAAGTCACGCCATCGTATACCACTTGATGATTGGCCGAGCCCTTGGCCCACTTTTTGATGCTCAACACACAGACCGGACAGTACCCTTCCATGCCCAGTGCTGTTTGGTTGGAAGCAGCGATCTGTTCCATCCTTCTTTGGTTTGCGGCGGCAGCTTGTTGAGCCGCTTGTTGTTCCCGCTGCTGTTGTGTCTGTTGAGACCGTTGTTGTGACCCTTGTTGAGTCCGTTGTCTTTGTTGCGGAGCTCGACGCTGCTGCGTCCGTTGCGAAGAACCGCGACTGTTTCCGCGTGAACCGGATTGGGCTTGTATCTCGGATGCTGTCAAAGCGACAACACAAACCACAAACATGATTTTCGATAACTGGAATGTGTGACGGGTTAGCTTGGGCATTTCTTGTTCCTGATAGCAAATGAGTTTCTGCATCCGCCTTACCGATGCTGCGAATGTTGATTGAACAGCTAAAAAGACGCCTCGAAGTGCTTCCCCTTACGCAATTCCGCCTGAGTTTCAGCAAATTGCGCAAGTGTGTTGTGTTTCGCAGTGCAAACCGACGCCAACCGGTTTATGACTGGCTATGCCAGCAAGAATCGCCAGCAGGTGAGCTAGGTTTTTTGATTGATGGCAAGATGGATGATTGGTGGCAATATGGAGAATCGTATGTCATTGCCTCAATCGGCTGAGTTCTGCAGCCCCAATCGGGAATAAAGTGAGTGCCATTGGGCGCTTGCCTGTGCTGAACAGCTGACTGGCGATCTGGTACTTCGAGTTCGTAGTTTGCACTTGGGGCGATGCGTCGTCGTTCGGCCGCACGATGTAGGATGGGCGCTCTTGCCCGTCATCATGCAGTTCTCGGGCAAGAGTGCCCAAGCTACGGTTGAGGAGTCCGTCGCAAGTTCCGCCGCGCTGCCGAGTGACGTTCCGGATAGTCGTCATGGATGGAGGCGCGAACCTGTTCGATTGATCATTGCTCAACTGGATCTGATAAGTCGGAATTTGTTCTCGCGCGTTCGGACGGAAATGCATTTCGATGGCCTCGCGTTTCGATCGCGCGAAGTCGAATTTTTGAAATCGATTGGCGAGCTCGCCTGGAGCTTTTCAATCGAAGGATTGATCCGTCAGTGCGTTTCGATGAGTGGCTTGTTGAGTGGACCATCAACCCCGCCTTCGCCCGATCACTGCAGAATTCACGGCATTCCTGGACGCAGCCAGCCAATACGTCTGGACCCGTTGGGGGCGTCGAGTCTACGATTGGATGAGGGCCAAATTGGACCAGACTTGTCCCGGGTTGCCGGTATCGTTGGCAACATGGGACTTAGGTTTGATTTGCACCGCGCACCTGTGGAATAGAGATGAGCGAAGAAATAAAACAACAAGAAGACTCGATGAGTTTAACCAATTCCAAGAATCTGACTCGCACGATGTCGATGGAGGAAATGGTCGGGATCGATCAGTGCGCTGAAACGGTTAAAACCTACCAGAGTATTATCAAACGCAAGAAGCTCAGCTGGACGACGCACTTGCACCTGAAGCGAGTCTTGGGTTCGGGTGGTCAGGGAATTGTTTTCCTGACGGAACGACGGGGCGCCGATCAATTTACCTTGCCGGTTGCCTTGAAGATTTTTTCTCCGGAACACTACCGCAGCATGCAGTTGTACGAAGACGATATGCTGAGAATGGGCCAGGTGTCCGCCAAGGTAGCGAGGATTCAGCACGACAACCTGCTGCTGGTCCAGAATTTTCTGGAGCGTGACCGCATTCGCATGATGGTGATGGAGTGGGTGGAAGGTTATGACTTGCGAAAACTGCTAACGCCAAAAATGCTGGTGCGGTTTCGTGAACGAGTCAGCGAAAAACGTTGGCACGAAGTCAACAAGGTCTTGGTGACTCAAGGACCCTTGCAGCCACGATTCAAACCGGGTGCAGCGGTAGCGATTGTGCGTGCCGGGCTGGAGGCACTGGCGGCGTTACATCGGATCGGCATTGTCCACGGTGACATCAAGCCGGCCAACATCATGTTGAAACGGAGTGGGCACGCCAAGATTATCGATATTGGGTCAGCCTTCGACATGGAATCGCCACCCGGAAAACGCGCTTGCACGCCAGCCTACGCTGCGTTGGAAGTGTTGGAGGGTGAAGGCCATTCGCCACTAAGTGATTTGGCTAGCCTTGGCTACGTGCTGCTGGAGTTACTGGCGGGTCAGCCGTTGTTCAGCAATGCGACCAAGCTAAATGAACTGCTGGAACTGAAACGCACGATCGAACATCGTTTGCCTGAGTTACTTCCGGACGAAGTCGTCAAGAATGATCTGTTGATGGATTTTTGTCGTGGCATGATCGCCGCAGAGCCAATGGATCGATTTCCTTCCGCCGAAGATGCACAATTGGTTGACAAAGGCGCGGCGGCTTTTCATCGTCAACTGATCAAGGGTGACATGGCTAGTGAATACGAAAACGACATTCGATTGTGGGTCGAAGAGTTGTTGGAATTCGACGAAAACCAGGTTGCCGAAGATTAGACGACCTCGGTTCCTGCTCGCAGACATTTCTGAATTGCCGCCCGGATTCACTCGTTCACTGCAACGCTTGTTGGCAGTCTTCTCGCAAACATTGCCAACGTCGCCTTTCCTTGCAATTAATTCTGATGGGGAAAGGTAGCATTTTTCTGATTCTGAATTGCACATTCTTTCATGTACAATCGG
Source organism: uncultured Pirellulaceae bacterium (assembly GCA_964588195.1). Taxonomy (GTDB): domain Bacteria; phylum Planctomycetota; class Planctomycetia; order Pirellulales; family Pirellulaceae; genus CAJQPP01. Next base: position 8,138 of record CAZPOL010000123.1, on the reverse strand, counting down.
CGGTTCTAATCCGTTTCAAACTCAGCTCCCTATCGCAGGTTTTCCGTGAGTCAGTTTCAAAAAGAGTCGCCCCTTAACCCGTACGACGTCGTTCCTACTCCGAGTGTGGGCGCAGGTGCAGGCAAAGATAATCTGGAAGAAATCAGACAAAATTACCTGCGTCAAGAGGCGTCGATTCAATCGTTTGGCATTCTGTATTTGATATTCGGTGCGGTGATCTGCCTGATTGGTTGTCTCATACCTTTTCTGGTAATCGTTGAGCCTATGGACGATATTTCGAGCGATTCGATACCAGGCCTGTTTGTGGGGTTGGCGTTGGCGTTGTTGGTTGCGGGGATTGGCGCAGGCATTATCGCCGTCGGGCTTGGGATGCGACGGTTCAAGAATTGGGCGAAGCTTCCGGCATCAATTTGCGCAGTCATCGGTTTATTTCTCTCTCCAATCGGAACCATCATTGGTGTCTATATATTGCTGTCGCTTAATTCGGAAAAGGGAAACTACATGTTCTCAGAAGAATACCAACGCGTAAGAGAAGCGACGCCGCATCTCAAGTACCGTTCGGGTTCAATGTTGATTGCGTTGGTTTTAATCGCGTTGGTTTTATTGATTGGTTTCGGATTTTTGTTAATCATTTAAAGGAAGCACCGCAGGAACATCGCAAAACCAGGGCTTTTCAGGCTTTCGTTTTCTTTCCGGTTGTTTTCGAAAGTCTTTATTGAATCGGGTTAATGATTGAATTGTGATGTTCACTCTGCGAGAATCTTGCTGGGGAACAAAAGCATCTCATCGCGAATAACTGGCGAGGTGATGTCTTCTCTGTGTTGAATTCTTTTTCGCACAAGCGTTCCAGACGCTTTTTTTGTCAGGTTCGTTTGTTGCAATTTGCCAACAAGGAAAGGACAAGTCACATGCGGAAATTTAGCCACTCTCCATTCCGGCCAAGACCTTCTGAATCCGGTGACCCATCGGGTCGATCTGCTAAATCAAAAAAGGTTGCTGCGGACTCCAATTTGCGTGAGTCATTAGTAGATCAATTTGAGCAACTGGAAGTTCGAAATTTGCTGACAGGTGTCAGTGTCGATTTCAGTGTGCTCGCGCCGACCGACTATACGCACAGCGAAATCCTGGTGCGGTTTTCGGATACCGTGGTCACGGAGATTGCCGAGGAAAAATTCGCGACAGGCGAACTCGGCTTGCCCACGATTTTGAACGAAAATTTCGACTTGCCTCAGTGGGAAGGATTTCGTGCCGATTCACAATTGTTCGAGATACCGGTTTTGCCTGGTCAGACGGTAGAGCAATTGGTTAACTACTTCGGCAAGCGAAAAAACGTCGACTTCGCTGAACCGAACTATACAGTCGTCTCTCAAGCCGTTCCCAACGATCAATTCTATAACTTCCAGTGGGGGCCATCTAACATTAATGCGGAATCGGCATGGGATGTGCGAACCGACGCTTCCAGCGTGATTGTTGGCGTGATTGATACTGGAATTCAGTACAACCATCCTGATTTGGCAGGGAACATTTGGACTAACTCTGGTGAGATTCCTAACAATGGAATCGACGATGACGGAAACGGGTACGTCGATGATTTCTTCGGTTACGATTTCGACAATGACGATAGCGATCCGATGGATGACAACGGGCATGGAACCCATGTGGCTGGAACGATCGGAGCCAGCGGTAACAACGGAATTGGTGTGGCGGGTGTCGCCTGGAACGCCAGTTTGATGGCGTTGAAAGTTATCGGTGGTGGAAGCAACGCAGATGTCGCTCGAGCGATCGACTATGCAACCGACAACGGAGCACAGATTACAAACAACAGTTATGGCTTTGCTGGAAACAATGTCGGTGGTAGTCAAGTGTTGTCTGATGCGATTGGAAGAGCGAATGACTCCGGCGTGTTGTACATTGCGGCAGCAGGCAATTCGCGACCTGGAATCCCTGCTTCGGATATCGACGGCAACTTCAATTCGTGGCCTGCTGAATATAGCAAGGTGCACGACAACGTGATCTCGGTTGCTGCGATCGACGAGTCCGGTGCCTTTGCAAGTTACAGTCACTGGGGCGATCAGTCGGTACAGTTGGCGGCTCCGGGAACCTCGGTTGCCAGTACATACATCGACAGCGGATACGTCTTCCTTTCCGGCACTTCGATGGCGGCGCCGCACGTAGCCGGCTCAGCGGCTTTGCTATGGGCCGAGCGTCCTGACCTGACGTATCTGGAGATCAAGGCTGCATTGCTGGACACCGCCAGACCAGAGCAATTGTCACGTGTGTCGGATGGAGTGCTGGATCTGGGTGCGGCCATCGAATCCATTCAAAGTGTTGAAACCGAAATTGGTTACGCGGGTATTGCGATCGATGTTAACCACAATTGGAAAACGATTAACTTGCCACAGAGTTTTGAGAATCCGGTCGTGGTCGCCGGTGGATCGACGCGAGACGGATTTCACCAGGGTGTGGTTCGCATTCAGAATGTGACCAGTGACAGCTTCCAAATCCGGTTCCAGGAATGGGATTATCGCGACGGCTTTCACACGACTGAAAATATTGGCTACCTGGTAGTTGAGGCCGGCGAACATACGTTGACCGACGGCACGAAACTGGTGGCCGGTACCACGACATTAACGAACGAGGCGTTCCGGACGGTTGGGTTTGGATCAACCTTTAGCGGGACTCCTCTGGTCATCGCACAGACGATGACAAACAACGACAGTGCGGCGGTGGTCGAGCGGATCAGGAATATCAATTCCAGTTCGTTCCAACTGCAATTCAATGAAGAAGAGGCCGCCGACGGCCAGCACGCAACTGAAACGGTTGGGTTTATTGCGATCGATCAAGGTACCGCGACCAGCGGAAACACCAGCTTGAACGCCGTCAGGACGGGTAACACCGTGACTCATAACACGACGGTGGTCAATTTTGGAAGCATCGGTGGCTCAAGCAATCCCGTGATTCTTTCAGATATGCAAACCCGTGACGGTGGTGATGCAGCAACTTTGCGACACTTTGCTCAGACATCAACCAGCGTGACGGTCTGGGTCGAAGAAGAAGCGTCGCGTGACGCTGAATTGAGTCACACAACCGAAGTCGCTGGCGTCCTGGCGATTGAACCAGGTGTGTTGTTGGCCGGTAGTCCATTGCGAGTGGCACCTGGATTGCAGGACACTACCAATACTGGGCAAACCATTGATGTGGCTGACGTACGATCGGTACTGGATGACGCCATCGATTACTGGGCGGCTGCCGGTTTTAACACTGAAGTCTTAAATACGATCGATGTTCAAGTCACCGACTTGAGGAACGACGTACTGGGGATTCAGTCGGGCAACCAGATTACTCTGGATGTTGATGCTGCAGGATTCGGATGGTATGTCGATGCAGACCCGGCAACGAACGAGCAATTCAGTGGGATCGACCTTTATTCGACAGTCGTCCATGAATTGGGTCACGTGTTGGGAATGGCTGACAGTTACGACATAGCCGATTCCGGGGAAGTGATGTACGGATACTTGCAGTCGGGTGAAAGGACTGCTGACCTGGCTGATCAAGCGATTGCCTCGATCGCCGCAGAAGTTGACTTTGATCAGATCATTTGGCGGATCTGACCCACTGCCAACCAATGATTCACGAAGGGCCGTGAATGCGAGCAGGGTGTCTGCTGGCGGCGCGGCCCTTTTTTAGTTCCATTAAACGAAGTGCGATTGGTGTGCGATTTCAAATGAGTCACGACAATTTTATCGAAGTCTATGAAGGTGCATTGTCACCAGAATTTTGTAACCAGGCCGTTTCGATGTTCGAGTCGTTTCCGCAGGCTCATTCTCCAGGCCAGATCGGTTCGGGTGTCGACCAAAGCAAGAAGCACAGCGTGGATTGCTGTATATCCGAGTTCAAGGAGTGGGAGTCGATCAATCAGCAAATCTTCAACGTCACACTCGAACATTTGGCTCGCTACATTCGCAAGTACAGCCATCTGGTTTGTGGCTCACTGGCACCGGCGATCGAATTGAATGGGCAACCGACTGAGTTAACTTCCGAGGTATTGCCCGAGGTGAGTGACGAGCAGTTGATGAAGATTATTTTCCATTTGTATCGCCCGGGATTTTTGAATTTGCAAAAGTACCATCAGGGCGTGGGCGGGTTCCATCATTGGCATTCCGAGATTTATCCGCGCGAACAGAATTGCGAGACGCTACATCGCGTCCTGTTGTTCATGTTCTTTTTGAACTCGGTGACCGAAGGCGGCGAAACGGAATTTCTTTATCAACAACAGAAAGTAATTCCGGAACAAGGGACGATGGTCATCGCCCCGGCCGGGTTTACTCATACACACAAAGGAGGCGTGCCAGAATCGGGTGACAAGTACATTGTGACATCGTGGATTCTGTTTCAGCGAGCAGAAAATATTTTTCAACATCCCGCTGGGTAGCGATTTGTGCAGGCTCGTTGAAGGCAGAGCAGTTTTGGGAAGCTGATCAATCAGGCCCAGTCGTAGCCGGTCGTCTTCTTGATCCGCTCTTCAAAATTCCCGAGCAAGCCGCCGATGACGTCCCATTTGTGAGGGCGACGGATTTCGATGTCGCCGTGTTGATTTACCCGGACAATGGTCGTCGCTTCGACGCCAGCCGATTCAAGATCTATGTGCAATTCGTCGTCGTTAACAACATCCTGCAACGTGTCCCCAGTCATTTCGATGAATTTCATCTATGCCGATTCTCTTCCTGCAATGTTCATGGACTATCGAGGCTTTCGAACAGCGGTGCTTTCGATCACCATTCCAGCCATTTCGTCAGCTGTCCAGTCTATCGCGTCCGGCTTTTCACGACCAGCAGGTTCTGACTGAATAATTACGCCAGCCGAGTTCGTGTTTGCCTTATCCAGTTGAAACTGAACGTAATCCCGAATCCAGCGTTGGACTTCCAGTTCAGAAATGCCCAATTCACTGCAAGTTCGACTGATACTGGAACTGCCTTCCAGCAACTTCTCGACAATGCCCATTCGATACTTCGCTGAAAAGCGGGATGCATCGGCACTGGCGTGGGCCAATGATTGTTTGGTCCGAATAAAATTTCCAACGGGCTGCAGAGGATCTTCGCGAACGCCGTCTTCATTGATAGTCGGAGCATCCGCCTGAATCGGAACCAGGGTCATGCTGCGAAAAGTACAATCGACGCATTGCCAAGGCCCAAACCCGAACCAACCGAATACGCTGAACGTTAGCTTGTCCAGGACGTAAGCCAATCTCCTTTGGAACAAACGCACGTGCACCACATTTGAATTGCAGTTGCAGCAATAGGCTGAGCGTCGATTGATCATCTGATTTCGATTGGCCGCGCGAAAAATCGCCTTAAAAGGTGGTTTTCGAATAACGCGTTTTTGGGAACGCATTGCGTAGTTCCTCCCTCCCCAAGACAGACAAATCCGTTGCCTCGATTGTATCCAATCAGAACGAGGCCGTCACTTTTTATATCGGCAGCTTGGGAATTTCCTGAAAATGTAGATCTTCCCCAATGCGCATTCATCAACAGACAAGTCGCACAAATTTCTCACAACCAAACCTGGTTCGTGCTAGAATCTCGCCATTCTACCCAGCGAGTCCAGGCTTTTTGCATGGCAACCGGATTACTGGGGCGAATATTTCCCCATTCCATCCGTCAGCAAACGTACAAACCATTCAACCTGCCCAGTCTGTTTCGGTAGTCCAGTCAGCCCGGACTCTGTGCTTGGATTTCCTGTCTCGATTGGTATCAGAAAAGTTAAATAAATGACCGTTGTTGATATCGAGTTTGAAACAGATGCAGAGGATCTCGGGCAACGTCTTGATTCGGTAATTTGTTTGCGCGCGTCGGGCACCAGTCGGTCACGAGTCCAGTTGTTGATTCGAAATGGAAAGGTCACGGTCGATGGTGATGTCTGTAAACCGTCGATGCAGATGCGGCCTGGTCAAACGGTATTCGTCGCGCTGACGGAACTGGAGTCGATTCGTCCGGCCGAGCCAAAGTCAGAAAAGATGGACCTGGATGTCTTGTTCGAAGACGATCACCTGATTGTTATCAACAAACCGCCAGGCATGGTCGTGCACCCAGCCAAAGGACATTGGTCTGGTACCTTGACTGCGGGGTTGATGTATCGATTCAAAAACCTCAGTAGTGTCGGAGGCCAACATCGACCAGGGATTGTTCACCGGCTGGACCGAGATACCAGCGGAGTGATCGTGATCGCCAAATCGGACGGCGCGCATACGGCATTGATGAAACAGTTTGAGCGGCGGACGGTCAGCAAGAAATATTTGGCGGTTGTTACACCTGCACCGGATCGTGATCGTGATCGAATCGATGCGCCGATTGGTGTGCATCCCTACCAACGTGAGAAGATGGCCATTCGAAAAGGGCATCCAAAAAGCAAGGAAGCGCACACGTTCTACGAGGTACAGCAACGCAGGGGCAGATATGCCTTGGTGACGTGTACACCCAAGACCGGGCGGACTCATCAAATTCGCGTCCACATGGCACACGTTGGTTGTCCCATCCTTGCCGATCGTCAGTACAGTGGGCGCTCGTTCGTTACGGCAGGTTGGTTGAAGGACGGCGTTGACCAGGGCGAGCGGATTATCGAGCGGCAGGCATTACACGCTCAGTCGATTGAGTTTTTGCATCCTGCGACGAAACAGACAGTTTCGTTTTCAGCACCACTGCCGGAAGACATCAAGCGGCTGTTGGAATTTCTGGATTTGGAATCGTAGTCGGGAAGGTTGTTTTGGATTACCAGCACGACGCGCAAGCGAGTGGTTCCAATCCGCAAAACCATAGAACCTCAAAACCTCAAAACCTCAAAACCACAGAACCGCATAACCACTCGCTTGCGCTTCGTGCTGGTATTACTCGTAATCTCCGCCTCGTCTGATGAATCGTCGCTTTGACATTCAGTTCACGTGCTAGCGGATGGCGTGCTTTGCGATTCGGCTATGTTCTTCGATTTGCTACCTTCCGCCCCGAACGGTTCGAGATCTACGAGCCACCATTGATTCAAGTTCCGTATTCGACAGGTAACCGTGGACACGCGGGAACATTCGCTTCGTCAAAATCCGCTTCTTTTGTTGGTCAAACGACCGGCAATCGTGACGCTTTCGCTGACCATCTGGTTGGCGAACGTTTGTGGATGCGCTGGATTGAGTCCTCGCGTTGCCTTGCCCTCGAATGATCAATTCGAGCGTGAACAGTTGAGAATCTTCAGCGACTTTCGCCTGCCTCGACGTCACCGGCTGTTGGATGAGTTGACGGCGCGGCGGCGCGATATTGCTGAGAGGCTGTTGCTGCCTGTTTCGGATGAACCAATCAACATTTACTTGTTTGACAATGAAAAGCGTTTCCAAAAGTATTTGAAACAGAACTTTCCATTGTTTCCACAGCGTCGGGCTTTCTTCGTTAAGAGCGACACGAACTTGCGCGTTTTCGCTCATTGGGGCGAGCACGTTGGCGATGACTTGCGGCACGAGGTGACTCATGGCTATTTGCACTCGGTGATTCCCAACCTTCCGCTTTGGCTGGACGAAGGGTTGGCGGAGTATTTTGAATTGCCACGCGGCAGCAATGGCTTGCATCACCAGCACATTTATCACCTGACCGAAATGGCTCGACAACAGAATTGGCAGCCATCGTTGACTCGACTTGAGTCACTGACGAATGCTGCCGAGATGAGCCAGTTGGAATACGCCGAGTCGTGGCTATGGGTGCATTACATGCTGGAATCAGATATGGAAACGCGCAAGGCTCTACAGGATCAACTTGCCAGATTCCGGATGACGGGCGACGCAGAACCGTTGTCTCATCATCTCGCTGAGTTGATTGAGGATGGTGAACAGGCCGTCATCGATCACCTGGAACGATTGGGTACCAAGGTCGGTGGGAAAATCGACACGCCGACGGACTCCGTTGATTCCTCGCCAGGCGAAAACTGATATTCAAAAACTGTTGCGCCCTGTCAAACGCCCCGCCAAGTGATCCGACCTGCGGGCAAGTCTCTTTTAGACGCGCCGCCGACGTCTGGTCAACACGCCAATCGATGCCAGACCCAGCAGAAACATCGAACCTGGCTCAGGAACTGCTGCGGCGGTAAAGAACCAGTTGATATCTGAA
>CAZPOL010000122.1:0-14758 GCA_964588195.1 uncultured Pirellulaceae bacterium | reverse complement strand
ATGGAAATGGTGGAACCGTTACTGACGAATTCGTCTGGACGGTCGTCAATCCAGCACCAACGGCTGTCGATAATTCATTCACTACAGATGAGGACACGGCCGTCAGCGGAGACGTCTCGGGGAACGACAATGATGTCGACGGCGACGCGCTGACGTTCAACCAAACGACCAATGCAACGAATGGTTCTGTCTCCTTCAACACCGATGGGACATTCACATATACACCAAACGCCAACTTCAGCGGTAGCGATTCCTTTACTTACGAAGTTGTGGATGCCGATGGCGACGTTTCAATAGCGACCGTTGACATTACGGTTGATCCAATCAACGACGATCCAGTCGTCACTAGTCCGATTGCTGATCAGACCGATGCCGACAGCGATGTCATCAACATCGATGTCTCAGGAAACTTTGACGACCCGGCCGACGGCGACACGTTGATGTTCACCGCCACCGGACTGCCACCAGGGCTTTCCATCGACGCCAACGGTAACATCAGCGGAACGCTCGATTCCAGCGCCTCGCAGAACGGTCCTTACACCGTCATGATCACGGCCGATGATGGCAATGGTGGAACGGTTACCGACACCTTCACATGGACCGTGACCAACCCCGGTCCAACCGCCACCAACGACAACTTCAACACACCTGAGGATACTCCTGTCAGTGGTTCGGTCGCAGGCAACGATAGCGATCCCGATGGCGACACACTGACTTTCAACCGGACTTCCAATCCAGCCAACGGTTCGGTCATCTTTGACAACACCACCGGAACATTCACTTACACACCAAATGCCGGATTCAATGGAACCGATTCGTTCGATTACGAAGTCGTCGATGCCGATGGCTCGACGGCAACCGCAACGGTGACTATCGGAGTCGCTTCGGTCAACGATTTACCTGTCGTCGATTCGCCGATCGCCGACCAAACAAATTTGGACAGCGACGTAATCAGCCTGGACGTCTCTGGAAACTTCAGTGATCCGGAAGGCGATACGCTGACGTTCACCGCCACCGGTTTGCCACCAGGCCTTTCCATCGATGCCAACGGTAACATCACCGGAACGCTCGATTCCAGCGCCTCACAGAATGGTCCTTACACCGTGATGATCACCGCCGACGATGGCAATGGTGGAACGGTTACCGATACTTTCACATGGAACGTTGATAATCCTGGCCCAACCGCGGTCGATGACAACTACACAGCCGACGAAGACGTGACGATCAACGATAGCGTCAACGTCAATGATGTAGACGTCGACGGTGACAACCTGACATTCAATCAGACCTCAACACCAACCAACGGATCGCTGTCGTTCAATAACGATGGCACGTTCAGTTATACACCCAACGCAAATTTCTCTGGTACAGATTCGTTTACTTATGAAGTCGTTGACGCCGATGGAGCAGTCGATACGGCTACCGTTGACATCACGATCAATGCAGTCAACGACGCGCCAGTCGCCATTTCGATTGCTGACAAAGTCAACACTGACAGCGACTTCATCAACATCAGTGTCACAAACTCCTTCATGGACGTTGAGGGAGACACACTGACCTACTCGGCAACCGGCCTGCCTACTGGACTGACGATACAGCCCAACGGAACCATCATTGGCTCAATCGATTCCAGCGCCTCTCAAAATGGACCCTTCAGCGTCACAGTCACCGCCGATGACGGCAACGGCGGCACCACTTCGCTAACCTTCAACTGGGAAGTAACCAACCCGACTCCGACGGCTGGGAATGATAGTTTTATAACCACAGAAGACACACCAACACTTGGCGATGTCACCTTCAACGACAATGACGCAGATAACGACTCGCTCGTCTACCTGCAATTGACCAACCCTGCTAATGGAACGGTCACCTGGAACAACAACGGAACATTCACTTACGTTCCCAATGCCAATTTCGAAGGTGTCGACACTTTCGAATACCAGGTGGTAGACGCCGATGGCGCAACGGACACCGCCACAATCACGATTACGGTTAACGCAGAAAACGACGAGCCAGTCGTCAGCACTCCGATTCCGGATCAAACCAGTGAAGACAGCCAGCTGATCAACCTGGATCTTTCGCCAAATTTCGATGATGTTGACGGCGACACGCTTACCTTCACAGCGACTGGATTGCCACCGGGACTGTCGATCGATGCCAACGGTGTCGTCACTGGAACGCTCGATTCGAGTGCTTCTCAATCCGGTCCGTTTACGGTAGCCGTAACGGCTGAGGATCCGGATGGCGAAACCGTCACCGAGACTTTCGTTTGGACAGTGACTAACCCCGGCCCTGACGCCACGGACGATTCCTTCAGCACTAGTGAAGACACGCCCCTGGATGCCGACGTCGCCACCAATGACTCCGATATTGATGGTGACAACCTGACCTTCAGTGAAACGACTGGCCCAGCCAACGGTACGCTTGCGTTCAATCCAGACGGATCATTTACCTATACACCGAATGCCAATTTCGAAGGAAACGATTCGTTTGACTACGAAGTTTCTGATGCCGATGGTGCCATCTCAACGGCAACGGTCGACATTGTGGTCGGTGGAGTCAACGATGCACCAGTTGTCGACAACGAAATTCCCGATCGAACGGATCTGGACAGCGACAACATCAACCTGGATATCGCTGGAAACTTCAGTGACCAGGAAGGCGACACGCTGACGTTCTCGGCTACTGGATTGCCACTTGGACTGTCGATCAATGCTGCCGGAGTTATCTCCGGAACGCTCGATTCCAGCGCTTCACAAAACGGACCATACACAGTCGTCGTTACTGTCGATGACGGCAATGGCGGAACCGTTACTGACGAATTCATTTGGACGGTCGTCAATCCAGCACCAGTCGCTGACGACGACAGCTTCACGACCGACGAAGACACTGCCTTCAGTGGCACCGTTGTTAACAATGACAACGATGCCGACGGCGACGCGCTCCTCTACTCCCAAACCAGCAACCCGACCAGTGGTTCTGTGGTATTGAGCAACGATGGATCGTTTGTCTACACACCAAACGCCAACTTCAATGGCACAGACACATTTAACTACGAAGTAACTGATGCTGATGGAGCGACCTCGACGGCGACTGTGACCATCGTTGTCGATGCCGAAAACGATGCACCCGTTGTTGATGTCGCGATTCCGGATCAGACGGACACCGATGGAGACGTGATCAACCTGGACGTCTCTGGAAACTTCAGCGATGCGGATGGCGACAGCTTGACATTCACTGCTACCGGCTTGCCACTTGGGCTGAGCATCGATGCCGCGGGCAACATCACCGGCACACTGGACACCAGTGCTTCGCAGGGTTCACCTTACACAGTCACCGTGATGGCCGAAGATGGTAATGGCGGAATAGTCCTTGAGTCATTCATGTGGAACGTCAACAACCCGGCACCGATTTCGCTGGACGATGGATTCACAACCAACGAAGACACGGCAGTCAATGATTCTGTCGCAGGCAATGACAGTGACGCAGATGATACGTTCAGCTTCAACCAGTTGACCGACCCGACCAACGGATCGGTCGTCTTCGGTTCCGATGGATCGTTTACGTACACCCCGAATGCTGACTTCTCCGGTACCGACACCTTCGATTACGAAATTGTCGACGCGGATGGAGCGAGTTCAGTTTCGACCGTGACGATCACGATCTCTTCGGTCAACGACGCACCGGTTGTCGATAGTAACATTGATGACCAGACGAATCTGGACAGCGATACAGTTTCAGTTGACGTATCGAGTCACTTCAGCGACATCGAGGGGGACACGTTAACTTTCACAGCCAACGGATTGCCACCCGGGTTGATGATCGATTCAGTGACTGGCGAAATCACAGGCACACTGGATGCCGACGCTTCACAACCTGGAACTTACTCAGTTTCAGTGATTGCCAACGATGGCAACGGTGGATCGGTCACGGAGACCTTCGTCTGGACCGTTACCAATCCGGTTCCAGTTGCTCTGGACGACAACTTCGCAACCGATGAGGACGTTTCGTTCAGCGGTTCAGTCACTGGCAATGACAGCGACGCCGATGCCGACACGCTCGTCTACAACCAAACCAGTGACCCGGCCAACGGCACGGTGGTTTGGAGTAACGACGGGACCTTTGTATACACGCCGAACAGTGACTTCGCAGGCACAGACACATTTACGTATGAGTTGGTTGATTCCGACGGAGCTGTTTCGCAGGCTGTGGTCACCATTGTCGTGGCCGAAATCAATGACGCGCCGGTTGTCGATACGGCTCTCCCAGATCGTTCGAACTTCGATTCGGACAATGTCAGCATCGACATCTCAAGCAACTTCAGCGACATCGATGGCGATATACTGACTTATTCGGTAACAGGCTTGCCGACAGGATTGGCGATCGATTCAGCGACCGGCTTGATCACGGGCACCATCGATTCGAGTGCTTCGCAGAACGGGCCATACACCGTTTCAGTAACCGTCGATGATGGCAACGGTGGCACTGTGACTGAATCATTCACATGGTCGGTCGCTAACCCGGCACCGAATGCCGTGAACGATGCCGTGACGACCACCGAGGACACAGCGGTCAGCGGCGACGCTTCGACAAACGACAGCGACCCGGATAGCGACACCGTGGTTTACAATCAGTTGACCAACCCAACCAATGGTTCGTTGGTCTGGAACAATGACGGGACTTTCACCTACACGCCCAATACCAACTTCACCGGAATCGACTCATTCAACTACGAAACTGTTGACGCCGATGGCGCGAGTTCGGTTGCTACGGTAACGATCTCTGTAGGAAATGTGAACGATCCACCAACGATCGATTCGCCGATCGCCGATCAGACGAACCTGGATAGCGATGCGATCAACCTGGACGTTTCCGGAAACTTCAGTGACCTGGAGGGCGATTCGCTCAGCTTCACCGCAACCGGATTGCCGCCTGGACTAGTGATTGACAGTGCCGGAAACATTACCGGGACACTCGATTCAAGTGCTTCGCAAGGCGGACCCTATGTCGTGGTTGTCACGGCCGATGATGGTAATGGCGGAACTGTAACTGACTCCTTCAACTGGACGGTCAACAATCCTGGTCCTGTTGCCAGCGACAACGTGAACTCAGTAACGGAAGACAGCCAACTGGTTGCCAGTGGCGACGTGCTGACCAACGATAACGATCCTGATGGCGATGTCCTGAATGTCACTCAGGTGAATGGTCAGGCGGCTGGTACGATCGTCAACGGAACTTACGGTTCATTGCAAGTCAACGCCGATGGCACGTACACCTATACTCTGGACAATACCCACCCGGATGTTCAAGCACTGGACATTGGAGAGAGTCTTTCCGAAGCATTCACCTACGACATCAGCGATGGCGAAGGTGGCACGGCATCGGCCATGTTGAACATCACAATCGATGGCACGAACGATGCACCGATTCCATCCAACATTCCAAACCAGACCAACCTGGACACGGATTCGCCAACACTCGACTTGTCGAACTTCTTTGATGACGTCGATGACACCAGCCTGACATACAGCGTCACAGGATTGCCAACGGGATTGTCGATCGATACAGCCACTGGCATAGTCAGTGGCACACTTGACGGCAGTGCTTCGCAAGGAGGCCCGGCGACCGACGGCGTCTACACGGTGTTCGTAACGGCTCAAGACGACAACGGAGAATTCGTAGTCAGCTCGTTCGAATGGACTGTCGACAACCCTGGCCCTGTCGCCAATGACGACCAGTTCACAACGAACGAGGACACTGCGGTTTCGGGGTCTGTCACCGGCAACGACAATGACCCGGATGGCGACTCGGTGACGTACGCTCAGACTTCGACTCCAACGAGTGGATCCGTCGTGTTTAACAACGATGGAACGTTCACCTACACACCGAACGCTAATTTCCATGGCTCCGACTCATTCGATTACGAATTGGTCGATGCCGATGGAGCTACCTCAACGGCCACGGTTACGATCGATATCGCCAGTATCAACGATGCACCAACCGTAAATTCGCTGGCCGATCAAACGGATGTCGATAGTGACAACATTTCGATCAACGTCGGCAACAGCTTCTCGGATTTGGAAGGCGACACACTTACCTTCACAGCGACGGGCTTGCCACTGGGATTGTCGATCGATCCAGGGACTGGAGTTATCTCGGGAACGCTTGAATCGAGCGCTTCGCAAAACGGTCCCTACACGATCGTCGTCACAGCAGACGATGGAAATGGCGGAACGGTATCCGACAGTTTTGACTGGAACATTTCCAACCCTGCACCTGACGCTGTCGATGACAATTTCACGACGGACGAGGACACGCCTGTTTCGGGCACAGTGGCTTCGAACGATAGCGATCCGGATGGTGACGCGTTGACATTCAGTGTCGCTAACCAACCAACAAACGGCAATGTCGTGCTACAGCCAAATGGCTCGTTCACTTACACGCCGGATCCTGGTTACAACGGACCGGACTCATTTGATTACCAAACGGTTGATGCCGATGGAGCCACCAGCACAGCAACCGCCTTTATTAACATTGATGCCGTCAATGACGTGCCAGTAGTCGACACGCCGATTGCTGATCAGACGAATCTGGACAGCGAGACTGTTTCGGTTGACGTCGGTTCCGGATTCAGTGATCCCGATGGCGACGCGTTGACGTTCTCGGCTGCCGGTCTGCCAACTGGATTGTCGATCGATCCTGTCACAGGTTTGATCACCGGAACATTGGGCAGCAGTGCATCGCAGAGCGGTCCGTACACCATCGTCGTGACCGCAGAAGACGGCAATGGCGGTTTGATCAGTGACACATTTGAATGGACGGTTACCAACCCTGGTCCGGTCGCGGTTAACGACGGCTTTGTGACTTCGGAAGACACGCCTGTTAGCGGTTCGGTTACCGGGAACGACAGTGATCCTGACGGTGACACTGCGACGTACAACCAGACTTCCAGCCCAATCAACGGAAGCGTCGTTTTCAACAGCGATGGCTCGTTCACTTACACTCCGAACACGAACTTCGCCGGGATCGACTCGTTCACCTACGAGATAGAGGATGCCGATGGAGCGACTGCGGTTGCTACGGTTTCGATCAATGTCGGAGGCCTCAACGACGCCCCCGTATCGACACCGCTTCCAGCGCAAACAAATATAGACGGCGACAATATCAACATCGACGTCAGTAGCAACTTCAACGATCCCGATGGCGATCTGCTGACATACACAGCGAACAACTTGCCACCAGGTTTGTCGATCGATCCGAACACGGGCATGATCACGGGAACACTCGATTCGAGTGCTTCTCAAGGTGGCCCGTACACCGTAACCGTAACAGCCGACGATGGGTTTGGCGAAACAGTTTCAGAATCGTTTGAATGGCAGGTCACTAATCCTGGCCCGCAAGCCGTCAACGACAGCTTCACGACCGACGAAGATGTAACCGTCAACGGCAACGTAGCAGGCAACGATTCAGATCCGGACAATGACACATTGACGTTCAACGTTACCAGCGAGCCGAACTTTGGTGCCTTGACATTAAACCCGGACGGCACATTTGCCTACACGCCGAACGCTGACTTCGCAGGCACCGACACTTTCACCTACGAGGTGGTCGATGCCGATGGGGACGTCGCTCCAGCCACCGTTACCATCGTGGTGGCGGCAATTAACGATGCTCCACAGCCTTCGACTCCGTTGGAAGACCTGGACCATGAGGACAATGAACCGGTCAACATTGATCTGGGCACTCTGTTCGACGACGCAGAGGGCGACACACTGACCTTTACCGTCACAGGTTTGCCACCAGGTTTGGCAATCGATCCGAATACCGGAATCGTTAGCGGAACGATCGACCAAAGCGCCTCGCAGAATGGACCGTACACCGTAACACTGACTGTCGACGATGGAGTCGGTGGAACGACGACCGAGACCTTTGTCTGGAACGTCGTCAACCCGGCACCTGTAGCGGTTGATGACATGGCGTCGACCGATGAGGACACTCCGGTTAGCTCGACCGTTGCCAACAACGACGTGGACCCGGATGGCGATGCGGTCGCCTTCGCGGTGGTGACTCAACCTGCCAATGGCACGGTCACATTGAGTCCCGATGGTTCGTACACCTACACGCCGAACCCAGGATTCTCCGGAACCGACAGCTTCGCGTACAGCATCACCGATGCGGATGGAGCGGTCAGCCGAGCCGTTGTAAAAATCAACGTCGAGGCAGAATTGGACGGCATCCTTGATATCTTTTCCTTCGATGCCTTCCGCAACGAAGCCGAGGGCACCCGTCTGGTCGACCGTTTTGCGTTCGAGTCGCGTGAGATTTTGTTATCGCAACGCATCGATCTGCTGGCCAAGGAACCGATCATTGCGGGAAGTGCCGCACCGGGAACCATCCTGGTCGCACGCTTGTATACTTCTGACGGTTCAATGATTGGCGAAGTGACCAGCACGGCAGACCAGGCTGGCAACTGGGTGATTAACTTTGCCGGAACGCCTGAAACGCGAAATGCTCGTGTCGTGATCGAACAGATTGCAACAGAGGCGGTGGCGCTGGGTGATGCAAATCTAAGACTGACCGACGACACTTACCGTTCGTTGCAACTAGAGGCTAACCAGCAAAAAGCCACGACGGCTGGCTCGATCCTGTCTGATCTGCCAAGCAATGTCCTGGAACAATTGCACAAGCACCACAACAATCCGCTGGACTTGCTGTAAATCTGACGCCATTCAAATCATGGTTCAAATCAAAGAGGGCCTGCCCCGGAAATCCACTCCCAGGCAGGCCTTTTCCTTGCTTGTGCTGATTAGAATTTGTGTTTGTTTCAGGAAATTTTCTGACGTGAAACGTTTACTTGTTGAACCGTGCAGGTAACTATTGAAGACGAGAAGACAAGTTATCAACATCGACGACACTCCTGGATTTTACTGAGGCCTGGAAAATGAAACGAATGACCAACTTGATTTTGACGGCGGTATTGGCATCTGGCATCCTCGCGACAACGACTCTGGCTCAGGAATCGGCTCCCGCGGTAGCTCCGGCGACTTCGCCGTCGGACCTGACCATCGTCGATCCACCGGCTTCGGTGCTGCGGCTTGATCCGGCTGTGCAAGAGAGCGTCTTGCTGTCGGACGATATTTTGAAGGCACCCTCGGCTGAACCGTTGCCAGAAACGACGTTCGTGGCCCCATTGCCCACGACGGTGCCAGCGTGTGGAGCTTGTGGTCACCAGCAATGTTGTTGCCCGGTGAAAACCACGATCTGCCTGGAGGAACCGAATTGTGGCTGCACTCACGAGATCAAGGTCACGTTGCCCGGCTGTTGCATGGGCGAGGCGCCGGTCGTCTCGTGGCGGCGTGGCATACTGGGTCGTCAGATTGCCACACTCTGCTGGACCTGCTGTGACAAACGGGTAAAGGTCATAATCCCAAGGTTTGGTGGTCCGCGAGTTCGCGAGTAAGCCAGCCAGACTGTGTGATGGGCGGGAAACGGTAGTCGACAACTGGCCGCCGGCCCTCTTCGAAAACCGCCTAACCCTTATTGACATCCCGGTTTAGGCCGAGTTAGACTCCTGCCTTCGCGAAGGATTGGTTTGTTCGATCGAGTTCGAGAGACAAGCCGTTGGTCCCATTCTTTAGACCGGACCAGGGGCATGCGTTGCCGGTGACGCATGAGTATCTGCTGAGTGTTGGAACCCAGGCAATATTCTGCGTCGGATGTGCGCAAACAGCTCCTGGCAAAATTAGGCTTTCAAAGCCTTTTTTCCGGCTCGTCGCTCAAATTGGTGTATCGCAATTTTGAGACCTGACGACAATTGGACTCTTGTGTCCGATTGCTTCACCTTCCATTTTCGTATTTAGCTACCTTCAAAGGCCAGGAAATGTCTCCATTTTTTAGTCGTCGCGGATCGATCGGTTCAAAACCCGGTTGGCTTTTCGCATTCGCTTGCATGATTTTTTGTTTCACAGCACTGTCGTTTACGGCGGATGCATTGGCAGTTCAGGAACCCGGGAGCGCCGAATCAGCGACGGCAGAAACTTCCACCGAATCATCGACCGCTTCATCATCTGAAGGTGGCGGACTGCCTTGGCCGGTTTATGTGATTCCGGTTCTCGGTCTTGTTGGACTTGGATTTACGTTTTGGAAATCGTCGTGGGTCGCCAGTCAGGAAGTTGGCACCGAGCGGATGGAACGAATCGCCAAGAACATTTCAGATGGAGCGATGTCATTCCTGCGAGCCGAATACACGATCCTTTCGGTGTTCGTTGTTGCGGTGGCTGTGTTGCTGGGATACGCGGCGATTCAACAAGAGGACGCTTCTTCGCCGTTGGTCGCATTGTCATTCGTGCTGGGTGCTTTGTGCTCGGCGATGGCAGGATTCATCGGCATGAAAGTCGCGACCAAAGCAAACGTACGAACAACTAACGCTGCACGAACTGGATTGGGTAAGGCTCTGGAAGTCGCCTTCGCTGGTGGTAGCGTCATGGGTATGGGCGTGGTTGGATTGGGTGTCCTTGGACTTAGCGTCCTGTTCATCGTCTACTCAACCATGTTCGGTACAGCTCAAACTGAAATCGTAAAAGTCATTACCGTTTTGACTGGCTTCTCTTTCGGTGCCTCGTCGATCGCTTTGTTCGCACGCGTGGGTGGTGGTATCTATACCAAGGCCGCCGACGTCGGTGCTGACCTGGTTGGTAAAGTCGAAGCTGGTATCCCGGAAGATCACCCGCTGAACCCGGCCACCATCGCTGATAACGTCGGCGACAACGTGGGCGACGTCGCCGGCATGGGTGCTGACTTGTTCGAGTCTTATGTTGGCTCGATTATTGGAACGATGGTTTTGGGTGCTGCGTTTATGGCGGCTCCGGAATTCGCTAACAATAGTGATGGATTCAATGGCCTTTCGGCGATTATCCTGCCGCTGATTTTGGCCGGGATTGGTATTCTGACTTCGATCGCTGGTACCTTCTTCGTCAAAGTGAAAGAAGGCGGAAACCCGCACCATGCACTGAACATTGGCGAATTCGGTTCGGCTCTCGTTCTATTGGGGCTGACTTACGGTGTGATTCAATGGATGTTGCCCGCTGCCTGGACTTCTGCTGACCCGGTCACCGGTGCTGTCGTGTCCTACACTTCCAATGGTGTGTTCTTTGCGATCCTGTTGGGCCTGTGTGCCGGATTGGGAATCGGCAAGATCACAGAACACTACACTGGAACAGGAACGGGACCGGTAAAATCGATCGTTAAGCAATCGGTAACCGGATCGGCTACGAATATCATCGCCGGTCTGGGTGTTGGCATGATGTCGACTGCTATTCCAATCATGATTATTGCTGTCGCCATTATTGGTGCGTATTCGTTTGCCGGACTTTACGGTATCGCGATCGCCGCGGTGGGTATGTTATCCAATACCGGAATTCAATTGGCGGTTGATGCCTACGGCCCGATCTCTGACAACGCGGGCGGGATCGCCGAGATGGCGGAACTGCCACCAGAAGTTCGCGAGCGAACTGACAAACTGGACGCGGTTGGTAACACGACTGCTGCGATCGGAAAAGGGTTCGCGATCGGGTCTGCTGCTTTGACTGCGTTGGCTCTGTTCGCCGCCTTCATTACGACTTACAACGCCACCCCGAAAAACGTTGATCAACAAATTACTGCGATCAATATTACGAATTCGTACGTGATGGCCTCGTTGTTCATCGGAGCGATGCTGCCGTTCTTGTTCTCGGCGATGTCGATGAATGCAGTCGGTCGTGCGGCGATGGCAATGATTCAGGAAGTACGTCGCCAGTTCAAGGACATTCCTGAATTGCGAGCCGCCCTTGATGTGATGAACAACAACGGCGAAAAGGACTTCGACCAATGGTCGGCTGCCGATCAGAAGACATTCGAAGCTGCCGACGGAAAAGCCGAATACGCCAAGTGCGTGGCAATTTCAACGCGGGCTTCGATTCGCGAAATGATCATTCCAGGTTTGGTCGCCGTACTGGTACCGGTTGCCTTTGGATTTGGTCCCAAGTGGCTGGCGACTTTCGCTGGCAACCCACCCGCAGTGGGCGAAACACCATCGATGATGTTCCAGCTGTTCAGTGGTATGGGTGGCAACACCAACGCCATGATGTTGGGTGGCTTGTTGGCAGGTGTTACGGTCAGTGGTGTATTGATGGCCTTGTTCCAATCGAACGCTGGTGGTGCCTGGGATAACGCCAAGAAGATGATCGAAGAAGGCGCTGAAGTGAATGGCGAAAAGCTCGGCAAGGGCTCGACCGCTCACAAGGCAGCCGTCGTTGGCGACACTGTTGGCGACCCGTTCAAAGATACTTCTGGCCCATCCTTGAACATCTTGTTGAAGCTGATGAGCGTCGTGGCTTTGGTCATCGCAACCTTGATCTAGAACTCAGGTTCATGACGGTTGCGAAGACGATTACGGAACCGGAAAATCAAGAGTGAACCCCGAGTGTAGAAACTCGGGGTTTCTTTTTTGCGCTGGAATAGCCGTTCGCTGCACCAAACTGACCTGCTGACGGAGCCTGTATTTACAGCCTTTTATCGCTCGTCGACGTGTTAGGGAAGTCACCAATCGTCCAATTATGGGACGGTGAAGTGGGGACAGGAAACGAGCGGGAAAACGGAATAACGCGATAATGCTTGTTTTTTGGGGGTTATGACACTCACCCGCCAGAATTTTTTACTTGGAATCCGCAAAATCCCCGATTAATCTGGATAGTTGCAGGAAGCTGTCAGGCAGAATCTTAGTGATGATTTTGCACGTGCAGAATGCTAGAATTGAAGTTGTTGGAGCAGTTCTTGGGGCGCTGACTTTGACGTATCAACGACGACACGGGCAGGGTGTGTCGATATTTCGAGGAGAGATTATGAATTCGAATTGGTTGACTCAAGTTTCCCGGACGCCGGCCTTGCTGGCATTCTTTGTCGCGTGCTGTATTCCGCTCGCTTCCTTCGCACAAGATTCACAAGCGGATTCCAAAGCGAAGACGCCTGAGAAGAAAGTGCCGACCCGTGTATCAAAAACATTAACGCCTGCCGATGGCTACGATCACGTCGAAATGTTTTCGGCTATGGATGATGGCACGATCAAGGTCGAGCTGATCCCGAAAGACGCAACTCAAGCCAACGTCTTTGTCACTAATCTTGATGACAAGCCACTTGCGGTTGAAATGCCAGAAGCCTTTGTTGGAATCCCTGTACTTGCTCAAGGCTTCGGCGGCGGGCAAGGCGGTGGCTTCGGCGGCGGTCAAGGTGGTGGCGGTCGCGGTGGTGGCTTCGGCGGCGGTCAAGGTGGCGGTCAAGGCTTTGGCGGCGGTGGCGGTCAAGGTCGTGGCGGTGGTGGCTTCGGCGGTGGCGGTCAAGGTGGTGGCGGCCAAGGCGGCGGCTTTGGTGGCGGTGTATTCAACATCCCTCCTGGCAAGCGAGCCAAAGTAACTTTCACTACGGTCTGCCTGGAATTTCACAAGCCAGATCCACGCCCAAGCATGAAGTACGAAATCAAGCCAGCCAAGGATTACATCACTGACGAGTCGATCATCGAGATGTTGAAGATGGTTGCTAACGATGAAGTTTCCCAGCCGATCGCACAGGCTGCATCTTGGCACCGATTGGATGGACTTAGCTGGGAATTCTTGCTGAACCACAATCGCACAGAACTAAGTAACGGCTACTTCGAACGATTCTTTACACCCAACCAGGTTGGCTGGGCACAAGAGTTGGTTCCGTTTGCCGATCAACGAGTCGCCGCTCGCAAAAGCGAGAACGAGACTCAGGAAGAATCCAGAGACTGGCGGACGGATCGCTAGAAAATGGCTCGATGCCAAACGGCATCGAAACGAGAAAGACTCCGGCTTTCATTAGCGTTTGCTTTTGAAAGCCGGTTTTTTTATGCGCTGCTGGATACAAACATGCTTCATGAGTCCCCGAAACCCGCACGTGGCTAGCAGAGCCCTCCTGACCATTTTCACCGGCAATACCAACGGATCATCATCTGCAAAATGCCGCCTGGTCCGGAACTGCCAGATATTCCGGACTCACGACAGGCATTCTGAAGTTAATTTAGCCTGTACTGGATTGGAAACCCGAGTATTGTAAGACGTACCGCTCAGGCTTCCCCATGTGGTTTGCCCCACTGATCGGGTAGATTCTGGTCGTTACAATTCGTGAAATGAGTACGTTCCGCGTGGAGCGTGCCGCTGTCAGACACGGGCAAGGTGTGTCGATTTTCAAGGAGAGTTTGTTTGATGAAGTCCCACTGGTCGACACAATTCGGAAAACACTGCTTGCTGATTCTTTCAGTTGTTGCAGTCGCTGCACTCAGCGTTCCGAACCATGC
The DNA here is from genome assembly GCA_964588195.1 of uncultured Pirellulaceae bacterium. GTDB lineage: Bacteria > Planctomycetota > Planctomycetia > Pirellulales > Pirellulaceae > CAJQPP01. The sequence continues at coordinate 411 of CAZPOL010000122.1, read as the reverse complement.
GTATGCTCAAGAAACAGAAGCAACGCAAAACGAAACCTCAGGCAAGGTTGCCGAGGAAGCAGCTGAGAAGGTTGCTGACAAAGCAGCTGATAGAGCGGCGGAAAAAGCAGCTAAGAAAAAGATCCCCAAGCGCGTGTCCAAGACGATGACACCAGCCGAAGGTTACGCTCCGACAGAAATGTTTGCCGCCATGGAAAGCGGTGACATCAAAGTTGAACTGATTCCAAAAGATGCCACTCAGGCAAACATCTTCGTCACCAACAACACAGCCGGCGCGTTGGCGGTTGAAATGCCAGAAGCATTCGTTGGCGTGCCGATCCTGGCTCAAGGCTTCGGCGGCGGCATCGGTGGTGGCGGCGGTGGAGGCGGTCGTGGTGGCGGCGGCGGTGGCTTCGGCGGCGGTCAAGGTGG
>CAZPOL010000121.1:0-14808 GCA_964588195.1 uncultured Pirellulaceae bacterium | reverse complement strand
ACAATTGAAACAAGAGCTGGCCCAGCAATGACTTACCAAGATGTTAATGCCATTCAAGGCTGACCCCTACGGAAGTTTTCCGCTGTCCCTCTTCTTGGCCCTTACTCAATCTCGAAAATTCGACCACTCGGGTCGGCTCTCACAATACCAGAAATAAGCTCACCATCATCCTCCCACAAATCGGTAACGTAATTCAGATTTTCAAGCGATGTAGGCTGTAGACCGTAGTCTATGATCATCAACAAACAGGATCGGTCTTTGGTTTGAAAATCTGGACCATAAACGATACTGAATCCGGAATCGACCAGTTTTTCCTTTGCTTCGAATATGTCATCACCGATCGATATCAAGTTTTGGATTTCGTCGCGGAAGTTATCGGCATTTTCTTTTCGGGAATCACCGCAACCACATATTAAGGCGAACAACGCTAAGCCTAAAATCTCTTTTAACATTTCTCTCTCGATTGTTTTGGAGGTTTACTGTGTTCTGCCTCAGTCGGAACTGGAGTTTTCAACTTGATAAGTTAATCTCTTTGACAACCTCAAGGAGATTCTATGAGCCCCCGTTCACGTCGGCAAATCACAGGCCAACAGAAAGTCGAAATCGTCAAGCGTCACTTGGTCGATGGTGTCCCAGTTTCAACGCTTTGCGAAGAATACAAAATCCAGCCAACGCAGTTTTACACATGGCAAAAGCAGCTTTTTGAGAACGGCGAGAAAGCGTTTGAGAAAGCGTTTTGCGGCTTTGGAGAAGAAGCGGATCGCCAAGCTCGAAGCCAAACTTGTTCAGAAGAACGAATTCGTGGCAGAACTTCTCGAGGAGCACGTCAAGCTAAAAAAGGAACTTGGGGAACTCTAACAGGCCAGTGGGTTTCCCATGACGTTCGCAATCTACAAGCAGCGAGACCGAAAACTAAAAGTAGCTCGCCAGAAAAGAGCCTCCAACAGACAGCGAAAAAGAGAAAATCCAACACCAATTCAAATCGAAAATAAAACCCAATTGCAACTTCAAATGGATTAACTCGTCAAATCAAAAAATCCAATTCACGCTGAACCATTACAGTTTTTGTCTGGTACCCTTTCGTTGGGTGCGTCATGGGAAGGTTCCTCAGGGCGCGTTTTTGAAAAACCAACGGATGGTGAACGAAATGACGTTGTAAAGGGAAGGGGAAAAAGGAAACACTTAACCGGAAAATTAAAGGAACCTTTAAGGCCGGAATTTTCTTGGTTGCGAGGAAGCGTTGAATTTCAAGAACTTGTCGACTGTCCTCTGACTAATCTACCAGCATGTCCAACAGAAGGGTTGATTGCAAAAATCAGTTTATCTGCATCGATCTACGGTGGTGTAGGAATAGGTGGTGTTGAAATCGGTACGGCAATTGTTTGGGAATGGGAGAATCTCATTTTCAAAGGATTCAAACCTGAGGCGATTTGGAAATTCAAAAAGGGCGTTGGAATCAGACCAATTGTAAAAGGAGAGGGAAGTGGTACATGCAACTACAGGTTGCTCTAAACCATTTGCAATATTCGTATTGTTAGTGACTATCTTTATGCACGGATGTAGATCGCAAAAATCGCGAGAAGACGACAGGACCTACTTGGTCGTCATTACTCAATATCAGTTGAACGTCGACGAGGATGGTTCGTTTGAAGCTTTGGGATTTGGCGGGAAAAACTACGACGAACCAACCGAAGTCCATGTCAATGGTGTCCCGGTTATTCGATTGGACGGTGGTGGGACAGTCGTTCCGATTTCTGACTGTCTTAGAAAAGGAAAGAATGAAGTCACCGTTTCAAATATATCCCAAAATAGATTGTTCATTTATGTTGCGGATGCGCCAAAAAACTGGATGACAGAGGGCAAGAGTTTCAGGCTGGGTGAGATCGATGGTTCAAGCGGCGAATCGGAAGATAACTCCATTGAGTTTCAAGTTGACAAAAACTGGACCGGTCCAAGGTTTGAAGCTTTGAATGAAGAAGAGAAGTCACCTGAATCAGTTCGAATGGTGATCTCAGAACTTGTGGATTTGGCCAGCGCGCGGGAAGGAGCATTGTTTTTCAACCAGATCGCAAGAGGTCAAGATGTCACAGCCAAAAGAGAAGGATTTGAAGGGATGTTTGCTGAAGCAAAAAAAGACTTCACCGACCACATCAACAAAGCGGAAAAGAAATGCAAGTTAAACGAATATCATATTTCGAACGCAAAGAATGGATTGCTAATCAGTGGTGATCCCGCGATTGAAATTGACGAACTTTGGATTCAGAGCCTGTCCATTGTTAAACTGAATGGGGAACTGGTCATTTGGCGCGTGTTCTCAGCACTCGAGAAAGATGAAGGGCAATAAAAAGGGGTGCAGTCGGCTGAAACGTGTTTAAATCCGTGTGACTTCAATTGGTGCCACCCAAAGATTGTAACGCATCGACACGTGACCCAAAGGCTTCCCCACTATCGACCTCTCGTTATGTCACTGCAGGGAAAAAAACCGCATACTGGGCTGAAGTTCACCGGGCTGGAGGAAAAAATTGGCACCCATTCATTCCTGCACAAAATTTGCGTGGTTCCAATTTCTACTAGCGGCAAAGTTTGGATGGCCAATCAGTGGGTGGCACCAATTTCCGTTTAAATAGTAGCACGGCCGTCCCCGGCCGTCGCATCATACCTGGCTTTCGAATGTGGCTTTCGAAAAAGGCTTTTGCATTGGACTGATAGATATTCTCCTTGACTTTGAAACGGCGACCACAGAACCGCCGACGATTGCCAAGCGGGTCGGGGTTCCTCCCTTGAACTGAGACAGTGGCAAGACGAAGGTAGTAGAAGAAGGTGTCACGCGGAGTCGCGAAGTCGCAGAGGAAGAAGTGAAGGTGATTTTAGCTGATGAACAGAAAAGCCAGAGGTCCAGTAAATTCAATTTTTCCATGCATAGCCAAAAACCTAACGGTCATTTTCGTTTACTGGACCGGTCCCTGTTTCTTCCTTGATCCCCGGAGTCTGTTTCGGAATGGTCTTCTGTACGTGATTTTTTTTGGTACCGAGTCAGTTGTTCACTGTACGCAGCAATTTTCTCATTGATCACTTTTCTTTGTCGATCCCAATGTGATTTTGGCGCGTAAACTTCATTTTGCCTCAAGTCGATCGATCTGTTTGATTTCGTCTTCCAACGCCTGAATTTCCAGCTTCAACCAGTCCGTTTGATCTCTTCCAAAAAACCCGGAATAGAATCGAACATTGCAACTTCCACTCATCAAGTTATGAGCTTGGCAATAGAGTCCAGACCTGGTCACTCCAAAGACCCAGATTTCGCTTGACGAAGAAACGAAGGAAACATGATGAAATCCTCCACTTCCCGAACTAAAGCCAATCTCGATTGCTGACCAAACTTCACTTGTCCAAACGGGTTCGTTTGACCCAACTTGATAACAACAAAAATCGTAATCCAAAGGGAACCCGTCATGGAATGCGATAAAGGCGATTTCTTTTTCGACAAGTGCACTGGTGAACAAAGGATAGGCACCTTGAGGTTTCGGAATCTGCACGGTGACTGAATTGCCATTTTCTGTGACACTCATGGATCCATCATTTCGATCAACCACAATGGTTGGGTTGTTGTAGTAGTTTTTTGTTGTGAGGACGTAGGCGACGGACCTCATTTTTTCAGCAGCAGGTTCAACATTCCCAATCGAATACCGTGCCTCCTCGACTAGCGCAGTCCAATTTTCCGGTGGATGGACACCAGCCTTTGCTTCCAGGAATCCAAGGAACCATGAAATTCGTTTTTTGACGCCTTGCTCGTTAAAAATCATGGGATCCCGTTCCATATCCCGAAAAACCAATTCCCAAGCTGCATTGATTGAAATCGTGCGATCCGGATTTTGCGTTAGCTCAACAACTTTGTCCTCATCGATCATGGCGGCCAGGGACTCTGGTGATCCGGCGGCGCGGCGGAACTTCCGACCGAACTCCTTCCCGCATCAATGAGTGGCACCAATTACCAGGCGGACTGGCCCCGGGCACGGCGAACTGAAAATTGAGTTTAGGTGCATTTATTTACGAAGAAATTCTCAATTACCCGTTTTCTGGCGAAACTAACGAAACCAAAATCAGAAACCCAGGTTTAAATAGGGCTTTGGGTTTTGAGATACTCCAGGGCATGAATCAGCGCACTGCAAACGTCAACTTACTTTTACATCGATTGAAATTGGAGACGAAAATGAGAATTCGGTTACCACTATTGTTTTTGGTGATGTTGGCGATGACCTTTTTGACAATCAATGCACAGGCTCAAAGTATTCGCCTTGGTTCTGGCATATCAAGCAGTACTAGTTACTTCGACCTGTTGGAAGATCCAAAAGTTCAGGAGGAGCTCAAAATTGGCGACGAAATAATGGACGAAATCAATGAACTGAATCAGGAATTGCGTGGTGAGGTCAGAGTCGTTTTTCAAGCGATGGGAAGAGGCGGCGGCACACGTGAAGGTATCGAGTCTGTTCGTGACGAAATCGGCGAGTTGTATGAGAAATTCAATGAAACGATTCTTGAACAACTCTCTGAAGATCAAGTCGTTCGGATCAAGCAACTTCAAAGACAAAAGCTGTTGAATAGCGGAGTCGCTAAGGCACTCGCAGGCAAAGTCGGCGATGAATTGGAATTAACCGATGACCAAATGAAGGCATTGAAACAGAAGGAGCTCGAAACAAAAGAGTGGGAAAGAAAAGAAATTGCCAGAATACGCGCTGAGGCGCAGAAAGAGATCATTTCGAGTCTTTCCGAAGAGTTGATCAAACAGCTGAAAGAACTGACCGGCGAAAAGTTTGAATTTACGGAAGAAACCCGTCGCGGATTAAGAAGCGGGGCAGGTATCGGTGGAGGAGGACTGCGACTACCAGGAAGAAACTGAATTTTCTCTCCGTGATCCATCACTTCAATTCTTCTCCATTCAAGAATTTTTGATTGCCGCAAAAAGGCGCAAAGAACCGCAAAAGAGATGGGACACCCATACCACTTGGGGTTTTGCGTCTCTTGCGTTTTTTTTGCGGCAAACACAGGAACGTGAGGAACGGTCACTTATGAGGGAGGCAGGGATTTCATCGGAGGTTCAATTGACGAAGAGCAGGAAGTTTCCCATTTGATAAATCGAGACGTCGTTTGCATTGACGAGCAAGCGGCGTTTTTGCTTGCCGACTCGGCTGACCATGATGTTAGGCTTTGGGTGTGCCAGGAAAATTTGAGTTGACTGACCTACCCCTGTTTTTCTCCAATCAAGGATTTTTGATTGCCGCAAAAAGGCGCAAAGAACCGCAAAAGAGATGGGACACCCATACCACTTGGGGTTTTGCGTCTCTTGCGTTTTTTTGCGGCAAACCGACCTCAGTCATACGGACCCTGTCTGACCACTTTTTCTTGCTCCCATATGATCGACTGAGATGAGAGGCTCACTCTTTCGGGATGGTATTTTTGAGGCGACTTCATATTTGGCGCCTTTATATATAGGGGGACTCGGCCAACCGGAAATTTTTTTGCGTGAATTGAGCAGGCAGGGTCAGGCGGGGACCGAATGGATGGTTGGGTGTCGAAGGGGCAGCGAGTGCCCCAAATTGGGTTTGAGGGGTGAGTGAATGACCGTGCCTGGATCGCCGGGGTTGCTGAATGTTTGGAATCGGCAGCGGTGGGCTCGGGGAGATAGGCAAGTCGGTAGCCAGCGAACCCGATAGTAGATTTCGGGTCTTAATGGTTGCCTTTTTCGTATTGCGGGTAGGTCGAGTTTCGGTATATTTACTGGTTTTCGCATCTCCGCCTGTGTAGCTCAGTTGGCAGAGCAGCGGTTTTGTAAACCGCAGGTCGTGGGTTCGACCCCCTCCGCAGGCTCTTATTTTGTAGGAAGTTGACCGCCAGGAATTTTTAGGCAAGACAAATTTTAACCCCCGGGGGGTTACCGAAGCGGTCAAACGGGACAGACTGTAAATCTGTTGGCTCATGCCTTCGGAGGTTCGAATCCTCCACCCCCCACTCGATCATTCGCTGGGCATGGATTTAGTAACAGATCGAGCGATGCGAAATAGTTAATAGAAGTAGTTAGGAAAGTGAGTCCACGGCTGGACGAATAGATTTTAATTTTGATTTTCTGGTTTGGTCAAAAATCAGTTTGCGATTCTGCTAACACCAGATCGTTTGAGAACTGGCCGGACTTTTAAATAGATTAGCGGGTGTAGCTCAATGGCAGAGCCCCAGCCTTCCAAGCTGGTCGTGAGGGTTCGATTCCCTTCACCCGCTCATCAAACAGGGCGTTTTTTGTTGAGTTTTGTTTGACCCTTTTGTCGAAGCTGTTGCTGCTGTAGCTCAGTGGTAGAGCGCGTCCTTGGTAAGGACGAGGTCATGGGTTCAAATCCCATCAGCAGCTCTGATTGTTTTGGTTCGGCGTCTCGGTTTTCCGTGGGTGTCCGAAGTTGTTACTTGGTTGCGATATATTAGACAGGTGTAAAGAAGACAATGGCCAAGGAAAATTTTGAGAGGACGAAGCCTCACGTAAACGTTGGCACTATTGGTCACATTGACCATGGGAAAACAACAACTACTGGTGCGATCGTTGCAGTCCAGGCTGCCAAGGGTCTTGCTCAGCCGATTTCATATTCGGATATCGCAAAGGGCGGTACGGTTCGTGATGAAACCAAGACGGTAACCATTGCTGTCGCTCACGTTGAGTATGAGACCGAGACGCGTCACTACGCGCATATTGACTGCCCGGGTCACGCGGATTTTATTAAGAACATGATTACCGGTGCCGCCCAGATGGACGGTGCGATTTTGGTGGTCGCCGCAGATTCAGGCCCAATGCCTCAAACCAAAGAGCACGTTCTGCTGGCTCGCCAGGTGGAAGTTCCCGCTCTGGTTGTGTTCATGAACAAGTGCGACCTGGTCGACGACGAAGAGTTGTTGGAATTGGTCGAGATGGAAGTTCGTGAGTTGCTGACGAAGTATAAGTTCGATGGCGACAACGCATGCATCGTTCGCGGTAGTGCTTTGCCGGCCTACAACAAGCCGGATGATCCGGAAGCCAGCAAGTGCATCAGCGAGTTGATGGACGCAATTGATACTCACATTCCAGAGCCTCCGCGTGAGGATGACAAGCCATTCCTGATGGCTGTGGAAGATGTGTTCTCGATCGAAGGTCGTGGAACCGTTGCCACTGGTCGTATCGAGCGTGGTGTGGTCAAGACTGGTGAAGAGATCGAGATCATCGGATTCGATGGCGAGCCACGTAAAGTGGTTTGCACGGGTGTCGAGATGTTCCGCAAGATCCTTGATGAAGGCCGAGCTGGCGATAACGTCGGTTGCTTGCTTCGTGGTATCAAGCGTGAAGAGATTCAGCGTGGCCAGGTGTTGGCCAAGCCGGGGTCGATCACTCCGCACACCAAGTTCGAAGCAGAGATTTACTGCTTGAGCAAAGACGAAGGTGGTCGTCACACTCCATTCTTCAGTGGATACCGTCCTCAGTTTTACTTCCGTACTACGGACGTAACCGGAACGGCTAATCTGTCGGATGCCGAGATGTGCATGCCTGGCGATAACGTCAAGATCTCTGTCGAGTTGCACAAGCCGATCGCCATGGATGATGGTGTTCGCTTCGCGATTCGTGAAGGTGGTCGAACGGTCGGTTCAGGTGTTGTCACCAAGATCGTCGAGTAATTTAGATTAAACACTCGCCGGGTGCCCTTTTTCAGGGCGCCCGGCTTGTTTTGTTTGGTCGCATAAGATTTGTGTATGAGATCGAGTGCCCCACCGTCGTTGGCTGAACTTTCCAGTGGCTTTGTCCGCCAGGATTGATTGGTCCATTTTGTTGGCTGGAGATTGCGAAGGCGAACGAAAGTGAACGAAGGCGAGTGGCGGGAATACTGCAGATATTCAGGGGTGTAGCTCAATTGGCAGAGCACTGGTTTCCAAAACCAGCGGTTGCGGGTTCAAGTCCCTCCGCCCCTGCATTTAATAAACAGGTTGTTCGGATGGTTGGCAATCAGGATGAGAGTCAGTCGGTTCAACCACGATTCATCAGCGTATTGACGGATGACGAATCTAAATTCGCTGGGAGATAAACGATGAGTTCTATTTCAAAAAAACAAACCAGTCCGGCCGCCAGTGTTGGTCTGATCGGATCGATGTTCCAGGCGGGGTTGTACAAGCCTCAGCAGGGACGGATCGTCCGACAGGTGACCTCTGTTTCGATCGCCGTTATTGCCTTGTTGGTCGCTCGCGAAATCGGAAACATTACCTTTATTGAGGATATGTTTACCGGAGCGAATTGGGCGGTGGCCGGCGTGTTGGGGTTGGTCGGGCTATGGTTCTCCTATCGAATTGTAAATTACCCGCCGTTCACAGACTTTCTGATCGCCGTTGAAGCGGAGATGAAAAAGGTCTCGTGGCCGGCATGGCCCCAGTTGTGGGCGGCGTCAGTGGTCGTGATTTTTGTGATCTTCTCGATGGCATTGTCGCTTTGGGTTTTCGATCTTTTGTGGACGAAGATCTTCCAGTTGTTAGGTATTCGCGGAGTTTGATTCCAGATGACGGAAGAGAACAAGACAACCGAAGATGTTGTAGAGCAGGCTGCCGATGCGGTCACTGAATCGACCGCAGAGGTCGAGGCGGTCGCTGATGCTCCGGCCGTAACTGCGAACGATTCCGCGAGTGATTCCGCGAACGATTCGGAAGCGGGTGACGTTGCTGCGGAAGATGTGGCCAGTGCTGGTGATGGCGCTGAAGAAGCCGCTGCTGACGCTGACGCGGGCGAGCCTGTTGAAGAAGGGCCCGTTGATTTCGACGAGTCCGAGATTCTGGACGACGATTACGTCGACGATGACCAGGACGATGACGAAGATGCCGCTCCGATTCCGCTGGACGAACTAGTCGAGGAAGAGCCGGTCGAGGATGAGATTACCATGAACTGGTACATCCTTAAGGTGCAAGTGAATCGCGAAAAAGGGATTTGCGAAGCGTTGATGCGGCGAGTCAAGGTGGCCGGGATCGAACGGTACTTTGGCGAGATTCTGGTTCCGACCGAAGATGTTCGCGAGTTTTCCAAGAGCGGCAAGCAGCGAATCGTCAAACGAAAATTGTATCCGGGTTATATCGTCGTCAACATGGCGATCAATGATGATTCCTGGTTCCTGGTACGCGAAACACCAGGCATCGGCGATTTTACTGGCGCGGCAGGTAAGCCGGCAGCACTTTCGCCTGAAGAGATCGACCGCATCGTGGCATCCACCAAGCCAGAGACGGTCAAGCAGTCTGATGATGCCGTGAAGATCGGTATCAAGTTCAAGGAAGGTGATCGGGTACGAGTCAAGGAAGGTTATTTCCAAAACTACGAAGGCGAAGTGTCAAATATTGACGAGCGAAATGGTCGGGTCACGGTAATGATCAATATCTTTGGTCGTCCCAACCCGGTGGAGCTCGATCACTGGCACGTTGAAGACATTTAGCATCGCGGTTCGGTGTGGCCCGGTTTTCCAGCCGAGGTCGTTCCAGCGAACAGAGACAACCGAAACACAAACTCAATCGTTATTTCCGGGGTCGGCTGCCAGGCAGTCCGGCCTGCGAACAAAAAGACAGGCAAGTAAAAATGGCAAAGCAAATCACAGGTCAGGCGAAGTTTCAGGTTCCCGGCGGTCAAGCGACTCCGGCACCTCCGGTCGGTACCTCACTGGGTAAGTTCGGTATCAACCTGGGTCAGTTCGTCCAGCAGTTCAATGACCGCACGAAAGAGTTCAATGGAACTCCGATTCCCGTGATCGTAACGGTTTACGGCGATCGTACATTCGACTTTGTTACCAAGAGCCCGCCAGCCGCTTCGCTGCTAAAGCAAGCCGCGGGGATTGCCAAAGGTTCGGGTGTTCCTAATCGTGACAAGGTGGCCACCGTCACTCGCGCACAGATTCAGGATATCGTCGACAAGAAAAAAGATGATCTGAACGCCACGGATCCTGAACATGCCGGGCGGATGATCGAAGGGACGGCTCGCAGCATGGGGATCGACGTCGTCGACTAACGAAATTCGGCGAGTCGGAATTGCTTTCGCTCGCCAAATGGAACCGTTGGTTTTTGATCGGATGTTTCGGGTCAGGGATCGACGGGGATTTGTCCTGCTGTTCGCCAGTTGTCGAAGGGCAGGGGAAGATTGTTCAAAAGGACCGCGAATTAGCGGTAGAGTGTTATGTCAAAGAAATCGAAGAGATACAAAACACTCGCGGAAAAAGTACCAGCCCAGCCTCAGGAATTGAAGAAGGCCGTAGAGATTATCAAGGAGTTTGGTGGAACGAAGTTCGACCAGTCCGTGGAAATCCATATGCGGCTTGGAATTGATTCCAAACAGGCGGACCAACTTGTTCGCGGGTCGATTGTTTTGCCGCACGGTATTGGAAAGGCACAACGCGTCGTTGTGTTTGCCAAAGGTGATGCGGCAGCCGCTGCCACGGAGGCAGGAGCCGACGAAGTCGGTCAGGAAGACCTCGCCAAGAAGATTCAGGATGGCTGGACGGACTTTGATGTCTGTATTGCCTCGCCCGACATGATGGGTGTCGTTGGTCCGCTGGGCCGCGTTTTGGGTCCTCGCGGATTAATGCCTTCACCTCGCGCCGGTACGGTGACACCTGATGTCGCCAACACGGTCAAGGAATACAAGGCAGGTAAAGTTGAGTTTCGAAATGACAACGGTGGCAATGTGCATGCCGTCGTCGGACGACTCAGCTTTGACGCAGAAAAATTGTATGAGAACATTGATGCTTTTATCAATTTGATCTCATCCATGAAGCCCATGGCCATTAAAGGCACGTACATCAAAGGAATTTCGATCGCAGCGACGATGAGCCCCGGCATTCGGATTGCCGCATAGGAAACCCTCGAGGTTTCGGTTCAACGGCTGAACCTTTTCAGTTCGGCCAACGTCAAATCGTCAACGCGCAAGGTAAGAAATTATGAGTAAAACAGTAAAAGACTTGCTGGCCAAAGACATAGCCTCGCGGCTGTCCGATGTCGAAAACTGCATCGTCGCCAACATGATCGGGCTGGAGGCCAACACGGCAGTCCAGCTTCGACGGCGACTTCGCGAAAAAGACATGAACGTCATGGTTATCAAGAATTCGATGGCACGTCGTGCCACCGAAGGCACCGCATTGTCGGCCGCTTTCGAGGGACTGGATGGCACTGCCGCAGTCGTTTGGGGTGGCGAGGACTTTGTGAGCCTGGTCAAGGAAGTTGTCGAGCTGGACAAAGCACCGGAATACGAAGCCTTCTCGGCTCGTGGCGGTGTGATGGATGGCGAGCAATTGACTCCTGAGAAAGTCAAGGAGATCAGCAAATGGCCAAGCCGCACCGAACAACTCAGCATCCTGTCTGGTCAATTGACCAGCCCATGGACAAAGCTGCAGTCGCAAATGACTGGACCTGCCGGCATGTTGGCCAGCCAGGTTGAAAAGAAATCAAAGGAAGGCGACAGCTAACCTTTTTATCCGTAACCCTTCATTCGATCGGCCCGGCCTGGATCCGATGATCGAGTGATTAAAAATATTCCGTTTTTTGCTTTCGCAAAAATAATCAAACTAAAAAACAAGAAGAAAAGAATCTGAATTGGTCCTCAGATTCAATCCATAAGAAAGGTCATGAAAATGAACGAAACAGCAACTATCGAATTCTCCGCCGAAGCCAAGAAGTTGGGCGATCAAATTGCCGAGCTGAACCTGAAGCAAGCCAAGGAAGTCAGCGACTACCTGAAAGAAGAGTATGGCATCGAGCCTGCTGCTGGTGGTGCCGTAATGGTCGCCGGTGGCGGCGGTGGTGGTGGCGGTGGCGAAGATGCTGCCGAGCAAACCGAATTCGATGTCGTGTTGACCGGTTTTGGCGACAAGAAGCTGGACGTAGTGAAGGTCGTCAAGACCATCACTGGTGCCACGCTGATGGAAGCCAAGAAAATGGTCGAAGCTTGCCCAGCCACTCTGAAAGAGAAGGTATCCAAAGAGGATGCCGAGAAGGTCAAAGCCGACGTCGAAGGTGCTGGCGGTAGTGTTGAATTGAAGTAACTGCCCAGCGGGATCGCCCGGTAGCCAAAATCATGCGGCCGGACCTGGATTCGTTTCAGGTTCGGTTCGCGAATGGTTTTTGGCTGGCGTGGTTCCTGCGATGTCGATCCCTGGCGGCACAGCCATGGTGGGCTTGCTGCAAACTTCAATCACATTACCCAACAGTCCGATCCGACTTGAATTTTCATCGTAGCGCGGCCGAAACCCGGCTATTTGTTGACTCGCGGTACCAGCGGGTCACCGTTGCGCGCGGACGATTCATGTGCGGTACTAATATTGGACTCTCAACATCCGTCTTTCATCATTCAAACCGATATTCCGGTCATCTCGCTGAACGCCTCTACAGCTGGTTGATTCGGAATGTTGCATTCGTTTCGTCCCCGGTCTCGTCCCCGGTCGGCGACTGAAATACCTATAGCGGAGATTTCTCGCATATGGCAACCCCAACGCAACGCATCCTGAAACCATCCGACGTCCGTAACTTCGGTAGCGGGCGCGATTACCCCGTACCTCCCGATCTGACCACCATTCAGACCGCCAGCTACAGCGATTTCCTGCAAACCGATGTCGATCTGGAAAAGCGCAAGCTGCAAGGTATCGAAGGCGTGCTTCAGGAGATCTTTCCTGTCGAATCCTACGACAAACAAACACGCCTTGAGTACGTACGGTATGAACTCGGCAAACCACGCTACACACCCAACGAATGTCGCCAGTTGCGTCTGACTTACGGACAACCGTTCCGCGTTTGGCTGCGACTGATGAAAGAACAGCCGGTCGAAGAGGAAGTATATCTGGGCGATATCCCGATCATGTTGGGCGGCGGCGAATTCATCATCAATGGTGCCGAACGTGTCGTGGTCAGCCAGTTGCATCGTAGCCCCGGTATCGACTTTGTTCTGGAGTCGGACACGACCACGGATCGTAAGTTTCCAAGTTGCCGCGTGATTCCGGAACGAGGCAGTTGGATCGAAGTCAACGTGACCAAGAAAGATCTGTTGCAGGTCCGTATTGACCAGAGCGGCAAGTTCTCGGCCATGACGTTGTTGCGAGCAATGTCGCCAAAGTTCAGCGAAGATTCAGATATCCTTCGAGTGTTCTACGAGACGCAAAAGGTCAAGGTGGTCGACAAGCGCAGCGCCGGGAAACTGGAAGGCAAGATCGCGGTCGACGATATCGTTTACCCATCAGCTTCCGACAAAGCGGGCGAGATTATCGTCGATGCCGGCAAGAAGATCAGCAAAGAGAAAGCCGAGATCATTTGCACGGCTGGCGTCACCGCTTGCGAAATCATGTCTGCTCCCAAGAGCTCGTTGATTCTGAATTCACTGATCGACGATGCCACGGGCAGCCACGAAGAAGCGTTGCTGCGGATCTACCAGCGATTGCGTCCCGGTAACCCGCCAGCTCTGGAAAAAGCGCGAACTCTGTTCAACGAAAAGTTCTACGACGAGAACCGATATCGTTTGGGCAAGGTCGGTCGATTCCGTATCAACCGGAAACTCGACCTGGGCGTCTCGGAAAAAGAGATGACGCTGCGACCCGAAGATATTCTGGCTTCGATTCAATACATCCTGGACCTCTCGGTTCCCGGTGGCGAAGCTCATATCGATGATATTGATCACCTTGGCAATCGTCGTTTGCGAACGATCGATGAGCTGGCTTGTGACGAAATGCGAAAAGGATTTCTGAAGCTGCGTCGAACGGTTCAGGAACGAATGAGCCTGAAAGACCAGGAGGACATGACTCCGCGAAGTTTGATCAATCCGAAAAGTGTTTCGGCCGCCATCGATTACTTCTTTGGTCGTGGCGAACTGTCGCAGGTGGTTGACCAGACCAACCCGTTGTCCCAATTGACGCACGAACGTCGTCTGTCAGCTCTGGGTCCTGGTGGTTTGAACCGAAAGCGTGCGGGCTTTGAAGTTCGTGATGTTCACATTTCTCACTACGGTCGAATTTGCCCGATTGAGACGCCGGAAGGCACGAACATTGGTCTGATTTCCAGCCTGGCGATTTACGCGGGCGTCGATGACTACGGTTTCCTGGTCACGCCCTACCGAAAAATCTCCAAGGGTCGCATCACCGACGAAACGGTTTGGTTGCGAGCCGACGAAGAGGCTGATTCCTTTGTGGCTCCTGCCGACACGACGGTCAAGGGCGACATGATCGATGGCGTCAAGGCGTTGGGCGGCAATATTATCGCTCGATACCGTGCTGACTTTGAACTCGTTTCGCCGGAAGAAGTTCAGTACATGGATGTCGCACCCAGCCAGATGGTTGGTGTGTCGGCCGGTTTGATTCCGTTCCTTGAGCACGATGATGCGAACCGCGCGTTGATGGGCTCGAACATGCAGCGACAAGCGGTGCCGCTGTTGGTGGCCGAGGCTCCGATCGTCGGGACCGGTATGGAGCAGGTGATCGCCGAGAACTCCAGCATGGTCATTCGCGCCCGACGAGCTGGCAAGGTCAACTACGTCGATTCGACGCGGATTGAAATTGGCAGCGATGTTTACGAATTGAAAAAGTACGTTGGCTTGAACGAGCGAACTTGCCTGAACCAGAAGCCGTTGATCAAACCGGGTGACAAGGTGGTTAAAGGCCAGGTGTTGGCCGATGGTGCCGCGACCGAAAACGGAATTCTGGCGCTTGGCCGAAACGTGCTGGTCGGATTCATGTCGTTCGATGGTTACAACTTTGAAGATGCGATCATCATCAGCGAAGAATTGGTCAAGAACGATACTTATACCTCGAT
>CAZPOL010000120.1:3831-14865 GCA_964588195.1 uncultured Pirellulaceae bacterium | reverse complement strand
GTTGAGATCGTCGATAACGATGAAGCTCAGATCATTATCAAGGCGACTGATCCGGATGCAGCAGAAACTCTGCCTGGTCAGCCAGAGGACTCCGGTACGTTTGAGATCTTGTTGATTGTGCCGGGATCAATCTCGGCAGCCAATCCGTTGGGTATCCCGGCTCCGTTGTCATTCAACCTGTCGGTCGGATACTTCATCGGTGGTGATGCGACGAACAACACGGATTACGATTCGATCGATGGCGATGTTACCTTTAGTCCTGGTGCTACCAGCCGTCCGATCTCGATCACACCAGTTGATGATGCAGAAATCGAACTGGGTGGCGAGGACGTAACGTTGACTCTGGATCCGGGTAACGTATCCAGTACCACACCGGGAGCGCCTGTTTCGGATGTCACCATCGTTGATGGCGAGTGCAACGAAGCGACGGTCCATATCGATGACAATGATATGATTGCCAACATCTCGTTGGGTAACGACATTTCCGTCAACGAAGGTGATGGAACAGTCACGATCACGGCAACGCTGGATGTCGATGTGCCGGGCGGCATAACCGCCGATGTAGTACTGACAGGCGTCACGGCCGATGGAATGGACTTCACGATCAACACGACCGGAGTTGTCTTTACCGGTACGGCTGGCGAAACGTTTTCCATTGATATCGATATCACCGACGACCTGGTGATTGAGAATGCGGAAACGCTGACTGTTTCTCTGGACAACGTCGTCAGTTCGGCCATGGTGGTTCCCGGAACAGTGGACATCACAATTCTTGATAACGATGGTGACGCAGCCATTTCGATCACCGATGTCACGGTCAACGAAGGTGATGGAACGGCAACAGTCGTCGCGACTCTGGACACAGCTGTTCAGGGTGGTGTTGCGGCCGATGTGGTGCTGACAGGCGTCACCGCAGACGGTGACGACTTCACGGTCAATACGACTGGGATCAATTTCACCGGCGTTGCTGGTGAATCTGTTTCGATCGTTGTCGACATCACTGATGACAATGTTGTTGAGAACTCGGAAGACCTGACGGTATCGCTTTCAGGAATTACGAGTGCCGGAACGACTACGGCCGGTACCGGAACGGTTACTATCGAAGACAATGATGGTGCTGCCACGATTACGATCAGTGACATCACGGTCAACGAAACCGATGGTACGATCTCCGTGACCGCGACACTGGACAGACCGGTTCAGGGCGGAGTCACTGCCGATGTGGTTCTTACCGACATCGACACCGACAGTGGTGATTACACGGCCAATACGACCTCGATCAGCTTCGCTGGTCTGGTGGCTGGCGAAACTGCTTCGATCTTGATCGATATCACCGACGACACTGATGCAGAACTTCCGGAAGACCTGCAGGTCAGCTTGACCAACGTCGTGCCGGCCGCTGGTGGTGCAGTCTCAGTTGTTGATGGAGTCGTTACGATCATCGATGACGACTTCATCCCGACATCGGTTGAAGGCCGCCACATCTTCTACGAGAACTCGGCGTTCGATTTCAGCATGTTGCAGCAAAGTGGCGTAGGTGCCAGCGTCTTTGATGACGGTGCGATCGCTCCGGACAAGACGGCTCTGTTGCCTGGGCAATCGGCCAGCTTCGAGAACTACACCAGCTACTCCCGTGGAATCAACGGTATCATCATCGATATCGCGGACTTGCCACAGATTCCAACGCTGGCCACGATTGGTGACTTCTTCGAATTCCGGGTAGGCAATACTCAAGACGTAACCAGCTTTACGAGTGCACCGGCACCGTTCGAGATTGCTGTGCGACCTGGAGATGGTGACAACGGCTCAGACCGAATCACCATTGTTTGGGCAGACAACGTGATCGAAAATGAGTGGTTGCAAGTCACCGTGAAAGCCGGCTTGTCAACTGGATTGGCATTCGACGACGTGCACTACTGGGGTAATGCGATTGGCGAAACTGGTGATGCTGACGGAGTTAACACTTTCGTCAATGCCACGGATCAAGCAAATACTCGCGATAACTTCACTACGATTTTTGAATCTGCGGATGTCGAAAACGTCTACGATTTCAACCGTGACACCCTTGTGAATGCGACCGATCAAGCGATTGCTCGTGACAACTTCACAACCATCTTCGACTTCCTGGTCCTGTTGGATGCTCCATCCAACTTTACCGGTGGCGGTGGAAGCGAAGGCGGCGGTGGCCGAGGCAATGGCGGCGGTGGAGGCGATCGGTCCGGTGGTAACAACCTGATCGGTGGTCAAGGAGGTTCGATCGATGGCAACGGCTTGGGTGATCAACTCGGCAGAGGCAATCGAATGGATGCGGCTGCAGGGCTGGATAACGGGCTGGATCAAAATGATCGTAGCGGCTTGGCCTTGCAGTTGAATTCGGCAGCCTCACTGCAAGATGTTGTGCAGCCGACTGTCGTCGATTCCACCAAATCGGTTGAATCAGTTTCCGTAGAGGAAGTTGCCCAACTCGGCAATGTTGATTCAGTAGAGGCTGTTTCTGAAAGCACTAATGAAGTCGAGTCGCAGGAGGATGATTCGACAGCTTCCCAACAGACGAGGGAAGCAACCAAAAAGGCAGAAGGCACAAATGTATTGGACCAGGCCTTTTTGGAACTGCACGAAACCCCTTGGGATCTTTTCTAAAGATTCCTTGAATAATGGCATGGGCTAGCGGCCAATAGTGGTCGCCAGCTTTTGCTGCGATTACAATGGATTGTTGTCGTTGCCATTGGCAGGATTCGCCTGACTTTATATTTACTAGCTCACGACAATGATTAATTTTATGAGGCCCAAAATGAAGAAATTTTTACTAGCTATACTGCTGGTTGGATTGGTTGCGCCATTCGCAGCTGCCGAGATCGTCGTCTCGGTTGGCAGCAATGATGTATTAGCAAACACTGCAAATCAGCAAATTGACATTCTTATTTCGTCTGACCCGGGCGATCCTGACTTAAGTGGTATGAACTTGCGAGTCACGATTGGTGATGGGCTTGGTCCAATGCTGGAGCCAGTGTTTCAAGGTGCCGAAGGCTCTTTGGACGGGTTCAGTGTCACGGGCTCGATATTCGATGTTCCGGGTGCGGTTGAATCCGGAGAGGGTCCTGTGAATGGCGCTCCAAGCCTTATCAATGGTGGTGTCACCACTCCGACAAACGTAAATGCAAACGGCGTGTTGATCTCGTTGTTTGTAGACACCACTGGATTTTTCGATGTTGGTTCGTTTGACCTCGTGTTTTCAAATGTGCTTGGCGACACTGAGTTGCTGGGACCCATCGGAAGTGCTACACCATTGCCAGGTGTGGTTTTCGAAAATGGTACGATCAACATTACCGCAGCAGTTCCAGAACCTTCAGGTATGGTCGTGTTGGGTGCCCTCGCATGTGTTGGTCTGGTGCGACGTCGACGCGTCTAAGCTTGAATCCAGCTGTCATTGATCGTGACGGCTAGTTATTGGACTCATAGAAAACGCTGATTGTAGATTTACAGTCAGTGTTTTTTTTTGCTGAAACGACGCGAAAAACCGCGAGCGGTAGATGCTGTCAACGTGATTTTCCAACGATCACCTTGTCGATGGCTGCGGCAAGGGTGGCTCCCGCCAAATAGCAGATCAGGTCACTCCAAACGAATGTGTTCCCAATGATCAAGGCAACCAGTTTGAAGCCTCGCAAGGTATCGATCCACGGCGCGTGATAAAGTTGACTCAGTTCGACCAGGAGAGATCCAGCGACTGCCGCGACGAATAACTGCCAAGTCGTCGCCTTGCGAAAAACGAAGGCCAGACAAAAGAACAGGCACACCGTCCAGAGTGTGTCGCCGGCGTACGTCGAAACAAGTTTCGGGGTCCAGACATTTTCGATTCGCGAACCCAGCCCGGCGGCGACCGTGCCCAAGACCAGGCCGCCGTAAAGCGCCAGAGAGCGTGGGGTGCGACGCTCGCCGTTATCCAGTTCCTGGTGGTTCATCGCTTTTTGGTTCTTCGATTCCGTTAAGGTTGCTTCGTCGTCAGAGTTAACCACGTGCGAAGAACAACCAGTCCGTGTGCTCTTCGTGAATCATTTCGTTCAGGTGAGTGATCGGTTCGACCCGGACTTCGGCAAAGCACTCGTTCAGTGCATCGACGAACGGCGAGCTTTCTGCATAAGACCAAACGCCCAGGATTCCATTGGCAGCCAGGTGCTGTTTGGCATTTAATAGACCTTCAGTCGTATAGAAAGAGGCGCTGGCTCCGTCTCCCAATCGGTCGTCTGGCGAATGGTCAACGTCGATCAAAATTAGATCGAACAGGGGGACGTCTGCTGTTGGGTTGCCACTGAGCCGTTGGTAGGCGTCACCCGGCGTGATCACCAAACGCGACTCGGCCACTAGTTCGGCGGACAGCGGAACCAGGCCAGTCTTCATCCACTGGACAACCTGCGGCAAAAGTTCGATCACTTCGACTCGTGCCACCGATTCCGATTGCAAAGCGGCATGAGCGGTGTAGCCCAACCCCAGTCCGGCGACCATCACATTCAATGATTGGTTGACTGACGATACCGATGTGCCGTGCATTTCGATGGCGATTCGCGACAACGCTCGTTCGGAATCGGTGTACAAACTGCTCATCAGGAATTCGTGGTTCAGCGTCACTTCGGTAACAACGACACCCGGTTGCGAAAGCAATTCACGCCGTCTCAAACAGATCGGTCCAAGCGGTGTTTCTTCGAAAGCGAGGAATTCGACGTTTTTCGCCATGCGTTTTTTCCGATATGAAAATTCAATTGGACGGATCGGGCAAGGAACGGATTTCCAATTACTCGGGTGATATTTTTGCACGGGTGCAGCGGTTGATTCAGACCTGAAAATCGAGCATGCTCACGCAAAACTTAGCCCATGCCATCGTTCGAGTAAACTTGCCTTCTCTCATTGGTGACTTCTACTTGAAAAAGGCGTGAAGCATGGCACCCTGACCACTCTGGTTCTTGTCGGAACGCAGGTTGGGTGCCATGTTTACGCGAGTGCAACGGTTAATCCAAACCTCAGGACCGAGCATGCTCACGCAAAACCTAACCAACACCATCGTTCGCGTAAGCATGCCGTATCTCGTTGGTGACTCTTTCTTGAAATGGGCGTGAACATGGCACCCACATCACTCAAATCCTCGGTCGTATCAAAGTCGCGTGCAAAACAGGTGGGTGCCATGTTTACGCGAGTGCAACAGTTGGTTCAGACCTCAAAACCGAGCATGCTCACGCAAAACCTAACCAACGCCATCGTTCGCGTAAGCATGCCTTCTCTCATTGGTGACTCCTTCCCTGAAAAGGCGTGAACATGGCACCTTGACCACTCAGCTTCATTTTTTCTTCAGGTACTTCGCCGGCTCACCCTGTTTCGGAGTCGCGTCCTTAATGAATTGTCGAATGTCGTCGTTGGAATTCTTCAGGTCCTCGGCACGCAAGTACATCATGTGCCCGCTGCGATAGCCTTTGAATCGGAAACGATCTTTCATTTTGCCGCTCGGGTCCAGGTGCCACATGTTGTATTTTGCATTGAAATACGTGGTGGCTCCGTCGTAGTAACCGCTTTGGATCATTACTTTCAAGTAAGGGTTCATGGCCATCGCTTGACGCAGGTTTTCGCCAGTCTCATCGCCATCTCGGTCCCACGGTCTTACCGGGCCGAACATGTTGTATTTGATATCGGTTTCGTAATTCAGATCGTTGCGGAAGTAGTGATTGATTGCGGGAGTGAATGAATGCAACCAGGAAGCCAGTTCGGAATTGAAGTCCGGGCTGGTTCCAGCATCCATTCGGTCAATTCCCTTGTAGCGCGAATCCAGCCGTCCGATCGTATGCCCTTCGTCCCGCAGCAGTTCCTTCCAAAAGAAACTGGTCGGTACGTCCAGATTGTGTTGTCGAATAGACGTTTCGCTCAAGCCGGAAAAACGCGCGAAAGACTTGATCGCTTCAGCTCGTTCCGACTCGCTGGCCCAGGCACCTTTTGCCAACAGCGGAAGCAGTGAATTGATTGAGTATTGTTCGGCTTGTTCCAGGACTTCCAGCAAGTCCAGCGACTGCAAATCATCCGGAAGTTGTTTGTGGTACCACGCGGCGGCGGCAAAGTAAGGCAGTCTGTTTGCCGCTTCGACCGGCCCTTCCCGCTTGATGCCAAGCCCGGTTGGAGAAACAAGAATGACTCCATTCAAATACATCCATTGCCTGTTTTGCAATGCGTAGGCGAGACCGGAAACGCGAGTCGTCCCGTAGCTTTCTCCGATTAGATACTTGGGTGAATTCCAGCGGTTGTTGCGAGTGACAAACGTGTTGATCCACTCTGCCAGGTAGGCAATGTCCTGGTTGACTCCGAAGAACTGAGTCGTATCGGCATCCGGGTCGACAACTCTTGAATAGCCCGTGTTGACCGGGTTTACGAATACAATATCAGCGACATCCAGAATGGAATGCGGATTGTCTTTGACGCCGTAGGGCTGAACTGGAAATCCTTCCGAGTCAATTTTCAGGATTCGAGGTCCGGTGTATGCCAGGTGCATCCAGACCGAAGCGGAACCGGGACCACCATTGAAAGAGATGATCAGCGGGCGACTGTCGGTATCTTCGACATCACTTCTTTGGTAGTAGGTGTAAAAGAGTGTAGCAACCGGATTCCCATCTTCGCCCCAAACCGGTTGTGTCCCGGCTGTCGCAGTGTACGGCACCTGTTGGCCATTGATTTCGATTTGGTTTTCCGTGACGACCGATGATTCGACGTCAACCTTGCGAGAATAAGATTTAGTGGCAGCGTCAGCCGATTCGTTGGCAGCGTCGCCAGCCGATTCCTGTTCCGGAGTTCGTTTCTGAACATCCTGTCCAGACGTGGTGTATGGAGTCGCAAGTAGTAGCAGCGTGATGGCAGGAACAGCGAATAGTCTCATGGATAGTGCTCTGCGTTAGTGTGTTTGGATCAGGTTTTTGGTCGCTGATGCTGGGCGTTTTTTTTGGGGCCTGAATCTCATCCATCGTTCCCGTCAAAGAACAATGCAGAGGAACAGACTGCGTCATCCCAAATATCGTGGCTTCCATTATACTAGAGCCCGTCGAAGACTTTATCACCTCCGTCCCATCAATTCAGATTGCAATTCAAAATGTATTTCAGCAAACCACTTGCGTCCTTGATTTCCGTGTTTTGTTATTCGATGTGTCTATTGCTTTTTTTTGTTCTGTCGCTTTTGAGCGAATCTGTTTGGGCTCAGGCTTTACCGCACTCATTCGCTCGACCGGATCAGGTGGTCGTCAAGCATTTGCATCTGGACCTTAAAGTCGATTTTGAGAAGCAGGTTCTTACGGGAACTGCTGAATTAACGATCGAACGCAAGGATCCTTCGGCGAACCTGATTTTGGATAGTAACGGCCTGAGTGTGCTGGCCGTTAAGTCCGGTGATGGAGCGGAACTTGATTGGGCATTGGGCGAAACCAACGCTCAACTTGGCCAGTCGCTAACCGTAGAACTTGCTGAGTCGGTGCAGAAGGTGATCGTTGAGTATTCCACGCAGCCCTCGGCGGAAGCCGTCCAGTGGCTGTCGCCTGAACAAACGACGGACAAAAAACATCCGTTTCTGTTTACTCAATCGCAAGCCATTCTTGCTCGCACCTGGGTTCCTTGTCAGGACACGCCCGCCGTACGCATGACTTACTCGGCAAGAATGCAGGTGCCAAAAGAGTTGTTGGCGGCGATGAGTGCGTCGAATCCAAAAACGAAAAACGAAACTGGCATCTATGAATTCAAGATGGAGCAGCCGATCCCGTCGTACCTGTTAGCGTTGGCGGTTGGCGATTTGGAATTTACCCAGTTGGCACCTGGTGTCGGAGTCTACGCCGAGCCTTCGGTAATTAAGAAAGCCGCCTGGGAGTTGGAGGACACGCCGCGGATGGTCGCGGTGGCGGAAGGTTTGTACGGCCCGTATCGTTGGGACGATTACGATGTCATCTTCTTGCCGTCCAGCTTTCCATTTGGAGGCATGGAGAACCCGCGTCTGACTTTCGCGACTCCCACGATCCTTGCAGGTGACCGTTCGTTGGTGGCTTTGATCGCCCACGAGTTGGCTCATTCATGGTCTGGCAACCTGGTGACCAATTCCACTTGGAATGATTTTTGGTTGAACGAAGGGTTCACGGTTTACTTCGAGCAACGAATCATGGAGGCCATTTACGGTCGCGAATATTCTGAAATGTTGGCTCGCCTGACTCTGGATTCGTTGCTGGATGAAGTCAAGCAGCTGGATGAACGCGATACCTGGTTGAAACTCGATTTGAGCGGACGTAACCCGGATGATGGGATGACCGGGATCGCTTACGACAAGGGTTACTTCTTCTTGAGAATGCTGGAGGAGAAAGTTGGTCGCGATGTATGGGACGCGTTTCTAAAGACTTATTTTGAGTCCTTTGCATTCAAGAGTATGACGACGGAACAGTTCGTGGAGTATCTGGAGGCCAACCTGCCCGTTGATAAGGACTCACTTGCCGACATCCGGAAGTGGGTTTACGGACCGGGGTTACCTGAGAGTTTGCCAACCGTAAATTCCACTCAACTTTCAGAAGTAACGAAAACAGCTGCCGCGTTTCTGGAAGGAACAAGTCCTGCCGAATTGAAAACAGACAACTGGACCACGCATCACTGGAACCATTTCCTGCGATCTTTCAAAGACAAGCTGACGACCGAGCAAATGACGGCGCTGGATGCTCAGTTCAAGTTCACCGAGTCCGGCAATTCGGAAATCACGCACGATTGGCTATTGCATGTGATCGCGGCGGATTACCAGCCCGGGATGGCAAGGCTGGAAGAGTTTCTGGTGCAACAAGGTCGCAGAAAATTCCTGCGTCCTTTGTACGCACGGTTGGCAAAATCGGAATCAGGTTTGGCGAAAGCAAAAGATATTTACGCGAAAGCACGACCTGGATACCACGCCGTCTCAAGACAAACGATCGATGAGATTCTCGGCGTCACCGATTCCAGCAAGGAATAGAATCAACGCAGGAAATGTCGGCGCGATCTAACTCGGCAACCAGAATTGAATCGCTTCCAGGCATTCGTCGTGCTCGATCGTTTGATGGGCCGACAATAGATCGGATACGGCAGCGACTGCCGCCCAACCATTGTCTGAATTCATGATTCGCATGATTGAGACGCTGGCTCTTTGAATTATCTGCTCGGGGCTCAGTTCTGGTTGCGCCAGTTGAGCGGCAGACGACCTGGCTCGCTGCCAATCGGCGCTCCATTGCGGTACCGAGTCGATTCGGGCGGGCTCGTTTTGATAAGTCATTTCGGCGAACGGACCGGCCAGACTGACTTCGACTTCGGCCTGCAATATCTGTGCTTTCGACAATCGTGGCCATTGCGTAACTGTCTCGCCGTATCGATCCGGACCATCATCGTTGGCGGGTTCGATCGAAGCTCGCACAATGGTACCGCCCAAACAGACGGCCATTACAACGTGCCCTGCTTCGTGATAGGCCGTCAATAGTTCTTGATCGTCGGTCATTTGGCTGGCTTCAATGTGACTTGGCCCATTGTTTTGCGCATCAGTAACATTTTGATCACTGGAGGAATGGAGATGATACCTCTTCCCACGCCAACAATAGCCCACCGTACAACGCATTTTCGCTCGTTTCGCCCTTCCTTTGCCAAGAACTTCGTCCGTTCGCCCCTCACGATTTATTGCTGCGTCCCTGGTTCAACCCAGCCATCTGTGTTAAGTTAAAAATCTAACGAATTTTATGGAGTTTCGCTCAATATTCGGTCGCCACCAACGAAGTGCCCAAATATCAGAGTCGCATCTTTACGAATCAGGCCTTGTTTTCGCGCGACTCGTTAACAGCTTTTTCCTCCTGCTCCCTTCATAGCTGTCTAAAAATCGACTGGTATTGTCGGTTCCTACCTTATCCATTCCTTTTCCAACAGAATTTCGTTTTTGGCCTTAAATCGGTCCGAAACCTCACACCAACCCACCAACTTTTCAATCCCTCCAGATTTTACACAGCTGCGCTCGCGGTCCACTCTTTTGGTCCTGCACGTGGAGCCTGTTTCTATTCTTGCTTTTCACTCTCAATCTGTTTTCCATGGAGGAAATCGTGAACCTAATCTCTCTTCAAATACTCGGCCAGGAAGGCGCGAGTTCCAGTGCAACGGGTGCCGTTGCAGAAACAGCCGACATGTTCGCTAAAATGTGGAGCGACATGACTGGATCGTTTGGATCTACGCTAGGCGAATTCGTGCCTAAATTGCTGGCTGCTTTAATGATTCTTATCGTCGGATTTATCATTGCAAAAATGGTGAAATGGGCGATTACAAAAGTGATTAACAAAACGGGTGTCGGAACCAAAATCGGCGGCATACTCGGTTCTACTTCGAAATCCGATGTCGGTGGCGGTTTTGGTACAGGTGCATTCTGGATTGTCATGTTGTTTGTGGCGATCGCCTGTTTGAAAGCGCTTGGTCTGGACAATGTTAGCGAGCCTTTGATGGGTTTGCTGAACCAGTTCTTTGAGTTCATGCCGAAGATTATCGGTGCCGCAGCCGTTGGTGCCGTTGCGTTCCTGGTCGCGACAATGGCCAAGTTCGGCGTCCACAAAGGTTTGTCACTGGGCGATGTCGACAATCGACTGAAGTTGAAACAAGGCACGTTGCTGAATTCTCTGCCTATCGCAGCCTTCTGTTTCGTCTTGCTGTTCTTTCTGCCTTCCGTGTTTGGCACGTTGGAGATGGAGGAACTAAGTGGACCGGTGACCGATATGGTCAATCAAATTATCAGTTTCTTGCCAAATCTGTTTAGTGCCGGGATCATTCTGGCGATCTTCTTTTTCATTGCCAAATTGGCCAGCACGTTGGTTGCCAATTTGTTGGGCGGCATGGGATTCAACAACGTTCCCACGCACCTTGGGTTGGTGGCCGACACCAGCTCAATGAAAACTCAACCCGCTGAATTGGCCGGTAAGGCCTCAATGGGTGTGATCTTGTTGATGGGCGTTGGACAAGCGGTTCAGAATTTGAAACTGGAAATGCTGACGA
>CAZPOL010000120.1:0-3731 GCA_964588195.1 uncultured Pirellulaceae bacterium | reverse complement strand
TTGTTGATGGGCGTTGGACAAGCGGTTCAGAATTTGAAACTGGAAATGCTGACGAACTTTTTCAATGAAGCATGGGAGTTTGGAATTCCTGTCATCATTGGCGTGGCCATTTTGGCCGTCGGTTTGTGGTTGGCAAATATGGCGCGCAAGGCCGTGCAAGCCAGTAGCATGGCGAACTCCGACATGGTTTCGCAAATCGCCTTCACTGCGATCATGGTGATGACCGGTGTAATCGCGTTGAAGAAGATGGGGCTGGCCGGACAGATTATTGACCTCGGTTTTGGGCTCACGCTGGGCGGAATCGCCTTGGCTCTGGCCTTGGCGTTCGGTCTGGGTGGTCGCGATGCAGCCGCCAAATACCTGGACAGCAAGGTTAAGTAGTCGCCGTTGCGGTGTTATAAAATGATAAGAGCGTTCCTTTGTGGGGCGCTCTTTTTTTTGAATTCAACCCTGTGGTTTAATCCCAAAACACGAGCACGAAAATACGAGCACGAAGCGCAAGCGAGTGGTTCCCAACCGCAAAACGACTCGCTTGCGCGCTGGCGCGTCGTGCTTGTAATACTTGGCAAAATCCTTACCTCGACGGATTCATATTGCTCATCGGCGGAATCTTTGACAGCGACTCACCGGCGATAAAGCTCTGCGACTCGTTCCGCAGAGAATCCAAATCGATACATTGCCAACAGAACCTGATTTCTGATCGTCGTCCAAAAGACGCCACGACGTTGCCAATGCCTGGCAGAGATGGTCACTGGGCCAGCCAGTACTAACGGCTTGGTCAACTTCTTCAGACGATCCGACACCTTCACGTCTTCCATCAAAGGTACGTCTGGAAACCCGCCGACTTGTTTGTAGGTGTCGCGGTGCACCCATAAAGCCTGATCGCCATAGACCAGGCCACGTTTGCGAGCTCGCCAGTGATTGCCCTTTTCCAACCATCGAAATTGCCATCCATCGGCATCGATGCGATGCATAAAGCATCCCCACGGGTATCGCTCTGGCTGATTTCCATTGACGGCGTCCATCGCTTCGGAAACATTTTCGCGAATTTGATCCAGGCAACCGCTGGTCAGTTCACAATCGGCGTGCAGGAACAGAAGTATGTCGCCATCAGCGTGGGCGGCGCCACTGGCCATTTGTTTTCCTCTTCCGGCAGACGACTGAATGACCTGGCAATTGAGTTCCGTGGCGACCTGGATTGTGTTGTCCTTGCTGCCGCCGTCACAAACGATGATCTGGTCGGCGTTGCCACGCTGGGCAGACCTGATCGCCTTGGGGACGATATCTTGTTCGTCCAGAGTGGGGATGATTACCGTAATTTTCACGAAGCGTTTATTCCAGGTCGGCGGGTGTGGCCGAATCGTCAATTTTCAACGCCGTCATGATAACCGAACACGAAAAAACGCCAGAGCGAAAACTCTGGCGTTTGGATTTTGCGATTAATTTTTTCCGGTTATTGTCCGGAAGTTAACGCTTGATTCTTGGCGGTCAGCACAGGCCCGGTGTTTCCGAGGAATTCCTTGACCGTGTCAGGTGATTTGTAACCCAGCAACCTTCGTTGTTGCCAAAGACCATTTTGCTTCTCGAAAATGACCAGTTGAGGCACGGTGCCGTTACCGATCAGGTTTCGAGCGTCGATGGTATCCCGATCGAGATCGACGGTTGCAAAATTGAAATTGCGGAATTGATCATCCGAGATCAAGGAAGGGATGGTGGTCTGTTTCATCTTTTGACACGGTGGACACCAATCAGCAGTTACAAGAACCAGTAACGGCTTGTCGCCTTTCATTGCGCGGTCAAACGCAGTTCGGTAGTCAGTGGGTTCACTTTGGTTGGTAAGGGCGGCAAGTACGAGCATTACTGGAACGAAATTCATAGACAACTCCTGCCAGATTCAGACGCGACTCTATCGTCTGGCAACTAACAAATGGTCGAGCGGGAATCGCGTACGAGCGCGGTGGTTGGTGGGTCGATTGGCGACGCAAACTAAATCGCAATTGTCCGCCGACACATTTTTTTTGCCAATCGACTACTTGTGGTATCGGCCAGCGCGCCACAAACCGATTGCACTAAATGCTTGCATTTGCTGGTGGACGAGTGTTTTGCGTTAAGCGATGTCGCTTTTACCACCTGACCGGATGTCGCAGGCCAAGCGACCAATGAAAGAACCGATTTAACTAAATTAACCCGTCGCTAACGGCGACAACGGTCTTGGTTGGTTAAGTCGAGTGCAAACCGAGTGCAAACCCACGACTTATTCATGCAAGTCACAGTTTCTGAACTTGTAATTCAATTGGTTTAAACCTCATAATTTAATGATGAAACTGAAAGTTGGACTTGTCGGACTTGGAGACCAGTGGGAATCCAGGCATCGACCCGCGCTGTTAGCACTCGCGGATCGATTCGAAGTAACCGCGATATGCTGCGAGGTCGCTCAAAAGGGCGAACGCGTGGCTCGCGAATTCGGCGCTGTGCCGTTGGACGGCTTCCGAGCGATGATCGGCCGCAACGACATCGAAGCCGTCTTGGCTCTGGCTCCTGATTGGGTCGGGCCGCTGCCCATTCTTGCCGCTTGCGAGGCGGGTAAAGCCGTCTACAGTTCCGTGGCTCTGGATATCGCTCCCGAGCAAGTCGCCGAGATTCGCCAGCGAGTCCAGGAGTCCGGTGTGGCGTTCATGGCCGAGCTGCCTCGACGTTACGCTCCAGCCACGATTCGTTTGAAAGAACTGATGGCCACACGATTGGGCCAGCCGACTCAAATGTTCTGTCACGAACGAATGACCACTGAACAACAGACGTCTCATTTGCGACGTGGCGAGTATTGTTCGTTGACGTGGCGCAGTTTGATGGAGCTGGTCGATTGGTGTTGTTACCTTGTCGATCGTGAACCAACGACTGTTTCCAGTTCGTTGCACCGGCCGGTCACCAACGGCAAGAATTCATTTTACCAGTCCGTCAGTCTTCAGTTTCAGGGCGAGCTGGAGGAGCAACATTCGGCGATGGCTCAATTGAGCGTTGGATACTATGTGCCCGAGGCCTGGCGAGAGGCTCTTTCGTTCCGCCGTCCCGCCTCGATTCAGATCTGTTGTGAAAAGGGTGTGGCGTTTATCGATTTGCCTTCCAAGCTGGTTTGGTTCGATGAAGCGGGGCAGCACACCGAGTCCCTGGATCAAGATCGACCGGTCGGCGAGCAGATGCTGATCAATTTTCATCGTTCAGTAACCAGCCTGGTCCGAGACCCCGGCGACCTGGCAGACGCCTACCGCGCCCTGCAAATCGTAACCAGCGCCCACGAAAGCGCCGCCTCCGGCAAACGAATCAAACTGGAATTCGAGAGTTAAGTCAAGCGACGTACGTGTTGAGTAGTCAAGAACGACTGAGGCGAACTGTGAGCGGCAAGGCGCTAGCCGCCGGTAACAGCGTTTGGAAGGCCGAGGGGAAGACTCACGCGAAGGCGCGCGGTTCCTTTTCTAGGTCAGCATCTCAATTCTCTTGGAACTCAGTGAGACCATTTGTCATATCTGAGACGGTTTTCTCAGACTTCCAGCCGCAAGGGAGTCACCAAAAAATGTGTTCGGCACGCGAAGGAAGCCGAGCAAAACTCACGTAAAAAAAGCACGGAAGAGAATCAAAGATCCCTTACGTGCTTGAGAGTGGGCGTTGAGGGACTCGAACCCCCGACATCTTCGGTGTAAACGAAGCGCTCTAGCCAACTGAGCTAAACGCCCTTT
>CAZPOL010000119.1:0-14952 GCA_964588195.1 uncultured Pirellulaceae bacterium | reverse complement strand
GCAAACTCTCATCGAACACTTGCCGTCCACTCGCCGATCACTTGGATCGAGTCGGCGGTCGACGATTCACGTCTCGCAACAATAGAGGCTTGTCAATTTTAACTTCAACGCTGAGTTCCTCGCTCTCTTCCGCTTCGCCTTTCGTTTTTGTGATCCATACCGAAACCGCGTTCGGATCGACAACCTTTTTTGCGACCCTGAAACGAATAGCGACTTTCCCTTCATCGTTTCGTCGTACGCTAAATAGATTCGCAGCGCCGATCTCTGGCCCATCCGGGTAAGCTTCCTTGAAACTTGTATTGGCCATTTGCACTGTGTCCTGGAACGCCTCTTCGCCTCCGACCAATGCCAGATTGGATAGTTCACGGCACACCTCTTCAACTTTCAGGAATCGTTGCAACTGCTGCGCGTCCCGATGTCGTTTCCTCCCTAACCCCAGGCGATCGTGGACCCAGGTATTTCCAAAATTGACAACGTGGGAACCTTCCGAAGTATTCGTCGTCACCCGGAACGAGGTTGGCGATGGTCGTTTTGCTCGACGAGGCGACGAAACCTCAGCCAGAATTGCTTCATCGGAAATCGTGGTGAACTCATTCGTAGTGAAAATGTTATCAAGGACCTTCTCGAATTTTGTTTCGCTCAAAGTGAATTCGTAGTCATCAGCCTCGACATCTGAAACCGGTCGAACCACTCGTCCATCAGAATAGACCAACAACATTGGCCTTCGATCCTTGTTGGCTTCCTTGTAGTACTCGTCCACCCTCAGGACGGGCACTTCGGCTTCCGGGAAATCGAATTCAATTTGAGCCGCCGCATCATGGGAAAACCCCAAGACGAAAATCAGTGTGGCAAAACAAAATGACAAACATCGAAAAAACATTCGAATCCTCTGATTTGGAATTTACCTGCGCGTAAGTCTTTTCCAATTAGGACGTATCTGGAAAAGGAAAGTTCCCGAATGAGTATAATTTGCAAACCCAACCAGGCACATGCGTTTCAAATTGCAAACTGTGACAAAATCAACTACCGCCTTATTCGAGCGTTTCCAGTCGCCGACGGCTACTTTTCTAAAACACTGAGGCACGGAGATCACAGAGTTATTAGGAGAGACCGCTTGGAAATTTCTCTGTGTCCTCCGTGCCTCTGTGTTCAAAATATTGTGGAGTCGAGTTCTTGGCCGCAGGCGGCGATCCTGTTTAGTTGCTCAGCCCACGTGCACGAAAATGTTGCATATCTCGCTTCCTTACAACTAATATTCCAAAAAAAATTTCCTTCCTTAGGTATGCGAATGCGCACACGCAAGCATGCACTCACAAATGTGAAGCAGGTTGCCCAACAAGAATTGAGAATCGATTTCCAAATTGAGCTTTAGTGCGATAAAGCGCCAAAGCTGGTTCCACGAAAGCGCAACACGCTGACCGGTTTTCAAAAGTTCTGTGAGGTCGCGTGGTGAAGCAGCGACTTTTTGTAAGCGAGTTTACTTCGTTCAAGTTAACTCATTCACCGTTCTTGCAAGTATTGTTTCTCGATCAGGTTTTTTGAGAAAGTCTGTCAATTGTTGGAAAGCAACTCCTCTTGTCCTTCGTCTAGTGCTTGTTGGAAAGATGAATTCTCTTCCAGCCTTTCTCTCTTCTTGCCCTCTTTTAGGAAAAGCCGATGAAACCCAATGCTAAAACAAAAGACTGGATCGACTCGCAAGTTTTTGCAGCGAGCACAACCAAGGAGCGGTTTGAATCGCTCGCTGACGATTGGGGCCAACAACTTGTTGCTTCCACAAGCTTTGGACTTCAGTCGAGCGTGATGCTTCACTTGATCTCTCGTTACGCACCGGCCACCCCCGTCGTTTTTATCGACACGGGATTTTTGTTTCCTGAGACGTATCGCTATGCCAGAGAGTTAACGAATCGTCTGGACATCAATCTCCATATCTACACGCCAAAATTCACGGCCGCGCGGCTTCAAGCTTTGTGGGGCAAGTTGTGGGAGCAAGGCGAGGCCGGAGAAGCTCGCTATGCTCGCATGACCAAGATCGAACCGATGAACCGTGCTCTTGGTGAACTCGGTGCAAGGGTTTGGATGAGTGGGTTGCGGCGGAGTCAGTCTCGGACACGCAGCGGGCGGGATTTCGTCGAGGTGCACCATCAGATTCTCAAGGCCTATCCGATTCTCGAGTGGAGTGATGATCAAGTCGATCAATACTGCCGGGAAAACGATCTGCCCGCGCATCCCTTACGAGAAAAGGGGTACGTGACTTCCGGAGATGTGCATAGCACGAAGCCTCTGAGTGCCGTGTCCAGCGTCGAGGAGACTCGATTCGATGGTCAAAAGTTCGAATGCGGCCTGCATCTTCCGACACAGAATACGCCCTCTTGTTCCTCTTGATCAGGTTTCGTCATGAGCACAGCCAAGCCAATTGAATTTTTGTTGAGGGACGAAAGCTCCCCGGCAGTCGCCTTGAATCGGAACAGTAGCAGTGGTTCCCTCTGGCAGGGATTGATACTGACGTTTGCGATTGCTGCGGTAGCTTTTGTACTCAGCAGCTTGCCCTATCTGGGATTCCTGAGTCCCATGATCACGGCAGTTTTTCTTGGAGTGATATTTCATGCCCTCGTGGGTGTTCCGGTTGCGTGCAACGAGGGGATAAAGTTTTCGCTTAAGCGACTTCTCAAAATCGCGATCGTCTTGCTGGGCTTCCAGTTGAGTCTGACTCAATTGATCGCCGTCGGATGGCAAGGGCTGCTCGTGATCGGGATTACCTTAAGCAGCACTTTTCTCTTTTGTTTGTGGGCGGGAAAAAAGCTTGGCATGGATCCGGGACTTACCCGGCTCATTGCGGCGGGCACGTCTATCTGTGGAGCGTCGGCGGTGGTCGCAACCAACGCCGTCATCCGCGGAAAAGACGAAGACGTTGCCTACGCAATCAGTGTGGTGACGCTCTTTGGTTTTCTTTCGATGCTGTTGTTCCCGGTGGCGGCACATTTGATGAGCCTGACGCCGCAGAACTTTGGCTTTTGGACTGGTACGTCGATCCACAACACCGCACAGGTGATCGGAGCTGCCTTTCAGGGTGGGCAAGAGAGTGGCGAAGCCGGGACCGTTATCAAGCTCGCGCGTGTCATGTTTCTTGTGCCAGTGATTCTGATCCTGGGTAGCTCTTCCAATGATTCGAAAGACGAACAGGAAGACGCTGCGAAAGCCAGGCGTTTGCCAGTTCCCTGGTTCGTTGTCGGGTTTGTCGCTTTGGTGGCTTTGAACAGTGTCTGGAATTTGGATCCAACGCTTCAACATCAGATCAAGTTGGGAAACAAGTTCCTCATGACTGTTGCTTTGGCGGCGATGGGGCTGCAGATGAATTTTTCCAAGTTACGAAAAGCCGGCGCTCGTCCTATATACCTTGGCGCACTCGCCTGGATTTTCATCTCAGTCGTAGGATTGACGATGGTGATGATAATTGGCTGAGAAAAGAGCTTTCAGCAGAGCCCCCGGTGAAAGAAGAACACTGATCTTCACTAATTGACACTAATTTTTTGAATGAGAAGCGTTCGATCTTTTCGGCGTCATGTCATTAGTGGAGATCAGTGCCGATTAGTGTTCCTGCTTGCGTTAACGGCTACGACGGCAAAACATCAAACGACTCGCCACTTGGTTGAGCATGGTACCGATGAGTGCCTTCACCGCTCCTGATGAACGGCTGAACAAACCAGTTCTCTCGTGGTCCTCTATATTGCGGCTGGTGTTTTTTGTTGCGAGTGAATCGTGCGCCGACTTTGCAAGCTCGTGTGAATCGCCCGATTTCCTTCCCCAGCAACTTTGATTTTCCTTGAAGAAAACCGCCTGGTTTTTGGGGGTTTGGTGAAAGTGGTGGTTTTGGGTAAAATCTTGATCGCTTCAACCATATTCAAAATTTAGTAGGAGAGATCATGAGGCCATTTTTCTGCGCTATTGTCTTTGTCGTTTCAACGATGGCATTTGGTTCCGTTGTGGAAGCCCAGTGTGGTTTTCGTTGTGCACCTCGTCCCATTTGGAATCATTGTGCACCACCGGTTCAGCGATGTTGCCCAACGCCGATGGCACCATCTTGCTACACGCCACAAATCCAATACCAGCAACCGTGTCCACAGCCGTTTTGCCCTCAACCGATGTTTCAGCCACAGCCGTTTTGCCCTCAACCGATGTTTCAGCCACAGCCGTTTTGCCCTCAACCGATGTTTCAGCCGCAGTTGGCTTGTCCAACATTCCAGATTCAGCCGGTGCCACAGGCTTTTGCACCGACGCTTTGCGCTAACCTGGAGGGATACACCGATTGTGTTCTGGACTGTGCCAATTTGATGGGTCCGCCACAACAACGCTGCATTGCCGATTGTCTCAGGACCTTTTGCCAAACTAATGTTCGTCGAACATTTGATTTTTACCCCCAGCCGAGCTGTTGTCCTCCGTATCGACGATTTTTTCCGTTTCGACGGTAGAGATTCTCGCCGTTAGGAATTTTTCAAGGGCCCGGGAATGCGGGCGAAGAGACGAAAAAGAAGGGGAACCAAAGAGGTCGCGTTTTGCGGCCTCTTTTTTTTCACCCGCTAGTCTTTTTTCAATGGCAGAGGCAAGACAACTCGAAAACCCAGGTCATCTCCAGCGCTCATTGGGTCGATGATATTGAAAAACCGTGTCCTTGAAAGTTCTTTTGCTACTGATTTGGAATTGCAGCCGTGTTGAATGCAAGGTGTTGACTGGATGGTGTTATCGGGCATTTTCACAATTAGATAAGGTGTGTACACCCTGCTGGAATCACATAATTCTCTAACATTCGCGATCATGTCGTGCAAACCAAAGCTGTTTGGAATCCGCGTGCCGGTTTCCGCAGGAACATCAGTTTGATCAAAATATTCAAACAATGATGAAACACCACCTTCCCTGACGGAGCCCCAATAGCAACGTGTTTCTGTTTCCGCCATCGCGGCATAGTGCCACTCAATTGAATTCGTCAATCGAAAACCGGTACCATCTTCTCGCAGTTGCACCAGTGTTTTCCCTTCATGTTCGACCAGGTCGTATTGAGGAATCAAATGGTACTTGTCGCTCAACCAATTTAGAAAAATGGCTATATCTGACCGGTAGATGTTGCGAGCCGGTTGATTCAAGCCGTTCGGATTCCAAAACTCGTTGTTGCGAATACGATTGCGAACTTGTTCATCAACGTCTTCTGATTCAGTGAATTCGCGAAACAGGTTTAAAGGGAATTCCGTGCAGCAAACATAAACGTCACTGGGCAATTTAACTTTGGCCTGATCGCCTAGTCTGTTTGCGAAACTTGCATTGTGAATCAAAAATTCGGCTGCTTTAATCCGGACGAACCGCAAATTGGACTTTGCTCCGAGTTCAAGGTCTACAACGACTGGTGGATCCTCGTCATCGAACAATTGCTTTGCTGTCAAACGGGGCAACGGAGCCGGTTCCTGTTGCAGTCTCTCAAGAGCCTGGTTGGCCGCCTGGCAGACTCCTGCGTGTTCCTGTTTACTGGCAAATTCACGCAGCAAACGACAGGCGATCTGTTGATCCTTTTCACTCAGATTGTTTTCGCGGATCAGGCCAAGTGCAGAGCTGAAAGTGTATTTGACATCCCAATCCTCGTTTTGCCCGGCAAACGTGGCGATCGGTTCCAAAGATCCCATCCAATTCCTTAATTCATACATGATGGCCGACTGAAATTTTCGGTCGCCTTTGTTTTCGAACATGGAGCGCAACAAATCCGGTTCATTCAAGTACAAGGCAGTGATTGCCAGTCGAGCGCGAAACATTGGATCTTCGGTTTGTTGGAACTGGTCTTCGATCGCCTCTCGCGATCGCTCTGTTTGTTTTGTCAAAGCGGACAGCACGAATGAAAAGTCCTTGTGTGACAATCTCGCAACTTCGTTCAACAACTTGTTCTTCAGCATGTCCCCTTCGTCTTCTTCCCCCAGTTGTAAGAGCAAACCAATCGCTCGGGCTCGAATTCCGGGGTTGGGGTTCGTCAGGTATTTCTCCAGGGAACTGGTTGTTAGCGATGGCCATTGTTTCAGTTGTTGAACCTGGGGCTCATATTCTTCGTTTGAATCCAGAACCAGTTCTTGTACCAATTGCTCCACGGTTCTGGCATTACTGGAAGAGGACAGTTTTGAAACCATGAAAATACTGCCAGCTGCGATAGCCAGAATCAGCAAGCAAGCGGCGCCGTGTTTTTGCAACGCGGCTTTTAACAGCGAGCGACCTTCGGGAGTCGCCGACTTCAAATGGCCAGCCGCCAGTAGTGAAGCGGTGTGGGGCATCGTTGGCACAAATCGGCGATCACCGCTGCGCGTCCATTGTTGTTCCAGTTCGCGAAATCGATAGACGGCTCGGCCTTTCCACGTCTCCCTTTGTTTTTTGTCCAGCCAGCGACGAACGGGTTCGACCAGAAAATCGTGGGTCAATCGATACTTTTGTTTGTGAGTTGGGCGCTCGTCTAAATTCGAGGACTGCTCAAGTTCTTCAACGACCGAAACCAGCGGGCATTCATTGACCAGCACATCCAATGTCTGATCAAAGGCCGGTTTACTGACTTCGGATGCAATGGTCTGCAGCAGTTCCTGGTGCGATTTGGCGATTCCCTTGATGTTTGACAGTTTGTCTGGAAGCAATTGCCCCAGGATCATTCGCGCATTCGTTTCATTCTGACGAAGATTCACCGAAGCCTGTGTTCCGGAAAAGAGGTTTTCCAGAAACTGAACGCCCAGGCCTTCCCAGCCTCCAACCCGTCGCAGCTCGCGAACTTCCCATGGACAGTCCTTAACCATTTCGGCCAACACGGCCAGGTGAACACAGATAACTCTTTCGTTTTGAGACAAGGATTCAACCGCATCGCGGACGAACTTTTTTTGCGAAGAAGTGATGGCTTGACCAGAACCTTGAGCAGGTAACCGATCGAATGCTCGACCGTAGGCTGTCAAGACATGACGCGCATGACGTTTATCGAATAGCGGCAAAGGCAATGCGTTTTGTCCTTCGCGAATGGGTATTTCCAGCGTCGACATGAACTGGCTGGTGCTGAGCCAAAAGTCATCGCGAATCAACAGTACGCAAGTGATCTTATTTCCGTCACATTGTCTCAACGCCTCCGTCAATTCCTGATGGTCCATTTGGCTTTTGCCCTGAAGCCATTGTTCAAATTGATCCAGCACAATCAGGATCTTGTCGTCATGCTCTAAATGATCCCCGCGGCGAAATTGCCGAAAAACATTCGACAGGGTTTCTTCCGGATCGACAGAATTAATGCGATTCGCGATCTGGCGGACCAGTCGGTTTTCCGTGTTCTCGGGCGTGCATTCCAGGTAAACCGGATTCACTTCCGCAGGCAACAGAGGCAATAGACCAGCACGTATAAACGAACTTTTGCCGCATCCACTGGGGCCGTAAATCAATCCAACCGTCAACGGTTCCAGCTCGTCTCCCGTGATGCGGTTTAGCCAAAATTGAATCGACTCGGGAACCTGATCGCGGTTTTTCTGACCCGGTAACAGCTGCAGGAAGAAATCCCTGTCGCTACTCTCAAAAGGTCGTAATCCTTTGTATGTGACTGAGGCCAGTTGCGATGGCATGGAATCGTTGAAGTCCGAAACGCCTGATTTGCCAGATCGCAATGAACCACTCGTTCGGCCTGACCTGGAACCCCGTGAATCAGAGGTGCCATCCGAATCGATACCGCCCTGCTGAACTCGCAGCAGATCGGGATCAACCATTTCGGAAATGTTTGGAGCGCTCATTTCTGTGATTGCGTCTGATATTTCGTCGACCAGATCGCGAACCGACTGGTATCGATTCGTCATTTTCCGGGACAGGCACTTCAAACAGATCCGTTCAATCTCACGAGGGATTTCGGGGTTTAGCTGACGTGGTGGCTTGGCGTCGCGGTAACGAATCATCCGGGCCAGTTCCTTTGTGTCTTTAGCCCGAAATGGATGCTTGCCAGTCAACAAGCGATAGGTGATGACGCCCAGCGCCCAGATATCGGTTTGTCCATCGATCCGGTGGTTCTCGCCGCGGATTTGTTCGGGAGCCATGTAGGCCGGAGTTCCCTCAATGGCATCTCCCAATTCCTGCAGAGACAAATCGTCATGTAACGCCAACCCAAAATCGACCAGCGTAATGTTCCCTTGTTTGTCCATGATGACGTTGGATGGTTTCAGATCGCGATGCACAATCGAAGCCTGATGAGCGGCCATTAGCCCTTCCGAAATCCGCAGCACAATTTGCAACACTTGTTCGACGTCAAGTTCCTTTTGTTCAATGAACTCCGAAAGCGATTCGCCCTCGACAAATTCCATCACGACATACGGTACGCCTTTTTCGCTTTCGCCAATGTCGTAAACTGTGACGATCGATGAGTGGTTTCGAATTCGAGCCAGCGTTCTCGCCTCTTCGCGGAAACGTTCTGCCTCACCCATTCGCAACAGACGATCCCAGCGGGGGATTTTGATGGCAACTTCGCAGTTTAATTCCGGATCGTAAGCCTTGTAGACAAAGCCGAACCCGCCTCTGCCCAATTGAGACAAGATCTCGTAACGACCAATCTGAAGAGATTCTTTGCTGAAGTCAAACGAGCCACCGGTCATGGACTCTGATAAAGGCGTCGAACCAGCACCGGCCGTGCGAGTCAGGTTCTCGAACTCTTCAGGGGCATCGCTGGAAGACTGGCTCATTATCTGACACGGTAACAACTAAATGGATCACAATCAGCCAGTCTATCAATTTTCAAATCAATTGCCAGAAATTCCAAGCCAGCAGCAAGAGAAATGCAAAGTAGATATTTCCAAACCATCGTGTTGTTAACGACGTGCCACGTGCTTTTTGTTGCGCCAATTCAATTATCGGTCGCCGACACCCGTGTTCGCTCGTCGCTGTCTACGCCAAGGCTCTTTTTGCATCGGGCGACTTTCCAGTCCAGCCTTCATAACCACTGTTGCTGGGTGGCCAGCGTCGAAAGCACTAGTGAAGATTAGCGACGATTAGTGCTGATCAGTGTTCTTCTGTTTGGGTAGGCTAATTGGTGCCAGCCAAGTTCCGCCGCGTTACCGGATCTCCGGCCGTCGATGCCGCTCTCTGCCGCAGCAACTGGCTGCAGGGATTTGAGAGATGCCTGGCAAAACGTACGATATCTCGTTTCTAACTGCTACTGTCCTTCAACCCGCGAGCGACAAGAGCCGTAGGATGGGCTGTCGATCGTGTGGCTTCGAATCGCTTTCATAAGACCCAACGTAGTGTGCGGCATATGGCAGTTGTAACAACTGCTTCCCGATGAACCCACGGAATGATGGGTGTGTAAAGCCAGCTTTTCGTCTGACTTGTACTCTGTGTGACATTGCAGGCAAGCGTCGTTCTCACGCATACCCGGTTTCATCTGATCATCGGCCCAGACTTCCCGAGGGCGATCATCGCTGGTGCTTGGGTGCATATCATGACACGATAAGCAGGACATCTTCCCACGTTGGTAGCATGGCGTTTCCAGCAAGCCGTTGTACTCGCGGCCGCTGACACGGACCATTCCATCCGCCCAAAACTGTTGTTCCCAGAATTTTGGGTTGCGTTCCAGCTTTCGTTTCACGATGGGAAGATCTTCATCTTTACCTCCGATTCGCGGTGCGGTTAGACGGAATTGGTGATCTGTAACTTACCAAATGGAAGTTTTCATGGCTGGTGCAGGGGGCATGCTGGGGTCAGACTGCTTCGGGTCCTGCAAATAAAAAGGCGCCGGCATCTGTTTCGAGATGAAGAAGCCATGGTCCAATATTTGCCTTTGCTTTGCTTTTGCTTGCCAGGCCGTCGTGCATTGGCAGGAATGATGGAAGGAATCGACAACTCCTTGCGAGCGTAACAATGGTTTTCGATCACCTTCCGTGATGAATTGAATCGCAATGTAGCATAACGACAAAATGCACAGATCCAGCGCCGTCGCAAGGGTAAGGCTTTTTTACAGAGCAGGCCTGTGCCCGTTTTTTTGTCAGCCCACAGACTTTTGTGTTGGCAGCAGCAAAGACTGTTGCAGGGGTCACTAAATCCATATGACTTACCAAGTAGCGTGTTATACTTGATGCAGTCAGATTGTTGAGTTTTGACCGACTGAAACAAGCAGTATTCTCGCAAGTCAGTTAGTCAGTGAATTCTCAATCCACGCTTAACAGATTTTTTCGTTCTTGCTTGTGAAAAGTGAATCGGGATATGTCACGACCAAACGATGAAGCCAATCATCAAGAATTGGGTTTTCTAATTGCCTCACTTGCCAGTCGTTGCGGTTTGATCGAAGACGAAATTGGCGGCAACCAGGAACTCGAAGACTCTGAGCAAAAATCAGGGCAAGACTCTGCGCAAGACTCAAGAATTGCCAGGTCTGTTCATGCGCAGGACGCCGTTAAAGGCTTGTCGTCTGCGCAACTTGATTTGATGAAGTCGGTCGCCAACGAGTTGATCCGGGAGCGAGGATCTGTCAATGCTTGCCTGGAATCTCTCAGTTTGATTGGTCAGGACGACACTCAACGTACCATGCTGCGGACTCGCCGCGATCCAAAAAAAGAGCAGTCAAAAAACCAGTCTACTCAACTGGCCAGCAATTATGAAAATCGTTTTCAGGTTCAACGATTTTTGGCGAAGGGAGGCATCGGGCAAGTCTCCATCGCGATAGATAAACAACTTAATCGCGAAGTTGCATTCAAGGAAATTCGCTCTGACCGCACATCGGACAAGAAATTGCACGGTCGGTTTTTGGTGGAAGCAGAAGTGACCGGTCGCCTGGAACATCCGGGAGTGGTCCCGGTGTACTCGCTGGGCGCCAATCAGGATGGCTTGCCTTTTTATGCGATGCGATTCATTCGCGGCAAAAGCCTGTCAAACGCGATTCGCAATTACCATCAGGGAACCAAGACAAACGAACATTCGGATTCGGCTGGCGAATTTAATCGGCAAATCCTGTTTCGAAAATTACTGCAGAATTTTGTCAGCGTTTGCAACACGCTGCATTACGCTCATGACCGCGGCGTGGTACATCGAGACATCAAGCCAGACAACATCATGATCGGTACGTTTGGTGAAACGCTGGTCGTGGATTGGGGCATCGCCAAAACCGGAGTCGAGAACTCATCGCCTTCCAGCGAAGATCCGGCCGCAATCTGCGAGCAAGACCGTAACTTGATCCCTCAGTTGACTTCCAACAAAGTGACTCAACAAGGTGACATCATGGGAACGCCGGGTTTCATGAGCCCCGAGCAAATCCTTGGTTGGCAGGATCGAATCAATGCCTGTAGTGACGTGTACAGCCTCGGTGCGACACTCTACACGCTTCTAACCGGAAGACCACCGTTTGAATCAGTCCGTCTGCCAGACCTTTCCGTGCAGGTTCTTGAAGGAACTGTTAAACCTCCTCGCCAACTGAATTCAGAAGTCCCTCCTGCGTTGGAAGCGATCGCGCTAAAAGCGATGGCCCCCAAACAAAGCCATCGGTACGAATCTTCGGTAGAGTTGGCCAATGATATTGAGGCATGGTTGGCCGACGAACCGACAACCGCTTATCGCGACCCTTTCTGGCACCGGGTCAAACGCTGGTTAAAGAGACACCCTGCCATCGCTTCCGGCACTGCCGCTACGATCGCGCTGACGATCGCCGGCCTGATCACGGGCTTGGCGATTGTGGGTGGGTTCAATCGCAAATTGGAAACGTCGAATAACCAATTGGAGGAGGCGAACCGCCTGGCTCTATCGGAAAAATCCCGAGCCGAAAACAACTTCGGAATTGCACAGTCGGCGGTCGACAAATACTTGACACAGGTTTCCGCCAGCCCAACGTTGGGATCGCCAGCGTTTCTGGACATTCGAACTTCGTTGCTTAAAACTGCGATTCCATTCTACGAAGAGTTCTTGAGGCAAAACCCGGATGACCGCGCCCTGGCATCCAGTCGGGGCGGAGCGCTTGCGCGACTTGGAAACATTTGGCAACTTGAAAGTGATCATGAAAAGGCAATTGAACATTTTCAACAAGCAATCGATTTATTTGAAGAACTCGGCCTTCAACGGAACATCAATCAATCGGAAGCAGATTTAAACCTGTTAGCACTTCAGGGCTGTTGGTTGAACATTGCAAGCTCGCAATCGGGGATTGGCCAGCCCGCCCAGGCCATAGCGAGCACTAAAAAGTCACTGGGAATTTTGGAGTCCCTGCTCAAAACCAAAAGGTTTCAAAAACCCGAAAACCAAAATGAATCTACTCTCGTCGATGAGGACCAGGACGCTTTTACTCCCGAGAGTGAACTGGTGAACTATGAATTGCTCAGAACACGAATGGCGACATGCTATTCCAATCTTGGTGCATTCTATTTCGCTTCCAATCAATTCGAAAAATCTGCCGAACATTCATTGAAGGCGGTCGAGACGATTCGGGAGCTTGATAAAGGACCAGCTAACCAATACAGACTTGCGTCCAGCTTGAACAACCTGGGCGTCATGGCTAACACGAAAGAAGAATGGAGAAAGGCATGGGAATATCTGGACGAGTCATTTCAAGTCGCCTCCAAATTGGTCACTGACTTTCCCGGTGCCACCGACTACCGAGAGCAGCTTTCCCAAACATTGCACAACGTGGCAAAAACGTTCCAAGGCTGGGGACACCAATCCGACGCAATCGCCAATTTCAATGCCGCGTTGGTTCACGAGCGTTGGCTGGCAACGAATTATCCCACGGTCCCGGGCTATCGAAACAGCCTGGCAAGCACTCTGAATGACTATGCAAATATGCTGATTGGAGATTCGCAGATGGAAAAAGCCAGGCCCTTATTGGAAGAAGGCTCGGCTGTGGCCAGGGAACTGGCAGACGAGTACCGCTCGGTTCCCAAGTACAAAGTCGAGTTGGCGAATACGGTCGGCAGTATGGGTCTGCTCAATCTTGACCTCAAGAAATGGCAAGAAGCCGAAAAGCACTTCCTTGAGTCACGTGAAATCTGGCAACAGCTGGTTGCCGCTACTCCTGAGCAACATTACTATCCGATCGGCCAATCAAGAATCGAAGTAAATTTGGGTATCAATGAACAGGAACAAGGCAATTTCGAGAAGGCCCTTGATTGGTTCGATAAAGCCAACATGACGTTGGATGCCAGTTCCGATTCTACGCGCATCCTTTATCAACGGATGCGGATGAGAGTCTATTGGGGAATTGCGGAAAGCAACGAAGGTCTGGGTCGATTCGAATTGGCAGCCAACGCCTGGAAGCAGGCCGTCGATTACGCACTGACGCCTACAGAAAAACAAATCCGACAAATGAGACTCGCAATGGCATTAGCTCATTCCGGCCAACTGCAGGAACTCAACCTGGTCGAGGAGTCGCTTGCCGCGTTTCCAAACCAACAATCGGAAACCTACTACCGAATCGCACGAGCATTTGCGATTTGTGGGGCTCAATTAGACAGCGGTTCGTCCGACTTCAATGAAGCGGCTGACCAATGCCTGCAAGCTCTGACACGAGCCAAAGAAATGGGTCATTTCAAAGAAGCTGCTTCCTCGAAACGTTTCAACGACGACAAGGTTTTTGAAGCATTCGATTCGCTCAAAGAATTTGAACAATTCAAAGAACAGCTTTGACCGAGTCTTTTGCGGTTCTTTGCGCCTTTTTGCGGCAATCGAAAATCCTTGACTGAGCCCATCGAGTAGCCAGTGTGAACTGGAAAATTTCCAATGAATCGGTGCGATGAAAAGAGGAACACTGATCTTCACTAATTGACACT
Organism: uncultured Pirellulaceae bacterium; assembly: GCA_964588195.1. Classification (GTDB taxonomy): domain Bacteria; phylum Planctomycetota; class Planctomycetia; order Pirellulales; family Pirellulaceae; genus CAJQPP01. The sequence goes on along the minus strand of CAZPOL010000119.1, from coordinate 1,183 downwards.
AATTTTTTGAATGAGAAAGCGGCCGATCTTTTCGACGTCACGCCATTAGTGGAGATTAGCGACGATTAGTGTTCCTTTTAGCAAACGAAGTCTCGATTTATCAAAAGGGATACTACTGCGCAGTTTGGACGTTGACTTGTTCCTTTCGAATTGCGGATGCCAATGCAAACAACGCGTACACCATCAATCCGAAGACGACCAATATTGCAAATGCTGTAACAATCCCAAAGGTATTCAAAATCAAGTTGGGTCCGTAGACCAGGGATATGAGAATAACAAAAGCAATCGAACAACCTGATCCAAGAAACCCCCAAAACGTCGTGGTGCAACTAGTTGTCAGGCTGGGTAGGTCCAGGTGGCTCGCAATTTTTCTCAGGTAGAGAACGTGGAGCGGCCAGAGAACGAATCCCAGAACTGCTGAAAGTACTTGTACCGCAATCAACAGTTTGATCGAACCAATTTGTGAGTACGACAAGAAATAGAAAGCTGCGAGAAACGTTAACGAAAGGAGAAAGACAACCGCAGTAATACCTGAGAGTTTGCCTGAGTCAGTTTCTTCCGGGGCGCGGCGACAAAGAAAAAAACCAAGTCCAAGTGTCAACAGAGTTACCAGATTTGCAATCCAGCTGTACTTGGCGAACAGTATTCCAACTGCCGAAGATCCGTTGAGAGCTGCTATGACAACGAGAAAAACAACCAGGCAATTGATGACGACCGACCATGCGATCAACAACATTCCAGTTCTCGCCCGACTCATCCCTGCCAAGTACTCTTCGCTAACGGGGCGTGCGAGTTTCTTTGCCCGAATGTCCGATTCCTGAACCGCATGGGGGATGATCATTACGTTTTGGCATTTGCCACACTTGGCTCGCCGCCCTGCTATTTTTTCTGCAACCAGCCATTTCTTTCGACAATTCGGGCATTCCGCGGCAATCCGGTTACTTGAGCCGGGATTTAAGGAGGCAACAGACATGATCTTTCCTTTCCAATGCAAAAATAACGACGAATGACAACAAGCTCTCTAATGAGTTGCATAGACTCGTTACTTATGACTCTGAAAAGGTTGTGATTGGCCGGGAAAAACACTGTTTTTTCAAACAAAAAAAAACGGTTGGAGGCTGACCCTTTGTTGCCCTCATGTTAACTCAGGCAACCTCAATAATTGGATGTCACCAATTTTGCT
>CAZPOL010000118.1:6992-15393 GCA_964588195.1 uncultured Pirellulaceae bacterium | reverse complement strand
CATGGGAAGTCATGACGCCGCGAACTGCATGTTCACCCATTCCGACATACATCACATTTGGATCAGATGGCGATATCGCAATCGCTCCGACCGAGCCAGTTTTGAAAAAGCCATCGGAAACGTTAGTCCAGGTCATCCCTGCGTCGGTGGTTTTCCAGAGGCCACCGCCGGTGCCTCCCATGAAATAGAGCTGCGGATTGTGTGGGTGCCCGATGACCGCATTGCTGCGACCGCCTCGAAAGGGGCCAATGTTTCGAAACTTGAGCGCTGCGAAATTTTTTGCATCGAATTCGCTGTTGGCAAAAGCTGTTTCATTTCCAGGCTGGGCAGTTTCTGAATCCTGAGCATTCGCACACATTGAGAACAGAGACGTAACCAACACGAGTAAAATTGCTTGACGGTAATGCATGGTGTCCGGATCTCATTGAATCGTAAGAAATTCACGACGGATTTATTGCTTCCGTCTGCGACCACTATTGTAATTCAATTTCCGTCTGGTTCCGAGAAACTCAGCGTTAAGATCCTTGAGTTTCAAGATATGAGGCACGGCGAGTGAAGTAACGTCTGTCATCCGACAGAACCAACAGTTGTTAGTGGGCCATGCTGCCACAAAAATCGTTTTGAACTGCATCAATAAATCTGCGAACCTTTGCCCTGCCCGACGTTCTATTCTTTACCGGCGATTCAATTGAGGCCAACGCCTCGTCCAGAGAACTTCGTCGTCTCATTCTTGCAGGGAAGCAATGATCGCGAATGCGTGACTCCAGGAAGTGGTCACGAACTGACTTCAGACGTCTGCACTTTTTTTCAACTCCGTTTTTGCTGGCTACCGGTCCGCGCGGCGCGAACCAATCGGTGTGTTTGTCATCGACAAACTGCATTGATGAACGCCTCAAAAACAAATCCTGAAACCAGGAGAACCACCTGATGGCATTACTTTATGCACTGATCTGCAGTTGGGCTGTGGTTCTCAGCAAATTCGCTGCGAAGAAGCACAACCGCCTGCGGAAGGTCTACGATCGTCATGATTCGGCCTTCAAGAAACTCGAGCAGGAATGCAAGAGTCACGAGGTGTCGATTGGCAGTCCCGCCGATTACCACTCTCAAATGCGACTATTGCGATTGTTCGACACCAAGGAACAGGCGCGTGAGCGCTGGGTAGCTGCCGGTACCAAGCTGAAGAAGCGCAAGCAACGCCAGCGCAAGCTGCGTAAGTTCAGCGGCCGTAAACTACCTTACACGTTCGGGCTGTTCGACATGGCCATCTTGTTCAAGATGATCGACTTTGGACACCGCTTCGGTAACTGGAACTTTTCTGCTCTGGTAGAAATGCTCCAAAGCTGGGTCTAAAGGTCTCGAACTGTTTCGAACAAGGTCGACAAACAAGCAATTAAGGGCTTTTCAATCCCGCAGGCGCCAAAGCGGCGCTTGCGGTTTTTTATTAGTGGCCTGTTAATGAAAGTCACAGTTGAACTTTCGAAAACCGTGGCTATCGCCGACTAGCGCCAAAACGGCTGATTTTTCAAACCCGAAGCTTTCGCTGCAACGGCACCGATAGCGTTTTTGGTGCTGGGCGGATTCAGAGCAATATTCTTTGCACTGCAACGAATACCTTATACAATCACACGACACCCAATCTTTATTCGCTTCACTCTTGTGGAAGGAGTTTGTTTTGGCAACCGCAACAACGATCGCTGACACCGCTGGAATTCAACAAATTGGCGCGAGTAAGCAAGCCCCCTCCTCTGCCAAAGTAATCTCCAACCGGCCTACCGACGCGGCCTCGACAGAACGAGTAACTGGTCAACCTCATTCTCCCGACCAGGAAATGACGACGTTTGGAAGATGGACCAGCGATCCGATCTGGGTTCCGCCTAACGATGCGACACAAATGGCCAAATCAATGTTAGAACGATTTGGCCCATTCGCTTCCAAATCAAAATGCTGGGAAGCAATCGTCAAAGCGCACCGTTCCGAATTCACACAAGTACGTGAAATCGAGTTGCCACGGGCATCGATTCGCCTGCCTAAAGGCCGGCTGTATGTCACGATCACCGAACGAGCGGACTTCGACAAAATCGAAGAAGAGATTCCAGCGTGTGTACAAACACGGCTGGATGAGTTTCTGGCGGGCCCCGGCAAAAAACGTGGGGTCAAGGTTTATTACCTGAAGCCACTCTGCGTCGAAGACGGCAACCAACTGATCTTCACGACAACCGAACAAGTCAATCGGGCGATTGCCGTGGTTCAGGAAGAAACGTTTGCAAAGTATCGCAGCGGTTACATGGGACATCGCGCCAAACGAATTGCTACCTCGATGGTTAATGCCGGGCTGGCAATTCCGCGAATGCTCATTCAATCGGAAGTCAAAAAGAAACGCCGCGAGATCGAAGCCTACCACCAGAAACTGGAATTCGAACGGCGCAAACGAGCACTCGCCGCGACTCAGGCTCATCGCGAACTGCGCACGACCGGATGCACCTTTGACGAGATGTTACAGATCATGGATCCGCCCGAGCGAAAGGACGTCATCGATCACTACGTAGCGGAAAACGAGAAGTCCGGTTTCGACCGCGAGATGTTCCTGATCGCGTCGGCGGCTACGCTGCCCTGGTTCATCAGCATGGCGATGACGATCCACAACATCGTGACTCTGTCAACGTTCGCTTCGTTGGCCGTTTGCGACCCGGCATTTGTGGCCGAGGTCCCTGGTTGTGATGGTGAATTGCTAAAGATCGGCCACTTCGACGAAGTCGATGGCGTGACGCACGTCGAAATCTAGATTCAGATCGGCGTGCAGGATGTATCGCGGAACCTTCGCTGGCGCTTTTTGAAGTTGCTCACAAATACAAGCACGACGCGCAAGCGAGTGGTTAACGCGGTTTGGATCGCTTGCGTGTTGGGATCGCTTGCATACGGTTTGGAACCACTCGCTTGCGCTTCGTGCTGGTATTAGCGCGATATCGTGAATTCAAGTGTGGTGTTAACTTCCGTGCTCGACGTTTCTGCCTCTGCTGAATCGGCCGCATCTTTCATCGAGCGTTCAAAGGGTTGAGCGAGGCTGTTGCCGCTGCGATCTTCCAAACGAGGATTCGCGACAACACGGTACTCGCCACCTTTCCAATGCTGCTCTGGCACGAAATGCCATTCGCGACCATCTTCGCTAACTTTCACTTCACCGGGAACCGGGACTTCGCTTTCCGATAAATAGACCTGCAAACTGTGTTGCAACATTCCGAAATCGAGTGGTTCATCGAACCGAACATGCAACGCTTCGTTTGATTCCACCGCAGGCGCCGTCACTTGCCAACGATCAACCGAGGGCTGAATCCGATCAGGTTCCACAATCGAAAAGGTGTGCCGAAATTCTTCTCGCAGCGTTCCGCGACGACTCGGGTGCAGAGCCTGTACCGACCAATCACTGGAGACGACCATCGTGTACGTCTCGCCAATCCGAAAGGGTGGCCCAAGTTCTTCGTGACGATCAAGCCCTTGTTTGATGCGGCCCGGATCGAACAGCAACGTCAACCTGGTCCCGTCGTCGCTCCACAATTCCTGAGCGATTTCCAAATACGGTGAATCGATCGTGTCACCCGACTTGTCCATGAATTGAATATGACGGTACGAGTCACCTTGTCGCATCGGATTCGAAAACTGCAAATACATCCGCAAGACGTTCTGCGGAAGCGATGCGTGACCCGGATACACCGACGTCAAGCTCGACTGCTTAACAGTATGTGAGTCATCTGTTTTTCTTGTTTCAACGATTGGCTCTTTTCGATCTTCGCGAATCATCTGGAACTGAAACACAGCTCGCCCACCCGACATCGATGGTTCGAACCGTGGCTCGAAGTACAAGATTTCATCATTCAGGAAGACTCGTCCCAGCAAAGCTGAATCACTTGTGCCAACAAACAACTGAATCAAATTTTGCCCCTGGTCCGAATCGACATCGATCCGCTCGATCGCCGCCAGGTCGTCATCGGTCAGTCCCGTTACTTGCCAGCCACGAATGGACTGGCCTTCCAACAAGTCACCCGTTTGCTGACTCAACGTTGGCAACGATTCCTGAGCCGGTAGCAGTCCGACAGGAACCACGATCAACAGCACCAAAAAAATTGCGAGGATTCGATTCATGATTTTCGATCCCATCCCTAAAAACAATTAGCCACGGACTGGCACTGATTCTCACAGATTATCTGTGTCGATCCGTGTTCATCCGTGGCCAACAATTATCCTGCATACGGACAGTAGCTATCTCTACGGAAGTGCAACGACTTTCAGGTCATGCTTGCCGGATTCTTCGTCCTTCAAAATCACGATGGCGTGTTCCGCACCGAAACGATCGAGCTGCACCGCTGTCTTCAGATCTGCGATAGTTTCGTAGGACTGGCCAGCGGTTCCCGGATCACGAGCGACTCGTGAAGTAATGCCTTCTTTACGAGCGAGGTCGGCAGTCGAGATCTTCATCATGCCGCGATTGGTGTTGGCCATCAGAATAAACTGCTCGCCACCCTTCTCGTACGGGAACATATCCAATGGGTTGTTCCAGTTTCCGAGTTCAGCCACGGTCGTGCCACGAACTTTTTCGCCAGAGGTCACCTGAGAAAGAGGAAAACGAACCAGCGGAGTGCAAGTATAGGCAGCCACAATGTAGGGCTCTTCATCAATTGAGATTCCAGCGAACGTGCGGACCGGGGCATTCGTTTCGTATTTACCGTGAGCACCATGGTAGACCTCCAGTGCCGTGCCCTGAATGTCATCGGCGAACGGGTAAGGAATGGCTCGCAGATTCGAAGCGAATTCTTCGTTCGACAAACCAGCAACGACTACTTGATCGTCGATCAGCGAAATATCTGTAATCGACATCATTCGCAATGGACGACCGCGACGATCCTTGGCGTCCTCTTCTGGCGCGTTTGGAATTGCGGCGGAAGCGTGTTTAATATTCTTCAGGTTCAGCTCGGAAATCGTTCCGTCGCCTGCCACTTTCAAAATGACGCCGGCAGAGCCACGGTTGACCGAAAGGTAAGTCATGCCACTGACAGGATTGACAGCCAGATCATTAATGCGAATCCCTTTGGCATCGGTGCCCAATGCCGCTCCGATTTTGGCGTCAATTCCATCCACGGAAAATTCAGCGAACTCGCCTGACTCGCGGTCGCCGGTATCCAGAGCGTGCACGTGCGCGGTGGCTGGGTCGCCAATAAACAACACGCCATCAGCGCCGAATGCCATCGGACCAGCGAACTTCAACTCAACCGCTCCCTCGGTCAACTTTTCAAGATGCTCTTGAGCACTCAACGTGTTCGACAAGGCGAGGCCAAGTACGGCCAACGACCAACAAATACACAAACGGCGAACATAATTTGGAACGGACATCGAAGATTCTCCCGGTTAAACTGTTTGGAAATTAGCGAGCTTTGCCGCTCAGTTTAGCAGAATCGATACGAGAATCGACGAATGACTGGCTTTGTTCTGCGAAAGCGTGCGAATTTATACGGCACGCATTTCCGTTGCGTTACCCCACTTCGCAGCCCACTGCGAGTCAGTCTTTTCAGCCCACTGATCGTTATTCGCGGTCAGGTTGGCCAAGTTTGCTTGGACCAATCGATGACGTTAGATTGTGCCTTGTCTGGAACCGATTCTCCGACTGAAAGTATGGAATGAAAATCTACCCGCCGCGGCTCGTTCAATTCGCGGCAACAATCGTCGTGGTCGCTGCCATGTTGGGGGCCACGGTTTCGTTGGCCGCTCAAGAGACCTCACAAACGTCCGCATCGTCGACGACACGGCCGAATATCATTTTCATATTGGCCGACGATCTCGGTTACGCCGACACCGGATTCAATGGCCAAACCAATTTCGCGACGCCCTGCCTGGATCGAATGGCCGAGCAAGGCATGGTTTTCACTCAGTTCTATTCCGGTTCCACCGTGTGCGCGCCTTCGCGAGCCTGTTTGTTGACCGGTCACCACACCGGTCACATCTTCCAACGATTCAATGGAGACATCCAGTTCCGCGAAGACGACCACGACATCACCATTGCCAGAATGCTGAAGGAGCGAGGGTACCAGACGGCAATGATTGGCAAATCGGGATTGGCTTGCCATTCCACTGACGCCCAGCTGCCACATCGCAAAGGCTTCGATTACTTTTACGGCTACCTTTGTCATCGCGAGGCCCATCGGTATTATCCGAAAGTTCTTTTCGACAACGGAGAAAAGGTCACGTTCGCCAACAACCATGGCAAGAACGGTGACACGTACAGTGGCGAGCTGTTTCTGAACGAGTCGCTGCAATGGATCGATGCCAACAAAGACGAGCCGTTTTTTCTGCACGTCTCACTTCAACAACCGCACGCCGATCTGGCAGCCCCTGCACAATTTCGCGACAAGCATCTGGATCGGTTTGAAGAAACGCCCTTCCCCGAAGGCAAACACTATCGCGCCGAGACTCATCCCAAAGCGACTTTTGTTGGCATGGTTCAGTACCTTGATCATTCGGTCGGAAAAATCCTGGACAAGCTGGTCGAACACGGGATCGACGATTCGACCTATGTATTTTTCTCCAGTGACAATGGACCTCACTTCGAAGGTGGGGCTCACGCAGACCACTTTGATTCGAACGGTCCGTTGCGTGGTGGCAAACGAGACCTGTACGAAGGCGGCATTCGTGTACCGTTCGTTGCCTGGGCGCCGGGTCGAATCGCCGCCGGCAGCAAGTCGGACCACATGGCTGCGTTTTGGGATTTCCCGGCCACCGCCTGTGAACTGTCGGGCCAGCCCATGACGACCGACACCGATGGCATCTCCTTTGTTCCCACATTGCATGGAAACGCCTCAGAACAAGAAGCGCATGAGTATCTATATTGGGAGTTCTTCGAAAGGGGTGGACGTCAAGCGATTCGAATGGGCGACTGGAAAGCAGTGCGATTAAAGGTCAACAAGGACCCGACCTCTAAATTTCAGATCTATGATTTGAAGAATGATCTGGGCGAAACCACCGATGTCGCCCAGGAACACCCGGATCTGGTGGCACGGTTCAAAGAGATTGCCAGCCAGGCCCACACGGCTCATCCCGATAAACCGTTTGGCGATGAGATCCAGCCGAATAAGGACCGCGATTGAGCCTGAATTCGAGCGAACTATTTGAATTGGTGGCAGGCTTGGCTTAGAGTACTTCTTTGTTATTTCAAACGCCTCCTCCAATCAAATCCCCACTTATTGCCATGCCACGAATTACCTTCTCTGCCGATGCCGCTGTGTTCAGTGGAAACCCTCATGAAAAGAACCAGGTAAACGACCCGGAAGTCTTCAAGCAGCTGCATGGTGTTCATTCCGGCGATCAGTTTTGCTCCGAGTTCCTGGATGCTGAACTGGTGCGTACTCTGGGACTGAAAGGTGGGCGATTGCGGTTTGAGTTTGAAGAATCAGACAACCGCTTTCGAATTTCGACGACCTACAGCATCGATCGCAAACCGAGCAAGCAAGAAATGAGCCAACTGTACCGCGAGACTGAGGCTCAATGGAGCGACGGAATCGGATCGGGTGAGTTCGAATCGTTTCGTGGCGAAGTGATGTCGGCCACATTGGGAATGGCTCTGATCAACGAAGACCCGAATGTCGATCACCTCTCCGACTATTTTGTCGAAGCCTGGCCGATCCTCGAAGATCGAAACATGGTTGCCAAATGGTCATACAAAGGCGGGCACAACGACTACCTGGTTCGAGATTTGCGCGAGGGTGTGCGACAAGGTGACTCGAACGCCGAAACAATGTTGGCATCGATATTGATGGAGGGAGACGGAGTCGCTCAAGATCAAAAGACAGCCGTCGCTTTGTTGGCTCGCGGCGTTAAAAGAGGCGAAGAAGCGGCGACGACAAAGTTCGCCACAGCCTTGCTGGAAGGAAATGGGGTCGAGGCGGCACCTCACATCGCGATTCGATTGTTGGAAAAGTGCGTGGCCGAGGGTTCTCCGCTGGCCATCGCGCAGTTAGGCGATGTCTACAAAAATGGGCGAGGAGTTCCAGCTGACCCGGAAAAGGCAATTCCTTTGCTGCAACAAGCCGCAGATATCGGCTTCCTGCCCGCTCTTGCCGAACTTGGTGACTGTTATGAACTGGGGATCGGCGTCGAACCGGATGCAGACAAGGCGCGTCAGATGTACAACGCATGCATGGAACAAGGTTTCGATGCAGTCGCTCCGGCACTGGCCCGCATGGACGAACCCGCCAAAGGATCTGCCGCTTCGAAATTCAAAAAGCAAAAGGAAAAGAAGCAAAAGAAGAAGGGCGGCGGGATCTTTGGTTTCCTGAAACGCAAGAAGAAAGACTAGAGCAACGCAGCTCGGCGTATCGAGCACGGCATATTAATACGAGCACGAAGCGCCAGCGAGTGG
>CAZPOL010000118.1:0-6892 GCA_964588195.1 uncultured Pirellulaceae bacterium | reverse complement strand
GTATTCGATCAAGCCAATTCCAATGGCGAATTGACCTGGCATTCGCGATCGTGGTAGTCGCATACTCGCTGCGCCTCGGGATCGATCCGCCCGATCATGCCAGCCGCCTCGATAAATCGACAAGCGGCGAAGTTGCGGGCTGAACTTTCGTACTCATGGATCCACACCTTTCGCCCCGGCATGTATATCTGCTTGACTGGCCAGGCACTGCCACGAGGCCGCAAGCGTTCGGTGATGTTAATCCGCCACGGTTTCGCCGTCAGCCTCGCGCGAAAACAATTCTGTTTCTGACACATGACGACATAAACCGGATCCACTTTCAATTTCAAAAAGGCCTGCTCAACTTCCTTGCTGCGCGGGTCGAACAATTGGTGCATTGCCAGCAGCCGCAACCCGGCGGGTGTTTCGTAAATTCGCAAATGCCATTGAGGATGACGTCGCGTGAAACGATGCACACGACGAATCGCCATTTTCGTTTCACCTCCACGCAATCGAATCCAGAGATTCCGCGCGGGTTGTAAAAGGAACCAGATAATCTGCAGGCCCATCAACAAATTGACGCCTAAACGCATGTTGTTGGCCAGAGCGATCCAAAGGCAAGTAAGGATCACAACCAATCCAATGAGTCCGAGACTGCGGTTACTAACAGCGTTCAGATCATCAATGTCGACATCGGCGAAAAACACATCGGGTGAATTCAAGCAGCGCGCCCCGTAAGAGTTCCGCGTGATGACACAATCACCTTGTCGATCGACGATCTCTTCACGGATCGGCAATCCATCGGTTCCCCCGTAACGGACCTTCCGTTCCAGCCTGGGAATTTTCTCGCCGTTGACGACACGTTCAAACGCTTCGGCAACTCGTTGCCTGGCATGTTGTTCGGCTGCGAACTGGCTGGCATCCGACCAACCAAAACGGCGCACGGTCACTTGCCGATCCTTGAAGCGCCTCTGAATTCGGGCCTCTGCCCAGTACTCCGGAACAATCATTTGTGCCGGCTACGCTCGACGAATAAAGTCGGCCGCGTAGCTTCTCACTTCCTTGCCATTGAGAACATGAACCATCCGTAATTGTTGCACGGTCGAATCGCTGAATTGGCCCAGCGGAATATGCACGAGCGTCTTTTTATAGTGCTTGGCGATTTGACGCCATGCACCACCCGGTGGCAAAGGACTTACCAATGCCACATGTTTGCACTGGCTGTAACTGCAGGTCGCGGCCAACAGACGCTCTTCCAAAGTCGTCGTAAAATCGAACTCTGGATTGGACCAGATATCTGGAATCGCCACGGGTGGATATAGAAACATCGAACCACCGTAAGTCGCCAGGCAAATTCCTGGACCGACTGGTGTGTTCTGGAAATCCGTCGCGAAGAATGCCAAAGTTGACTCGTCCTTGTGCTCGGCGAACCAGGTTGTCCGCCAAGGATACTCGCGTGGATCGGCTGGCGAGTCGAACAACATGACCGCGGCGTCCAGGTTTCCCTTGTTCGGAGGAATAACTTTGACGTAGATATCTCCCTCGTACCAGTGTCGCAGCGTATCCCGAATATCGATTCCGTCTTTGACGCTGGTCGTGAATTTTTCAGTCTTGGCCAAGTCGGCACCCATCGCCTGCTTGGCGCGATCGAACACCGCGGCTCGAAAGTTCTCAATCAACACATCTTCCGGTGGCCAGCTGCATTGCGAGTACGGGTTCCAGCTTTGCTTCCAGTTCTCACGATCCAGTTTGTCGGGCTTGGGCACCAGACGAATGTTGCTCCAGGTCAGCGGTGGGCCCGCCAGGCGATTCTTCATTTTCAGGATATCGCCGTCCGGAAAACCGGCCTCGTCGATACCCATTCGCACTTCGTCAAATGATGACTCGCGATCAAACGGATACGCTTTGGCAACGTCCAGGACTTCCAGTGCATAACCGTCGCCGACGATCTGTTTGGCTGCCGTGATGATCGTTGTCAGTTCTGGCGTGAATCGTCGATCAAGTAAAGTCAGATTGCGAATGTACTTCAACATTTGCCGCAGCAGGAACGGCGTCACTTTTTTGGCTCGTCCCTTGTAGCTGGCCTTGTATTGCTTCCGCGCCGAAATCAAAAGCTGTTTGACTCCGTCAATCGAAAGGTTGTCGTCGGCAGCCAATTCTGCTCGGGCCTGTTCATACAGCCCAGTGATGAAAGGCAATTCTCCCAGGCAAAAGTAGAGCGTATCCAGTTCGACCGACCACGCCGCCGCCTCGTTCACTGGATCAGCGTGCGTTGGTTGTAATTGTCGGTCGTTGAATGCTGCGCGAATCCACGGCCAGTGCATCACGCTGCAAACGAACAATATATTCCTGTAGTCGATGGACAGCTGCCGTAACGTCCAGGCCATATGGTTGATTCGATCCCGTACTTGTGGCTCCTGAGGCGTCGGCAGAAAAGGCAAGATCGCGCTGGCAAATTGCGGCAAGGGAACTCGCTTCAACGCGTAAGCATCTGGCAGCGATGCCATGTCGGGTTGGAAATTCGTCGTTTCCAAATCGATGTAGTGTCGTGGAGTCCGTTCGCCCATCGCCGTGCGCAACGCGGCAATCACAGGCTGGCAAGGATCGACTGGAACAAAACTGGCGGTCGGGTCTTCTTCGCTTTCCGAATCGCTGGTCCCGTAAAAGTTGTTTTCTGGCTGAGTAACGATCCCCGGCGTGGGCAATTGCATGATCGCCGTTTCCAATGGACCCGCGAATGATTCAGGAATCGGAACCGCCAGACAATCGTAGTTACCATTCAACATGGCATGTCGAACCGCCCACGCAAAATCCGCGCTGCCGTGCACCACCGGCAACGCCGTGACACGGGGGCCAATTTTCAAGATGTCGCGAAATGGATTCGACAAAGCCCGGACTCAAAAATGAATTAGCAGGAATATGAAACAAACAGCGGAAGGCAAAATTGTGACGACATGTCAATCATCGTCTTCGTCATCTTCCTGGAAATCGGGATGCAACGGGTCTTCGGGGGTGAAGAAAAAGTCGCCCAGCCCCATCGGCAACATTTGTCCGCCCAGCGTTTGTTGACGTTGCCGCGCCAGACTCTCCAGGTCCATCGCCTCGTCGCCCAGGCACTTTTCCAAAGCCTCCTGCCATGCTTTGTCCTGACTGACTGGGTGTTCCGAGTCCTGCGAAAGTCGCTTCATGGCGAATCGCAGCAAATTGATTCCGTCGCGCGGTGAGAAATCCAGATTCAAGTCGTGAGCTCGCTGTAGAAAGTCCACCGTCATGCCTAACATCTCAGCCTGGCAAAACGGCAAGTGGTATTCCAGGATCGCCATTTCGTCTTCGCGATTTGGAAAACCCAACTGCAAAGTCGGTTGCAAGCGACTGAGGATGTAATCCGGGATTTCAAAAGTCGATTCGTCCTGGTTCATCGTCACCGTACACCGGAAATCCGGATGAGCGGAGATCGTGATACCGGCCACGATCGATTCCACGTAGCGGCGATGATCCAGCAACGGAGCCAACGAAGCCCAGGACTTTTCATTCATCCGGTTGCCTTCATCCAGAATGCAAACGCCTCCCTGGATCATGGCGGTTACCAGTGGCGATGCGTGATAGGCAATCTTGCCGTTGCCGGAAAGCACGGGTGTTACCAGCAAATCTTCCGGTCGCGTGTCGGCCGTGCATTGGTAGATGAACAATGGCCGATCGATCTTTTCCGCTGCCGCCGTTGCCAGAGCGGTCTTGCCGATGCCCGGTGTCCCGACCAGGCGAGGCGTCAACGGTAAGTCCTTCTCATCGACGACCAACCAACAAGCCAGTACCTGCCGCAAGATGTCCTGTTGTCCAATCCACGTGTTGGTTCCTTCGTAGGGAACGCTCAAGTGCAAATCGACGCCTTGAATCTGAACTGAATTTTTCTTTGCCATCTAGGAACCTGATGTGGAGTAAGAACTCTGTGCGGTGAGTTGATTGAGGGCGATTAACCGTCGTCAGCCGGACAACCATCATAACCAGAATGCCGATTCGAAAAACACTACTGGCTAACCCGCGAACTCCGGGAATGTTGTCCTATGTTTCAAAATAGCCACACCCCAATTACGTGGCAGACGCCTCCCCTTGAATGATTCGGTAGAACATTGACGAACGAAACGGCAAACAAAACGGTAAGCGACTCCGCCAGTGAAACTGGCGATGTTTCGACTACGCGTTGGAGAAACTGGACATCAACCGAGCTGCTATGCTTGTTGATCGTCGTCGTTGCCTCTGCGCTGGCGATGTCGCCAAATGTTGCCGACCCGGACCTTTGGGGACACGTTCAATTTGGTCGTGACGTTCTGACGGACCGCGAAATCGCTGCCACAACCAGCTATTCCTTCACCGCCGAAGGCTATCGCTGGATCAACCACGAGAACCTTTCTGAAATCGTGATGGCATTGGTTGTGGACCGCTGGGGACCAATCGGTCTTGTGCTCGGCAAGTTCCTGCTGAGTCTGGTCGTGATCATCTCTGTGCTGCGATTCAACCTGAAAAACGGAACGGGTATGGTCGTCGCCTCGATCATGACTTTGTTGGTCGCCGCGAACCTTGGGTACCACTGGAGCATTCGTCCGCAGATCAGCTCGTTTGTCTGCTTCACTCTGTTGTTGTTACTACTACAGTTCTGTTTCGCCGGTTGGCGAGATCGATGGCTGTTAAAAATACCGCGAGAATCCGCAGAACCTGTTCGGATTTCCGAGGCACTTGCCTACACGCCCTGGCGTCTCCGAATGCTGTGGCTGCTGGTTCCCTTGTTTCTGATTTGGGGCAATTCTCATGGAGGATTCGTGGCCGGCCTGTGTGTCGTCATCGCTTATCTCGGCATGAGAACGATCGAATCGATTTGCCAAGGCGGCAAACTGAGTCGACAGAATGCTGGCTGGGGTATTACTCGCCGCATGATCTTGATGTCGACCGTTGCCTTGTTAATCACGTTCGTTAATCCCTACGGACCCGGACTACAAATGTGGTTGCTGGAATCCCTGGGTAACCCTCGACCGGAAATTTCGGATTGGTCAACCAGCCAACTGTTTACGTTGGTCGGAATGAAACTGTGGATGCTGGTCGGCGTATCAGCGTTTGCCATTGCCGCCACACGGAAACAACACGATGCGACTCACCTGGTAGTACTTGGTCTGTTGCTTTGGCAATCGATCAGTCATTTCCGACACGTTCCATTCTTCGCAATTGCAGCCGGCTTTTGGCTTGGCCCGCACTTGAAATCGGCCATGGACCGGTTCGCCGAAGAGAAAACAGAACAGCCGGTCAGTCGCCGAGCCACCCTGGCAATTCGCTACGGTTTGATTGCCGTCCTGATCGCCGCTGGTTTCACATTGACTCATCGATTGACCGACTTGCGAGTCTGTCGGGACACGTTCCCGGTCGATGCAGTCGACTTTATGAGAAAGCATCAACTGCACGGCAAACTGGTTGTGACTTACGACTGGGCTCAATATTCGATTGCCGCGTTCTGCAGTGAACACTATTGCGACGACAAAGAAAAAATCTCACGCGTTGCATTCGATGGACGATTCCGAACTTGCTATCCACAACCTGTTGTCGATATGCATTTTGACTTCCTGTACGGCACCAAAGGGATGCAACGACATCGCGATCCATCGTCACCACCAATCGATCCGGGACTGGTCCTGCGACACGGACAACCCAACCTGGTTTTGCTGCGAAGAAGTGGCGAGCTGACCGAAAAACATATGTATGAGAACGCTGACGAGTGGTCGCTGCTGTATCAGGATGCCATCGCTCAAGTCTGGGGTCGCAAGTCAGTCTATGACGCAGTCGAATCAGCCGACTATTTATCGCAAGAATCAAGAATCAAACATGATCGCCTGGCCACCGACAGTGTCACCTGGCCAGCAATCAATTCGTGGAACAACGCTCGCCCTGAAAACGGCGATGAAATTCAACTGGTTAACCGACACCCGCAACCATAAGATAAGTCAGGCAAAGCTATGACAACTTTAAACGAACAATTCAACCCGGCAACGTCACAATCTGATAGCGAGTTGATGCTGCAGCAGATCATCGATCGCATCGATGGATTGCAAGCCACCGTTGAATCGGAACTGGATGCCTACCGGAATGCCACGATTCAAGAAGAGAATAAAGTGGTGACCACGATCATCATTCCGGTCTACAACGAATTGCCGACGATCGCACGCGTGATCGGACGAGTCGCCGCGTTGCCGATCGAAAAGGAAATTTTGATCGTCGACGATTGCAGCACCGACGGAACGGTCGAAGTTCTGAAAAAGCTGCGAGACGTTCAGGGCATCAAGTTGATTCTGAAGGACAAGAACGCTGGTAAAGGCGCCGCACTGCGGACCGGGTTCGAGCACGCCACCGGTGACATCGTTGTCATTCAAGACGCCGATCTGGAATACGACCCACAAGAAATCCCTGGTCTGCTGGTGCCGATTCTACGCAAAGAAGCGGATGTCGTTTACGGCAGCCGATTCCTGGGCGATGTGCAACACGACAAGTCATGGATTCATCGAACGGGTAATGCCGTACTGACTCAGCTTTCCAACTTCTTTAGCGGGTTGAAGCTGACCGATATGGAAACTTGCTACAAAGCGTTTCGTCGCGATGCCTTGAACACCGTCGAGATTCAACAGAACCGTTTTGGTGTCGAACCCGAAATCACTGCCAAATTGGCTCGCAAGGGTTTTCATTTTGTCGAGGTTCCAATTTCGTATCGCCCACGCGGTTACGACGAAGGCAAGAAGATCGGCATCAAGGATCTGTTCAAAGCGTTGTGGTGCATCGGTCGCTACGGCCTGGACGACTAGTCTTTTTTCCATTCGTGCAAATTGAGCGTGCCTTGCGTGCGTCTGCCTTGCAATCACGGTACGAAAAAGACCCAATC
>CAZPOL010000117.1:0-15446 GCA_964588195.1 uncultured Pirellulaceae bacterium | reverse complement strand
TTTTGGGGTACGAGGCACGGATGGGCTCTTGGGTCAGGTGTTGGAAGATTGGGCAGGATTCGCGGCGATTTGAGATTTGAGATTTGAGCGCGGCGCGAAAACAACCGACCGGGGCGGTGGCTGGTGGGCCATCGCATACCCCGGTCGGGCGGTTGTTTTCGAATTTAGTCTGTCGTGACGAAGGGTGTGAAAATCGGCGTTGTTAAACTCGTTTGATCGTCACAGATGTTGCGTCTCGTGCCAGCGGGTTTAGTAATTGCCGAAGCGGTTCGGGTTGGGTGATGGGTTGGCAGAAGGGGTGTTCATGGGTGCTGGTTCTGGACGTGCTGCCGGGGTTGCTTGCATGACCGGAGCTGGGGTGGGAGCGGTTGGGGTGGTCGAGCGGGCGGCGACTGCTTTACGAGCCGAAGAGATGACAGCTGCCACTTCCTCTTCATTCAGAACTTGAAGCAGCTTCGAAATGCAAAGCTTGTTCATGCTGGTCTTGTGGTCAGCCGCTTCAGCTTTCAGGGCTTCGTGCAAGCTTTCCGGCAGACGAACCGTGATCACGCGAGTCGCTTCGTTGTGACTGCCACCTGGAATCTTGCGGTTACGCAGGTTGGTTACCATCTGTTGGATCTCGCTGTAAGAGTTGGTTTTCTCAAACGAGATGTATTCATTTTGATCCGGGAAGACGCGTCGTGCGGCTCCCTCGACGCCAAGTACTTCGCGAAAGAATGTCACCCAGTCAGGATTGCTCTGATAAAGCTGCTTGGCAACTTGGAGAACCTTCTGGCTGCGGGTGTCAAAATTCTCATTTACTAGTACGTCGTTCATTTCGAGACTCCTTTTTCGCCCTGAACGGGTGAGAAAAGTAAAACAGGGGGTCGGCTGGCATCCTTCGCCAAGCCGTTTGACCCACTATCTCGGCCTCGTCAAATAAGACTGCTAATGTCATTATGCTGCTTGCACTTACGTCGATTTGCTTCGGTTGCAAATTCGATGAGCGATGCCGCCTTGTTTTTGAGCAGTCCAAAACTGCACAATCTTTAAGCAGTTTTTCAGTTGCATTGTCCAGGTGTCCACGGAAATGGTTCTTTAATAAATATGCCAATAAATAGAAAAGTTCGTCAGAAGACGCCACAGAGCCTGTGAAAAATACAAGCACGATGCGCGAGCGAGTGGTTCTGCGGTTTGAAACCACTCGCTTGCGCGTCGTGCTTGTAAATCTCCGCAAAAAAAACGGCTGGAGCCGCTAGTCGCCGGATTCTGTGTACGAGTCTTTCAGTTCCTCACGGACTTTTTCCAGCAGAGTCTTGGTGGCCGCGATTCCCTCGTATTCACCCAGTTTCCCGCCCTCGTATTCGATGCCAACCCAGCCACGGTAGCCGGCGTCCAAAACAATTTTCATCATCTTGGTGTAGTCAGTATGAGTCTCGTTGCCGTCGTCGCCAAAGTCGTGACTCTTGGCGCTGACCGCCTTGGCGTACGGCATCAATTCGGTCACGCCTTTGTAGCGATCATAGTTTTCATCGCCGTTGATACGGAAGTTGCCAAAATCTGGCAAAGTCCCGCAGTTTGCCAGGTCAACCGTGGCGATCGTCTTAGCCAGCCACTCACCATTCGAGCTGAGTCCGCCATGATTTTCGACGATCACATTCATGTCGTGGTCGGCGGCGTGTTCGCTGAGTCTTCGCAGTCCGTCGGCGGCCCGCTCGACCTGCTCATCCCAGCTTCCGGCTGAGGCTGCATTCACCCGGATCGCATGGCATCCCAGGAATTTGGCAGCGGCCACCCAGCGAAAGTGATTCTCGACTGCTTGCGTCCTTTTGGCCTCGTCCGGATCGCCGAGTTTGCCTTCGCCGTCGCACATGATTAAGAGCGATTCCACGCCATTGTCCTCGCAGCGTTTTTTCATTTCGCCCAGGTAATCCATGTCTTCGGCTTTGTCTTTGAAGAACTGGTTTACGTATTCGACGGCCGAGATCCCGAACTCCTCCTTGGTCGTTTTGGCAAAGTCCAGATTGTCGATGGTTCCGTTTCTCAGCGACCTGTGCAGGGACCACTGGGCGAGTGAGATCTGGAACAGAGGCATGGCCTGTTCTTGTTGGTGGCTGGCGAGTGCCATTTTTGCCGATCGGTGGCTCAGTCCGGGCAGGGCGAGTGCCGTTGCCGACGCACAACCGGCTTTTAGTAAGTCTCGTCGATTCCAGTTCATATCCGTTTCCTTGGTCAGTTAAAAAGTCAGGCTGAATTTTCCGCAAGTATAAATGGGCGACGGTGACATCGCAAACAAAGGCGTACATGGTGTTTGGCGTTCCCAAGCTGGATTACAATGCATGCCCAAATCAGAATTTTGGACGTTTCGACTTTACCTTCGATCCTGCTTTCCACTTTACCGCGAGGAACCCCGTGAGAATCTTATCGCCTGGAAAATTGCCCCTGCCTGGAATCCTGCCGTTGCTAGGCAGTTTTATCATCGGTAGTTTCATCTTTTCGCTGGCCGGTTTGCAGACCGTCGCGGCTCAGGATATGGATTTGCAGTCTGCGATCGAAGCGATTAAGACCGTGGATGTCAAAGGGCAAGGCCACGACCAGGCGGTTGCGGCAATGGCTACTTTGAATGCAGCGACCGCCGACGATGTGCCTCAGTTGCTACAAGGCATGGACGGCGCAAACAAGATCGCGTTGAACTGGTTGCGTGGCGGAGTCCAATCGGCACTCGACAAAGGCCCGCTGCCCAGAAAAGAGATCCAGGCGTTTCTACAAGACACCGAAGGTTCCGACATGGGCCGGTTCATGGCGTTCGAGTTGCTGTCCGAAGGTAATCCGGAATTTTCCAGTGAGACTTTGCCCGCGTTGGTATCTGATCCCAGTTTGCCTTTGCGACAACTGGCGGTTGCCGATGCAATTGAAAGAGCGAAGGCGAAGGTTGAGCAGGAAGATGTGGCTGGCGGAATCGGATTGTTGAGCACGACATTACCGCACGCTCGCGAAGTTGCGCAGGTCCAGGCGATCGTATCGTCGTTGGCAGAATCCGGAGTGCAGGTCGATTTGCAAAAACAGCTTGGCTTCATTCCGAACTGGCACATCGTCGGTCCCTTCGACAATACCGAGGAGGCTGGTTTTGACAAAGCGATGGGCCCCGAAGCGGATCCGGCCAACGTTGATGTTGCGGTCACCTACGACGACTCGAAAACCGGCGAAGCGATTGGCTGGCAACAACACAATTCAATCGAGTCGACCGGGGTGGTCGATCTGAATTCGATTCTGAAAGAAGAGAAGGGCGTGATCGCCTACGGGTACACCGAGTTTAATTCCGAGGCGGAGCAGCAGGTCGACATTCGAATCGGCTGCATCAACGGTAACAAGGTTTGGGTCAACGGTGTCGAGGTCATCAACAACGAGATCTATCATGTCGGCATGATGCCGGATCAATTCGTGGGTCAGGTGACTCTGAAGGAGGGCGTCAACAAGATTCTGTTCAAGGTTTGTCAGAACGAACAAACTCAGCCCTGGGCAAATCGCTGGATGTTCCAAATGCGAATTTGCAAGTCGGATGGCTTGGCGGTTCTGCCTTTCCAGCCCGCGCCGGCTCGTCGGTAACTCCACGACCGACTGCGGACGTTACCTGGGAAGTTCACACAAAAAAAATCAGCTCAACGACAAGAATAGAATTATGACGACTCAAAAAATGACTCACAAAAAACAAAGCCTCTCGTTTCGTTGCCGCACTATGACTGGCGTTTTGTTCGCCAGCGTCTTGCTCGGCCTGTTTGGTTTCGGGTTCTGCTCTCCCGTGCAGGCGCTGCAAGATTGGACGGCGTTCCGTGGTGCCAACGGCAGCAACGTTTCGGACGAAACAGTGCCGGTAGAAATCAGCGACGCGAAAAATCTGGAGTGGAAGGTCGAGCTACCCGGTCGCGGGCCTTCGGGTCCGATTGTCGTCGGCGATCGAGTCTTCGTGACTTGCTCGGGCGGTGCCAACGAGGACCAGTTGTATGTCGTCTGTTTCAACAAGGACAGCGGCGAGAAGATTTGGCAGCGTCGGTTTTGGGCGACCGGTCGATGTTTCTGTCATCCATTATCTGCAAACGCAGCACCGACGCCTTGTTCGGATGGCGAGAGTATTTTTGCTTTCTACTCATCCAACGATCTGTTTTGTCTGGATCTGGATGGGAACCTGAAGTGGTGTCGAGGCTTGGCTGTTGATCACCCCAAAGCCGGGCATGACACCGGGATGTCATCGTCACCGGCGGTCCACGGAGATGTGGTCGTTTGCCAGGTCGAGAATCAAGGCGATTCGTTTGCTACCGGGATCGACAAGAATACAGGCAAGACGTTGTGGGAAATTCCTCGCGACAAGGAGGCCAGTTGGGCGTCACCTTTGGTTTTTGAAACCGGGCAGGGGCCGATGGTGTTGTTGCAGTCGTCTGCCAGAACCACGATCGTTGGCTTGGATGATGGCGTCACTGTTTGGGAAAAAGAAGGACGCGGAAACTCGATCCCTTCTTCGGCGGTTGATGGAAATCGACTGTACCTGCCGATCGACGGACTGACGGTTGTGGAGTTCAGTGGCGAACAAAAGGTGGAGTTCAAAGAGGTGTTCAATTCGTCAAAGTTGGCGGCCGGTTCGCAGAGTAACATCGTGCATAAAGGACTGGTCTACACGTTTGGCCGAGGCGGGATCATGACCTGTGCCAATGCGGATTCTGGCGACGAGGTATGGAAGACGCGAGTCGGCGGCCAGCACTGGACGACACCGTTGTTGGCGAACGACCATCTGTACTTTTTTGATCAGAACGGAGTCGCTTCGGTGGTCAATGTCGGTGGCGAGTTCGAAGATCCCAGTAAGCGCGTGGTACACACGCATACGTTTGAGGACGAGATTTTTCTTGGCTCGCCAGCCGCGTCTGATGGTGCGATTTTTATGCGTAGCGATAAGAATTTGTATAAGTTCGCCAAGGACCCGGCGTAGGTCGGGCGTTGAGGGTGGTGAAAAAAGGTGTCTCGCGGAGTCGCGAAGACGCAGAGGAGTGCCGGAAGTAATACAAGCACGACGCGCAAGCGAGTGGTTCTTGGGATTGAGTGCTGATTGTTTGTAGTACCGTCTTTAGACGGTGTGGTGCTGAGTGTTGGTGAAAAAGGTTTCACGCGGAGACGCGGAGACGCGGAGACGCGGAGTCGCGAAGACGCAGAGGAGTGCCGGAAGTAATACAAGCACGACGCGCAAGCGAGTGGTTCTGATGGGCGAAACCACTCGCTGGCGCTTCGTGCTTGTGTTTTTGATCGAACTCGTACTGGCAATATTAATTGAATGGTTCGCAGGGCAGGGCATTGACTGACACAATCGAAATTCAACCATGTGGTCCGATCGACGGCGATATTCGACCGCCTGGTTCGAAGAGCATTACCAATCGAGCTCTGATTTGCAGTGCGTTGGCTACTGGCGATTCGATACTGCTGGGCGCGTTGCGAAGCCAGGATACCGAAGTGATGGTGGCCGGTTTGCAATCGCTGGGCTTTGATGTTCAAGCGGATTGGGATACCTGCACGATTCGTGTTGGAGGCCAGGCAGGTGCGATTCCGCAGCAAGATTCGGCGACTCTCGATTTGGCAAATAGTGGAACGTCGATCCGTTTTCTGACCGCATTGTGTTCAGTTGGCAATGGAAAATTCGTACTCGACGGAACGGCCCGCATGCGTCAACGGCCTATTCGCGAGCTGGTGGATGCGTTGAATCAACTGGGCGGCAAAGTCAGTTGCACCGACGAGTGTCCACCGGTTACCGTCGATGCCAACGGCATGCCGGGTGGATCGGCGACGGTACGTTGCGACCGATCCAGCCAGTTTCTCAGCGCTCTGTTAATGGTGATGCCACAGTTTCGCGACTACTCCGTCGTGCAGGTTGCCGGCGACATCGTTTCGTTGCCTTACATCAAAATGACTTGCCGAGTGATGTCTTGCTTCGGTGTCGATGTGTCGCAGATCGGATCGGACTATTCGGTGGACCCTCGTCATACCTATGTGGCGAATAACTTTGAGATCGAACCGGACGCCTCGGCGGCTTCCTATTTCTGGGCGGCCGCGGCAATCACCGGTGGACGATGTCGGGTCGAGGGTTTGAAGTTAGGCGCGTTGCAAGGCGACGTGCGGTTTCTGCAAGTGTTGGAGGAGATGGGCTGCGAGATCATTGGCGATGAAACGGGTACCGCGATTTACGGAAACGAGTTGAAGGGGATTGAGGTCGACATGAACGACATCTCCGACACGGTGCAAACGCTGGCCGCGGTGGCTCTGTTCGCCGAAGGACCAACGACGATCACCGGCGTGGCTCATAACCGACACAAAGAATCGGACCGCATTGGCGATTTGGCAACCGAGCTTCGTAAACTGGGCGCGGCGGTCGACGAGTTGGACGACGGGTTGAAGATTACGCCCGGCGAATTGCGGGCGGCTCGGATTGAAACGTACGACGACCATCGGATGGCGATGGCTCTTTCGTTGGTCGGCCTGCGTCAGCCAGGCGTTGTGATCGAGAATCCAGGGTGCACTTCGAAAACTTACCCCGGATTCTTTGACGACTTGAAGCAGGTCATTGGTTCCTGAGCGTGGTCTGTTATTCCTTGATGGATTGAATCAATACCGATTGAAAATCGAGTTGAGTCAGCCACTTTTTGAGGCTAACCGATTCTTCAATCCGCTCTTTGGTCAGCTCGCCTTCCAATTCCACTTTGACCATACGGACACCGTTTTCAACTTGCTGTGAAAGTAAACGGGCCAGGTCACCGCGTGGCATCTCGACTCCGTCAACGACAAAGCTACCGTTGGCATCCACCCGAAACACAAACGTTTCACCATTTCCGTACACTTCCTGTTTCGGCGCCGGTTGGCCGTCGTTGGGAACGGCAATGACGCCTGATTGTCCGGTTTTCAACAGCTGATTCAAATCCGATGGGGTTTGGTTATCAGCTTGGTTGTTCATTTGGCTCTTCGTATCGGAGCCAGCGATCATTTTCTCGTTTGCCGATCCAGCAGGTGAAGCTGAGCTCGAATTGAGTGTGGCGGATTCGTGGAACAAGTGATCGACTTCCAGGAATCCGTTCTTAATAACGATAGAAGGCGAACGCAACGTCTTCAGGTCAACCGTCGGATCCAGGTCGACCACAATCACGTCGGCCAGCATGCCGGGTTTGATTTGTCCAAGTTCTTCTTGTTGCAGAACCGAGGCGGCAACGACCGTGGCACTGCGAAGCACGTCTTCGATTGGCATTCCGTAGGCGTACATCAATTCCAGCTCGCGCGAATTTTCACCGTGAGCGAACACGCCGACGTCGCTGCCGCAGGCAATCGTGACTCCGGATGCGACGGCGTTTTTCATCAACGCTTTTGCCGTGGCGACTCGCGGGTGATCGGGATCCGTGGCCGGGTCCCAGCCGCCGTATCGAGCGATCGATTCGGAAGCCATCAGAGTTGGGCACAGCACGACACCCTTTTCACGCATTAGCTTCAAGGTTTCAGGCGAGGCCTCGTATCCGTGTTCAATCGTTTTGACACCGGCAGCGACGCTGCGGCGAATGCCTTCATCGGTCGCGGCGTGCGCTGCGACGGGGATGCCCGCCGTGGTTGCCTCGTCGACAATTGCGTTAAGCTCGTCTTGTGAGAAAGTGGGAGTCGAAGGGGCACCCGGGCGTCTGCGGTAATCGGCGTAAACTTTGATCCAATCCGCGCCGGCAGCAATCTGCTCTCGCGTCACCTTGCGACACTCGGGAACTCCGTCTGCAGTTTGAGCACCGACCGGCATCTCCCAGCGCGGGTCGTATCCCGTCGGTCCGTAACCACCCGAGGTCACCAGGGCGCGGGTCACGGCAAAAATTCGCGGACCGGGTATCAAGTCCTGTTTGATCGAATCGCGGATCGCCACGTCTGCGTAACCGGCTCCTTCGGTACCCAGGTCTCGCAGAGTCGTAAATCCGGCTTGCAAAGTTTGTCTGGCCGCCAACGTGCCGCGGATCGTACGGAGTTCCAACGACTCTTTCAGCACCTGGTCGTTCCATGTCGCTTCGTTGTAAGGATGCAATAATAAATGCGAGTGCAGATCGATCAAGCCCGGCAAGACGATTCGTCCACCGACATCGATTAGCGTAGCGCCCGCCGATTCGTCAGTTCCGATCGATGTGCCGATCGTTTTGATTTTGTCGCCGACGATCAGGATCGAGGTCGTTTCTGTGTTGGCCTTTCCTTGATCCAGGTCAAAGATCCTGGCGTTGGTCAGCAGAATTTTGGATGTGGATTCTTTTGAGGTGGAGCCTTCTTGTGCGTTGGCAACCGCCGGGGTCATCCACATGGCAAAGATCGAGGTCAGCAATACGAACGGAAGGAATCTCATAGTCAGATCCAAATTGGCGTAATGGTTTTTGTGTTTTCAAGGAGTTTTGGGTTGGTGTGTCTCGGGGTTGCTACACCAGACGTTTACTTGTGAACTCCGTCCTTGGTTCTGCGTTCGCTGGGGTGTGGCACGATGTTTTGCCATTCGCTGGCATCGCTTCTGGCGACCACCGCAACGACTGGTTCCGCGTCGCTTAAATTATAGACTTCGTGAGGAACACCTGGCTCGATATAAATAAAATCGCCTGCTTTATTATCGAGAGTATGTTCCAGTTTTTCGCCATAAATGTGTCGTACCTGGCCCTGCATGATGTAAAGCATCAGCTCGAAGCCGTCGTGGATATGAGCGTAGGCGACGGCCCCCGGTGCGACCGTTGCGACGTTCATCGACAGCTTTTCCGCGTTAGTGTTCTTGGCGCTAAGGCCCGCTTTGTACTTGATGCCATTCCAGCCACGAAAATTCTCGCCGCCAAAGACTTCGCTGGTACGGATCGTTGAGATGCCGTCGCCGCCATCAATGAATTTGGTCAGGTCCAGCTCTTCGGTCATCTTTCGTTTCTCCGTCGGTGTGTTTTTTTTGTGGGGAGTGTCGTCGGTGGTCGATTCCGATCCGCTTCAGATTCTCGAACTTCAGCTTCAAGAATTTCAGCTTTCTGGATCGACCTTGATTTTGACTCGTTCGCCAACCAGATCAATCCCCAGAAGCAGGAAGGCCAGCAGCGGCCAGCCGATTGCCAGGGTATATGGGTTCACCAAAAGCCTGTTCCAGTCAGTTTTTTCCACCTGGCTTTTTTGTTTCGCGATCGCGTCGACGGCTCGTTTGGTCTCTTCGATTTCCTGCGGAGTCAATTCGTGGACCGACTCAATCGTAGTCACCTCACGCTCTCTGCCCTCTCGTCGGGCGATATAGTGATCGACACTTTTTGTCATGGCGGTCTGGCCATTTATCACCCCGGTTTCGAATACTCTCGACGACACAAAATTATCTCCGGTGCGTTCCGAGCGAATAACATTGAATCCGCGAGTGGGATCGAGTGTGCTGGTTGTCAACGCAGGATTCGTTCCATTCCAAACCTCGCGGTGAACTACCTTCCACGGGTCGGTTGCAGTCTCGCCGGGTTCGATTTCCAGGATGTCGATGACTGCCAACACAGAAGCGACGGTGCTGTAGAAACGGTTGAATTCAAATTTGTCCTGTCGAATTCCCAACGCGGCGGTTCCAAAGAGTGACTGTAACGTTGGGTCATCTTTTCGCAGTTCGAAATCGCCGTCTGATTCCGACTCGCCAACAAAAGCGTAAAAGCAATCGTCGTTGAGACCGCGGTATGCGAATGTCGCATTCGAATAATCGGAGTTCGCGGGTTGGTTGACGAACCAGGCCAAATCGCCTTCGATAACGACGCGAGTGATTTCCGGATACTCATCGTCGTGTACTCGAATTTCATATGCCGTTTGTTCAGAGGCTGTCGCGCGCTGACTGGTTTGATAGCGCATCGCTTCAGCCATCATTTTATGCCACCTTGGCTTTAACGCTTCATTGGCAAACCTGACGTTTTCTGGAAGCTCTGCTTGCTGTTGATCGAGCCAGGTCCAAAAGTCGTGATCAAGTTGTTGCCACGAGACGCCCAGTATTCGTTCGGCGTCTGCCAGGAAGGTTGGCCTGCGAACGTTTCCATAGAGTTCCAGGAAACGGGGTCCGCCGAAGCGTTCCAGCAAGTAGGTCACCAGTGGGCCGCCGTAGCGGTAGCAAGGTCCAATCGATCGACCGTAAAATTTGTCCGAGACCAGATCCATCAATGACCAGGATTGATCCGTAGCCCGCTCGTATTTCAGTTCGACCATGTCAACTGGTTGGCTGGGGTTTCGAGCCATCGCCCAACCTTCGACCAACAACATAGGTGGTTCCTGGTCGATTCCGCAAAGCGATGTGATGAAGGTGTGAGCGACTTCGTGATGGTCGACAAAGCCCGGTTCGTTGGCCGACTGGTTTCGAACATCGTTTTTGTCGAAGGGGCAGATCGCCCACAAGCCGACCGCTCGTCCGGATTGTCCTCCCAGTTTGCTGCGGCACCATGCCAATGACCATTCCGTCGGTTCGACCCCCAACGTCTTTGCCATCGCCAACACGTGCTGATCCATTTTTTGAACCATCGTTTGCGGATCTTCGACATCGTCGTCGTGAAACAATTCAACATGTTCGCCGAGCGTGATTCGCGGGTTCTTCCAGCGGGCCTCTGCATCAAAATAGTTACCGACCCAAATACCGAACGCGCGTACGGGCAGCGACAATTGCATGTCGCCTCGCGATTGGCTGAGCGAAAAAACCAGCCAGATGAATGCGCCGAAAATGACGATCGGCGTCATCGTGATCATCCAGATTCCGATCCCCCACGCGATGCGACTTCGGCGGACGATCCGGGCAAAGACCAACAGGCTGGCGATTCCGATAGCGAACACGATCAAGCCAAGGGTCAGCAACCACCAGGCAAAATGAGGTCGCCAGATATCCAGCTTGACGAAGGCGAAGTACAGCAAGGCAGTGGCTAGCAGGGCGAGCCACAAAAAGATCATGGAAAAGTAATGCAGTTGCGGACGGAATCCACGTTCGATGTCTGAATTGCGTTGCATTCTTTTTGGTATTCGAGCTTGGAAGCGTTTCGCGGTTGGCGATGTTGTTCGGCGGACAGTCTGTTGGTTGGCGGGGACCGGATCAAGCCAGAATTTCATGAACGACGCGGCCGTGCACATCGGTCAATCGCATATCTCGGCCACCCCATTGGTAAGTTAGCTTCTTATGATCCATGCCCAGCAGATGTAACATTGTGGCGTGCAAGTCGTAGATCTCAACTTTATTCTCGATCGTTTTGTATCCGTATTCATCAGTGGCGCCGTGGATGGTACCACCCTTCACACCTCCACCAGCCATCCACAGACTGAAACCAAACGGATTGTGGTCGCGACCGTCGGTTCCCTGTGCAAACGGTGTTCGACCAAATTCTCCAGACCAAACGACTAATGTGTCCTCAAACATGCCCCGTTGCTTCAAGTCAGTCAACAACGCGCCGATTCCCTGGTCGACGGCAATTGCATTGGCGGCGTGCCCTTTTTTCAGATTGTTGTGCTGGTCCCAACGATCGTGGCCGACACCTGGGCAAGTCAGCTCGATAAAACGAACTCCCTTTTCCAACAGCCGACGAGCCAACAGGCATTGCCGACCGAACGTTTGCGTCGACTTTTGCTCGGCTTCCAGGCCATACATTTTTTTGGTGGCGTCGGTCTCGCCGTCCAAGCTGGCCATTTCCGGCACGACCGACTGCATGCGGTAAGCGAGTTCGTAGTTGCTGATGGCTGATTCGATTTGGCTGTTGGAGCCCATCGCCTGCAGATTTTCCTGGTCCAGGTTTTTCAACAACGCCAATTTGTTTTGTTGCAGGCGAGCCAGTTTTTCACGCGGCACGATGTTGGCGAGTGGTTGTTTACCAGCATTGAAGATCGAACCCTGGTAGGTTGCCGGCAAGAATCCACTGTTAAAACAATCCAGCCCGCCCGGCGGAATCAAGCCGCCATTCAACACAATGAAACCAGGCAAATCA
Organism: uncultured Pirellulaceae bacterium; assembly: GCA_964588195.1. Taxonomy (GTDB): domain Bacteria; phylum Planctomycetota; class Planctomycetia; order Pirellulales; family Pirellulaceae; genus CAJQPP01. Next base: position 3,486 of record CAZPOL010000117.1, on the reverse strand, counting down.
CGGCACTCGCTGCCCAACCCGTAGCCCAACCAGGCACCCATGCTGGGCCGACCCTGAAAACCGTTGCCAGTGTGCAGGAAATAATTCGCAGCCGTGTGCTCGCTGAATTCGCTGACCATCGAACGGATCACGGCCAGGTCATCAACATGCTTCGCGACATTTGGGAACAACTCGCTGACAGGCGTCCCGCACTCACCGTGCTGTTTGAATTTCCAGGGACTCTGCAGCGTCTTGCCGATGTTGTTGAACTGGGTCGGTTCAATTTTCATCTTGAATGGCTCACCATGTTCCTTGGCCAATTGAGGCTTGGGGTCAAAGGTGTCGATCTGCGATGGACCACCGTCCATATATAAATAGACGATCCGTTTTACCCTGGGCGCGAAGTGAGTCGGCTTGGGGGCCAGTGGATGATCGTTTTCGTTTGGCTCTGGCCCGGACGAACTGTTTGGCGAATGGTTATGAAGAGTGTTGCCGGAACTGGAAATCAAACCAGCGTACGATTTGTCGGCCATCAGTGCGGCCAATGCGACCGAGCCAAATCCACAAGCTGCATCGCGCAACATTTGACGACGCGTCATGGCGATCGGGCGAAAGCGATGGCAGTGATTCGATTGGGTCATGCGATTAGTTGGCGATTGATTGAGTGAATTTGTGATTGAATGAAGGACGGATCGTTGCAGTTCCAGGGCAGTCTATTTCAGGTAGATGAACTCTTTCAAGTTAAACAGCACGTGACAAAGATCAGTCCAAACTTCCAATTCCTGCGATTCACTGTTTGTGTCTCGCTTGTCAGGTTGATCGGTATAAGATTCGGCCTGAGTGTTCAGGAATGATTTCAACTGTGCCAGCTCGACATCGGTAGCCGCGCGTCCCAGGGCGTGGAGCACGGCTTCATTCAGACGCGAAGTTTCGTCGTCGGGGCAAGATTCGATCAAGCGACTGGCCCACTTTTCCGCCTGCTCGATCACCATTGGGTCGTTCATCATGATCAAGGCTTGTGCCGGAACATTGGAATTGGAGCGTCGGCCGATCGAATTGAACGGAATCGGCGTGTCGAATGCCAACATCATGGGTGACAGAAAATTTCTTCTGACCTCGACATAGACGCTGCGTCGACCATCGCCGTTTAGAGGCCCAGACTTGCCCGGGCGACCTCGGCCTCGCATAAACGGTGTCAGGTGAATCGGCACGCTTGGGCCATACATCTTGTCGTTCAATTGGCCAGAGACGGCGAGTATTGAATCGCGAATCGCTTCGGATTGCAGGCGGCGTACCCGGAATTTGTAAAGCAGTTTGTTTTCGGGATCCGCTTCGCTGGCGTCCACGTCGCTGGAGCTGCTCATACGATAGGTTTGTGACAACACGATACGACGGACCAGTTTTTTGATCGACCAACCGCCGTCAGAAAATTCGTTGGCCAGGTGGTCCAGCAGTTCCGGGTGCGACGGTTTGGAACCAAGCACGCCAAGGTTGTCTACCGACGCGACCAGACCCCGGCCCGTTAAGTGATGCCAGATTCGGTTCACGATAACGCGTCGGGTCAACGGGTTTTCCAGAGTGACAAGCGACTGGGCCAGTTCCATCCGCCCACTCGTTTTTAACTCGCTGGACCAGCGTTGGTCGGCGTTCAGTGCCGTTAGCGGCCGGCGAGCGACCACGTCGCCAGGGTTTTTGTGGTTGCCGCGAATGAACAAAACTTCGTTTTCCGGAGTGCCATCGATCATCCCAAGCGCGAGTTGCGGTGCAGGAACCTGCTTGTCGATCTCGTTGTGCGTCGCGGAAGCCTGCTGGATCTGCTGCTGCAATTTGTTGCCAGCTTTGTGAGACTCGTCCGCACCGGGCAGCAAGTTGTGACGCAACATAAAATTGAACAACGGCACATCGAGAACTTCACCTGAATCGACCGAGTACACCAGCCTTGGGGCGAGCGCATTGCCCAGCGACTGACTCATCAAATCCATTGGAGTATGGCCCATGTTGAATCTGGAATCGTGCCATCGACCATCATTGAAAATGAAGTGATCGGGATTCACCGAAACGGGTGAAGGGCGTTCTGGCGGGATCCCGTCTTGCGAGCAACGGATATCCTGGACTCCGATGAACCCATCACCCTGATCAATGATCTCAATAAAGGCATTGTGGCCGATGTGATTTTTCAGGTCACCGCTCTGCCGGACCCATTTCCATTTCCCATTGGTGTCGACTGGCAAATTCATCTGACGGAACAGCAAGCCATTGTTGACATCCATGCGAAAGCCATCGATGACCAGACGGATTTGCGCGTTGCGGGCCGAGACGTGATAGAAGATGTTGGGCGTCGTGATTTTGAATGTTGGCGAACGCAGCACACCCTGGAACCGTTTGCCCAGCAAGCCGCTGTGTGGAGGCTGCGAATCGTTGGACCAGACCCGGTGTTGATCAGCAAAATTGATTTGCCCAGGCTTGTATTCAGTATTGAAGGCGAAACCTTGCCGTTGCCATTCCGTGATTTCCAATGGCTGCAACATCTGCAATGGCTCGGTTCGATTTTCGTACCAATCCACGAACTCTTCGTCGCGTTGTTGCAGATCGTTGAACAAGTCCTTGAAAAACGTATCGGCCTGGTCAAGGTCCAGGTCGAAATCTGACTCTGCCATTTTCCGCAGAGTATAAAACGGGTGCCGCGCGTCTGAAGTCGCGGGATCCTTGATCGCACTGATCCAGTTTTGCAAATGCGGTTCCTGAATGGACAGGGAATTGCAGATCGTTTGCAGGCGTTCGGCGACTTCCGTTTTTTCGCCCGCTGTTGGAGTCCCGTTCAGGACAAGATAATCCAGACCGACCATGTAGCGAGCAACCGCTTCGTCGTTCTTTCCGGTGATCGTCAGCAGAATCGATTGCGGCCCTTCGTCGAACTGGAATGAACCAAGCGAAAGTTCCTTCGAACGAGCGACTTTCTTGTTGTAGAGGTCAAATTTCTGGTCGATCGGCTCGCCATTGATTGCGACCTTGACGATGCCGTAGTCGCGGGCTTTCGTGAAGCGGGCCAACACCTCGTATTGCCCATCCATCGGTGCCAAAAATTCCAATTCCAATTCGTCATCGATCCCGGCGTCGGTCCACCAGATTTGACCACCACCACTCCAATTTTGAATATCCTGTCGCCGAGTGACTCCGTCTGTCTTGTCGAGTTCAACCAGCGCTTCGCCCTCGATCACCTGGCGACGAGGAATCTTCCATTGAGCATCTTGTTTTAGAAACTGAACGGCACCCCGGATGTAGGTCTGAAAGTCCGACGAGTTGTAGGTCGTGTCGTTCGCAGTGTCGTTTTCGCCACTTTCAAGGGTGCCGATGAAGTCGGCAACTTGTTTGGCGATCTTTTGCGAGGCATCGGTCGCTCGCGTATGCAGTCGCTCGATCCTGCGATGCGGATCCAACATCACGTTCTGACGCCTGGAACTCTGCAGGAACCCGGAGATCGCGTAGTAGTCCTCGGCGGAAATCGCA
>CAZPOL010000116.1:12856-15579 GCA_964588195.1 uncultured Pirellulaceae bacterium | reverse complement strand
CTACTCGGTTGGGACTTTCGTTACAGGTAACGATTGGCTACCTTCAGGGCTCGGCTCGTTATGTGGCAACTGGGGAGCGGTACGTCCAACGGGCAAAAGCGCAGCCTCGTCGGTATTATCGCACGGTTCGGACTCGGTGTTTATGAGAGCGATAAACCCACGGCTGTCGCCAAAACGGCTTGCTTATTTGCCGCGGACCAGGCGTCGGCTGGTTGCAACGACTTTGGCGATGGCTCTTGGAATCATTCGCTTCGAGATCATACGCAGCTTTTTTTGACCGTGTGGTTTGGCTTCCCAAAATTCCTTGTAGGGTTCATTGCCACGCAGAAAATCGAAACGCGTGTCGCCGCGATGGATCGCTCGCTGGACCATCTCGGTGAATAGCAGGTGGCCGGGCTCAAGCTTCATCGCTTCCGGTGCATAGCCTGACTGGTAGAACTGATAGCCCTGGGAAGAATTGAAATACAGCTGGACTCCGACCGGGCCGTCATCCGTGGAAGCGACAATGATTTCAATTTCTCCGGCGGCTGCTTTTTCCGTGACCACGTTGTTGAGAAATTCTTCGAACTGTGGATCAGCAAAAACTCCTGGTTTCCCGGTGCTGTTCATGCGGAGTGTGTGAAGTTCCTTGAGCGTCGCCATGGCAGATTCCACCGACAATCCTTCGGAAGTCGAAGTTACCACGAGTTCACCGGCCTTGAGTCGGCGAATCGCTTTGTTGATTTTTCTTCGAAGTGACGACCGTCGCGAGGACAAGAACTCCTTCCATTCAGAAGGCAATTCCATCAACCAGGTTGGCTCGACATCGCGATGGTCAAAGTCGTAAACGGATTCCAATGCTGGCCCGATCGATTTCACCAGGTGATCTTCGTTGGGGCATTCAAGTTCAACGACGTCAAACTTTTGCTCGCGGATGTATTCCGTAAGTGAACTTGCACAAAGCTCGTAGTCTTTTGGGTCGCAGATCAAATCAACATAGTCGGTACACGTGTCGCCGGAGGCCAGAAACCGAAACCGCTTCAAACTGAACCAACGATCCACATAAAACGGCGCGATGCCGACCAGGTCACCCGTCTGTTGCTTGAAGGTCAGCAAGTGAAGGGCGCCGGAATTCTGGAACGCTTTCCACCAACAGAGGTTCCATGAAAAACTGTTCATCAGGTCGACATTGAATCCGTTCCAGAAATCACGAATCGATTCAAAGCCCTCAATCGTTGAAATGACCTCACGACTGAGCACGCCGCTCGTTTGCGATGGCTGGTTTTCGGTGACCGCAGCAACCACGTAGGCACGCTCGCCCTGCGAGTTGGTCAAATCGCTCTGGTTATCGAGCATTTCCATTTGTGTTCCAAAGGAGGAGTTCTGGTTCTGAATCATGCTTGCGTTCCCGTCGATTTGCCAGGCTTCATGTTGCGCAGTTTTTTGAGAACGCTTTGCATTGTTGGAAATGCACGTACTGCTGTTTGAGCGAACCCTGGCTTAAGGCTGAATATCACTTTTTGAAAAGCGAGGCGTTGGCCCCAAATTCGACTCATGGCCGATTTCCCCGCAGCCGTACAGGAATCGCCAAACTGAACCCCTTCTCGATGCAGGTATTCAATGTTTTTGAATTCTGTTTGAAGACCCGGAGAATAACGAGCGTAAGAATCGTCGTACGAAGTCTTGTAGCAATAAACGGTCGCCTGCGACTGGATATCAGAAATCATTGCGATCGGTTTGCCGTCGACCTTCAAGACCAGGAACTTTGCTTTGCCTTGAGCTGCACTTCGCTGAATCAAATCTCGATAAAAAGACTGTGTCGATTGGGAGCAGGCGAGAGCTGTGCCCGCTTTTCCCTTCCAGCTGGCTGCCTCAAGTCGAAGAAAGTCTTCGGTCAACTGTTCAAAGTCGCTTTCGTCGGTCGAGCGTTCCCATGTGACGTCGCCAACCTGCTCAAGCTTGCTCAATCTTGACCGCAGCTTCTTTCGCGTGCCCTTGGATACATGTTGCGAGATATAGTTATCAGCCGATACAGCGGGAGCAAAACCGGCTCGCAAAAAGTGATCACGCTGGAATCGAGTTACGCCGGGCTGTTGTTCCAGACTCTGAAAGACAGCATCCACTTCAGGTGCTGCAGAAACGGTATCGAGGCTTAACATCGAGTAGCGGTTGGAAACAAGAAAGTCGCAGAGCTTAAGCCAGGCTTCTGCTGCGTAATCTTTGTCAAGTAATGGCGTCGCATTGAAACACTGGTCGTGCCTCCAAACCTCTGCCGTTTTAAATGGCATCCTGAATACTTGCTTTGTCTCAATTGGAACCAGTGCAACCAATTCCTGCCCCTCAGGCGCATTCCGGTTTTCAACAACGATTACTTGAACTGCTTCCGAAGCAAGATGTGTCAGTGCGGGGAGCAAATAGTTTGTTTCGAATGTCGGATTAGTTTGAAGCGCATTTCGAGTCAGGAAATGCCAGGCAGGTTTGCGTGCTTGAAGATCGTCGATATCGATCCATCTGACATGTAGATCAGGACTTGAAATCCCGGACGATGGTTGCGGCAGATTAACTGCCGCAGGGTAGACCGGAGTCGCAGATTGAATGGAAGGAAACATTTGGGCGGGCACAACAAAATTGGGCATGAAAAGACAGGCGTATCAACTCTACAACACGATTCATGCCCGAAGTCGACTCCCAACAATAAGCCATTCTTTTTTGAAAGATGATGCCAAAATGAAACATGCGGCAAG
>CAZPOL010000116.1:0-12756 GCA_964588195.1 uncultured Pirellulaceae bacterium | reverse complement strand
CAACAATAAGCCATTCTTTTTTGAAAGATGATGCCAAAATGAAACATGCGGCAAGTTGAAGAATCAGCGAATTGTGAAAGCGCTGACAGTTTCGAGCTGCGTATCACCCGAGAGCAAAAGATGACGGGTAGAGCGTGTCTGGCCCAGAGGAATAATTCTTTGTTTCTGATTCTGGCGCTACTGACGTTTGTATCGGTTAGCGTTTTTAATCGTGCAAGCCGCGCGGCCCGCGGCTCCGTGAGCATCGTATTCACCGTGTTACCGGAATTTGTGTATGCCGAGATTAGGGTGCAGAGGTCGAACGATCTTCTTGAGCGGTTCTTTAAGCGGCATTTGTTTCAAGGCCTGGCGAACTTCGTAGCGACCGTGGCTGAGCAGGCGTGAGAGTGGATTGAATCCGATGCAGCCACGCTGCACGCTGGTGCGATTGTTGGCGAAGCGATCTTTCAAATCCGATTCGCCATAACCGAAATCAATTCTTTTGATCCCGTGTTGGGGTCCACTGCAGGCCATCTGATACATCAGTTCCGTGCCCGGCGAAAACTGTCGAAACTGGATGTTGTGTGCCGGGATGTAGTAATGCAACAGGCTGCCCGACTGGAATCCGAAGTGTCCTGATACCGGCTGGTCGCCAGCCCACAAGATTGACAACAGTCCTTTGAAACCATCCGTCCGCGTGCGGAACAACTCGCGCAGCAGGTTGGATGTCCATTCGACCCCCAGCAAGTCGAACGTGCGAGTCCGTCGAAACTTGGCGCGCTTCCACTCAATTACCTTTTCCAGCATGGCTGGGTCACGGCAATCAATTTCCATGCGAATGGGACCATGTCGGCGTGACAACGCGCGAGTTTTTTGTGGCTGACGGCGAACGGTCGAACTGTGCTTCAAAAGCCAATCACGATATGCCAGACTGCCGTCGGAAAGATCGATAAACGGGCAATTCAGCTCTCGGAAAACACGCTTGGTGCGATTGGATTGCAGCGTGGTTTTTTGATTCAGGGCGTCGAGTGACAACGCATGAAAATCAAACTTGCGAACGTCAATCTGTTTCAACACCTCGGCAAGATCGATCTTTGTTGCCGCATTGGTGATTAGACCGTGGAAGTCATTCATCATGCCGCCGACCGGCTTGATGACTCGCGAGCCACTTCGCTGGAACGGAAAGATGCCTGCGACTTCCGAGTTCTGGCGAATGATTGCGTACTCAACACCCGTGCGAACTCGGGAAACAGCATCGGCAAATTCGAAGTGAAAACAGCCGTTGGCCAAGGCTGGATTTGACCCTTGAAAACGATGCCATGTGTCGACAAGGCTTTGGCTCAGGTCGTCGACACACTCGACATGTAGGCTGGCTGTGAGGGCAGACTGTGCGAGTTGAGCGCGCGGATTGCTCCGAGAGCGAGAACTGGAAACACTGGTAGAGGGCATTAAAAGGAACCGCTGATGAGCGGTGCGAACATCAAAGAAGTAGAATCAGGTAGGAACCTCATTCTAGTGCAATGTTTCACATTTGTACCCCCGTGCAATGGCGAAATTCGGGACTTTTAGTTGTTGTGCCGTTTATTCCGGTTTTCCGGCTTTTTGCCCTTTTAGCTCTGCAAACTAGCTGTTGCTACCCCCTTATTCAAGTGAGGTGGCCGTGAGGTCGTTCGTGGGGCGGTTGATATGAATCGCTGTCCAGCCTGCGGCACGAGCTGCCAAGACGTCTTTCTCAAAGTCGTCACCGACCATAACCAATTGTCGCTGTTTGCCCGGACTCCGATCGTTCAGGCTGGTTTCAATCGACTTGTAGAAACGCAGGTCCGGTTTGCGAAACCCGACGCTGCCAGAGCAAAAGATATGCTGGATGCGGTCCAGTGGCGGTAATCGGCCACAAATGCCCAGCAAGCGGGTATCGAAATTCGAGGCAATTACGATTTCGGCGTCGGCTTGCCAGAGATCTTCAAGTACCTGATCGACCTCGGGGAACGTCACCCAGTGGTCAGGCATGGCGTAGTACTGCCAGAGCTGTTGGAAGAGCGGTTCCGGATCAGGCAATTCGTGAAAGACCAGTTTCACCAACTGACTCCACAACAACTTTTCAGATTCGTCCGTACAAACCTGGTGCGGATCATTGGTGAACAGACGCTGTCGCGCCGACTTGAATCGCCGCTTTACCTCAGCCACATCCAGGCGGCAGCCGAAAGAAACGGCGTGCCTGTGATAGACTTGCGAAATTCGTTCGACCGGGCGGATCAAGGTACCAACCGCGTCGAACACGATAGTGTTGGTCGTCTGGTCAGCCATTCGAATCAAATGAGTCTGTCTCTGGAATACCCTGTCAACGCACGATCGACTATCGATAGACTTTGCCATTGTCTGGATTGGCCTGTCGGGATCGGAATTGCGAGCTGTTCGGGCTTGTTTCATTCTTGTCGAACGGAGACCGCAGCATCTCTTCCAGTTTGGGTCCGCGAGCTGGCAGACGATAGCCCTCCTGGTCCAGTGACGGGCCAGTGCGTTGTGGCGTCTGTTGTGCAGGCGTCGATCGATTTTCGATCAGCCGGTGAATCGGTTTGGCGTTGGAACCGGTATCCAGCAGTTCTTCGGCGTTGCCTGAGTCGCGTTCAGTGGTGTGGCTGGAGTTAATGAACCGGGATCTCGGAGCTGTGCCGTTGTCCGGGTAAGCGGTTTGAGCTCGCAGTACCGGGATTGGATCCAGTTGGATATTCACACTGTCCAGTCGGTCGACCAGTACGCTGGTTTGTGGCTTCGTATTTTCAGGAGTCCTGGCAGTCAACGACAGGGATTGGTTTGATTCAATTCCGGTTGTCGTGGCTGGTCGCTGGCCGTGTGATTCCGAAGACGGTGACATGGCGGTTTGTGTCACAGGCAAAGAAGGCTTGCGATTCGATTCCTGGCTATCGATTCGGTACAAAGGAGTCGCCGTCAACTTGATGATTTTCTCCTGATGTCGAACGGGCTGTTGCTCGCGATTTTGCACGGCAATCAAATCGTCATCTTTAGGCGGTGCTGGTGGTTCGACTGGCATTTGCTGGGCCGGCAAGTAGCTCTCGTTTGCCTTCGTTGGAGTTGCATATTCCAATGATCTGGCGGAAAGAACCGGGGTGGCCTGTTCCATTTCGGCTGGCGGAGCGACGGCTTGGCGTTCCGTCCGCAAATCGTTGCTCGCCGCATCCATTCTGATGCGATCGAGTTGGTTGCGGGCTCCGTGGGCGAACAGATTCTCGGCCTGTTGTTTGTCGTGAGGATTCAGCGGTTGCGGTTCGCGGTATCCAAAGTTGTCTGGCTGAGAGGGGCCGTCTTTCTTGTTACCAATCCAGTTCGGTGTCATCGATTTATTCATCGACTTGACCGGATGGAAGTTTTCGCGGAACAACGAATGCAGCGACTTTTTGACCTCGATGCGTAACTCGGCGTACCGTGACGTCTCCACAGGAGACTCGACTGCAACAGGTGGTGCTTCCAACTCAGGTTGAGTCGTTACCGGTGGTTGAGCCGCGGCCACAACCGGTGGATCCAGACTCAACTCGGGTTGGCTGGGTATCGCAGGTTGAATCACAGCCGGTGCAGCCTCAGCGGCCTCGGCTATCCTGGCTGGATAACTCTGTTGGTCGCGATAGACAGAGTTGATTCCTTCCCGCAAACCAATCTCAAACAGTTTGCCCAGTCCAGCGTTTCGCAAGGGTTCTGGCAGCGGATCGCCAGGTGCCAATTCTCGATCGATTGCATATGATTTTGCATACTGGCGACCAACATCCAGCCCATCCTGGTACGAGTAAGATGGTTGAGTCGAAGTATAGGTTTCACTGGGCTCGCTTTGGTTCGCGTGCGTAGTGCAGGCGCAACCGGCCGTTCTGAATGGCCATAGATTCAAGCCATTACAACTACAACCGACCTGCGTTAACAAAATACCGCTGGCGACAAATAGGCTGGCGAAAAGTCGAAACCGTTTTGCTACTGCGTTGCTCATTGGGAGCGCGTCCTAATACAAGATTGGAATGCAAGAAGAAGCTAAACGAAAACAAACGAAGCGGATGACTGACGATTCATGGTGCTGGTATTCAAGGTGCTGATAAATCGCAATATTGTCAGGATGTCCATCTCCGGGATGATCCGTGATAAGCGTATCGACCTAAAATGCAGCAAAACCCTGAGCATATATCGTGGGTAGACAGAACCGATTTCACTGGCGCAATTCAGGAATATGAAAGAATCCCGACAGCCGGAATAACCTGTCGATCATCAGGCAGGACAGATTAAGCAACCAGGTTAATCGTCAAAATTTAACACTGGTTGTTGAGCCATGAACCGACCGGGTGTCGTTACAATCGATAACGTCAATGACTAGCAGATGGCAGTAGATCGCTAGTATTGCTCGTTACGAGCGGTATGTTCACCCTTTCCTGCTGACGAATCGATCACCCCTTTCCTGAGTCCGCTAACGGTCCGAAAATTAGATACACCGTTTAACTGTGAGAATTGCTGAATGGATAAATCCGCCAAATCCGCCAAATCCGCCAAGTCGGCGAAACGTAAGAAGCTGACCGTGCCAGGTTTCGTCGACTTGAAACAACAAGGCCGCAAGATTTGCGTGCTGACAGCCTACGACTATCCAACCGCCAAGTTGGTTGATGCCGCGGGGGTCGATGTGATTTTGGTAGGCGACAGTATGGCGATGGTCATTCAGGGACATCAAACGACCTTGCCTGTGACTCTGGATGAAATGATCTATCACGGCGAGATGGTCGCCCGCGCGGCTAAATCGGCCTTGGTCGTCGTCGACCTGCCCTTCCCGACTTTTCATTTGGGCGTTCACAAGGCGATTGAACTGGCCGGTCGTGTGTTGAAAGAGACCAATTGCACGGCGGTCAAGCTGGAAGGTGGGCGAGAGCAACAGGATGTCATCGCGGGTCTGGTGTCGGCGGGGATCCCTGTGATGGCTCATGTCGGGTTGAGACCTCAAAGTGTCCATACGATGGGCGGCTACAAAATTCAGCGAGACGAAAAACGTTTGCTGGATGATGCATTGGCGGCGCAAGAGGCTGGTGCATTTGGAATCGTGCTGGAGTGCATTCCATCGGAAATCGCCGCCTCGATTACCAAACAACTGGCGATCCCCACAATCGGGATTGGTGCCGGTCCCGATTGTGACGGACAGGTCCTGGTAGTTCACGATCTGCTGGGAATGACCAGCGGTTACGTTCCAACCTTCGTCAAGCAATATGCAAATTTGGCCAAGACGATCGGTGACGCGGTTGGATCCTGGTGCAGCGAAGTTCGCGACGGTTCCTATCCCGATCAGGAACACTCTTTCGAATAGAAGCCTCATTCATTTGGACGGCCGTTTCGAGAACTAACAATCGACCGACTGCCGGACTTTCGTAACCTGCCTGGGATCGATACAAAATGACGCAACACAACACGAACACGATTGTTCTGGATAAGAACACACGAATCGAATTGGCTGCCATGGGAGGTCGCCACGATCGAGCCGCAGATATCGATCCATTTCTGGAACCGATCGAAGAGTTTTGGATGAGTCTGCAAACCGAATGCACAGCGAAATGCTGCGGAGTTCAGGCCTTTGGGTTTCGGCCCAAACAAATCGCCAAGGTCAGTAAACAGTCAGGCAAAGTCGTTTTCGATCAATTGATGGAGTTGCACGCATTCGTGTTGACGCATGATTCGGATACTTTCGTCAGCAACATGTTGAACCAGTATTTTGATCGTGCCCAACTCATTCAGCTACTTGAGCACCTGGTCGATCACCTTAGTCCCAACAGCTTCGTGGCGTCCGACGAACAGATGCCCAAGTCAGGCGCACGCAGGGTTTTCGCAATAGGGAATGGAGTCGTTGGGTTTGTTGGGGCCGCTGTAATGATGTTCTGGCCGCAGTGGTACCTGTATGTTCTGATCGGAATCATCGTTTGGGTCGTATTCGGGTTTTGGATGTTAATGCGAAACTGATGTTTACGGTTCGGTGTGAATCGACAGATGTACAAGCACAAGGCGCTAACCAAAATACAAGCACGAAGCGCAAGAGCGCAAGCGAGTGGTTCTGTCACCCGGCATCATCACCATAAAACATCGGCGTGCAAAACATCCAAACCACTCGCTCGCGCATCGTGCTGGTATCGACTGAAACTAAAAATCAAAACTCCAACACACAAAACCAATGCCAAATCGACTCATTGAAGAATCCAGTCCTTACCTTTTGCAGCACAAGGATAATCCAGTCGACTGGTATCCGTGGGCGGCCGAAGCGTTGTTGAAGTCTCGTGCCGAGGACAAGCCAATTTTTCTGTCGATCGGTTACTCGGCCTGTCACTGGTGTCACGTGATGGAGCACGAGTCGTTTGAGAATCAGCAGATCGCCGACTATCTGAACAAACACTTCGTTTGCATCAAGGTGGATCGCGAGGAGCGGCCTGACCTGGATCAAATCTACATGCAGGCGGTCATGGCCATGAATGGGCACGGAGGTTGGCCGCTGAGTGCTTTCCTGACGCCGGATCAGGACTTCTTTTTTGGCGGGACGTATTGGCCACCCACCACGACTGCGCAGATGCCGGGTTTCGATCGAGTGTTGGCCAGCGTGCTGGATGCCTATCACAACAAGCGTGACAGTGTGAATGCGCAGTCCAAACAGATTACCGAAATGATCAACAGCACGACGGCTGACGAGAAAATCGACTCGTTCGACACGTCACTATTCGAACGAGCCGCGCAGATTTTGCATAACCGTTTCGACAGCACATTCGGTGGCTTTGGCAGCGCTCCCAAGTTTCCACATCCAATGGATTTGTCGTTGCTGTTGAATCTGTACGAGCATCAAACACAGCACTCGCACGAAAGTTGGGGGTCGCCTCAGACATCTGAATTGCTGGAGATGGTCGAAGTCACATTGCAAAAGATGGCCGACGGAGGAATCTTCGATCACCTGGCGGGCGGCTTTGCTCGATACAGTGTCGATGCCCGTTGGCTGGTGCCTCACTTTGAAAAGATGCTCTATGACAACGCTCTGTTGGTTCAGGTCTTCGTACACGCATTCCAAATTACGGAGAACCCGTTTTACGCCGAGATCGTTGACAGGACTCTGGGCTACCTGATCGAAACCATGTTGGACCCAACCGGTGCAATCTACAGCACGGAAGACGCCGACAGCGAAGGTGTGGAGGGCAAGTTCTACGTTTGGACCGTGGACGAGATCGTGCAGGTGTTGGGGCCAGAGATCGGGCAACGTTTTTGCCAGCTCTACGACGTCACGGCCTCCGGCAATTTTGAAGGCGAGAACATTTTGAATTTGCCACTTTCGTTTTCCAGGTTCGCAGCCGAGCATAAACTGGACGAACATGAATTGGCGACTGAAATGAATGCGGCGCGTCAGAAATTGCTGGACGTCCGCAGCCAGCGAATCCGCCCCGGTCTGGACGACAAGGTGATCACCAGTTGGAACGGGTTGGCGATTCATGCATTTGCTGACGCCGCCGTGGTTTTGGGCAAAGACGAATATGCCACCGTCGCCAGGAACGCAGGTGATTTCTTGTGGAACCATTTGCGGCAAGACGACGGACGACTGTTGCATACGTGGCGACAAGGTAACGCGAAATTGGCCGCCTACCTTGACGACTACGCCTACCTGATTAACGCCTTCGTTTCTTTGTATCGAGTCGATTTTGATGAGAAGTGGATTGTCCGCGCCAGCGAGTTGTCGGAGGTGATGATTCGCTTTTTCCACAATCCCGAAAACGACTCCTTCTTTTTCACGGCATCGGATCATGAGCAATTGATCGCCAGAACCCAGGAGTTCCAGGACTCGGCCGTGCCCAGCGGGAATTCGATGGCCGCAACGGCACTGATTCGATTAGGGCAAATCACGGGTGAAACCAAACTGGCAGACATCGGTTACAAGGCGGGTTTGTCCGCCGTGCCTTTGCTGCGGCGAGCTGCCAATGCGGCCAGCCAATCATTGGTGGCGATCGAAAAGTTTTTGCACAATCGTCGTCAGTTCGTATTGGTGAAGTGCGCGGATGATGCGTTGAATCAAGAGGCGATTGCCTGGTTGCGAGAATCAGTTCCCCTGGATGAACCACTGGTGGTTGGCCAGGGCGAACCTGTTGGGTCTCCGTCTCCATCTCCATTGTCGGTGATGTTGCAAGGGAAAGAGTCGGTCGGCAACCAACCGACTTTGTACGTTTGCCAGGGCAATCAATGCGAATTGCCGGTGTCAGGAATCGAAGCGATCCGGGCGGCCGTCGAAGTCGAACCCCGCTCTTTGCCGAAAGGCTAGTCGAAGTCCGATCAAGAATTCAGTCCATCATCGAATGGCGGGGCAAAGATTGCCTGGCAAGGATAGCTTGGCAAGGATAGCTTGGGAGAAGCGATTACCCTAAATTGATGTTCTGTCGACAAGACAAATTTAATCACCAACAAAAACGCTGATGGAGCGAATGCCTGATATGAGTATCGAAAAACGATTGGAAGAACTGGGACTGGAATTGCCGCCGGCGCCGAAAGCCGTGGGCGTTTACAAGCCATCAATTATTGTGGGCAACCTGTGCATGACATCGGGACACGTGCCTCTGAACAGTGACGGTACGATGATCACCGGATGTGTGGGCAGCGAACTGAACCAGCAGCAGGGTTACGATGCCGCCAAACAAACCGGGTTGACCATCCTTGCGACTCTGAAAAAGGACTTGGGCAGTTTGGATCGCGTGAAGCGGGTTGTAAAGATCTTTGGAATGGTGTGGTGCACCGCCGACTTTACTCAACACCCGGCCGTCATCAACGGATGCAGCGAACTATACCGCGACGTGTTTGGCGATGATATTGGTGTCGGTGCGCGAAGTGCCGTCGGTATGAACTCGTTGCCGCTGGGTGTTACTGTCGAGATTGAAGGGGTCTTTGAACTCAATGACTGATCCAAAGACGGACCATTCCAGCATGTCATCCACCGACTCGGTCGCTGGGATGGTAAGCAATTTTAGTGGGCGAATTGAACTTGCCGCGCGGCACGTGATTTCTGCGCGTGAATATACGATGACCTTGTTGGATGGTTTGTCGGAAGACGAGTGGTTCTGGACCCCCACGCCGCAGGTGTCGCACATCGCCTGGCAAGTTGGCCACCTGGTGTTCGCACAATATGGATTGATGTTGTTTCGGCAAAGAGGTCGCAAGTCCGAGGACCTGGAATTGATGTCCGGCAAGTTTCGCAAGACGTTTGGCAAAGGGACGACGCCCAAGCCAGATCGAACCGCCTACCCTGGTCGTGACGAGATCATGGAAACACTGAACCGGATTCATGTTCAATCCATTACCGAGTTGGCTACGTTTGACGACTCAGAATTGGATCAGGAAATCGACATGCCCTACTCCACCTTCGCTACCCGCTTTGGTGCCTTGATCTTTTCCGGTGACCACGAAATGTTGCATGCTGGACAGATTGGAATGTTGCGTCGATTGATGGGCAAGGATCCGATCCGTTGAATCAGTCTGCTGAAACAAATTCGTTTGTCGAGACGCGTTCACTTACCAAGCGGTATCGCGAGGTGACGGCGTTGAATGAATGCTCGTTGAAGATCGAGCAAGGCGAGGTGTTCGGTTTGCTGGGGCCCAATGGCGCTGGCAAAACGACGCTGCTGCGTCTGATCATGGGCTTTTTGAAGCCGAGTTCCGGATCGGCGCACATTGATGGACTCGATTGCTATCGACAGCGAGTCGACGTGCACAAGAAGGTTGCCTATCTGCCTGGTGACGCGCGTCTGTTTCGCACGATGCGTGGAAAAGATGTGTTGAAGTTCTTTGCCAACGTCCGCACGGACACCGATTTGAAAACAGCACGGCAGATCGCTGATCGCCTGGATCTGGACTTGTCGCGTTGGGTAGTCTTTATGTCGACCGGGATGCGTCAGAAACTGGCGTTGTCGGTGGTCATGGCGGTGAACTCGCCGCTGTTGATTCTGGACGAACCGACCGCGAACCTGGACCCCAACGTGCGTGGCGAGATCATGACGATGGTCACCGAGGCCAAACAAGCCGGGCGAACGGTTATCTTTTCCTCGCATGTATTGCCGGAGGTCGAAGATACCTGTGACCGGGTCGGCATTCTGCGAAAAGGCAAACTGGTACATACCCAGTCGATGACTCAATTGAATCGTCAGCATCGTGTACGAGCACGATTACGCGATGGAGCAGATCTACCGGCAATGCCCGAGGAGTTGAAAGACCAGATTGCTGTCATCAATGAGGGTGACAACCGGATTCTGATCGAATCGCCTGGTGAACTCTCTGGCATTCTGCATTGGCTGGGAAATTCTCCACTTGAAGATGTGTTTATTCACCCGGTTGGGTTGCGGAGTGTTTACGACAAGTACCATCGGGAAACGTCAGCGATCGAAACGTTCGACGAAGCGGACAGTCAGATCGATGAGGTGACGGACGCATGAATATAGCCCTGTGGAAAAAATGTCTCTCGGAAAGCATGCTGCTGTTTATCGCGATTGCGATTGGCATCGCTTCGTTTGCCTGGTTTCGTGTTCATGTGGTCGGCGAAATCGATACGTCGACATTCCAGAACATCCTCGAAATGATTCCACAGGACTGGTTGAAATTCACATCCGTTGATGTGGAGTGGTTGATTTCATACGTCGGACGTACGGGCCTGGCTTTGGACGAACCGTTTATGGTCATGATGGTTGCGATGTGGGCGATCGTTCGCGGATCCGACGTGGTCAGCGGCGAGATTTCGCGTGGCACGATGGAAATGATGTTGGCACAACCGGTCAGCCGTAAACAGACTTTTGTCATTCACACGGCGGTGACCTTGTTGGGTGTCGTCGTGCTGGTTCTGATTGCCTGGGTGGCGATGTGGGCTGCGGTGCATATGACAAACGTGAAGATTCCTGCCGAATCGCCCAGCGTCTGGGACTCGTTGCTGTTGCCCTTGTCGCCGTTACTACCCGCTGGCGAAGTTGAATACAAATACGAGCCAATGTCGGACTACGTCAACGCCATAGTCTACTGGCCGGGCATGGTGAATCTGTGTTTGCTGGGGTGCTTTATTGCCGGGTTGGCCGCCATGTGTTCCGCAGTCGATCGATTCCGCTGGCGCACGCTGGGGATTGTGGTGACGATTTACATGGTCGCTTCGATGATCAAGATTCTCGGCATGAGCTCCGAGACGTTTCAATGGTCCGGTTGGCTGACATTCTTTTCGTTGTACGAACCAGAAATGTCGATCAAGATGTGTCAGACCGACCCGTCAGCGTTTTGGAATTTGAGCGTGCGAGATGAGTCGGGCGATTGGCAAGGCTTTGGGCAATTGGCTCAAAACCTGTGGTTGTTGGTCGGGACGATTGCGTTTTTCGTGGCTGCTTATCAAGTCTTCAAACGACGCGATATTCCCGCGCCGCTGTAAACTACCGATTGAATGGCATCTCGTTAATCCAGCGAAAGCCTCGATTCATCAACAGGTGTTCCGATTCCGCTTGCTCGACGTGTTCGTGAGTCAGTTCGGTTTTGGCGTGTTGATAAATCGGAATGACGAACATGCTGATTACGACCACCGCTTTTAAGATGCGATGGACCCATTTCGAGCGGGGACCCACGTAGGGTGGTTCCAGCAGATTCGTTGGTTCGGTCGCGCGGTTGAACAACAGGACATTCATCAAACGAGACAGGTCCGGCATGGCGATGATCAAAGCCATGATCATCAAATGAAACGAGTATTGTTTGACGGGGACGTCGTAGCAGAAATTTAACATCATGACGTTGGTCATTACCCCAAACGTCACGATGGCTCCCAGCGTCATGGTGCGGCGAAACACCAGCAGGACTCCACCGATCACTTCTCCCATTCCGGCAAAGAAAGTGTAGGCGGGCGAGGCGGCCATGAATGTCCACAGCAAACCCATTGGCGACGACTCGCCGTAGGTACGAGCCAATTGGTATTCGTTGGGACCACTGGCGGATCCGAATTGAGTGCTAATGAATCCTGCCTTTGCCAAACCGTAGCCCAACATCGTCACCGCCAGCACGTACCGTAAATAGGTACGTAGAAAATCTCGTAGCCAAACATGATCAGTCGATCGATTCGTTTCATTCTGGGTGGCAACTTTTGTTTCCTGGTCCATGCGGCTTTTGCGGCGATTCCACAGCATAACCACCGCTGACCAGATCAGGGCAACAGCCAGAGCGATTCCAAATCCGGCCAATAACTGGACATAGGCCATTGTTGTGTCGCCGCTGCCATTCCGAAGTGCCGAAACCAAATCACCCTCGATCCCAACCACATTGTTAGCCGTCCAGGTGCCGACACTCTCTTTGAACTCTCCAAACTCGGTTGTCTTTTTGCCGATTGAATCGAGCAATGATTTGTTAATTTCAATGCCAATTCGATCCAGCGCGGTGACCAAGCTGGAAAGCAAGCCGGTAATCAGAGTTGGGAAACAGTAAACGATCCAATACACAACAGAAAATCGCAGGGCGAATCGTTGAAAGAAACTGTTAGACGCGTTGGCAAACAACAGCAACAGAATGGTCAGCCCCGCCAGCCAAAGCCAGGGACTGAAAAATGATTGTCGGGGCGCGTCTTCCGTTAAGGCAGCCGTGTCAATAGCCGTGGTCTTCGACTCGCTGGCGTCAACGATTTCCAGCGAGGCATCATCAACCCAGGCTTTGCATTTACCGATCACCAGCGCGCCGAGGAATATCGCAGTGGCATCTTCGCTGACGTCGACAACGATTTCATAG
>CAZPOL010000115.1:9607-15826 GCA_964588195.1 uncultured Pirellulaceae bacterium | reverse complement strand
CGCTTCGTGCTGGTATTCGCTTCGTGCTGGTATTGGCACTCGTTTAGCGGGTGGCGGCCATGCGAATGTGACCGTAGAAGGGTTCGCCATTGCGAACGATATTAAACTTTGTTTCTTCACCACCCCGAACATCATTCTGGTTCAGCACGTACATCAGGTTCTCAGCCGTCTCGGTCTTCCAACCGTCCATCGTCACCAGGATGTCACCACGACGCAGACCTTCGCGGTCGGCCGGGCTACCGGCTCGGACTTGATCGATCTTCAAGCCTCGTTGGTACTCCGGGTTCGTGTTGCCGTAGTCGGCGGCGTTCACCGCCGAGACCTTGACTCCGAACTGTTGCCAAATTGAGACGCCACCAGTCGGTGCGGCTTTGCCAAGTTGCAACGCCACCGTCTTATCCTCTCCACTGCGTACGATATCCAGTTTAATCGTGTCGCCGGGCTTGGCATTCAGCATGAAACGTTGCAGGTCGACTGCCCGTAGACATTCCCGGCCATCGACACGCTTGATCTCGTCACCGTATTTCAATCCGGCACGTTCTGCCGCACTGAAATCCTGCACCATCTGGACGCGGGTGCTCGGCTTGTCATCGGGGTAGACTGTGCGAGCGATGATGCCGTGGTGCACTTTCCGCTCAGTCAACTCACTTAAAAATCCAGCGGCGACATCCATCGCATCGTTCACTGGAATCGCAAAGGCGATGCCTTGGGCACCTACCCGAACGGCTACGTTGATACCGATCATCTGGCCATCCAGGTTGATCAGGGGACCACCAGAGTTGCCGGGATTAATCGAGGCGTCGGTCTGCAACAGATTGTGATAAATCTGTTCCTCGCTGACCTGAACCGTACGACCAATCTCGCTGACAATTCCGCGAGTCACTGTATCTTCGTAGCCGTAAGCATTCCCCAGAGCCGCTACCGTTTCGGCCAACATAACATCAGTCGACGTTCCCAACGGGATGGTAGGCAGCGGAGTATCCGATTTGATTTTTATCAGGGCCAAATCGGTCTTGTTGTCGTGCGCGATCAAAGTCCCAATGGTGCTGGAATGATCGGACAAGGTCACGTGGATACGTTTTACATCTTCGACCACATGAAAATTGGTCAGAATGTATCCACTCGGATCGATGATCACGCCGGTACCCATACCGTTCACCTGGCGAACGGCCTGAGTCGGGGTACCGGTTTTTCCGGGAGTCGATCGAATCGTTTTCTTGCCACGCAAATTGACGACAGCGGGCCGCGCGTTGGCGACCGCCTTTACCAACGGGGTTCTGCGGTTGCTGGATTCGGTTTGGGCCAGCAGAATTTCTGCCGGGCAAAAAGCGAAAGCAACTGTCGCGACGGCCAACAGGCGGAACGACATCCGTGTTTGGAAATTCATCAAGTGTGGGCTCGACAGCAAGTTGTGTTCTGGGGTCACCGTCGTATCGCTGGCTAGCACTCCTGCGGGGGAGCACTACCGATACACGTGGTTAAATCGGACCAACCCTTCGAAACCCGTGAGTACTACCCGTTGAATCGGAACAGCTTAACCAGCTTATCCTGCAAGCAGCATTTAGCTTTGCGGCATGTAACCGTTGGCAAAGCCTGGTAATTTATGCGGCCTGTTCTTAAATCGATCCCCAGCCGTACCCTCAACCAAGTCTTAGCCAATTGGGTAATCGTTTAACTTTGCCATCCTTGCCAACTGCCGCCACGACCGTGTTTCCACGAGCCACGACCGTTTCATTTAGAGTGATTTCGTACTCGTGACGGATTCGTACCCCCTTGGCACTGACCACTCGAGTCACAACTTTCAGCAAATCGTCGTACTTGGCTGGCACAAAAAACTGGCAATTCACCTCCGTGACTACCAGCATGATGCCGCTTTCTTCCAACTGCCGGTAACTGTGCCCGGCGGCCCTCAACATCTCGATTCGAGCGATTTCGAAATAGTTGATGTAGGTCGTATGGTGCGCGTGCCCTTGGGCATCCGTCTCCTGAAACCGCACGCGAATCGAATGTTCGTGCTCCGTGATCGGAAAGCTGGTAGATTTGGCCGCAGTCATGCATTTCCCTTACTTTTCGCCACCAAATGAGGCTTTATCCTTTTGCACACAAGAGGGGAATCCGTTAATCTCTGAGACTGATTCCGTTCCGTATTTGCGTATTTGGATGTTTTAATGAGTGTTGGCGACGAGTCCGGTTCTTCATCGGTCAATTTTGAAACTATGCGAGGACGAGACTATCCATCTATCCGCCAATTTACCGTGTTTTTGGAGAACCGCGTAGGCCAGCTACTGCAGCTGATCCGGCGATTTGAAGGCAGCCGTGTGCGAATCGTGGCACTCAACATTCAAGACAACAACGAATGTTCCATTGCCCGTTTCGTTTTGTCGCACCCCGAACAAGGTCGCGAGATCCTTGAACGTGCCGGCTTGGCGATGGTCGAGAGCGATCTGATCGGTGTCCGGCTTCCCAGCACCAGCCAACAACCTTTGATGGAAATTTGCCTGGCACTGTTGCAAGCCGAAATCAATCTGATCCAAGCGTATCCGTTGATCATTAACGCAGACGATTATTGCGGAGTCGCTTTGATGGTGGATGAGATCGAGATGGCCCAGCAAACACTCGCCGAAAAGAAGTTCCACATGATCACCGAGCAAGAATTGATCGACTTGCACGAAGACATCTGATTCCTGTGCTGGCCAGTTCGGCCGCTCGACCAGGATCGGCCGCGGTACCAAGACTTGCGAGAATTCGTTCTTTCGCCCCCTCGTCCAACCAGACCAAATTTTTTGCCATGAGTATTCGAGTAACTTGCGCAGGTTGCCATACCCGCTTCAACGTCGACGATCGATTCGCCGGTAAAGAAGGACCGTGCCCGAAGTGCAAAAAGCCGATTACGATTCCCGCCAAATCAGAAGCGGTCCAGGTACACGCACCTGATCAATTTGGGCCCAAGACGACCAGCGGCGAAGGCGCGCTCAAGCCGATCACTCGCCGACACGCCAAACTATCGCCCGTCCAAATGGTCTTGATCGCCGCTACTATCGTCGGTTTCCTGGTGGTCGCGTTCTTGATGCGATCGAGTATCAAAGATCCTGACTCGTTTAACTCGTGGCTGCTTTTACTCGGAGCGGTTTTGTTAGCCGTTCCCTGCGTATACGGAGGCTATTCATTCTTGCGAAATGCGGAATTGGGTGCGTTCATTGGCAATGATCTGATCGGCAGAATCGCCGCCTGCTCGGTTACCTATGGGCTCAGCTGGCTGGCAATCCCGCTGGTCTCTTACGCGATCGGCCCGGAACTCGGTCGATTCATCGGCGTCGCGTTGATGGTGGTTCTCGGCGTCTTCACCGCCTATCTGCTGTTGAGTCTCGATTTTATCATGGGCACCCTGCATTACGGAATGTTCTTCGGATGCTGTGTTTTGTTGCGAGTCACCGCTGGCTTCACAGCGTTGCCATATCCAGAAGCCTCGACCAAGAAGATGGACGACATATTAAATGATCAAGGCGCCAGCTTGCTTTTGGATTCGTTCCTGGAAACGTGTCGGTTGTTTGTTTGACTGATAAAATCGACCTGCATTCTGTTTGCTTCGTTTTCCAAAAAGAGGCCCGAATCTTGTGAACGGCATCCAGCAGATTCCGGAAGTTCTGGCCCTTAATTCCCGTGACAATCTGATTCGCCTACCTGGTGAACAAGACGTCCCGGTGACGCCTCGAATTCGCAAGCTGGTCGACAGCCAACCCTTTCAACGCTTGCGTTCCATCAGCCAACTTGGTCTGGTCTCTCTGGTCTATCCGGGTGCGACTCACACGCGTTTCGAACATAGCCTGGGCGCCTACCGCATGTCGTTGCTGTTCCTGAATCGTTTGGCGACCAATGACCGATTCGTCCAGCAAGTCTCTGAGAAGCACGCCGAATTGTTCTTTGTGGCAGCCTTGCTACACGACATCGGTCACTGGCCATATTGCCATCCGTTCGAGGACATGGGGTTGGCTGCCATCGTTGATCACGAATCGTTGGCACGCAAACGCATCGTCGAATCCGGTATCGCTTCCATTGTGGATCAGGAATTCGACTTTACCACGAATGAATTGTCGGACTTGCTGGAAGGGAAGGTCGACACGCCGGTCACCAGCATTCTTAAATCGATGCTTTCTGGTCCCATCGATGTCGACAAGATGGATTATCTGTACCGTGACAGCCTTCATGCAGGTGTGCCATATGGAATGCATTACGATCGTGGCCGACTGATCGGCAGTCTTTGCCTGAACGAGGACGGATCTGCATTGGCCATCGACAAGAAGGGCAGTACTGCGGCCGAGCTGATGGTGTTTGCCCGATACGTCATGTTCAGTGAAGTTTATTGGCACCACACCGTTCGTGCGGCAACGGCGATGCTGCAGCGGGCTCTCTTCACCTTGGTGGACAAGGTAAACATCGAAGATCTGTACGAGATGACGGACTTGCCATTCCAGCAACATTTGCTGGCCGCCGCCAAAGGAACGGACGCCGAGGCCACGATTGACGGCCTCTTCGGACCGGAACGCAGACTTTATAAACGACTGGCACAATTCACGTTGCTGGAAAACCCGGAGCTGTTCCAGCAGGTCTCTCGTCGCAATTACGAATGGCTGTTGCGATGTTCATCGCACTTGATCAGCGGACTCAACGAAAAATTTGACCTGGCAATGCTGCCCAACGACCTGCTGATCGATGCTCCGCCCCCCGGGCTGGAGGTCCAGTTCAATATCGACGTAAGAACCGGGCCAATAAACCGCCAAAGCAGTCAAAGTGGTCAAAACGAGACTATTCACCAGGCGTCTGGCTACCGAGCGATGAGTGATTTATCCCCGGTCGTCAAGACGTTGGCTCAGGAACAATTCGACAACTATGTCAAGCGAGTCCGATTGTATGTCAACCCATCGATCGATTTGCAGGCGATGCCGCAAGGGGACGAGCTGGCTGGCATGTTAAAGATTGCGATCAAGGCAACGGATGACGGCGGTAATGCCACCGGCTGAAACCGGGTTCCGCATCATACGACAAACAGTCATTCAGACCAGAAAGATTGGCGAAACGGCGGACACGATTCACAAACAATCATTTTTGAAAACACCCACCTACGCCCACGTTCCGTTTTTTGATATTTTTAAGGCTTGGAGTTTATGGATAGATTCGAGCGGGCCCGGAAAACGAAATCGTGAAATTTGCACAAGTCGGACCTATCGCCGTCTGGCTACCCGAAAAAGTTGAAACCAACGAGGATTTGCAACGTCTGAATCCGAAGTGGAACATGCCCTCGATTGCCGAGAAAACCGGCATCCTGCAACGGCACATTGCTGCTCCCAACGAATGCTCGTCCGATCTGGCGGTTAACGCCGCTGAGCAACTGTTCCGCGAACACGACATCGACCCCCAATCGATCGATTACTTGCTGCTGTGCACGCAGACTCCCGACTATCCACTTCCGACCACAGCTTGCCTGGTACAAAACCGGCTGGGGCTGCGAACCGGCATTGGTGCACTCGATTTCAATCTTGGTTGTTCAGGATTCGTTTACGGGCTGTCACTGGCGGACGGACTAATTCGCACTGGCGAAGTCAAACGTGTTCTGCTGATTACATCCGAGACGTATTCCAAGATGATTGACGAGGGTGATCGGAGCCTGCGTTCGATCTTTGGCGACGGAGCGGCCGCCACACTGGTTGAAGCCTCCGATGAACAATCGTTGTCGATGTTTGAATTTGGTACCGACGGCAGCGGTGCAGATACACTGATCGCAGGGCAGGGCGGCTTCCGCAACGAAGAGGATATTATTCCTCCGCGTCATCGCCATCGCTGGAAAAGTAACTTGTACATGGACGGGCCCAGCCTGATCAATTTCACCGTTAGCGCAATTCCTGGCGTCGTCGATCAAATTCTGACTCGTGCCGGAATGAAACTGGACGACGTCGACTACTTCTTAATGCACCAGGCAACGCACAAGATGCTGTCGATGCTGCAGCAACGAATCGGGATCCCCGAAGACCGTGTGCCGATCCGCTTGGCGGATGTAGGGAATACCGTTTCTTCCACCATTCCCATCCTGATTCAGGGTATGCGTGAATCGAACGACCTGAAACCGGAACTGAAGAATCTGCTGATGGGTTTCGGAGTTGGCTGGTCGTGGGCCGGTTGTTTGTGGCAAGATACTTACTTGAAGTAGTCTCTGTTGAAGCTCGA
>CAZPOL010000115.1:0-9507 GCA_964588195.1 uncultured Pirellulaceae bacterium | reverse complement strand
TCGATTGTCATCAGCTTTTCTTCAACGCTTCCGGTGGCAAAACGACGCCTTTGATTTCACCATCGACAACCAGTTTTTCGTCGACGAATCCCTGAAAGTCGCAAATCACCATTATGTTCTTGCGAATCTTGCGAACGTGAGCCATCAGGACCAATTTGTCACCTGGCACGACCATGCCTCGAAACTTGACATTATTGAGACCGCCAAAGCCGACAATGCCTCGATCCTTTACATCGTAGACACTCGTCAGGTAGGCGATGACCTGAGCAGCCGCTTCGCACATGATCACGCCGGGCATCAGAGCAAATTCGGGCATGTGGCCACGAATCCAGAACTCGTTTTCAGTCACATCCTTGTAACCGACACCGACCATTGCCTCCTGATCGACGTATAACAACCCATCAAGTTGTGACATCTCGTATCGCTGCGGAATGGCATCTTCGACACCAGCCTTGTCGATCACCACCTCGTTAACGTCAAATTTGTCAAAAGCGACAATTGGTTCTTGTCCGGCCAAATCGGGATTCCTGCGTATTCTGTTTCTGGACCAAAGCACCTGTTGCGATGCTCGGCAATAAATGAGCCAATTGATGAGCTAATGGGCGATAGGTGGCGATCTGGATTTTAACAGGCGAGTAATCTAGATCAAGAACAACTGCCCTTTGCTGCCATGTTTGCTTAGGTTCAGACGCATGCGCTCGAGAATCTTCTGCCATCACCCGTCCATGGTTCGGCAATGTTTGAGGATTGTTCGGGCAATCTGCAATTCAAGGCGAATCAAGGCGAGTCGACACCTTTGCAATCAATCGAAAACAGCTTTCTAAAATGAGCTCTGCCGACTAGCCATCACCAAACGGGTCATCGTCATCAAACGGGTCTTCCGCGAATGGATTTTCATCGTCAATCTGGTTCTCAAAGCCCTCTGAATCGAACAAGCTAACGTCCACCTCTTCGTTCAAAATTACTTCTTTAGTCAATACGACGTAGGAATGCGAACCGGCCGAATGTCGTTCGCGTTTCATAGGAATCAGGCAACCATCGATATTTTTGTAGTCGCTGAGTATCCAGTCGGCCGGCTGCGTGCCACTGATGTACGTCATCTTCACCAACAATTTCGTTTCCATGTCAAAGAAGCGATTGACCGGATTGCCTTTGGTTGGCCGAAATTCGACATGGGCACATGGACGCTCGCCAACCTGTTCCACACCCTTGAATTCGATCTCACCAGGATATTCCAGCCACCGCAACGGCGCGTTCGGTACCGGCACGATCTCTTCCAACTTGCTCTTGTCATTCACACTCATCTCCGACCAATTCGGAGGCTGGTGCCAGACCTTTCCATTCTTGTCTTTCAAGTACGCATGCCGACCGTCGTCCATTTCAAAATCGTAGAGCCAGCCTCCCTCGGAATAGGTTAGTGTGACTTTTCCGTTTTCTCGATTTCCCAGGCCGTCCAGATCGGCCTTCCACGTCATCGACTCCAGGCCCCACAAGACCATCTCACCCCCGATTGCCTCGATGTAATCCGAGATGACTTCATCAGCCGTTAGCGAGAGTGCCTCATCCGCTTTGGTTTTTGATTCTGTTTCCAACGCTGCAGCGGATTCTTGAGCCGCCAAAACAGAAGTGAAGAACAAAGAAAGGAACAACACGCCTTCAATAACCTTTACGTTCATCGAATCCCTTTCGAACAAAACCACTTTTCACAAACTGTATGGTCAACAACCAAACAGGCTGGTCGAATTATATCGTCTTCTCGACGGTCGCGTGTGGCCTTTTGATAGTCGCCTGGCAGATTCCAACAGCAATCAACTCAGATAGAATGACAGCAACAACATAAACTGACTAAGATAGAGTCAGCCTCAGAAGCACTGGCGAAACAAGACATTTACCCGGAGTGACTTACGTGATTGATCGCAGACAGTTATTGGCCACTATCGCTGGTACCGGAGTTGGTACGGCTGTTTTTCACGGTGCACTCGCCGACATTGTCCAGGAACAGGCCGAACAGAAGGCTGCGGAAGTCACCAGTGAAATGGTCAAAACCGCCGAGTGGATTAGCGGAACAGAATTCAGCGACGAAGAGCGCGATGAAATTGCCAAAAGCGTTAACCGTTCGGCCAATCAATGGAATGCACTTCGCGAACAGAAGCTACAGTTCGAAGACGTGCCGGCCATGCACTTTCAAACGCTCGCCGGTGCTCCACGCGAACGGGTGTCCGTTCAACGGGCCTTCGACCCGATCGAATCGTCAACTGCGGAATTGCCCGACAGTGAAGAGGGCATCGCGTTCTTACCCGTCACCGAACTCTCTTCGTTGATCCGTCACCGCAAGATTAGCTCGGTCGAATTGACCAAGCTGTATCTGAAACGACTTGAGAAATACAACCCGCTGTTGAATTGTGTCGTCACGATGACCGATGAACTCGCTTTGAAACAAGCCGCCAAAGCGGACAAGGAAATCGCCGCCGGAAATTACCGAGGCCCGTTGCACGGTATCCCGTGGGGCGCCAAGGATCTAATCGCCGTACCCGGATACCCAACGACCTGGGGGATCCCTCAATTCGAAGAACGCGAATTTTCGTACACCGCGACTGTCGCCAAACGCCTGGAAGATGCCGGCGCGGTCCTGGTCGCCAAACTCTCTCTTGGAGCAATCGCGATGGGCGACAAATGGTTCCGAGGCATGACGCGCAGTCCCTGGAATTACAAATTGGGATCGAGCGGATCTTCGGCCGGCAGCGCTTCGGCAACCGTGGCTGGACTGGTCGGGTTCTCTTTGGGTACCGAAACACTAGGCAGTATCGTCAGTCCTTCGCGGCGTTGTGGCGCCACTGGATTAAGACCGACCTTTGGCCGAGTAAGCCGCGCGGGTTGCATGCCCTTATCCTGGTCGATGGACAAAGTCGGACCGATCACTCGCAGTGTCGAAGATTGCGCCCTGGTCTTCGCGGCGATTCATGGCCATGACGGACAAGACCCCACCGTCCACACCTGGCCCTTCCAATGGCCACCCGCGATGGACTTTTCGGGTGTCAAAGTTGGCTACACCAAGCGGACCCGCAGACGACGCAGAAATTCTGATGACGAAGCGGCGCAAGAGGCACCGCCAAGGGAAGATTTGGCTATCCTTGAAAAACTGGGATGTGAACTCGTCGAAGTGGAGCTGCCAGAGGAACAGGTGCAGTGGGTGTTGGCCAATACGATCGATGTAGAAGCCGCCAGTGTATTTGATGAAATGTTGCGAGCCGGAACAACGGAAGGCTGGAACACCTGGTCGGCAACATTCCGCGAAGCTCAGTTCATTTCCGCACTCGACTACTTCCGAATCCAGCGTCGTCGTCGCCAGTTGCAAGTCAAGTTTGAGGAGCTGATAGGCGGTGTCGACTTCCTTATCAATTGCAACGATCTGTTGATCACCAACCTGACCGGACACCCATCGGTCGTGATGCCAACCGGCTACGCGGAAGCCAACGGTCGCAAAGTGCCGCAATCCGCGCTAATCACTGGTCAGTTGAATGGCGACGAACGACTCTTGGCGTTTTCGCTGGCGTACCAACATCAGGTCACCGCGCACCTGGAGCGCCCACCGCTGGATGAATTGATGACGGCAAAAGCAGAGGAAGAGAAGGAAGCGGCGGAGAAGGAAGCTAAGGAGGAAGCAGAGTCTGCCGGTGAGAAAGACAAGGGATAGTTGGCGGGAATGCGGAATGCGGAGTGCAGAGTGCGGAGTGCGGAATTTGAAATTGGGAAGTTAAATCTCAAATCTCAAATCTCAAATCTTAGATCTTAGATCTCAAACCTCCGCTCAAACCGACTCGATATGCAGACCGCGTTTGCGACGTTCTTCCCGTCGCGCGTCGTCGATCATGTCAGCGACTTGTTGTACATTCGCGATGCCAACCATATCTAATTCCGGGTGGCTGCTGTCACTGGACTTGATCTGGATGGTTCCTAGTCCCAACATCGCCTGAACGGGGCCTTGCCGGTAGCTGACGTCATCAATATCGATCAACTCCAGTCGATTTGCCTGGCGAAACAAGATTCCATTTCGGTGTTTCAGGCGCTGCGTCGTCAGCCAATATTGGTCGCTGAATTTCCGGTAGAGTGCCGTTCCCAGCAACCAGATCCAGAGACTCAATAAACCGATCGTCAACACCAGCCAAACCGTTTGGTTGTTGGCGTTAGGCATGAACTGCACTGCCAACGGCGCCAGCAACGTGACAACACCGCCACCAATCCACGATCCGATCATTGTTTTTGCTGAATAGTTTCCAGCCCAGACATCTCGTTCCGGTTCGTCGTCGATGCTGGATTCCTGTTGCCGCTCTCGCATTCGTCGCGCCGGTTCCATTTGAGTGCCTGTTTTTCTGGTTTGACCAAGCTTGGTGGTGGGTGCTGTCAAGATACCGATTATTGACAGTTTATCCGATAGCACCGGCAACGGTAGCGAAAACGATTCCGGAAAATGCCGGCGACTGGTTGCCAAGTCGATTGCCGATTGCTTATTTTGAGGGAACGGAAATGTAGTTCAAGGCCAAAGTTCGTATGCTCGTTCCCAAACAAACGGTACCCCATCGATGAAATGTCCTTTTTGCGGATTTGATAACGACAAGGTGATTGACTCACGAGGCGTCGAAGATGGTCACTCCATTCGTCGCCGTCGCAAGTGTGCCGAATGCGATCGTCGGTTCACGACTTATGAGCGAGTTGCCGAGGTCGATGTCAAAGTCGTCAAGAAGAATGGCGACCGCAGCCCATTCCGACCTGACAAGCTGCGGATCGGATTGGAACGAGCTTGCTGGAAGCGCAACATATCGGGAAGGCAGATCGCCGATTTGGTAACCAAGATCGAACAAGCGGTCTATTCAAATTACGAAAACGAAATCCAAAGCGAAGAGCTCGGCAAAATCGTAATGAGCGAACTTATTCACGTCGACGAAGTCGCGTACATTCGCTTCGCCAGCGTCTATCGTGAATTTCGCGATGCCAGCGATTTTGTCGATGAATTGCAACCGATGCTGCGAAAGTCCAAGTAGCGACGTCATTGTCGCGCTGACGACACTGACCACTCTCGCTATCGAAGTTCGGCGTGAGAATTTCTCGAAAAGTTTGCTCCACCCGGTGCCCACGACACTGGAGTATTTCGGTAGGTCCTGGAATTCGACGAGGGTTTCCATCCCCCAATTTGCCGTCTTCAATCCGAAAGTCGCTTCTTTTAAGCGGATTTCCTGCTCTTGAACGAATTGACGAGCTAACGTTTTCCGACCGGCTTTTTAAGAGTCTGAAAAGGCTGGCCGCGTCATACACCCACCTATCCATTGAGCGATCCGTGCCGAATCAGGCAAACGCTCACTTTTCCACAAACTCACTTTTCAACAACTGTACTGAAAAAGCTTCAACGCTTTGTACAACGTCCCAGCGCGCCTGACGGATTTAGTCGCCTTATCACCTCGACCATACCTATGGACTCTTCACAACCAACCAATCAATTTGTCAACCACGAACAGCTGGACCTAATCCGTGTGCGGCGAGTCTGGCAGTATTTTGCTGTGCTCGTTCTCGCGTGGATTTCTTTTACAGTGATGTTTCCAATCCTGGGATATCCCGGTGTCCTGGCACATCATTTCTGGGCGCTCTCGTGTTTTGCCTTGGTCTATCTTTGGTTTCGCGATGACAAAAACTTCAGTCGCGCGCGTGCCGAGCGAATGGCGTTTTGTTATCTCGCAATCCACTCAATTGCCATCTTCGCTATCGGGCTGACTTCACCGGACCTTCAATCAACACTGCTTGCCTTACCGTTTGGCACAACCATCGCTTTCATGCTGCTTGGTCGACGAGCGTCCGTACCCTGGCTAATCGTTAGCCTGCTGGCGTTCATCGCCTACCCCATCATTGTCTATGGCTGGCAAGCCTTCATGCCACCATCGCCACTGTTTATGGACAGCGTAATGAAATGCGGTGCAGCCACCGTTATTTTTATATGCTTCTGTAATTTCGAGTTGCTTTACCTGCGCCACAATGAGGAGCTGGTCAAACTTAGTCACAACCTGGAAACCCTGGCGACAACCGATGCTTTGACCGGGTTGCCAAATCAATTCCAGTTCAACAAAAATCTGGCTCACGAAATTGCCAGAGCCTCCAAAAAGAAAACAAACTTGGCACTGACGCTATTAGACATGGACGGCTTTAAACAACTCAACGACACTCTGGGACACAGTGTTGGTGATGAAGCCCTGGTTGAAATCGCTGCTCGCCTGAAAAGCACCACCAAACAAAACACGACGGTAGCCAGGCTGGGCGGTGACGAATTTTGCGTTATTTTGTCCGACGTAAAAAATCGAGCGCATGTTGAATCACTTACCCAACAACTGCACGACTTGCTTTGCCAGGATTATGCACTGACCAACGTCGATTGCCAACTCGGCGCAAGCATTGGGATCGCCTTCTATCCTGACGATGCTGACCATCCGGAACAGCTACTCGCATACGCCGACACGGCGATGTACCACGCCAAAGATAACCATCTTCCATTCGCCTGCTACGACACGGAACAAACCGTGAGGGTCGTCGAGTACAGTTCCGTTCAGAAAAAGCTGGCAAAGGCAATTGAGAATGATGAGTTCTTTCTCGTCTACCAACCACAAATTGAAATACGAACGGGCCAAATCATCGGCGCCGAAGCTTTGTTGCGATGGCAACATGAAGGCGAGCTCATTCCCCCGCTCGAATTCATCCCACACCTGGAGGCAAGCCGACGGATTACAGAAGTAACCGCCTGGATTCTGGACAACGTCTGTGGCCAAATCAATTTGTGGGGCGCACACGGCTTGCATTTGAAAGTTGCCGTAAACACCAGTGCGATTGATTTTCACAGCTCCGAATTTGTCGGCATGGTTAAATCGGCGATCAACCGAAACCAGATCGACGCAAGCTTGTTAGAGTTGGAAATCACGGAAAACGTTTTGATCAAGGACGTCAGCGCGGTCGCGGACCGAATGCATCAGCTAAAAGAAACCGGATTGACGATTAGCATCGATGATTTTGGAACAGGTTATTCGTCGCTTCCATATCTCCGCAGCCTGCCAATCGACAAGCTGAAGATTGATCGAGAATTCGTGAAAGGAATTCCTGACGCCGACGATTGCGCGATCGCATCCTCGATCGTCATGTTGGCAAAAACGCTGGACTTTGAGGTGTTGGCAGAAGGCGTCGAAAACGAAACTCAGTTGGAGTATCTTCGATCAACAGATTGCGACTACTTCCAGGGCTATCTTTCCAGCCGCCCGATATCCGCAGACGAGCTGGAAAATCTTGCACTCGAAACGCAACGGCACGAATTAAATCAACTGGTTGACTGATGATCGCATGAGCCAGCATTTGAGTCAGCTGGATCCTTCGCTAGTAGACTCTGGCCAGCAAGAATTTACCGAGCTCTTCAAACGCGGTGGCGACTTTCGCGTCTTGGGTTGAAGTGAAACTGATCGTTGATTCAACCATCGATCGAGCCGTGGCGATCGCCTGCTGAACAGCTTCGGTCTCGTTTAGCCAGTCAACAACTTGCTCTCGTGAAACCTGTTGGTTAGCAAGTTTGCCAACCCAGTCGCCGCGTTGTTGCTCATTCGATTTCTGCAACGCCAACAAGATTGGCAACGTTGGCTTGGCGGTTGTTAAATCCGTACCTAACGTCTTGCCGCAGGAATCTGCGTTGCCTGTAAAGTCCAGTACATCGTCGACAATCTGAAAAGCCATGCCGAGATTCTGCCCAACCGTCGCCCACGAATCGATACCTTGGCCGGACTTCGAAAAACATGCGCCCAATCGGGTCGCACATGCACACAAGGCCGCCGTCTTTTTCGAAATGATTTGATAGTATTCGTCGATGGTGGTTTCGTAGTTCCCGGCCGCATCACTCTGTTGCAACTCGCCTTCGCAAACGCGATTCGTCGCGCGGCCGATAATTTGACAGGCCTCTGCGCTGCCGGTTTGGCTGGCTAGATAGAAAGCTTGTGTAAACAAGTAGTCGCCGAACAAGACGGCTCCTTGATTTCCCCAGCGACTGTTGATCGTCGAGACGTGTCTGCGTGTTTCCGCTTTGTCGATGATATCGTCATGAACCAGTGTGGCCGCATGGATCATTTCGACAGAAGTGGCCAGCATGATGTGATGATCTTCAATGCCACCACAGGCTTCGGCCGCCAACAATAACAAGACGGGGCGAAACCGCTTGCCGCCGGTCGCGCCGCCACACCGCACCATCTCGTCGATGATCGGAACGTCGCTTCGCAATTGTCCGGCTAACATGTGTTCGACGCGTTGCAATGAATCGCGGACCAAAGCCATCGTCAACGGCAATGCGGATTCCATTCTGTTGTCACGAACCTGGCTCACGAGTCATTGTCCTTTCTGTGGAAGTCGCCACTTTTCCCGCCCGACTTTTTCTCAAGCTGCACATCAGTGATCTTCATCGCGCGGTCCATCGACTTGCACATGTCGTAAATCGTCAAGGCGGTCACTGTGACCGCCGTCAACGCTTCCATTTCGACACCGGTCTTGCCATGCACGGATGCTATGGCCTTCACCTGGATGGCACTGTCGGCGACTTCAAATTCGATTTCGACGGAATCCAGACCGATTGGATGGCAGAGTGGAATCAAAGCCGACGTTTGTTTGGCAGCCATGATTCCGGCCAGCCGCGCCACTTGCAAAACGTCGCCCTTGGCGATGCCGAGTTCGCGAATAGCTGCAATGGTTGCCTGTTCCATCTGGATTTGCGCGGAAGCGACCGCAACGCGATGGGTGGTGGCCTTCTGGCCCACGTCCACCATCCGCGCTTGGCCCTCATCATCCAGATGCGAAAACTGGTTCATTGATTCTCCCTGTCTTTCACTGCTAACCGTGAATCCGGTCACAAGATAACGGAATAATCGGAGCTTGAATATCGAGAGATTCGTCGGCAATTTGGGTGATAGCGCAAAAAAACCGCTGTGGGGGTCAATCCACAGCGGTTTTGAATCGTAGACGGCGAGATATTTCGTCAATCGTTGTCTAGCAGCGGGCGAGGATGCTAGACGAGTTCCTTGCGGGACCCGATCAACGTTCTTAATCGCTCAGCCAACAAGTTGGCGTCGAACGGTTTTTTGAACGTTTCGTTTACAGCGGAACGATCAAAGCTGATTGGGTTACCATCATCTGGCAACAGAGCAATCAAAATCGTTTCGCCGAAATCAGCGTTCTTACGCAGGTTCTGGCAAATCTGCTGGGCTTCCACTTTTCCGATTGAAAAATCAACAATGATACAATCAGGGTGGAAACTTTCAGCTTGAATGCCGGCCTCAAAGCCGCTGGCAGCAACAGCAACTTTGAAGGACTTTTCGGGTGGCAACTCGCGCTTGAGATTCTCAATCAATACTTGATCTTGAGCAACAACCAATACTTTGGCCATCGCTTCGTCTTCCAAATCGCCCAACGGCATGCCGTGTTCTTTAAGGAATTTAATCAAGTATT
>CAZPOL010000114.1:0-15970 GCA_964588195.1 uncultured Pirellulaceae bacterium | reverse complement strand
CAGTCGCATAACCACGTTGTTGCAGCATGTCCGCCAACGTGAACTCGTCCGCGCGAATCGGCGCACCGCCACCATTGGTCCGCATCGATGCATGTCCCATGTGCATCCCCGTCATCATGCAGCAACGCGTCGGCCCGCAAACTGGTGCGGCCGCCAGCGCCCGAGTGAAGCGGATTCCTTCTTCGGCCATTCGATCGATGTTGGGCGTGTGCAGTTTCTGATTACCCATGTGCGACATTTCGTAATACGCCAGCTCGTCAGACATGATATAGACGATGTTGGGCAACCGTTTGCTGGGACTGGATTGCTTGGGCAGCTTCGGTTTGGTTTTCTCTTCCCATGTATCCGTTCGGAAAGAGGAGGCAGGCAATCCGGCCTGGTTCATCAAATTCGGTTGGTCCGAATTGCCCCACGCGTATCGAACGGCCACCGGCGATCTGACCGTTTCACTGTGAACGACAACGGTGTCACCATCGATGACTGCCTGGGCGGGATAGAAGATCTGGTCTTCTCCAGCGATCTGGAAATGCGAAAGAGGCTTTTCATTGCGCGAGGCGAGACCACCACCGAGGTGCTGGAAACGCAAGCGGATCTTGTTGGTTTCTGTTACTTCATGTGAAACGTATTGAGGCCCTGAAAAAACCAGATCGTCGCGGCCATAGTCTTTGGCCAGAGCCAACCGGGCCAACCGCTGACCCACTGGCTTCTTTTGTTTCGGGTGAATGTTGTTGGGATTGCCGATATCCATCGTCACCACCATTCCGGTGTTGGCGACCTCCAGAGTCTTCAACTGGGATTCGCGAAGCAACGCCGCTGGTCGCTTCTTGTTTCGGTAATGGTACGGAGCGATCTGGACGTAGTAGAAAGGAAAGTCGCCTTGTCCCCATTCCTGACGCCATGATTCGATCAATTTTGGAAACAACTTTCCGTAAAGGGCTGGTTGATCGACATTTGATTCGCCCTGGTACCAAATCACACCGCGAAAGGCGAAGGGCGCCAAAGGGTGGATCATATTGTTGTACAGAACCGAGGGCATTGAATATTTGATCGGCTTGGGTGTATCGCGACCACGTCGATGCAATGGTCCGTGTTTTTCAATCAGATCGGGATAGTCGGCATAGCGCTGATCGAAACGATTGAATTCGGCGAGTGCATCCTGACTGATCCACGATTCGACGGGCGAACCGCCCCAGCTAGTCGAGATCAAACCGATCGGAACATCCAGCTCTTCACGCAGCATGTCGCCAAAGAAGTAGGCGGTGGCACTGAATTCCAGCGCCGTTTTGGGCGTGCACACAGACCACGAGGTCCGCACATCGTCTTGCGGTTTCAGTGACAGGATTTGCGGCACATTGCAAAAGCGAATGTTCGGGTGATTGGCCTTGTCGACGTCTTCCTTAAAGTGCTTTACGCCGAAGCCACGCATTTTCCACTGCATGTTGGATTGCCCCGAGCAAATCCAGACTTCTCCGCTAAGTACATTGCCAAGTTCGATCGATTCCGCACCACTACGGATCGTGATGTTGAACGGACCGCCCGCTGCCGGTGTGCGAATGGTCGTCTTCCAGCGTCCGTCGTCGTCCGCCGTTGCGGTTGAAACGTCCTCAGTCCAGGAAGGATTAACCGAAACGGTATCGCCAGGTTTACCAGTGCCCCAAATGGCCGCGTCGGTTTGTTGCTGCAGGACCATATCGTTGGCGAACATGCCAGCGAGTTTCAACGTTTTCGTATTTCGTTGAGCCGAGACAGGACTGGCGAACGTCAACAGAATGATCAGGCAGGCAAGGCAGCGTGAAATATCGTTAAACCTTTCAGACAACTTTTCGGACACAGGGATCTTCCTCACAAGTACAAACTCCAAACAGTATTGTCGCGTAGCGATTCCCGGAACCAGCAAAGCCGGCGTAAGTGCAATGCCCGGGGATGAGCTCATTCTAACCGATCGAGAATGATTTGCGCGGCATGGCGCAGCAACGGCCAACATCGTTTTATTTTAAAAGGTATTCCGTAGCCGGGGTGGATGAATCCCTGTCGAATTAGTCAACGTTCGCAATGAAATCCCGAAGATTCAGATAGAATTCCCGGTTGAGTGTATCGTGGTGACCACGCCCTTCCTGGCGATAGAAGGTTTTGTCGGTACTCGGGCATCCGTCGAACAGTTTCTTGCCTGACCAAAACGGCAGCAACCCATCTTCGGTTCCGTGAGTGCAGAGCAGGGGACCGCGAAAGTTGGCAATCCAATCGACTGATCTCATGCGTGTTCGGATGACAAGCCGGACGGGCATCCACCAAAACTTGCTGGCGGCCACGTCGTCAATCGCGGAGTAGGTCGAATTTAGAATCAAGCCTTTCGCACCCAGATCAACAGCCGTTTTGACCGCGACACCTCCGCCGAGTGACCGACCAAGAATAAAGACTTCTTCTGGTTTTGTGTTTGTCAGTTCATTCAACTTTCGCATTGCTGCCCGACCGTCCATCAACAAACCCTCCTCGTTTGCTTTGCCGTCGCTAAGGCCAAACCCACGATAGTCGAAAACAAGTACGTTCAAATTCAATTGCTGGCACAGGTTGGTCACTTCATTGAACTGTGTGCCGACGCTTTCACCATTGCCATGGCAGAACAAAATCGTGCCTGCCGCTGTGCCTTCTGGTTTGGCGAACCAACCATGCAGCCGGGTACCGTCTTCGCTGGAAAAATGGATCGGGCTTAGCCACGGTCGTTCTTCAGGAAAGTTCCACATGCAACGACTCTGGTTGGGCTGCACATAGATCAGATAGTCCTGACAGCACACCAATATTCCAACCAGCAATACGTAGAATCCTGCCATGCGAATCAAGGATCTCAGCAACGAAGTTTTTTTGGCCGCTGATGAATGAGGTTTTGACATGGTCGCGTATTGCCTGGAACCAACTGAATTGAGCGGACGTCAAAAAGGTCCGGGAAAAGATAGTATCGGAAACCGTTGGGACCTCAGCTGGTACGGCATGAACGGGCTGTTTTTCGAGAAAAACCTCTGAAAACGTTGCTGTCAGCGGGAAAAGCGGAATATCAGTAACACTTCGGGTAGCTCATCCGTAATAAGGTTGGCTGACGATTCATCCGGAAGTTTTTGTCAGGCCGAACGTCAATCAAGGAATTGCGATGCATATGACTTCATCCGATAAGCGTGAGCGTGACAGGAAAGACAACCGGGACGGACAGGCGGAATTCGTGATGGCGACGCTCCAGAAATATGAGCGCCCGTTGACGCGGTACGTCAGCCGTTTGTTGACTGGAGATCTGTCGGCGGCGCGGGACGTCGTCCAGCATGCGTTTTTGAAATTGTGTGAGAGCGATTATCGCGAAATCGAAGATCGCGCTGCACCGTGGCTTTACACGGTGTGTCGCAATCGAGCGATCGATTTGATTCGGGGCCGGAACAGCGAAGAGCAACTCGATCCAAAACAGCACAATCCTGACGATGGCGTTCGGCTTTACCAAAACGGAAAGACTCGGCATTCTGATCCGGCGTCGATTGTCGAGCAGGCTGATTCGTATGAAGAGCTGCAAGCATTGATCAACGAACTGCCCGAAACCCAGCGGGAAGTGGTTGAGCTCTGGTCGCAAGGATTTTCCAGCGTCGAAGTTGGTGAGATCATTGGCAAGAAATCGGGTGCCGTGCGAATCGCATTGCATCGCGCCGTCAAACAACTGCGTTCTCACGAATCAGTCGAAAGATGGCTGAGTGAAGCGGACGACCAGGCAAGCATCAAGAATCGAATTTGAGATTGATATCCCAATATCAGGCCGACACAAAAACGAATACTACAATCCATCTCTCGGAATTTATCTTCCGGAAAATATCACTCGGAAAATTATCATGAACAGCAACAACGGAATTCCAGACGATTACGAAAACGACGAGCAGCTGCGAGCCGCAGCCGATGTCACCTGGACCGCTATGGATTCCGGCGACCAATTGGGTCATGCCATTAAGGAACTTGTTCAAGCAGATTTGCCTGAATCGAATCCCGAATTGCCTGCCTTGCTTGCGAAACGTTTGAAAGCCGTTGAACCGGCGCCTCGGTTCGCCGGTGAATCATCTGTTAATCACGCCGGCAAAGAGTCAAAGGTATCGCCGAAATCACACCGCGAAGATCAATATCGGAATTCC
This sequence comes from uncultured Pirellulaceae bacterium, assembly GCA_964588195.1. Taxonomy (GTDB): domain Bacteria; phylum Planctomycetota; class Planctomycetia; order Pirellulales; family Pirellulaceae; genus CAJQPP01. Next base: position 11,816 of record CAZPOL010000114.1, on the reverse strand, counting down.
TGGCTACGCTGGTCGCTTGTTTTAACAACGATTTGTTTTCTGCCTCTTGCTGCGGCTTGGTGGATGTTTCAACACAGACTCAACCCTCGTCCCATGTTCAGAGTTAACGACCATGTAGTGGAGAGAAGTCCAGCGGAACATTTTGCAGAGAACGATATCTTCGAATACGATATTTTTGAAGCGCCGGCTGAATGGTCGGGAAATATTGATGAGTTTCCCGAGGTTACAGAACCGCGATCGTTCGATTCTCTGGGAGACTCGAATTCCTCCGGTCTCACTACCATTCGGCCGGCACATACTAAAGGATACATTGAAGGAGACACCGACTTTTCCACGGCGACTGAGATGCTGGAAAGTCTACAAGCAACGGAACTCGGCATTGAGGGTGAGAATTCCGAAAGCGGCGACGCTGGTGGTTGGACTTTCTACACTCCAATCGACGAAGGCAAGTCTGGCGAAGTTTACAACCAGATCTACGAGAACCAGTTTTTGCGAACGCGTGGCGAGCAGGCAATTTCTACTTTTTCGATCGACGTCGACACTGCTTCCTACGCCAACATGCGACGATTTCTAACCAACGCTCAGCGGCCGCCGCGTAACAGTGTGCGAATCGAAGAGTTGATCAACTATTTCAACTACGACTACCCACAGCCGGAAGGCGATGTGCCGTTCTCGGTGAATATGGAAGTCGCCAGTTGTCCATGGAACCTGGAACACCAGTTGATCCGCGTCGGATTGAAGGGCAAGGATATTCACCGCGATGAACGACCGGTTAGCAACCTGGTTTTCTTGCTGGACGTATCCGGTTCGATGAACAGCGCCGACAAATTGCCTCTGGTGAAGCGTGGTTTGCAAATGATGATCGATCGCTTGAACGAAAACGATCGAGTTTCGATTGTCACCTACGCCGGAAACGCCGGAGTGGTTTTGGAACCGACCAGTGGCGACCAGAAAAAGAAGATCAAGGAAGCGATCGGGCGACTTGGTGCTGGCGGATCGACGCACGGCAGTGCCGGAATCGAAAAGGCTTACAACCTGGCCATGCAGAACTTTGTCGAAGACGGAGTCAACCGGGTCCTGTGGGCCACCGATGGCGACTTGAACGTTGGGATCACCGACGATCAAACGCTGGTCAATCTGGTTTCGGAGCGAGCCAAAGAAGGCGTCTTTCTGACTACGCTTGGGTTCGGAACCGGCAATTTGAAAGACGGTAAACTGGAACAAATCGCCAACAACGGCAATGGCATCTACGCCTACATTGATAGCGCGAGAGAAGCACATAAGGTATTGGTCAAGCAGATGTCGGCCAGCCTGGTAACGATCGCCAAGGATGTAAAGTTGCAAATCGAATTCAATCCAGCCAAGGTCGTCGCCTATCGCTTGATCGGCTACGAAAACCGCATGCTGAAAACCGAGGACTTCGATAACGACGCCAAGGACGCCGGCGAAATCGGCGCCGGGCATACGGTCACAGCGATCTACGAAGTCGTACCGACCGATTCGGCCAGCCACGCGGCTTCGCCAAAGAAGACTCCTTCATTGAAGTATCAACAGTCGGTCAATGAGGACGAAAAAGAACAAGCTGATGATTCACAGGAACCTGCCGAAACGACTCTTTCAGAGGCTGCTGAGTCGAATGAGTTGCTGACTTTGGCCCTGCGTTACAAACAACCGGACGAAGACGAGAGCACTCGCATTGAATTTGTGTTGCAAGATTCAGATCGGAATTTTGAAGAGGCATCGGTCGATTTCCGTTTCGCCGCCAGCGTGGCCGGATTTGGAATGATCCTGCGAGGTTCAAAGTTTCGTGGCAAGGTAACGACGACGATGGTCGAGTCGATTGCCAGTGGTGCCCTTGGTGAAGACGATGATGGGTATCGTGCCGAGTTTCTGGATCTGGTTCGTCGTGTTAAGTAGGAAGGTGTCTCGCGGAGGCGCGGAGCTGCAGAGTTGCGGAGCTGCGAAGAGAAGGGGAGGGCAGTAAGCGAAAGCGAGAAGCGGAGACGTCGTCTCGCTCCGCCCGCCACAATCCACTAACCTGTATTCATGAATAACTCATGGAACCTTGCCGAGTCGAATTACTCGGTCATCAAAGAACAGGAATTCGAGGTTGCGGTGCTCCCTTTCGGAGCGACCGAGCCGCACAATCTGCACTTGCCCTACAGCACCGATACGCTGCAAGCCACCATCATTGGTCAACACGTTTGTAAGGCGGCTCATGAAAAGGGCGCGCGAGTCGTTTTGTTGCCAACGATTCCTTACGGCACGGAAACGAATATGAGCGAGTTTCCACTGGCCATGAATCTGAATCCTTCAACCATCACCGTGATCGTGGCGGATTTGCTGGAGTCGTTGGTCAGCAGCGGGATTCGTAAAGTGTTGATACTCAACAGCCACGGCGGCAACGCCTTCAAACCGATCATGCGCGAGTTAACCGGCATGACATCCGCCAAATTATTCTTGTGCGATTGGTACAACTCGATCAACGATGTCTATCACGACATTTTCGAAGTCGCCGAGGACCATGCGGGCGAAATGGAAACGTCTTTTGGGCTGGCCTACTTTCCGGAACTGGTGGCTGTCGACCAGGCCGGCAAATTGCAGGCCGACGACGGCGCCAAAAATGCAACCCGGTTCGATGCCTTGAACAACGGTTGGGTCTCGATCACTCGCCCTTGGCACCTGTTGACTAAAAACAGCGGTGCAGCGGATCCCCATGCCGCCACGGCCGAAAAGGGCCAACGATTGATGAGTATCCTGGTGGAACGGCTTGCCGCTTTTCTTTGCGAATTGTCCGATGCCGAAATCGACGAAAGATTTCCCTACTAATTTGGGGAGGGAGATTTAGGAAAGGAGACCTGGGGAAGCAAAGATTTCTTGTCAGCTGGTGACACCATCATTCAGCGAAGACTTATCGAAAAAAATCTTTTACTCAACTCACGGGCTTGCTAAAATCGAAGTCTCGCCGACGGTAAACACTTCCACCATTTTCCGACACGGTTATCGATGCCTATTTCGTTCAAATGCGCGAAATGTCTAAAGCCCTTTAAAGTCTCTCGCGAACTGGCGGGGAAGAAGATTCGCTGCAAAGGCTGCAGCCACGTTTTTCGAATTCCGGATATCGCAACTGGGTCCAGCGCCGCAGCGCAACCAACGCCGACCCCGACACAAACTCCAATCGCAGCGCAACCAATCCCGGCCACACCGGTTACTCATTCGGTGCCAATGAAGCCGGTTGCCAAAGCAGCACAAGCTGCCCAGGTGGTTGAGGCGGTTCAGGCGGTTGAGCCTGTGACACCCGTCGAGGCTGTCGTACCAGTTACCAAGGTCGCTGCTGCCACACCGGTAACTGCCCAACCGATTGATACTCAGCCGCAATCTGCCGCTGATGATTTCATCAAAATACAAGACGAGTGGATTGTCGAATGCGATGACTGCGGGCGCCAGCATAAACCGGATGAGAAGTTGATGGGAAAAAGGGTTCGTTGCAAATGCGGATCTATATTGCATCTGCTTGAGAATCCGAACAACAACATTGCGTTGGCTCCACTTGAACCGGAAGCCGTGGACTTGTCGGAAATGCAAGCTTACGAAACACAACCTTTCGGAACGTTGCCTGACGAAACAGAGTCTTTCGAAACGCATGCTGGTCCCTCGCCCGTCCTTCAAGCGCCGCCGCCCAGCTTCAAACAGAAACCGGAGACGCTTCGCCAGAAACGAAAGCGGGATGCGGAACAGATGGTGCGGTCCGCCGGTCAACCACAGAGGCGGGCACCTAGCCAGGAGGAAGAGGAATGGGGACCAATCGGCAAGATTGTCGGTGGATCGTTAATGATCGCCGGCGGTGCTTTGTGGACTTTTTTCGCCTGGCAAGCAGGGTATGTCTATCCTTATAGCCTGTTTCTGATGGGGCTTGGGGTCGTCACGTTGATTCTTGGTTTGGTCGAATCTCTCGGCTAAAGCTCGAATTTCCGGCCGGGCGTCTGGTTTTTCGGAGTTCGGGAACAGGGTTGGCAATTGACGTTTGAAAATGTCGTTTGTGACGGGCAAGGCCATTGAGTAAGCTGGCTCTCTTGACTTAAAGCGAACTTAAAGCGACTCGCGATTTTTCGACTCAGAAGAAGGATAGACCCAATGAAACGAACCAACTTTTACATGACAGCACAGGTGTTCCTGTTTGTCACTCTGTTCACCGCATTGAATGTTGATGCTCAACAATGGGATCGGTTCCGGGGTCCAAACGGCTCCGGCGTCAGCAATGGCGAAATCGCTCCGCCGGAGACGTGGAGTCCGACCGAAAATGTAAAGTGGAAGGCCGAGTTGCCAGGTGCAGGCGTCTCTTGTCCGATCATCATCGGCGACAAAATTTTCCTGACTTGCTACACCGGATACGGCGAATCACGTGACAACATCGGTGATCAGGAAGATCTGAAACGCCAAGTCGTGTGCGTTAATCGTGAGGATGGTTCGATCGCCTGGAGCAAAACAGTTGATGCAGTTCTGCCCGAAGACAAATACAGCGGAATGGGTGTTCCCGAGCACGGCTACGCCTCGCATACTCCCGTCTCTGATGGCGAGAACTTATTTGTATTCCTGGGCAAGACCGGCGTGATGGCGTTCGACTTCGAAGGGAACGAGCTTTGGAAGACCAGCGTTGGCACTCAATCCGATAACAAGCGTTGGGGTTCTTCCAGCAGCCCGATTCTTCACGATGATGTCGTTATCGTGACCGCTGTTTCTGAGAGCCGCAAGATCTACGGTTTGAACAAGACCAATGGCGAAGTCATTTGGGAACAAGATGCAGACGGCCTGCAGGAAACCTGGGGCACACCGGTCGTTGTCAAAATTGATGACGAACGAACTGATGTTGTCGTCGGTGTCAACTCGCGGATCCTTGGATTGAACCCGGCGGACGGCACGATTCGTTGGTACGTTACCAATGTTCCAGCTCCTTCGTTTTACTCCAGCGTCGTTGAACACGACGGCGTCATTTACGCAGCCGTGGGCAGTCGCCGAGGTGGTGGTTCGCTGGCGGTCAAAGTTGGCGGGGAAGGCGATGTCACTGATACTCATACCGTTTGGTCCACCAACCTGCGTAACAGTTATGCCACACCGGTTGTTCACAACGACAAAATGTTCCTGATCGATCGCAGTATCCTGACCACGATCAACATCAAAGATGGTGAAGTCGAAGGCGAGAAAGTTCGCATCGGCGGTGCTGCAGGAAATCGTGGCGGCGGCGGTGGTGCTCGTGGTGGTCGCGGTGGCGGTGGTCGCCGAGGTGGTGGCGGTCGACGCGGTGGTCCGGGCGGCGGCGATTATGCCTCGCCAATTATCGCCAATGGCAAGCTGTACTTCGTCAAGCGTTCCGGTGCGACTCACGTAATCGATACCGAGACGCAAGAGGAGATCGCTGTTAACACCGTGACCGAGGATGCAGAAGAATTCTCGGCTACACCAGCCGTTAGCGACGGCCAAATCTTCCTACGCTCGAACAAGCATCTTTACTGCGTCGAGAAGTAAGTAAACGTCGAATTCGAAACCAGGTCGACGGTAGTCTACTTTGCAAGTTCGACCGAGGTTTCTGCGGAAAACATCAGGTTCACGTCCCCACGCTCTTGCAGCGTGCGGGACAGTGACCCGATTGTTCGCTCCGGTACGACGGTCGAGATCGTTTCATCGCCGACCTTAATCACGATCGGTTGATCCATATCAACCAGTTCATCAGAGAGTCGGATCTTAACCCGGTCGATCTTTTCAGTTTCCAGAATACTGATCGTTTGACCTTCTACTTCGGCAATGACTTTGCCACCGGCCAGCTTGTTCTCGTCATCCACAGCCAACCAGTAGAACTGTTGGTAAGTAACGCCCAATTGATGCCAGACAATTTTCGCGGGCAGCGGGTCGCGAACAAACCTGGACATCCACGGGACGGCAACCGCATCTTCGCGGTCCATCCAGTGTCCTTTGCCTTCGTAAATCACGACTTCGTGTTGGTACCCTTCTGGATCAGCTTTCTGCAAGTCAGCGAGTTTGACTTTCCATTTCGCGGCAATCTTGTTGCGATTGTAGGCGGCATCGTTGCCACCCATGTGCAGTGTAAAACCAATGTTCCTTAGCCCCAGTGGCGACACTCCATTCGGGTGACCCGCCATCATCGCCGCAGCCGCCAATCGGTCCGCCATTCTTGGTGCCAGTTGGTAAACTCCGTCGCCGCCTGCGGAATAACCCATGATGTAAACACGATTCGGATCAACACCTTCGAACACGACGGCGTTTTGAATAATGCGTTCGAAAAATTTGTCTATATGAGCCTGATGCCACAGGTTCCAGGTGTTAGTCGGTGCACGAGGCGCCAAATAGACTCCCTCTTCAGGTTCGTACAATCCGATTTGATTTCGCCACTGTTGCTCGTTGACGCGTGCCGGAGCGCCACCTCCCCCGTGCATCGAAATGAACAGGCTGCGACCGGTTTCATTTGCCTCGCCGAATGTTTTGAATTCGAATTTCATTTTCAGGTCGTCCAGTTCGATGACCTGCTCTTCCCATTCTTCCTTGCGATCCGCCTTGATTTGTTCGACGTAATCGTTCCAGAGCAATTCTTTCGCTTCGACAGCCTGCTGTTTGGAAATCGCTTGTTTTGCCCATGATTGTTGATCGATGGCAGCGCGATCATCGGAAGCCAACCATTTTTTCAGTTCGTCGACAGGTGTCTGCTGAGCATTCGCAACAGGAGCGATCAAAATCAGCAACGGCAGGACTAAAGGCGAAAAGAGCGAAATGTGAATTCGAGTCATGGAACTTCGACCTTAAACAATCAAGAACGGCAAAAAATTATTCTAGTCAGCGTGTTCAATTTCGCCATGACTATATTCGTTTGAGTGAAATCCGTTTACGGGAGACGTCTACTTCCAGGACTTTCACCTTCAGTACATCGCCAACCGTTACGATTTCGTTCGGGTCGGAAACGAATTCGTGGGACAATTGAGACACGTGAATCAATCCATCCTGATGCACTCCCAGGTCGACGAAGGCGCCGAAGTATGTCACGTTCGTGACGACGCCTTCCAGCACCATGTTTTCCGTCAGGTCGTCGATCGAATTGACCTTCTCATCGAATTTGACCGCACGGAATTTGCTCCGCGGATCGCGACCCGGTTTGGCGAGTTCGGAAATGATATCTTCGACGGTCGGCAGACCAAACGTCTCGCTCACGAAATCATTGGCGTTCAGTTTTTGACTGAGCGTTGAATTTCCGACGACCGTTTTAATATCAGTCTTTAAATGGGTGGCCATCTTTTGAACCAACGAATAGCTTTCCGGATGGACAGCTGAGTTATCAAGCGGTTGATCGCCGCCACGGATTCGCAAAAAACCCGCCGCTTGCTCAAAAGCCTTTTTGCCCAATTTAGGTACCGACGTCAGTTGCTTGCGACTGAGAAACTGTCCGTTGCAGTTTCGATATTCGACGATCGCGTTTGCCAACCTGGGGCCGATGCCGGCGACGTACGAAAGCAAGGGAGCACTGGCCATGTTCAGATCGACACCAACTTGATTCACGCAGGATTCCACGACGCCGTCCAGGCACTTCCGCAATTTCGGTTGATTGACGTCGTGTTGATATTGCCCGACACCGATCGACTTGGGATCCGACTTCACCAATTCAGCCAACGGATCTTGCAGTCTTCTGGCGATACTGATCGCGCCACGCACGGTGATGTCCAAATCCGGAAACTCTTGAATGGCAAGGTCGCTGGCTGAATAGATCGAGGCGCCGGATTCACTCACCATCACCTTGGTCACTTCCAACTTGTATTGTTTGATCAAATCGCCGACGAATGCGTCGGTTTCACGAGAGGCCGTACCATTGCCGATTGCGATCAACTGAACACCATGCTTTTCGATTAATCGCAACAGCGTTTTGCCGGCACTCGCCGTATCGTTTTTTGGTGCCGTCGGGTAGATCGTCGCATTGGTCACGAATTGGCCGGTAACATCTACGACCGCAACCTTGCAACCAGTCCGAAAACCGGGGTCGATTCCGATCGTAACTTTGGGACCTGCCGGTGCGGCCATCAATAACTCACGCAAGTTCTTGCCGAAAACGCCAATCGCTTCATCGTCGGCACGGTCTTTCAATTGCGCGATAACGGTCGATTCAGTCGCCGGCATCAACAAACGCTGGAAGCAATCTTCGACGCAACCGAGCAAATCGCTGTGGAATTCGAATTGGCGATTCTTGACCAGACGTCGTTTCAATTCGGAAACTTCACGCGTTCCTTCCATCGCCAATTCGATCTTCAGGATTCCGGCCGATGCGCCTCGGAGCATGGCGAGTAAACGGTGCCCGGGAATGCGCGCCACGGATTCCTGTCGATCAAAGTACTGCTCGAATTTATCTGCGCCGTCGGCGGTCTTCTTGCCACGCTTGGCTCGGCTGGTAATTTTTCCGAATGACAGCGCCTTTTCCGTTAGCCACTGACGCGACTCGGCGTTTTCCGACCACGTCTCGGCGACGATGTCCAGGGCGCCCTTCAAGGCGGCCGCCGTATCCGGAACGTCCTTTGCGTCACTCACATATCGTTTTAGTACCGTTTGTTTGGGTTGATTCAAACGTTCTTGTTTGATCAACAGATCGGCCAACGGTTGCAGGCCGCGTTCGCGAGCCGTCGTCGCACGAGTACGCCTTTTCGGTTTGAACGGCAGGTAGATCGATTCCAGCGTTCGCAGGTCTGGGCAATTCTGGATACGAGTCCGCAGCTCCGTCGTCAGCAAACCCTGTTCGTCGATCGATTTCAGGATGGTTGTTTTTCTGGCGGCGAGCGCGTCAGCTTTTTCGATCGCAGCTTCGATCGACCGCAGAGCCATCTCGTCCAGGCTGCCCGTGACTTCTTTTCGATAGCGAGCAATAAACGGGATCGTATTGCCAGCTCGTAACAGTTCGACGGCGGCATGGACTTTCTGTTTGGGCAATCCAAGCTCGGTTGCCAGTGTCGCAGAGTACTCGACAGGGTTTTCAGACGCTTTGTTCATCGGGGCATTATAGAGCAACCGCCAGGACTTCGAAGCGATACAGCCGGCAATCGTATCAAAACGAACGATGGCAGGGCCTGGCAACGATTCCGCGCGTGGTAGAATGCAATTAGCGATTTTGCAACAATCGTCCGTTGCAATCTGTTCTTCCCTCGCTCCGGATTTCATTACGTAATGCCCCGTCGCCGCTCGAATGTTATTCGGAATCTGTTATTGCTGGTTTTTCTGGTGGTCTTCCTGCTGATGGGAGTCTCGCCATTGATCGAATCATTTTTGCCGATCAATTCGAAAACGGGTCAATGGCTGGAATGGTCGCGGTCGCGAGTCATGGAAGGGATGGTGGCTGCCTGGTTTTTTGCTTTTGGCAGTATGGTCGGCAGCTTTATTAACGTCGTGGTTTGGCGAATGCCACGCGGAGTCTCGGTTGTATCCAGTGGTTCAGCCTGCCCATGGTGTACCAACAAGATTCAGCTGAAAGACAACATCCCGATCTTCGGTTGGTTGAAACTCGGTGGCCGTTGTCGGGTATGTCGGCTGCCAATTTCGCCTCGCTACCCAATCGTCGAAGCGATCTTTGGCTTCGTCTTTTTGCTGCTGTTCTTCGTCGAATTGCAATCGGCGTGCGGAAACTTACCGGGCGGCAAACGATACGTCAGCACCGGCATTTTGCAAGTGATCCTCAGCACCAAATGGGACGTCATTCTGACCTACGTGTTTCATATGCTGTTGGTCGTGATGCTGTTGATCTGGAGCCTGATGGCTTACGACAAGAGTCGCTTGCCCGTGAAGACGATTGTGTTCGCGTTGCTGATTGGGTTTGGTGTTTCGGTCGGCTTCCCGTATGTCCATCCAGTGATATGGAATCCGGGTAACCAGTGGTTCGCCGAACTGCCCTGGATTGAAAGATTGGCGACAGGATTCATCGGTTTGGCTTGCGGATTTTTTCTCGGGTCGATTCTGGAAGTTCTGTTGACTGAATCCAAGGGCGGGAAGGACACGATGCGGGCCACCAGCGAAGGCCGAGGCTATCCCCTGACGACTTCGTTGATGACCATCGGGCTTTTTCTCGGTTGGCAAGCCTCGATGTGGATCGTATTCTTCTTTGGACTGTTACTGTTTGTTTTCGTAGTCACGAAGCAGATGCGATTGTTTTCTGTTTCACTTCCAGCCAACGGGGTTTTGACTTTAGCCGCATTGGTGTTCTTATGTACCTGGGTTTTCATTCAACCAGAACAAGATCAATCATCGATTGTGAAAAATCTGCTGGCTGCTTTACCAGGAATTGCACTGGTTTGGATCGCCAATGGATTGTGGCGCACGGACGAGATTAAATCGGAGACGACTTAACAGATGACGGATGGCAGATACGAATACATTGGTCAACCCATGCATCGTGCGATTGTGGGAAGCACAGATCAAACAGTTTGGGGAAAAGCGGCCGAGCATCGCGCCCATGTCATGCGTTTGTTGCAACGCCCTGATAACCAGCGCAAGGGCATCATTGGTGTGTTCGGAGTCGGAGACGGAACGGCGTTGGATCTGCAAGGGTTGCTAAATCGTTTTCACGAAGTGCATTTGATTACGATGGACGCCGCCAAAACGAAAGAGATCATCCAGCAACAGAAAGTCGACGACCGCCAAAGAATTTTTACGACCGTCGTCGATGTCAGTGGAGTCGACGACTTGCTGGATGAATACCAGGCGAATCCATCGGATGAAAAATTCGATGCCCTGATGGAACGTATTTATTCAAATCCGGCGATCAAAGGATTGGCCAAATTCGATATAGCACTTTCCGTCTCGCAGATCCCGAAATTGACGATTCGGGCTGCCCATTGCGTTGGTGATGACAGTGACAAGTTGTTCAAGATTATTACTGGCACGAAACGTCGACACATTCAAACGTTGTTGGAGCATGTAAAGCGGCCCGGCGCTGCGATCTTCGTGATCGATATTGTTTCATCGGAAACGGTTCCGCCACTGGCACAGTCCCCCAAGAACCTGCCTGAGATTCTCAATCAGGCATTACGGCAAGGCAATTTTTATGCAGGCGGTTTGCCGATCGCATTCGACACTTCCGTTCAGGAGTTCGCGCATCGTTTCGACGATTGCAATGTCGCCAAAACCTGGCTGCGACAAACAGAAAACGAACACATCGCATGTTGTGCCTGGCGAATTGTGCTGAATGAAAAACAGGGTAACGAAAACGGCTGGTAGGCAATGGCTCGAGACCCTGCGTTTGTTTCCTCAGCTCATCTTATTAAGCATGCCTGCTGTTCTGATCAGTCGGTTCACAAATAAAAACGCCACTTGCTCGCCAAAGCAAATGACGTCTCGATTTATCAAATGGGAAACTAACTATTTCTCGCTGGTTGGACATGTCCTCCGACACCTTTTCAACAAACTACCAACTTGTTAATGTCATACCGATGTTACTTTCCGCCGGTGTCCACCAGTACTGGGCTAACGCACAATTGATTTTTGATGTCTCATTTCTAGCCGATTTCTTTCCCCGTCTCCTGTGCGCACACTTGCCTATCTAGCCTTCTTGGCGTCTAGGACAATTTGCATAAAATTTTGTTGAAGTCAGCACAGGAGTTTCTACACTTCTGAACGTAGGGTTGTGGCGTGCTCCCCAAAATTGGTTCCATGTGATATGAGAGTCAACTGAGCCAAATTGGCAAGGAGACTTTTGATGACGAAGCAGAGACGTAGGCGTCATACGCCAGAGCAGATTGTGAAGAAGCTTCGAGATGCGGATGCGATGCTCAACAGCGGCAAGG
>CAZPOL010000113.1:0-16214 GCA_964588195.1 uncultured Pirellulaceae bacterium | reverse complement strand
CCTTTCGCCAAAGCCTTCACCTGGGCCACGACGGCGATCAATTGTTGACTGAGTGGTCCGGGGCCAACATTTGCACCATGCAGAACCGCCTGGCCCTGAACATTGGCGGCACTCAGATTGCTCAACGGAACCTGAACGTTACCTGCGTCGATACTGAATCGCCCTTCGGCGGCCGTCGCATCGGCCAGCATTGGTGCAACGTATTTCATCCAGCCGCGACAAATCTCCTGAGTCAGCTGGATATTGTCCACGACTCGACCTTGCGGCATGAACAATACCATTTCAGATGAGTTCAGATCCAGACGCGGAGCCAGTCGAACGGTTCCGCCACCGAATTGAATCGGCTGAGTGTTAACGGCGGCGACTCCTTGCTGCAGTTGCAAGTCGAGATTACTGCCTCCGATTGGCATACCCAACACCGCACCACCTTGCCAACTGGCATTGGCGGCCACTTGCAGGTTCGGGTGGATCCACGATTGTCCGGGTTGGTCTGAATTCGGATTGAAGATCGGGCCTGCCATTTGGAACCCGCCACCCTGCACGCCTTCGATACTGGCGAGTCCGCCCAGCATGGAATCCAGCAAAGGCTTCAGACGTTGCCAGTCTGGTTGCCATGTTCCCTGGATGTTCGTGTTCATGATCGTCGTCAGGTCCGAAATCGAACCACTGGCGATCACATTGGCCGCCGAGGCTTGTAATTGTGTGTTCTGAAAATCGACTCGATTGAATGACCGGTCCATGGTCAGTTGCGAATCGAGTTTGACAACTTTTTCCTCCAGCAAACGATTCCACGAGCCGCCGCCCGCCGAAACATTTTGAGTGCCTGATTGTCTGGCCTGGAATTGTGCGGCCACCAGTTCGTCGACATTGATGGCCACTGTGCCACCAATCGAATTGGCATTCGTTTGCAAATTGACCGTCCCATTGGCCGTCCCGAACCAGTGAATCGCATCCGGGGCCGGTTTGGCAAACATTGAAATGCAGCGATTGACATCCGCCCGGAAAGCGATGTCACCAGAAAGCGACCCCTGTGTCGAATCCGTGTCAAATATGATTTGCTGGCCGCGAGCTGAAATGGCGGACGAGGCCAGCGAGGCGTCGGAAACTTGCAGGATTCCTCGTTCAATGTCGTAACCCAACACAGCATCGCCAATCATTTGTGGTTCGCTCAAAGTCAAACCGTAACCTTGAAAGTCCAGATTGGTGAATTCGAAATTCGAGCGCTGAACGGTCAAGCTCTTTGGATTGACTTGTACCAACGCGGTCGCATCGATGACTCCGGTCGCGTCGGCCGCAACGGGAACGAATGTGCTGATTTGTGATAGCCAGTTTTGCACGTTGCCACCGACTTTGCACTCGAGATTCCAGGTCGAATTGGCAGACGGGTTTTCCAACGGTTCCGCCAGTTCGGCCACGAACGATTGACGTGCATTAACGAGTTCAAGTTTGCCTGTGTCCAAACGAATCGATCGCGATTGAGCGGTTGTAACCGGCAACATTTGACCAGCCGCCTGTACAACCACATTCAACTCATCCTCTGCCCAGGAAGTTTGACCGGGCAAGTTCACCAATGGCTTGTCGATTTTGAAACGTCCTCCAACGCCCAGAGGTCGACTGGTCAATTTGTCTGTTGGGCTACCATCAAAACGCCAGGCAAATTCACCATCGACGATGCCTTCAATTCTGGTTTCACCGAAGTCGAAGAACTGACTCGCTTCTGCCATCGCAGATTTCAGATCACCCTCAATTCGAAATTCGCCCTCGTTCGTCGTGGCACTTCCACGCAGCGTCAGAAAATTGGTAATGCAATCAAGCGACTCAATGTAGATCGAATTGTCACTGGTTTGACGAATGGCCGCGACAACGCGGGCAGGCTTGTCCCAATTCAATCGTTGGCCGTTTCGAATTGCGGTCAGTCCAGTGCTTTGGACATTCATTACGAGTTTGCGGTCAGTGCCTTCGATCCGGCTGCTGGCGTTGAAATCAACCTTTCCCGATTCGATGTGCATGCCGTCCTGCAAAGGCAACGTATTGGGCAACATGGCAATCAATGGTGCCAGGTGGATTTGGCCTTCTGCCTCGAAATTGTTTGCTGGAATCCGGGCACCTTCCACGGCAGCGAATTCCTCCCAGTTAACTTTGCCATTGGCTTTCAGTGAACCAACGTCTGTTTGGCAAACCAATTGGTCCGCTTCCACCGTTTGCGGAGTCAAATTCACAAAGCCTTGTAGCCATGCGTTGGTCAAGCGAATTTGATCGGTGCCAATTCGATTTGGTGCCGCCACCACCAACTGCGTGAACGATGCCGGTTCCAATTGCACGCTCGTCGAAGATCCGCCGTTCTCCCACGTAGCGGTCACATTGCCATCCATCGTTCCGGCGAAAGCGATTGGTTCGACAAAACGCGTCAACAATGGTGAAGCGATCCCGATTGGAAGCTTGCTGGACTGCAACTGGACCAGGCCGTTTTGAAATTCGATTTCTTCTTTGCCTGCGTCAACCACGACCTTGGCCTTGAAATCACCTTGCCCCTGGACTGCCGCGTCAAGCAATACGCCTTCAAATTCCATGACCAGGGGTGCTTCGTCCGGTTGAAACGCATCGATCGTGCTTGCCACCTTGTCCAATTCATATTCGCGACCATTGGTTGTATCGGTGACGATCGCAGCGGCACCAGAAATACTCAGGCGAATCGCTGGCGAGGGTTCTTCGCTGGCTTCCGTGTCCAGCAAGTCTGCCAGCGCATCCTCAAGGTTGCTACCATCGGGACGCACTTTGAGATTCAGCATCGGGTTGACGATTTCGAAAGTGCCAAGATCCGTGGTGTTCAACATCGAAGTCAACGACTTACGCGTTTTCACACTCTCCACACTAAACAGCAGCTCTCCGTTTTCGTCGACTGCCTTGATTTGATTCAGCTCCGTCGGCGAAATCCAGCCACAGGAAATCGAGCCCACAGTCACATCACCTTTGAAGCCTGCCAAAGCGCGATCGATCGCCATCTGTTTCAGCGGCGTCCTGACAACCAGCGCAGGCAAGAAGAACAAGAACAACGCAAGCAGAATTAATCCAAACATCCACTTGCGCGACAAGATCCCCTTACCGCCGCGACGGCGTTTCGCCCGCTCGTCGCGACCGCTACGAATCAGTTCTTCCGAGGTGGCGTTGTCAGATTTCTTTTTGCGCGAACGACGTTTTTTCGCCATGATCTTTGCTTCCTTGCAGATCGTGGTGGGATTGATAAGACAAGTATCAAATCGATAGTGGGCAAGCTGCTAATTGTCGCGCCGATGGCGCGGCGCGCAACGAGCCCTACCCACTTATATTCGACAAAAAAGAGTCGGGAACAGATGGAAAACCAAACCGCGACCCGCGATTCGATTTGTTCGCTAGCTAGTCTCGGTGTCAGACCGATTGATGCTGGCGACAACTGGAGGAACTGGGCAATCGAGGGACTCTGACATCGCCCGAAACAACTCGGCTTCGTGCACCGTAACTTGTTTGTCGTAGGTGATGGCGATCGCCATGGCGGTCAACAAACGCTTCTTGATTTTGGGCGAAGCTTCGTTGACTCGCTCAATCGCCTGGCTCAAAACGGCATGGTCGAACGGTTCAGTCAGGTACTGAGTCTGATCGTGCCAGGGTTTTCCGATCGAATCGATCGCTTCCTTGTAAGCGCCCTGCAAATCTGCTTCGTCCGTGTGACCGACTCGTACGACGATCGCCAACAAGCGGCAGACCTCTTCCTGCAGAGGATTGATTGCGCGGTACTTAAGCTTTGGCGGCAGTACTTTTCCGAATCGACGATCCAGGTGCACGATCAAATGGTGCCGAAGGAAGAACTCGAACAGATCGACCTTGTTATCGGCGGCGACCAGACGATTGATGCTTTCGCGAAACGAATCGTACTGCTCGGGCGACATGCCTGTTAGAGTTCCTTGCAGGATTTCAAACACCGGTAAACGATATCGGTCTTCCAATTCGTCGACCTTGCCCATGATCCGAATCGTCTCGTCGATCGTGGCCTGTCCTTCGCCGGCGGCGATGGCGTGCAATTGAGCTCGCCGTGTTTCGGTGTCCAGATTCAACAGCGTCGCAAAGACCACACAGCGGGCACTGAACACGTCACGCGAGGCAACGGCCAGGTCTTCCGGAATTCGATCCACAATCAGCTCGGAGTATTCGACATCATCGTCGTCCGGCAAACCGATACCGGCGATCAACAACAACGGATCGATCGGGAACTGGTCGCCCATCATTCCCGGGAAGCCGATGTTGCCCTGCCCTGCCCCGGGGAATCCGATGCCTTTGCCCATGCCCAAACCCAGCTTGTTTTTTTCTGCCTGCTTTTTTTCCTCTCGCTTGCGGCGGGCTTCTTCGCGACGACGTTCCCGTTCCATTCGTTCGTTGGCGTAGGCTGCGTAGTCGCCATCAAAGCGG
Source organism: uncultured Pirellulaceae bacterium (assembly GCA_964588195.1). GTDB lineage: Bacteria > Planctomycetota > Planctomycetia > Pirellulales > Pirellulaceae > CAJQPP01. Next base: position 11,774 of record CAZPOL010000113.1, on the reverse strand, counting down.
GGTTCGATTTCGGCGATTCGTTTTTCGAGTGGTGGGTGCGTGGCGAACAAATTGAAATTGCGTCCGCCAAACATCGAGCCAAAGAACATGTGGCTGGTCTCTTCGGCTGCCGGGCTATGAACTAACGAACCTTCGGCACTGGCTCCGATCATCTTCAGTGCTCCGGCGATCCCTTCCGGGTTGCGAGTAAATTGTACGGCTGAGGCGTCGGCCAGGTATTCACGTTGGCGAGAGACGGAGGCTTTGATCACGCGAGCAAAAAACAAGCCGATCCAGCCAATCACGATCAAGCCCAGCGCCACGGCCAGAATGGCACCGGCGCCTTTGTTGTCGTTTCCGGAACGCCTGCGACCGCCGCCGCTGTAGTAACTGCCTCGCAAGACGTAGTATCCGATTAGCGCCAACAATTGAATCCCGTGCAGTATACCCATGATACGGATGCTCATTCGCATATCGCCGTTCAGGATGTGACTGAATTCGTGCGCTACGACACCCTGTAATTCGTCACGACTTAGCAAGTCGATCGTGCCTCGATTGATTCCGATCACGGCGTCATCAATGGTATATCCGGCCGCAAATGCGTTGATGCCCGGTTCGTTGTCCAGGATATAGACGGGCGGCACGGGAGTCCCGGCGGCCAATGCCATTTCTTCCACAACGTTCAGGATCCGTCGTTCGCCGGGGTCACGTGAACCGGGCGGCAACAATCGTCCGCCCAACATGGCCGCCACACTTTCACCACCGCCACGTAGTGATGCGACTTTGTATAGGCTGCCGCACCCGACAACGGAACTGACCGCCAGCGAGACCGCGCCGATCAAACCCGGGTTGAACAATTGGGATGGTCCGAACGCAACCCCATCTCCCGCTGAGACGTAGGATTGAGTCACTCCGAAAGCGAACGCTACCAGGAAGTAGATCGCGACGATCATACAAATGACCGCCAGCACAAAGTAGAAAATCAGTCGCCGGGTATTGCGTCTCGCGAGTTCCTGGCTGGCAAAAAAGTCCACGCGGAAACCTCATCAATGTAGTTGAGCCCAAACGGAATCGATTCCGGTTCTGTTTCCGGCAACCGATTGGGTTAACCAGAATTGAAACGACAGAAATGAAACCACCACTCACCGAACCGCAGACCTTGCTCGTCTACGATTTCGGAATAAGTGTATGGTCGTCACCGGAACATCGTTAGTTGATGTCGATCGAGTGAAGTTAGAACGCAACCTTGGGAGCGACTCGCTCTTCCGGACTCTCGACTTCCAAAAGCTCCGCCTCTTTGAAGCCCAGCATTCCGGCGATCATGACAGCCGGGAATACTTCACGAGCTGTGTTGTAGGCCGTGACCGCGTCGTTGTAGCCTTGTCGAGAGTAAGCAACCTTGTTTTCAGTCGAGGTCAGTTCTTCCTGCAAAGACAACATGTTCTCGTTGGCTTTCAAGTCAGGATACGACTCGGCGATCATCATCAGGCGACCAAGCGCCCCGTTCAAACCGGATTCGGCTTGCATCATGCCCTGCATTGAGGCCGGGTCGCCCGGGTTGGCTGCCGCTGATTTTTGTGCCGTGACCGCCTGGTTTCTGGCCTGGATCACTGCCGTCAGGGTTTCCTTTTCGTGTTCCATGTATCCCTTGGCGACTTCTACCAGGTTGGGGATCAGGTCGTGACGGCGTTTCAGTTGAACATCAATTTGTGCGTACGCATTTTCATATCGGTTTCGATACTTCACCAACCGGTTGTAGATATTGATGATGAAGATCACCAGAAATAAACCGATCACAGCCAACACAATCAGCGCGATCACCAAAGGACCCATACTATTTCTCCCGAATCAGATTGAAACCAGTCGATGCCGATCCGCATAAAACGGTGAATCACATCGCCTGGAAAAAGCTACCGAACCCGCCTCAAAAAAAGTTCCGTCAGCGCATTATGAGGTTATTCGTTTCGCATTTGAAGGTATTGGCAATAAATTGCCTGTTCCTTCAGCTATTCAGCCCAGATTTTGACCAATTCAATGCCGACTTCGCAGGCTGCGACCATTTCGTCCAGACATGCGAATTCCAGGGGCGAGTGAATGTTGTGTTGGCCCGAGGAAAGGTTGGGCGTCGGTAAACCCATTTCTGTGAAGGCCGACCCATCGGTGCCCCCACGAATAATGTCCTGGACCGGTTCTCGTTGCAGTCGTTTGTGCGCTTCGATGGCGAAGGCGGCGGCACGCGGTTCGTTTTTGAGTCCATCTGCGAGGTTGCGATACTGTTTCGAAACGACGACATCGATCTTGCCGCCGGGAACTTCCGCCTCGGCAGCTCGCGCAACTTGCTGCAGCGTCTCAGCGTATTCGGAGAGTTTTTCTGTATCGAAAGAACGCAACAGGACACGCATTTTTGCCTCGGCGACACCGGCTTCCAGAGTATACGGGTGCAGGAATCCATCACGACCATCTGTTCGCTCAGGAACGATCTCGGGCGGAAGTCGATCGACAAATTTTGCCACCAAGCGAATTGCGTTGACCATTTTGTCCTTGGCGTAGGCCGGGTGAGTGTTAATGCCGGTGAAGGTGATGTCAGCAACATCAGCCGAAAAGGTCTCCACATCGACCACATTCTGACCGCCTCCGTCAAACGTATAGGCCGCTGTGGCTGCGACTTTGTCGACGTCAACGTGCATCGCACCGCGACCGATCTCTTCATCGCATGTGAACAAGACTCGCACTGGCCCGTGCTTGATATCCGGATTCTCCATCAGGTAGTTTGCCAATTCCATGATGATGGCCACACCAGCTTTGTCGTCGCCACCCAACAACGTGGTCCCGTCAGTCGTGATCAGCGTTTTTCCGACGAGCCCTTCCAGCGCGGGACACGCCGCTTTGGTGATGACTTTATCCGGCGCACCGGGCAACGGAATGTCGTTGCCGTCGTAGCTTTCGATGACTTGCGGCTGAACATTGACCGCGGTAGTTTCCGGCGAAGTATCCAGATGAGCGTTGAACGCGATAACGGGAGCTTCCGTATTGCCTGGCACGGTCGCCATCACGATACCGTGTTGATCCTGAACGGCATCCGTCAAACCAATTTCCTGCAGGTGCTTCAACACTAATTTGCCGATTTCAAATTGACCTGCACTGCTGGGGTAATCCTCTACTCCCTCGCGGGCCATGGAGTCAATTTTCACGTATTGAAGAAAACGATCCAAAAGTCGTTGTCGATTCATGTTTTGTTCCGACCTGTGTTGTCGGTGTCCCTGTTAAAAATGGAAGCTCGTCGTAGCCAAATGCATTGGTAATGTTCGGCAAGAATTCGCCAAACGTTCCGTCGATTCAAATTCTATCGCATTTCTTGTTTCTACGGGGAAAGTCCGGGCAAGAAATCATGCTGGCCAACCCCGGCAAAGTGTGTTGATCAGATGTTGATACTGCTATACTACGCTCAAAGTTTTTATACGCCCTGAATCCTTCAACATCGGGAATGACCAACATGAAACGCCGTTTGCTAACTGCACTCGCAGTACTGTTTCTGCTCCAAACTGCATTGTTTGCTCAGGAAAAAGAAGACAAGAAGGATGAGCGAAAGACTCATACCGTCAAGACTTCATTTTTCGAAGTGGTGGAAGAAGTCACCGCAACCGTAGAATCCAAATCGATGACCGAAGTGATCGTGGAAACGACCAACTGGACCGATCTGGAAATCAACAAGATTGTGGAAGAGGGAACCGCCATCAATCAGGGCGACGAAATCGTCTGGTTCAAAACGGAAGACATTGACAAGAAGTTGAAAGAGTCCGAGTTCGCATTGAAGCTTGCCGAGCTTTCGTTGCAGGCTTCTTCGCTGGACTTCGACCTGACTCAAAACACGTTCGACCTCGATACCCAATTGCGCGAAAAAGAGCAGCAGCACACTGAGGAAGACTTCAAGTACTTCGAAGAAGTCGACCGCCCAAATCGCGAAAAGAGTACTCGCCGCAGCGTGACCAATTCGGAACATTCGATGGAATACGCTCAGGAAGAATTGAACCAGCTAAGCCGTATGTACTCGGAAGACGAGTTGACCGAAGAATCGGAAGAGATCGTTCTGAAGCGTGCACAACGCGACGTTGAAAACCGTCAGTTCTTTCTGGAACAAGCACAGATCCGAGCCTCCCGTAGCCTGAATGTCGAGATTCCACGGGAAGCGGAACAAAAGAAGATGGCACTGGATCGATCGAAGCTGGAGTACGAGAAATCCAAAATCTCGATGCCCTTGGAACGTGACAAGAAGAACGTCGCTTTGCAAAAGTCGCGACTGGCCCTGGAAAATCAGAAGGCCGACTTCGACGAATTGCAAAAAGACCGTGCCCTCATGACTCTCAAATCACCCGCGTCAGGCGTACTGTATTTTGGCCGCTGCGTTCGCGGCAAATGGATGGGTCCAGCCGGTCCGAATCGTGACTTGCGATCTGGCAAGAAAGCTACTCCTAACAAAACGCTGGTCACAATCGTTGATCTGAAGCAATTGATGTTGCGTGCGGACTTGACCGAAAAACAACTAGCCAGCATTCGCACGGGCGCTGCCGGTGTTGTCACTCCCACAGCCTTTCCCGATTCGAAGACGACCGCCAACGTAACCAAGGTCTCTTACGTCCCGGTGCAAGCGGACAAGTTCGATTGCCAGATGGATTTGGGAACCATCCCGACAGGATTGATGCCAGGTATGACCTGCAAAGTCCGTTTCGTTGTGGTTCAAAAAGAAGCAGCCGTTGCGGTACCTTCCGATGCCGTCTTCACCAACGATGGCACCAACCACTTTGTTTACGTCGTGGAAGGTGAAGGCCAGCGGCAACAAGCGGTTTCTGTCGGGATGAAGTCTGGCAGCAACGTCGAAATCACCAGCGGCTTGGCGGCTGGCGCCAAAATCCTGACCGAACGTCCCGAGTAACAGGAACCAAAATGTCTGCATCAAACAGAGTGTTTTGGCGTTGCTTACCGATGGTGGTCGTTGCCGCCATCGGCATAGCTATTCCAAAAGCAGGCTCTGCCACAACCTGGCAAGCCACAGAAACTGCTCCCGCGCAGCAAGAAGAAAAACAGCAGGAAAAAAAGCAGCAGGAATCGGACGAGGTCCAGAAAAAGCGACTGGTCGAAAACCCTTACGATTTCAGCAAGGCACCGGAAATTCCGGAAGTCGAGGTTCCTTCCTCGTTGGAAATCCGACAGGCAATGGATCGAGGGATCGAATTCCTGGTCGGCTGCCAGCGCGAAACCGGTGCCTGGGGTGCTGCCACCAACACCAAGGATCTGAACATCTACGCGCCGATCCCCGGCGCGCATGATGGCTTTCGCATGGCGACGACTTCGTTGTGCATCACAGCTCTGCTAAAAACCGATCAAGGCGATAACGAAAAGGTAGGGCCTTGCATTGATAAAGCAGAGGCCTGGTTGATGGAACATCTGCCTGCGTTGAAACGAGCCACCGGCGACGCCATCTACAACTGTTGGGCACACACTTATTCCATCGACGCTCTTCTCGCCCTCCGACAACGTGAAGGAATCACGGATGAGAAACGTGCCAAGCTGGATGAACTGGTCGAGTCCCAATTGAAAATGCTGGACACCTACGAATCGGTGGACGGCGGCTGGGGCTATTACGATTTTCGATATCAGGGACGCAAACCGACTTCGGAATCGACCAGTTTCCTGAACGGCGCTTCGTTGATTTGTATGTACAACGCTCAGCAAGCGGGATTCACGATCAATGAAAAAACCGTGCAGCGAGCGATCGACGCCACCGTTCGACAACAGAAACCCGATTACACGTATTTGTATGGCGAGTACATGAAGAACTCGCCGATGCAGGGAATCAATCGACCGGGTGGCAGTCTGGGACGGACTCAATGTTGCAACGCGGCGTTGCGAATTTGGGGCGACGAAAAAATCGACGACAATGTTCTGAAACACTGGTTGGTGCGTCTGTATGTCCGAAACGGCTGGTTGGACATGGGCCGAAAACGCCCGATTCCGCACGAGTCATGGATGGGCGTTGCCGGTTATTTTTACTACTTCGGGCATTACTACGGTGCGATCTCACTGGAATTATTGCCAGCGGAAGAGCGGGCACCATTCCAGGGACTGGTCGGAAAGCTGATGCTGGATCGGCAGGAAGCCAACGGCAGCTGGTGGGACTATCCGCTTTACGATTATCACCAACAATACGGGACGGCTTACGCTCTGTTGACGTTGGATCGTTGCTTGCCGGTCAAGAAATAATAGATGGTATGGCTCGAACGAGGCGCGAATGTTCGCGTCTCGTTCAGTTTTGCCTGGATACAAGTCAGATCTTTCGTTGATCTGAAGGCTGAGATCGTTCCTGCGAACGACAAAAAGCCCAACATAATTTGGCGGAGCCGGAGTAAGTGTGGCTGAAGAAAAAGTAGAGTTCCTGATTTTCGACGTTGAATCGGTTGCCGACGGCGATTTGGTTTCGGCGATTCAATATCCCAAGGATGACCTTTCACCCTCGCAAGCGATCTCGCGTTTTCAGGGTGAGCGTAAAAAAACGCATGGCTCCGACTTCATCCCATACACGTTTCAAAAGCCTGTTTCGGTTGCCGTCGCCAAAGTCGATGCCAATTTTCAGTTGCTCGACCTGGTCACTCTGGACGATCCAGAGTATCGCACGCCGGTGATCGTCGAGAATTTTTGGCGAGGCCTGGTTTCCTATGGCATGCCGACTCTAATCAGTTTCAACGGTCGCGGCTTTGACATTCCGTTGCTGGAATTGTCCGCTTTTCGATTCGGGATCTCCGCTCCGGCGTGGTTCAATATGCAAGCCAGAACGTATGAACAAAAACGGAACCGATATAACCTGGAGTCGCATCTGGATCTTCAGGATCTGTTTTCGAATTTCGGTGCGACAAGAATTAATGGCGGTTTGAATTTGATCGCCACGCTACTGGGTTTACCCGGGAAAATGGGAATCGCCGGGCACATGGTGCAACGGTTGTATGACGAAGGCAATCTGACAGAGATCAATTCGTACTGTCGCTGCGACGTGCTGGATACCTACCTGGTCTTCCTGCGAGCAATGACGATGACCGGTCGCCTGGAACTGAATCGAGAGCAAGAGTTGTTTGGGCTCACTCGAAAATGGCTTGGCGAACGGGTCGACGAACAACCGATCTACCAGCAATACCTGGAACAATGGAACGAGTGGGAAAATCCATGGGACGAGCAGATGAAACTGGAAGTTAAGTAGCGACCAACTCCACTGCGGCCTACCACCATTGCTTTGATTTCGGATCGGTTTCATCGATCCGATAGATGACCGAATCCCGTTCTTCTTTCAGTATGCCGCGGGCAATCAGCCCCATTACGATACCTGCCACCATGCCGCCCAGGTGCGCGGCGTAGGCAACACCGCCTCCGGACTGTTCCGTCGACATCACTGCGCCAAACGTAAAGTATGCCTGCATGGCCGCCCAAATCCCGATCACAAAAATCGCCGGCATGGAAACCACATAATACATCACGACGGTTTTCACTTTGTTGCGAGGAAACAAAACCAGATACGCGCCAAGCACTCCAAAGATCGCTCCGGATGCACCAAGGTTCGGAATGATTCCATCCGGATCGAGCGCGATTTGCGCGACGGACGCAAACAGACCACTGACGAGGTAGAAAATCAGGAACAGCGCATGACCAAAACGGTGCTCGACATTGTCCCCAAAGATCCACAGGTACAACATGTTGCCACCAATGTGCATCACGCCGCCATGCATAAACATACTGCTTAGCAATGTCAGGTAGATGATCGGTGGACCAGGCTGTTGAGGAATCTGAACTCGTTCTCCTCGGGCCTCCAGAATCTGTGGAGTCACCAGGTCTTCGCCCGTCATGATTTCCTTGGGAATCATGCTCCAGCCGTATGTAAAATCCGGATTGGCCGACTGGTATGCAAAGACGGCAACATTGATGGCGATCAGGACCCAGGTCACGTACGCTGGGCCAGAGATTTTTGAGTCGTCATCGGAAAGCGGGAACAGCATTTTGAAATTCCTGTTTGGATCGCGCGGCGTCAGGAAATGCCACTAGTCGACGTCAGTCTTCACGGCCAACGAGCGAGTCCTACTCGGCACCAATCGCTGCACGAGCCATGCGACGTCGCTCGGATTCTCGCAGCAACGTTTTGCGAAGTCGAATCTTGGTGGGTGTAATCTCAACCAGCTCATCGTCCTCAATGTACTCCAGCGCGGCTTCCAGGGACATCTGGCGTGGCGGCTTTAGCAAGACGTTGTCGTCGGTACCGGAGGCACGCATGTTGGTCAGTTTCTTTTCGCGAGTCGGATTGACGGGCAAATCGTTGTCGCGAACATTTTCGCCGACGATCATGCCTTCGTAAACTTCGTCACCCGGCGCGACAAACATATCGGCGCGAGCTTGTAATCCAAACAACGCAAACGGCACCGCTTTGCCGGCAGCCATCGAAACCATCACACCATTCGTACGGCGAGGCACTTCGCCTTCGACCGGGCGGTAGTCCAGAAATCGGTGATTGACGATCGCGGTTCCCTGCGTGGCGTTCAACAATCGCGTTCGCAAACCAATCAGTCCGCGAGCCGGTATGTGGAAGGTGATGCTGGTGTATTCGCCACGAGGGTTCATCTCAATCATCTCGCCGCGTCGGGATCCCACCATTTCCATGACAGGCCCCATCTTGTCAGTCGGAACCTCGACAACCAGAGTTTCAAACGGTTCGCAGGTGACATCATTCACTTTGCGATTCAGCACCTGAGGTTTGCCGACGGAAAGTTCGAACCCTTCGCGTCGCATTGTTTCAATCAGTACCGCCAGGTGCAAGATTCCACGCCCGGAAACGCGAAACGCATCCGCGCCTTCGCCGGCCTCTACTTGCAGGGCAACGTTTCGTTGCAGCTCGCGCATCAGACGCTCACGCAATTGCCGTCCCGTGACGTACTTGCCTTCGCGGCCAGCCAATGGCGAACTGTTGATCGTGAAAATCATCGACAATGTCGGCTCATCCACACTGACTCGTGGAAAAGCTTCGGTGACATCGGGATGGCAAATCGTGTCGCCAATTTCGACGCCTTCCAAACCAACCAATGCGATCACATCGCCGGCTGTACCGGTTGGTACCTCGATCTTGCCGAGCTTGTCGAATTCATAGACCGTCGCGATCTTGGCGTTCTTGCGTTCGCCGTTGTCCTGAATCATCGTCACCGTGTCACCCTTGGAGACCTTCCCGGACCGAACACGTCCGATCGCGATTCGCCCCACGTACTCGGACCAGTCAATCGTGGTGATCGGCATTCGGAAATGTGGGTCGTCATCGATTTTAGGAGCCGGTACTTTCTCGACGACCAGGTCCAACAATGGCGTCATTGAATCGCTGGGAGCCGTGGCACTTGGTGTGGCGTATCCTTCCTTGGCTGAAGCCAGCATGAAGTGGAAGTGCTCCAGATAATCTTCGCCGCCCAATTCAAGAATCAGCTCCAGCGTTTCGTCCAGCACTTCGGCGGTGCGCGCATCCGGCTTGTCGATTTTGTTAACGACAACGATTGGCTTCAGCCCAACCTCCAGCGCTTTCATCAGCACGAATCGAGTTTGCGGCATCGGCCCTTCTGCGGCGTCCACCAACAACAACGCACCGTCGGCCATTCGCAACACGCGTTCGACTTCGCCACCAAAGTCAGCGTGACCTGGCGTGTCGATGATATTGATCTTGGTCCCTTTGTAGTCGAGCGCAATATTCTTTGCCAGAATCGTGATGCCACGTTCTTTTTCGATGTCGCCCGAATCCAGAATACGTTCGCCTTGCAGTTGCGTATCACGAAACTGGCCGCTCTGTCGCAACAGGCAATCAACCAGAGTCGTTTTGCCATGGTCAACGTGAGCGATGATAACGATGTTTCGCAAGTCGGTTCGTTGGGTAGTCAACGGAAGCTCTTTCGGATCGGAGGTAAGCCAGCCAAGGCGGCGAATTGATGTATCGTGATGCGGCCCACAATCCGGGACAGACTGCTCTGCAGATCGCGACGCGAGATTGGGAAGGCTCGATTATTCCCCCGATTCGTCAACCAATTGACGTTCCAATCGAGACTTTTCGGCGGTATTCGTGTTTAATATCGGTTGAATTCGCCTACGAGCGTGGCTACTTGTTTTGCCGCAATCGCCCGACTTGTACAATGCCAAACCGTGGTTTTTAGGCTCCCTACACCAATCATCTTTCGCTTTCGTCAGGACGCATTCGCGATGAATGCTGACTGTGAATGCTCAATACGAGGCCAATAATGAATCGTTGTCGAATAATCCCTGCCGCTGTTTCTTTTTTGCACCTGCCGATACTGGGGTTGGCACTTGTTTTCGTGTTTAGCCATTCGGCCTACGCACAAGAAAATTTCGCCGACAACTGGCCTAATTTCCGTGGTCCGACTTTCAATGGCACCTCGGATACGGCGACTCCGCCGACTGAGTGGTCCGAGTCGAAAAACGTCAAATGGAAAATCGAGTTACCAGGTTCAGGCAACAGCAGCTCGCCAATCATTTGGGGTGACCGAGTCTATGTTTTGACTGCGATCCCGCAACCGCTTAGCGACGAACAGAAAGCTGCTCAGGAAGCTCAACGGGCCGAGCAAGCACAGAACCGTGGTCGCCGTGGCCGAAGAGGCGGACGACGTGGTGGGCGACGCGCTGCTGCACCGTTGACGCCAACCAAATTCGTCACACTCTGCCTGGATCGAAACACGGGCGACACGATTTGGGAAAAGGAAGCGGTCGAAATGACGCCGCATCAGGGAACTCACCCGGATCACAGTTTTGCCTCGGCTTCACCGGTCACCGATGGAACTCACATCTACTCACACTTCGGGTCGCGTGGCCTTTACTGTTACGACATGGAAGGCGAACTGAAATGGAAGCGTGATGACTTTGGCCAGATGATGACACGTGGCACTTTTGGCGAAGGCAGTTCACCGTTCTTGCACAAAGATACGATTGTCGTGCCATGGGATCACGAAGGCGATTCGTACGTCATCGCTTTGGATGCAAAAACTGGCGAGACCAAATGGAAAAACGATCGCGACGAACCCTCCAACTGGGTAACACCGATCGTGGTAGAAAAAGAAGGGACCGCTGTCGTGGTGACTGGTGGTGAAAACTATGCTCGCGGATACGATCTGGAAACTGGCGACGAACGTTGGAAGCTATCCGGATTCACTTCGCGCCCGGTATCTGCTCCGCTTGTTTACAACGACCTGGTCTACCTGGCCAGCAGCCGTCAGGGGTCATTCCTTGCCGCGATGCAATTTGATGCCAAGGGAACTCTGGGTTCCAACAAGGGCGTTGCCTGGACCTCGCAACAGGCCGCACCGGATGTGCCCAGCATGATGTTGTCCAGTGGCCGCGTTTACTTTGTTAACGGCAGCAAGAATGTTCTCAATTGCCTCGACGCAGAAACCGGTAAGCCAGTTTTCGGACAGGCTCGATTGCCCGGGATCAGCGGCGTCTACGCGTCTCTGGTCGGCGCAGGTGGAAAAGTAATCGTGGTCGGACGCGATGGCTCGGCCGTTGTGCTTGAGGACTCGGACTCATTCAAAGTACTGTCCGAGAACAAACTGGACGACGCCATCGACGCCACTCCGGCACTCGCTGGCAATCAGTTGTTCCTGCGTGGCAAGAAGTTCTTGTATTGCATCGAAGACGAGTAAGTCATATTCGTCGGCCAGTTACAAACAGCCGGCGACTTTGACCATCTGTTTTGCGAGTTCATCGACACGGGCCAACAGGTC
>CAZPOL010000112.1:5925-16293 GCA_964588195.1 uncultured Pirellulaceae bacterium | reverse complement strand
GTCATTAGAGAGTATTTAGCCTTACGGAATGGACTCCGTAGATTCAGTCGGGGTTTCACGTGACCCGACCTACTCAGGTGCCTTTAGAGAGGTTCGAAGCTTTCATATACGGGACTGTCACCCTCTGTGGTGGGCCATTCCTGACCGCTTCTATTAACTTGAACTTTGTAACTCTCATATAAAAGGTCCTACAACCCCGCAGGAGAAACTCCCGCGGTTTGGGCTGTTCCGCCTTCGCTCGCCGCTACTAACGGAATCGATTTTTCTTTCTTTTCCTCCAGGTACTTAGATGTTTCAGTTCCCTGGGTTCGCCGGACGGTAACTATGGATTCATTACCGCCTGATTAAGGAATCTCGGGATCAACGTCCGTTTGTCGACTACCCCAAGCTTTTCGCAGACTTCCACGCCTTTCATCGCCTTCTAATGCCAAGACATCCCCCATACGCCCTTAGTAGCTTGACCACAAATATCCAAACCTCCGTCATCAAATCCAGCCTTCCAAAGAAGACAAAACCCGAATCAAGGGGCGGTTATCTGCATCAATCCACTTCCAGGTAACGATTTAGTTCTCATATTTTTCAACTTTTGAATTCACTCAGCCTGCAACACTTTGCCGCAAACCAAACGATTCAAGACGCTAATTGAGAATGGTTTATGGTTCGACAATCAACACGAGTTAGACTTTGCTTCCCACCAAACCTTTACGAAAAGGTGGAAAACGATTGTGCTGATCGCCGCTCCAGATGATATGCGCTTTTGCGAACGCACATCATAGATGCCATCAATTCAATTCCAAATTGTCAAAGATCAAATGCCGGCCAGTCGAATCAACGACCAAACCATTGGCAAACCTTTTTGAGGTCATCACAGCTTCGAAGGTTCACACAACGAACCCATAAAACCACGATGTCGCCAAAAAGGGTATTCACGACCTGAAACCAACCCAAAAATGCACCTTACGTACACTCTGTCAGTCCTGCAGCGGAATCGAAAATCTTATCGATTCATACATTTGTCGTCAACCAGAAATCGCCAGCTTTTTCGCCGGCAATACCTCTCAAAGATAAAGAGGTTCGTAACTCCTGAATTGCATCCATGCTGATGTGCTCAGCGTGAGAAGCAGAAGTATATCGATCGGCCGATTTCACTCAAGGGGTAAAACGAAATTTAATTGCTTATTGAACCCTCGAATCCTGACACTCACGCCAGTGGAAATTTCAACACCACTCATCGACCTCTGCGGACCCCTACCCTGCATTCCGGGAGTGACGAGTCGAAAGAAATGCCCAGAAAAAACCTGCCCAAAGAAGAAACCCCCAAAAAGAAACGGGCTGGCTACATATAAATGAGCCAACCCGTTTGCTGTGTCCGGTTTTTCACCTTCGCTTACCGTCAGAATACTAGCTCGGGGGAGACCCTGCCTTTTCGCGATGCAGTGACGGATCGACCGCTGCGACCATCGCCGCAATATCCAGGTCCTGACCAAAGAACTCGGCGATCTTTCGGGCCACCATTTCAGGATCATTGACGGTGTTCGCGTAGCCAATACGAATCAAGGCATTTCCATGTGAGACGACGAGACGTGCCGCAAACTGAGCCTGTTGATTGAAGACTTCGCGCAAACGTTCCTCTTCAATATCACCACCCTCCTTGTCCAATCGGCCCAACATTCGGGTCTGAGAGGTGACAATTTCATTGATATCTCGATCCATGAATATCACCCGATAACGCTCCTCTTGCGGCAAATAGGGTACGACCGGCGCCACGACTTTTACGACCTTGCCGCGGCATTCCTTGACCCAGTTGTTGTCTGTTGCCAATCCTTTGACTGCATCCGCTTCGTAGTAACCTCGCGGGTTGTTTTCGTCAGCCTTTCGTTGCTCGTCCGTGTAGATTTCCATCCCGGCGGCCGCCAGCATTTGCATCATCATGGATGTGCCCGAACGAGGTAAACCGGAGACAACAATGATCTCTTGAGTGTCTGCTTTTTCGGTTTTTTGTTCTTCGATGGCTACCTTGCGAGGCGGTTGTGAAAGTCGCGGCAAGATGCCCGCCTTGGACAATGCCTCGTCCGGCATATCTGGCAAGATTTGCTTAAAATCAATACCTTCCAACGGAGGAAACTGCATGCCCGCAGTCTCCTCAATCATCGCCTGATTGTCTTCCGAAAGGCTACGCGCAGCGGCCCGATGTTCAATCGCCAATTCCTGGTCCACGGTGCCAGAGGCATAGACGGCCGCCAACACTTCGTGCGCCTCCTGAAAATTGGGATTCTGTTTGAGGGCCGTTTTCAACGACTTGATCGCTCCTTCCAAATCCCCGCTCTGTCTTTGAGCTCGCCCGTAGAAATAATGAGCAACCGGAAACCGGAATTTCAGACCGATCGCCCGCTTCCCAAACTCAAGCGATTTGGTGACTTTGCCCCATTCGATATAGGTGCGGCATAACCCCATCAGACAATTCGGGTTAAATTCGTCGAGTGCCAGGCCACGCTGAAAAGCCGCTTCGGCATCTTCGAATCGCTCCAACCCCACGAACACATTTCCCAAATGAAACTGGAAGCCGGGGTTAGGAGACTCAGTCAGTTTGGCCGCTTCTAAATGCTCCAAAGCTTGCTCGAAATCGCCCTCGGCTGCCGCGACGGTTGCTGCCAGGAAATCCAGCGTTTGCGGGTTGCCGCGAGCAACAGCTCGAATCTTCCGGATCACCGCCAACTCGTCATTCTCAAACAGCTTTGGTTTGCCTTGATGAGTCATCTTGGCCATTGGAAGCACGTCCTTGTCGGCATTTTCTTCGTCCTGCTTCTTCAGGTCCAGCCACGCGGCTTTTCGTTCGCGAGCCAATTTAGCAATGCCTTTTAGCTTCTCCCGCGCAGCGCCGGAGGCAACCTTCCAGCGCCCATTTAGATCGCCAATCAGTGCTTTCAAATCGCCGTTGCGAGCCGTTGCCCGCAAGCAATTGGCCAACTGGATCCCAAACCGGAATTCCAACGGGTTTTCCATGTACAGTTTTTGCAGCAGCGGAATCGCTTCACCATGCTTTTCCTCATCCATGTATGCTCGAGCGAGGTTGTAATCCAATTCCCGCTGGGCGTTGGCGATCGCGTTTTCGACGTTCTCATCCGGAGGATCGATGTAGCCGAGTGCCACCAATTGGTCCAACGCGGCCTGCGAATCGGCGGCGTCAATCACCATGTCTTTGGGATGCCGACCATCGTTGCCCGGCACATCTTCCCAGCTGGCAATCCATTCGATCTGCGGATCTTTCTCAAAGACTTCCACCAACGGTTTTCCGTCCATATCTTCAGCCACCGGCAACCCAAACAGTGGCAACAGAGTGGGGGTGATATCCAGCAAGTTAGCTCCGTGAATCAAATGATCCTTGCGGATGCCGGGACCGTTTAGCACGAAAATACCGTAATCGCGGTGCTCGATGGCAGGCCCTGCAGGTTCGGACGGAACGCCTTTGGGCCGCAGGTGATCCGGGTGGAATCCGTGATCGGAAATCAGCATCACCGTCGTATCTTCATTGGACAATTCCAACAGACGCCCCAACATCATGTCGTGGTAGATGTAGCCCGTAGTCACGACGTGTTGATACATCCGAAAATCAAAATCGCTAATCCGTTCCTGTTGCGGCGGATGGTACTTCATAAAACCGTGACAAAAATGGTCGATCGCGTCGTAATAGATCGCCGCAAAATCCCATTCTTGCTTCTCCAACAATTCAGTGGCCGTGGCATGAATCGTGGTGCACTCGGCCAACACTTTCATGACGGAGCCCACACGACCGTCGGAGTCCTGGTCGATTTCAGCTCCCTCTGGCACGAAGGGCAAGATCTCTTCGGGCACCAATTCCATTGGATGCACCCGGCAGTTGGACAACTCGGCCGTCAACTCTTTCGGATGCACGCAATTCGGTAACAGATCAAACGAATCGCCAGGCTTCTTGGGCGAGCGATGAAAAAAGTCCGAGACCATCACGCCGTCGATCGGCTCGGCCGGGTGACTAGGCCACCATCCAACGACCAGTGAACGAAGATCGTTCTGATTGAGGATGTTCCATATCGCTTTGCATTTTCTCGAGACGTTGGTCATCGGCTGAACGCCTGTGCCCGCCGAATTCGGTTCGGAAAAGCCATAAATCCCGTGCTTGGCGGGCCGTTTCCCGGTGGCGATCGAGGTCCACAACATTGGGGACAAGACTGGCGTGAGAGTTCGCAGATTACCCATCACGCCGCCCTCGACCAGCTTTTTCGTGTGAGGCATTCGCCCGCGGTCGATCAAGTCGTTGATTATCTTCCAGTCTGCGGCGTCCCAGCCGATTAAAAGTACTTTCTTTGAATTGGGCATCGTTTATTGAGTCTTCCGGAATAGGTGGTCAGAGGCTTTCTGCATCAGTCTATTAATACCTAAAGGCCCTACAGGCAGGAATCCTTAAAGGCAGGATGTGGTTGCGTAACACCCGGATTCCCGTAGGCCAATGCAATTTACCAATGCAATTTGACGCTCATTTGAAAACACGGTGTCACATGCAGACCTAACATCCACATTTATTGTGTTTGGTCTTCGCCCTGTTAAAATATTGAATAAATCGATTCACTTCACTTTCTTACTTACCGACACCGCCAATGTCCCAAACCGGTTTGTACGCACTGAATTCCTCGACCGTTTCCGCTGCGGAATCCTCTAGTCAAAATCCACTATTTCAGCCCTGCAAAATATCAGGATTGAAGACCCGGAGTTTGAAGTGGTGGGGTTTGACGTTGTGGGCGGGCATAATAGTTAGCTTAGTTGCCTTGTCGTCTGGATGTAATAGTGCTGATTCGAAAGGCAAGAAGAGTTCTGCCAAAAACGATTCTGGCAGCCAACAAGCCAAACGCAACGATCGCCCATTCCAACCCGACGACGATCGACCGGTGATTCACCGGAACCCGAAAATCGACTTGCCCGAGATCTCATCTATCCCGTTTTCCGACGCATCGGACGTCACCGGTTCCTTTACGCATCTGACAGATTCCGGCATCGACCTGGTGCATGTCTGGCAACCTTCCGAAAAGCACCAAGCCACCAGTTTGATCAACCCGATCTTTGGCACCGGCGTGGCGATTGGCGACATCAACAATGACAATCTGCCCGATGTCTATGTGGCACAACAAAGCGAGGGCGGAAAGCTCTACTTGAATCTGGGCGGTTTTCAATTCAAGGACGTGACGACTCAATACGGCATCGACACCACTGGAATGTGGGGAACCGGGACGACGTTCGTCGATATCAACAACGACGGAAAACTTGACCTTTACCTTTGTGGCTACGACTGCCCGAACCGACTGTACATCAATGAAGGTGGCAAGTTCACCGAACAAGCCGCTCGCTACGGCCTGGACTTTTCCGGCGCCAGCATCGTCATGAACTTCTGCGACTACGACCTGGACGGGGACCTTGACGCCTACCTGGTTACTAACCACGTCCCGCAACCTGACAAAAATGTGGCTCTGGCCAAAGTCATCCGCCGACCCGGCGAACCGCCACGCATCGAAAAGGACTACGAAGAACTGGTCTACTTGCTGGACCATCCCGATGGTGGACGATCGAAAACGCGCGGCGGCCAATTCGATCACCTCTACCGAAACGACGACGGCAAGTTTACCGATGTCACCAAATTTGCCGGCATTGGCCAACACCCGTATCTAACGCTCTCGGCCAGTTGGTGGGACTACAACCAGGATGGCCTACCAGACTTATACGTGGCCAACGATTACAAAGGGGCAGACTTTCTGTACGAAAACCTTGGTCCTGATGAACGAGGACACTTCAAGTTCAAGGACGTCATTGCAGAGGCCATTCCTCACACCCCCTGGTACTCGATGGGCTCGGATTTCGGGGACATCAACAACGACCAGCGTTTGGACTATATGACCACGGACATGGCCGGCACGAATCACTATCGTGACAAGCTATCGATGGGCAACATGTCTGGCCCCAACAGCGTTGCCTGGTTCCTGAATTGGCCAACGCCGCCGCAATACATGCGAAACGCGATGTACCTGAACACAGGGCAACAACAATTCATGGAGATCGCTCACATGTCGGGCGTCTCCAAAACCGATTGGACCTGGACCACGCGTATCGCCGACTTCGACAACGATGGCTGGCAGGACTTGATCTTCACAAATGGCATGACCCGTGATTTGCTGAACAGCGATTACAAAGACCAGCTGCAAGCCTTGCAACTCGACAACCGATTGAACAACGGGGGGCGAACCGTTGAAGAAATTGCGATCGAATTCTGGCAAAACAAGGAACGTTACGAACAAAAAAACCTGGCGTTCCGCAATCAAAAGGACCTGACGTTCGATGACGCCAGCGACTCGTGGGGCTTCAATCACATGGGCGTCAGCACCGGCGCTGCGATTGGTGACATGGATGGCGACGGAGACCTGGACATCCTGATGACCGGATTCGAAGAACCGGTTCGAGTCTATCGCAACGACATCGCCGAGGCCAAATCGATTCGCGTCAATCTGGTTGGACGTCAGACAAACCGGTTTGCCGTGGGCAGCCGCGTTGAAATCGAAACAGAAAATGGCAATCAAGTTCGCTACGCCTCCCCGACCCGCGGGTTCATGTCGACCAGCGAATCTACGCTGCACTTCGGCGTTGGCGATTTGGAAAAGATTCAACAGCTGAAAATTGTGTGGGCTTCCGGAGCAGTTCAGACCTTTGAAAACCTGGATGTGAATCACCAATACACTGTCGTCGAGCCGTCTGCCGATGAAGTGAAGAAACCAACGATGCCAGCCAACAAAACCTGGTACAAATCTTCAAGGATGTTGACCGACGTTCGCCACGTCGAAAAGGATTTCGATGACTTCGAAAGGCAACCCTTGTTGCCCAATAAGTATTCCCAGCTAGGACCTTCCACGTGCTGGGCCGACGTTGATGGCGATGGCGACGACGATGTCTACTTCGGCGGAGCGAGTAAGCACGCGGGGCAACTCTTTCGCAACGACGGCGCTGGAAAGTTCTCGCCCCTGACGAATGAGGCCTTTGAATCGGATCGCGAACACGAGGATATGGGCAGTCTGTTTTTCGACACCGACGGAGATGGCGACCAGGACTTGTACGTCGTCAGTGGCGGAGTGGAATGTGATCCCGGTGATCCGATTCTGCAGGACCGTCTGTATCTGAATGATGGCAACGGACAGTTCAAGACTGCGGAATTGCCCGACATGCAATTCAGCGGCGGTCACGCTTGCGTCTGTGATTTCGATCGTGACGGACGGCTGGACATTTTTGTCGGCGGGCGAATTATTCCGGGTCAGTGGCCTGAGTCGCCTCGTTCTGCCTTGCTTCGAAACACCGGCGATGGATTTCAGGATGTGACAAAACAGGTCGCCGAATCGCTGGAAAATTGCGGACTGGTTACATCTGCCGTCTGGTCAGATGTTGACCAGGATGATTGGCTCGATTTGTTGGTGACCGTGGAATGGGGACCGGTGCGATTGTTCCGTAACCGCCAGGGAACTTTGCAAGAGGAGACGGAAGCTGCTGGTTTGGCTGAACGCAGCGGGTGGTACAACAGCATCAGTAGCGGCGACATCGACAACGACGGTGACATCGATTACGTCGTCGGCAATTTTGGCTTGAACAGCAAATACAAAGCAACCGAGAAGAAGCCGGCCTTTATGTATTACGGCGACTTCGAAGACAGCGGTCGAAAACGCATCGTCGAAGCCAAAATGGAGGATGGAGTTTGCTTGCCCCGTCGTGGACTCAGTTGTTCCAGTCACGCCATGCCAATGGTGCGTGAAAAATTGATGACCTTCCACGATTTCGCAACGTCCGATCTATTCGACATCTACACTGACGAAAAGATCGACGAGGCCACTCGATACTCCGCCAATAATCTTGAGTCCGGTGTCTTGCTGAATGATTCGAAAGACGGAAACATCAGCTTTCGATTTGTGCCTCTGCCAAAGATGGCTCAGGCCAGCCCGATCTTTGGGTCAACTCTGGTCGACATCAACCAGGACGGCTGGCTGGACCTGTACGCGGTGCAGAATTTCTACGGACCGCAGCGAGAATCAGGTTACATGGACGGCGGCATCAGTCTGCTGATGATGGGCGACGGTTCCGGAAATTTCTATCCCATGTCCGCCGCCGACAGTGGATTGGTCGTCACCGGCGACGCCACCAGTTTGACCTCGGTCGATCTGAATGCCGACGGTGCGCCAGACTTTGTAGTCGGACGCAACGACGACAACCTGATAACGTTTACCAGCCAGGCGGGCTCCGGTCAGCAGGCAAAACGTGTGGCTGACCTGGCAAACGGCAACCATGCGATCGGTGCGAAACTGACTCTGGAATTCAAGCAAGGCACTCGGTTGCACGAGACAACTTGCGGAGCCGGCTACCTGTCACAGTCGCCTCAACTGATTTTCGGTGACGCCAAAGTGAAGGACGCTCGTTGGCCTCAGCCAGCCAGCAAGTAACAGATCTGCCCTGTTCCCGATCGTAATTCTCGATCGCTTCATTCACAATTTGAACCTGCTAAAGGAGCTGAACACCGAGAAACTTCTGGAAAATCCGGATTTAACTGCGGGTTATGAAAGATTCTGAAACTCCGACCGTGTGACTTCGTATAGTAAACGTTGGCTCACGTTTTCACATCAAAGCACTTAACGAACAGAGGCACTTTGAAATGTTGAATCTGAAATCAAGGCTATTGATCATTGTCGGTTGTTTGACCGCCGGCATGCTGGCTACCAGCCTGGTCATGGCGCAGGAGGAAGCGACGAAAGAGGTTGGCGAAAAGGCCAATGGCCAAACGGTGGCTCAGGAATCCGGAGAAACTGATGCCAACGACGCATCGGCTGCTTTTATCGCCGCACTAAAAGCCAATCTGTCAAAAACGGAGATGCTCGATCTTGGCGAAATGGAATTTGAATTGCCTGTGCGACTGACCATCGATGGCGAACCTGTCAAAACGGAAGCTCCTGGTTACGCCAGTCCCGCCTGGGCCGACATCGACAATGATGGATCGAGCGAGTTGCTCGTCGGGCAATTCGCTGGTGGAAAGATCAAAGTCTATCGCGACTTGTCCAAGAACGGCTTTGCCAAGGCCGAATGGTTGCAAGCCGATGGAGAAACGGCCGAAGTACCCGGCATTTGGTGATGCACCAGTTCGACTCCACAGGTTGTGGATTTAAACGCTGACGGACACATGGATATTCTATCCGGCACTTACTCAAGAATGGACCAGGACATGGCTGGAACGTTTCAAGTGCTGTGGGGATCTGAAGATGGCTTCCGAGTCGCCGAAGAATTGAACGGTACCGACGATGAACCATTGATCATTCCAGCGACCGAAGATGAGATGCTGGAAAAAATTTGTACTCGTCCCTTTGCTTGCGACATCGACGCCGACGGCGATCTGGATCTGATCGTTGGAAACTTCGGCGGCACGTTCTACCAATTCACAGGTGAGGGCGAGGGAAAATTCCAACCGGAACCTGAACAGTTGCTCGACAGCAATGGCAAGAATTTGCTGGTACCAAATCACAGCGACCCTTTCATGTTCGATTGGGACTCGGACGGTGACCTGGACCTAATCAGTGGCAGCAATGCCGGTGGTGTGGCGGTCGCAATCAACAACGGCTCCGAAAAAGTTGCCAAGTTCGATGCCTTCAAGTTAGTCTTCAAGGGTATCAAAGGGCGTAATTTCAACCAGGTCGTGCTGGGCGATGATCACATCAAAGGCCCACAATCTGCGACGCGGGTCTGGATCGACGACATTAACGGTGACGGCAAGTTCGACATCCTGGTCGGCGACTCGGTCACCGTTTCAACGCTCGGTGAAGGGGTCAAAGAAGACGAATTCGAGGACCTGTTGTCCGAGTGGGAAAAAGAACAGGCGTCGGTTACGGAAGGGTACGCCGAGTTGTTCGAAAAATACGAAGCCGCTGCAATCGCTGTCGGGACGGAAGATGAGTCAGAAGAATCCAAGTCAGAAGAATCTGAAACCGACACAAAGCCCTCGAAACAGGAAACCGAATTGGAAAAGCTACAAGAAGAAATGAATGCGTACCAGGAAAAAATGCAGGCCGTTTTTCTAGCTCGTCAGGAAATCGTGAAGGACGATATGACTGGCTTCGTTTGGGTCTACTACCAAAAATAGCTGCCTCAAAGGTGTGTGGCTTCCACGAAACAAGTTCCACTTTGCCATCAACAGGCTGGAATCGAAAAACTCCCAAACGCCCGAACGCCCGGTGAAATTTCACCGGGCGTTTTTTGTTTGTAGCGACGCTTGCCGGAAGTTTTCAATTCCTGGCAGTTTAACGACAAGCCGGCAGGCGACCGTGTCCG
>CAZPOL010000112.1:0-5825 GCA_964588195.1 uncultured Pirellulaceae bacterium | reverse complement strand
GGCAGTTTAACGACAAGCCGGCAGGCGACCGTGTCCGCAAGCAGCTCATGAATTCTTTCCAAAAAGGAAAAACAGACCAAAAAACTTCCGGCCAACCGTCCGATGCGAATCCATTTTCAGAACACTAATCTGTTGGTGGCGAGATTCTCTTTTGAGGTTAGGAGCTTGAGATATGAAACGAATGGTTCAGGTCTACCACTATTTTTTGCAAGTAAAACGGGTGGCCAACCGCAATCGAAGTCGTGGCGGTTTCACACTGATCGAGTTGCTTGTGGTTGTGGCCATCATCGCAATCCTGGTTGGGTTGACGTTACCAGCCGTGCAACAGGTTCGTGAAACTGCCCGTCGCACTGAGTGTTCCAACAACATGCGGCAGATGGGGCTGGCACTTAACAACTTCCATTCGACCCAAAGGCATTATCCGCTGGGCTCCGAATTCGAAACCAATCACTCATGGGGCACTCACATCCTGCCTTTCATGGAACAAACCAACGTGCATCGTCAAATCGATTTTGACGTTGTCTGGAATGAACCAGGAAACGAAATCACTCAGACAATAAACCTCGCGTTCGAATGCCCCACCAGCATCAAGGACTACGACGGAAAAACCGACTACAGCGGCATCTCTGGCTCCGTTGCGTCCGGTCCCTTTACCGAATTTGGCGAGAACGGAATTCTCATCGTTGCGTACGTAGAGAATCAAAAACCAATTTCCACTCGCGATGTCTCAGACGGTTTGAGCCATACGATTCTGGTTGCTGAGGGCGTTGCGGTTCAGGAAGAGAACTGTGGATTCTGGGCCTGTGGCCTGAATTGCTTCACGCACGAAGACGGCGGAGTAAACAACTTGCAAGGCGGATTCAACGAGATTGCCAGCCTGCATCCGGGAGGAGCCAATACTGCCCAAGCAGACGGTTCGATCCGGTTCCTTGACGAAACAGTAGATCCCGAGATCGTCTCGGCGCTGTGTACCCGAAACGGCGGAGAAGTAATTCCTGACTTCGCGCCATAATTTTTAATTTTTCCTGGAGAGAGAGAAATGAAAAACTTTTTGTTAGTCGTGGCGACTTTGTGCGCTGCAACATTCCTGTTCGCTGACACCGCCGTTGCTGGTGGTGGCGGCAAGGGCAAGTCCGATGTCACCGTTAGCAACGTTGACACCGTGGCGATCACGGTCTGGATTCTTGATGATGCTCAAGCCGCTCAACTGACCGCGCCCGGCGTTACGGCTGGTCAAGCATTGAGCAACTTCCCAAATCGCAACATTCAGCCTGGCAACGTCGAGAGGTTCAGCGAGTCAAACGGCAACCAAACCATCTTCGCAGCACCAACAGGCGTCATTCGAAACCCTGCGATTGCCAATACGCCTATAACAAACTTGCCACCGGGTATTGCGCCGGCGCCATTCGTTTTGAATCGGGATCGGACGGTAAACGTCTCAAGAGCCGGTATCGTATTTACCAACTAGCAGGGTTTCAAACTCAACTTTCGAGTAGCTGTAGTCTCACGACTCAGTTGGACCCCGAAAAAACAGAACGGTTGCTTTTTAAACCACAAAATCCAAATCGAACACGATCGCCTGAAATGGAATGCCAATGTTGCATTTCAGATCGGCGTGGCGTTCGCCTGGAAGTCCCGGTTGGCAAAGCAAACCACCTGTTAACGAGGAAGCAGGATGCAATGCCTGCTTTCTCTCATTTTTCACGTGTAATACGTTGCCTTGCAGCACACTCGCATTCGGCAGAGAAAATTGCGAGCGAAATGCAAGGCATGAACCAATTGTTAAGCGGTGGTAGTCCTTGATCCGGAAACTCGACAAAAAAAGTGCGGCGTTGAGCAAACGCACCGTTCCAGCTGAACGAGACGCAGCACGAGACCCTGAGCTGGCGAAACCTGGCACGGTGATGACCTTCCTGGTTTCGATCTGCAGTGGGGCGGCAACCGGTGTCGCGTGGGTCGACCAGTCGTTTGGCTGGCTCGCCTTGTTGGGGCTGGCCGGTTTCCTGACGTTGCATCTGACCCAGCGGTTCCGTTTGCGCTGGCATTTCTTGTTGGCCTGGTTGTATGGCACCGCCTGCTTTACGATCGCCACCTCCTGGTTTCCTTATTCGGCGGGGTACTTGCTGGGAAGCGAAACATTTTCGTTTGCCATCGGCATCGCCATCTGGCTGTATCTTGGATTCCAGTACGCATTGATCGGCGTGACCCTGGCCGCCATCAGACGCCGCACATCTTTTGCGTGGCTGGCCGTACCAACGGTTTGGATGGGTGTCCTGATGATGTATCCCAACATGTTTCCCTTCATGCCCGCATGCTTGTTGACGGGGCACGAACCAATGCTGCAATTGGCAGAAATCGGTGGCGTGCTGCTGGTCAGCATTTATACCATCGCGATCGCCGGTTTCATCGCCTGGTCTTTTGTTGGCTGCATCAGCTTTTATCGAAACGGACTCATGAACAATTTCATGTGGCGTTGTCTGGCAGGTGCGGTGCTGCTTGGAATCTATTTTTGGGGCGACGCCCGCACGAAGACTTTCGATCAACAGTATCAAGCGACAAACAACAGGCAACTGAAAGTTGGACTGGTCCAGGCCTCGACTAAATACGACGTCTCTCACGAACGAATGGTCAGTGCTGCCGATTCGATGGCCAGCATGGTCGATCTGATGATCTGGCCAGAAAACTCACTCGGAAACTACTCCGCCGAACTGACCGACTTCAACGACCCCAATCACGTTAAGGCCCATTCGAAAGGAGATCACACCGGGTTCCAACCATGGCCCAATCCGGGTGCAACCCTGTTGGCTGGTGCCGATATCTGGCAACCAGGCGAAGACGGAAAAGCGACGAGACGTTTCGTCGGTGCGCTCGTGATCGACGAGGACCAGAAACTGGCCGGTTGTCGACGGAAAATCAAGCTGATGCCTTTCGGTGAGTTCATACCCGGCCGCACACTGATTCCAAAGCTGCATGAATGGCTCGGCAACGGGCTACCGATCTCCGTTGGCACGGACAACGCACCGTTGGCCGAGGTCAAGGAAGTTTCGATCGCAGCCATGTTGTGCTGTGAAGACATGTTTCCGGCGATGGCCGCTGGGCAAATACGAGACGGCGGGGACCTGCTGGTCACGATCGGCAACAACATCGTTTTCAATTCCGAGGTTGTCGGTCAGCAGCATTTTCGAATCGCACGTTTTCGAGCGATTGAAAATCGCACTCCAATGCTGCGTTGCATGACGACGGGCGTTTCCGGATTGGTGTCCCCATCAGGTCGAATAATTTCCAGTTTGCCCGAGGGCGAAGATGCTGCGGGAGTCCTTACTGTCGCAATCCCCGAAAAAAAGTTGACTCTGTTTACACGATGGGGAAATTCAATACCGCTAACCATGATGGCGATTGGGCTCGTAACGATGGTATCCCTCCAACGCAAAAAACATCACCGCTAAAAACAAAATGTCAAATTCCATTTTTCCTGAAAGTTTGCGTCGTGTTTTTCACAGTTTCGTCATCTAAAATTGATGAGTAAGAAGTTTTACTATCAGGGGTCTCAAAAACATCTTGCAGAAAAATTCGAGTTAAATTCACGCAGCCATACTTTGCACCCTGAGAGAATAACGTGAATAGAATCAATCAAGTCCATTTATTGGAACGAGAGCCCGCTGATGAAATGGTTAGTGATTTCCAATGGCAGGCAGTCGCTAAACTTGTAGCGCTGTCACGCCGGGAATTGGAAGTTTGCCAAAAGCTGTTTCTTGGTAAAACTCGCCAACAGGTCGCCGATGACCTGGGCATTAAGAATCGAACAGCTCGCCAATACGTCGAGCAACTTCACCAAAAACTGCGAGTCAGCAATCGCACCGGACTGGTCCTGCGAATTGTCCAATTGCGTGACGGAATGGACAAGAACCAGTATTGAGTCTCGACTTAATTCTCGGGTGCCATGTTTACGCGGGTGCCATGCTTATGCGGGTGCCATGTTTACGCGGAGCGTAAGCATGTACCGGTAAAGATTCGCGCTTCGATGTTCCATTCATTCCCATGGCACCCTTGGCGTAAGTTGATCTGAGACAGACGCTAGTCCGCACACCAACAAGTGCATTGGAAAGAGTCGAGATCTGGCTTTATAATCCAGCAGGCTTAAACCACGTCTGTCAATCAAAAGACCCCAATGCCAAAACCATTCATCGCACTCACCGTCGTATTGCTCGCTTGTGTTGGATTTAGCCTGACAATCAATTCAGCAACCGAAGTAGCAGGCAAACCTGCGACGGAAACGCCGCACGACAATCGTGGAACAAGGGTGGAACAAGTCAAGCCAAAGCCAGCTGACAAAACGGCTTCCAGCACGGCGGCAACTGGCAAGCCACCTTCGGAGTCCCGCCCCAACATCGTTTACATTATTTGCGACGATCTTGGTTACGGCGACGTGCAGTGCCTGAACCCTGAACACGGAAAGATTCCAACGCCTCATATGGACCGACTGGCCAGCCAGGGCATGACGTTCACCGATTCGCACTCGGGTTCCTCGGTCTGTTCGCCGACTCGTTACGGATTGTTGACCGGCCGCTACAGCTGGCGAACTCGTTTGCAACGAGGCGTTGTGTCCGGCTTCCAACCTTGCTTGATTGCAGAAGAAACGCCCACCGTCTCCGGATTCCTGCAGGAACAGGGCTACCACACGGCCATCATCGGAAAGTGGCATCTCGATTTTCAGTATCTCCATCCCGATACCGGGGCGAAATTGAATGGCAAGGAACACAAACACACGGGGCCGATCGGAGCCAGGATTCCGGACGGGCCAGTGCATCGCGGCTTCGACTTGTTCCACGGAATCCATCACGCTCGCAGCATGAAAGCGATTATCAATAACGATACCGTGGTGGAACATGACGAAGTGATCAACTTTCTGCCACGATGCCGCCAACAGTGCGTCGACTACATCAAGTCCCGCGCCGACAACGAACAGCCGTTCTTTCTTTTCGTACCGCTTGGCGCACCACATACACCGATTGTTCCGACCACCGAATGGAAAGGCAAAAGCGGGTTGGGCGACTATGGTGACTTCGTGATGCAAACCGACGATTGCATTGGTGAAATATGTAAAGCATTGCACGAGTACAACCTGGCCGACGACACATTGGTCATTTGCACCAGCGACAACGGGTGTTCCCGCGCGGCTGAAATCGGCAAGCTCGCCAAGCAAGGTCACCGCGTTAGTGCCGGAATGAGAGGGTCAAAGGCCGACATTTGGGACGGAGGCCATCGCGTTCCGTTCTTCGTTCGCTGGCCCAGCCATGTCGAACCCGGTACGACTTGCGAGCAAACGATTTGTCACGTCGACCTGTTTGCAACCATTGCCGACATCGTTCAGCAACCGATCCCTGCCAACAGTTGCCAGGATAGCGTCAGCTTTCTGCCTGCGTTATCTGGCGACACCATCAATTCGACTCGCCCGGCCATCATCCATCATTCGATCTCAGGGCACTTCGCCATACGATCCGGGAAATGGAAACTGGCTCTTGCCGCTGGTTCCGGAGGCTGGTCAAAGCCAAATGAAAAAAACGTGCCGGCTGATGCGCCGGAGGCTCAACTGTACGATATGTCGGTCGATCCGGGCGAACAAAACAACTTGTACGAAGCGGAGCCCGAGATCGCCGAGCGGTTATTGCAACAGCTGAAGACGAGTGTCTACGAAGGTCGTAGCACCGAAGGGCCGGAATCGAAAAACGATTTGCCTGCCGAGAAGATCAAACTCTGGAAAACGGTTCGCAACCGTCCATAGCGTTGGGACACGAAATACAAGCACGAAGCGCAAGCGAGTGGTT
>CAZPOL010000111.1:0-16436 GCA_964588195.1 uncultured Pirellulaceae bacterium | reverse complement strand
GACGTCATTGATGCGGGGACATGCTGGTTTCGTTGGATTCACGGTTGCCTCTTTCCTTCACTAAATGTACTGAAGTACATCCCGACAAACAGTTTAGGTCGCCGTTGGCCGCTTTCTAAAATTCGCTCCGAGATTCGCCCGTCATGAGACCCGTATGACGTTCACCTCCCTGACTTTCATTTGCTTTCTGCCGCTGATCTTTGCGCTGTATTGGATCCTCGCAAAACCGAAGTCGCAGAATATCCTGTTGATCGTCGCCAGCTACGTTTTTTATGGCTGGTGGGACTATCGGTTCTGCGCATTGATCCTGGCCTCCAGCCTTGTCGACTTCGCACTTGGTTACTGGATGGACCAATCGAATTCGCAGCGACGCAGAAAGGCGTTGCTTGTCAGCAGCCTGGTTTTGAATCTAGGTTTGTTGGGGCTGTTTAAGTACTTCAACTTTTTCGCCGAGAGCTTCACGGCGATGGCCGGCGGACTCGGCTGGAGCCCCGACCCGATCACGCTGAATGTGATTCTGCCGGTTGGTATCAGCTTCTACACGTTTCAAACGCTCAGTTACACCATCGATATTTACCGGCGGCAAATCCGCGCCAGCCACAGCCTGATCAATTACCTGGCGTTCGTGTCATTCTTCCCGCAACTTGTTGCTGGACCGATCGAGCGAGCATCCAACTTGCTGCCTCAATTTGCCAAGCGACGGAAATTCGATTTAGCCCAAGCACGATCAGGATGTCGGTTGATCCTGTGGGGATTCTTCAAGAAGGTAGTCATTGCCGATCGCCTGGCAATCATCGTAGACCAGGTCTACAGTCAACCGGAATCCGTTGCTGGTCCGCTGCTTGCCTTCGCGACCGTCTGTTTCGCATTCCAGATCTACTGTGACTTCTCGGCCTATTCAGACATCGCCATCGGTACGGCTCGCTTGTTCAACATCACGTTGATGAGGAATTTCGCTTACCCGTACTTCTCGCAGAGCATCAATGAGTTCTGGCATCGTTGGCATATCTCGCTTTCCACCTGGTTCCGCGACTACATTTACATTCCGCTGGGTGGCAGCCGACAGGGCTCGGCCAAGAAGACACGCAACTTGTTGGCGACGTTTGTCGTTAGTGGTTTTTGGCACGGAGCGGGCTGGCAGTTCCTGGCTTGGGGCGGAATTCATGGCGGTGCCGTTGCCGCGGTTCATGGCGCCGGTCGCGTAACAAGACGAGGCAAGGCAAAAGCCAGGCACAAATCGTCGGAACCGAATCCAAAACAAACACTGACGACGGTTTCGGCAACCGAGCCAAAGCACAAGTCAAAACGAAAACAACCGGTGCCGGGCGGAGAACGTTTGATCCCGCATCCAAAAACCTCTCTGAAAATGCTACTGACCTTTTCGATCGTTTGTCTTTGCTGGGTGTTCTTTCGAGCCGATTCGATTGGCGACGCCTGCATGATCATCGGCCGCATCTTCACGGACATTGGAAACCTGCCTGCATGGCACGCCTTGTCAGAATTTGTATTGGACGACAAACAAACCAAACGAGCCGTGGTCATTGTGTTGGCGTTTGTTTCGATCGAGTGGTTACAACGGCGGAAGATGTGTCCTTTGGATATGAGCAATGCTCCCGTGTTCATTCGCTGGACGGCCTACACGCTTTTGTTGTGGTACACGCTGTGTTACATGACGCCGTCGGCGAGCCAGCAATTTATTTACTTCGAGTTTTAGTCTGGCCCTGAAATGAAATCATTCTTGATACGCTGCTTGTTATTCCTGTCGATACAGGTCGCGATTGGTTACGTGCTGATCTCCAAAGGGATGGAGCCAGCCGAGGAACAGAACGCCTATTTGGCGACGATCCTGGACAAGAAGGAATTGCTGAGCGAACCGAGCGAAAAACCACGTTTGATTGTCGTCGGTGGATCCAATGTTGCGTTCGGTTTTGATACTCAGGAACTGGCCGGCTACCTGGACTTGAAGCCGGTCAACTTTGGATTGCACGCTGCCTTGGGGCTGTTCTTTCCCCTGAACTGTTTGCAGGAAAATGTGGCTGAAGGGGACGTGATTGTCCTGGCATTCGAGTACGAGATCATTGCCTCGACCACCATCGACGGCAACCCAAAGTATCTGGACGAGGTGTTCGGTTATTGGCCAGCCGCGCGCAAGTACGCCTATGACGAATTCGACTGGAAACGATTCGTGGATTGCGAGGCTCTGGATCTGGTCCATTTCTGGGCCGATCGAGGTCGCCGTCGCCTAAAGGGAGACAATCCCGATGTCGGAAAACGAATTTACCAGCGAGGACACTTCAACAACGTTGGTGATATGACAGGCCACCACGGATTGCCATCGCCAGGATTCGTGCCCGTCGTTTCGTTAACTCTTGACCCGGATACATTGCAACGATCGATCAACCGACTCAACCGATTTCACGATCACTGTGTTCAGGTCGGGGCGACGGTCTACTATTCGTTTCCTCCATTGCCGGAGGACTATGCAGAAAAACACAAAGATCGATTCAGAGAACTGGAAGCGGAACTGCGAGACCGCTTGGCCATGAAAGTCATCAACTCACCGGCCGAGATGGCGTTCCCGGTGAAGGACTTTTACGACACCCGATACCATCTGGATCAGCAGGCTGCCAAAATACGATCAGAACGAGTGTTGATTGGAATCGAGCGGGAAACTCGAACGGCCCGCCTGCCAACGGTTCCCGATACGATTTATCGTTGATTTACAATTGTCGCTCGTCGGCCAGCTACTATCAAAAAAACAAGCCCGAGTCAATCACTGCGATCAACTCGGGCTTTAAATATCGTTCGGATCGAAGGTGATCCAATCGATGGGTGGCCCAACGGACAACCCGCCGGTTACCGTTAAGTACGGCCACCTCGCTGGCTAGTACAGAAACAATGCACAAAACACCTCCTTTCTACTAAACACCCCGCATCGAGATCGCCTCGCCATAGATGGCGATCCCCGCAGGCTTCAGTAACTCGCACTGCGTCAGTGCGAACGTCAACTCCATCATTGTCAAACTCAATTCAGAGACAAGACTGGATTACCGCTTACGACAAACAAAATCCGGCCAAGTTCGGGTCATGCGAAAATTTTCACCAAAGCCAAAAACCGGCTTCCAAGGGTTCTGAGATTGGATTCCCCCCTAAAAAACCCGGCAAAACCGACGCCTGTCGAGGATCTCGGCTGATTTGCAGAAGCATTTTTCAAAAATAAACCCAATAAATGACTTTGATCAGCGAAGGTAATTTCGCTGCCTGTTTTCAGGTATGTCTACTCCCTTCCTTCCCAAAGTCACTCTGATTACCTGCCCCGCCCTCCGCGCCGCAGGCAAAGAACTTACCCTTTATCTATCAGACGAAATTCGAGTGCCGAATGATTCGCGCGCTCACGACGGCGGGAATATCCATTCACTAATTTTCAATTAAAGGATTCATGAATATGGCTAAGTACATGACAGAGTTCATTGGTACTTTCTTCCTGGTATTAACCATTGGCTTGACCGTCACGCACGGCCTCGCCATGGCCCCGTTGGCAATTGGTTGCGCTCTGATGATCATGGTTTACATGGGCGGGCACGTTTCCGGTGCCCATTACAATCCCGCCGTTTCACTGGCTGTGCTGATGCGTGGTGCGATGAAGCCGGCTGACCTGGTCCCCTACTGGGTTTCCCAAGTCGCCGGAGCGATCGTCGCGGCAGTACTCGTCAGCCTGATCAACAGCGGGTTCATGGTCGGCGCAGAAGAAGCGGCAACTCAAGTCGACAAGTTCTTTGGCCCAGCTCCCGATGGTGGATTGGGTTTAGGTAGCCCCGGAGTCTGGATCGTCGAAATCCTGTTTACCTTTGCACTCTGCCTGGTCGTTCTGAATACCGCAACGTCCGATGGAACAAAGAACAACTCGTTCTACGGATTGGCGATCGGTTTCACAGTTGTCGTCGCCGCGTTTGCCGGCGGTGGTATCTCTGGTGGCGCATTCAACCCGGCTGTTGGTGTTGGGCCAAACCTGATCAAGGGCACGATGGGTGGTGACGCGGCGGCAATGGGCAATATTGTGCTGCACACCGTCGGGCCATTTATCGGCGGAATTCTGGCTGCCCTGGTCTTCAAGATTCAGGAAGATCACGTGGTTGCCGAAGCGGCCAAGTAGTCCGCAATGTTCCTGCACGATTTCGACTGCAGACCAAACCGAATTCAAAACCAACGCCTCTCGACAATTCGAGAGGCGTTTTTTCGTTACCGGCCTGCGAAAATGTTTGGCACCTGATAAACTCTTTGATGAAATTTGATTGCATTCCGCCATTCACAGCACTATTGCACTCCTAAATCTATACAGGTCGAACAGATGTCTTCAATTATTAATGGACTGGTAAACAGTTACCAAAAGAACATGGAATATGGCGAGCGTTTGCTTTCCGATCTGAAGCAGGATCAGATGGCAATTCAGCCTCCTGGAGATCGCGAGCAACCGGTCAACCACCCGGCGTGGGCGATGAGCCACATGAATATTTACTTGCCGGTTATTCAGGGCGTGATCAAGGGTGAGTTGTTCGAGGATCCCAAAGATCACAAGTTCGGCATGAATTCACAGCCGGAAACCGACGGCAGTCTCTACCCAACCAGGGACGAGATTCTGAGCGAATGGAACGCTGGCCACGAAAAAGTCTGCGAACTGCTTGGCAATTGCGACGTGTCCGTTTTTGAGCAGCCAGTCAAACTGCCTCGCTGGGCCGCAATCATGGCGACGGCCGGAATCTGTCTGCCGTACCTGATGCTAAACCACGAGAACATGCATCTTGGCCAAATCAGTACATGGCGACGCGCATTGGGATTGGCTCGAGTTTAGAATCGCCTGTTCAATCATTCGCGTCGTGCCTGAAGCCCGGCCAACAGCCTGTCACCAAAATCCATTACGAAAGTCCCTTTGATGTTTTCGAAAATCTTCATGACCCTCATCGGTCTGGCCTGTCTCTGTCCGTCGATCATTAACGCGCAGGACGGAAAGGTTCGTGAGTTCTACGAGGTGCGAATTTACAAGATCTTCGACTACGAAAAACAGGAAGCGATGGAGGCACACTTGCGTGACGCCTATTTGCCGGCCTTGAATCGTGCTGGAATCGATCGCGTGGGAGTCTTCCGTGCGATGAAGGAAAATGATCACTCGGTGTTCATGTTGATTCCGTTTACCAGTGCTTCGCAGTTCACCAACCTGAACGATACTCTGAACGCCGATGCGGAATACGCGGCAGCCGAGGCAGCTTTTTCGGATCAGCCGCTGAAGGATCCCGTCTTCACGGCCAAAGAAAGCTGGTTCCTGAAATCGTTCGCTGGCATTCCAGAAATGGAATTGCAAGATTACTCCAGGAACAAGACGCCTGATCGAATCTACGAATTGCGACTGTATCAAAGCCACACCGCCGATCACGCTCGTCGCAAGATTAAGATGTTCAACGAAGCCGGCGAACTCGATCTGATGCGAGACTTGAAAATGGCTCCGGTGTTTTTCGGCGAGTCACTGGCTGGCCCACAAGTTCCCAACTTGATTTACATGTTGAGCGCCGAGAACGAGGCCGCTCACAAAGCACATTGGAAAGCGTTCATCGACAGCCCCCGCTGGAAAGAAATGAGCGGCCTGGAAGAGTACAAGGATACGGTTTCCAATATCGACAAATGGAACCTGAAGCCAACGGACTTCAGTGGGTTTTAACTGTCGGTGATTGGGCAAAGACCGAAAGGAACGTGGCAAGGTTTGGAACGAACACACGGACCGGCGGGCACTGTGGTTTGCGGCCGAGTTTTCCGACCCCGACCATCCAACTCGGCACTGTTACTTCTGCCCAGCTACCTGCTTAATTCCATGAACGACCAAACCAGAAAGACGAAAGCGGGCGACTGCCTAAGGCTACTGGCGGTCCTGTTCATGATTGGGATAACCGGTTGCCAAAGGAACGACGCGATCACAATCTTCGCGGCGGCCAGCACGATCGATGCCTTGAATGAAGTGATCGAAGAGTATCAGGATCAATATTCCGGGGCTGAGTCCGAACGTCCAATCATTCGAA
The DNA here is from genome assembly GCA_964588195.1 of uncultured Pirellulaceae bacterium. GTDB lineage: Bacteria > Planctomycetota > Planctomycetia > Pirellulales > Pirellulaceae > CAJQPP01. The sequence goes on along the minus strand of CAZPOL010000111.1, from coordinate 10,371 downwards.
CCAACTTTGCTGCGACCTCGACTTTGGGCAACATGATCTTGAACGGCGCCGAAGCTGACCTGTTTTTGGCCGCCGATACCGACTGGGCCAATCGGATCAAGCTGGACGATCATTTAAACGTGAACTGTCAGAATCTGCTTTCCAATCGCCTGGTGCTGATCGCCTCGCGGTTCGTCGATCTTGAATCGGTCGCAATCAATCAACTGAGCGATCTTCAAAGTGCGACCTCCTTGAAACGGATCGCGATCGGTGACCCGGCCCACGTGCCCGCTGGAAAATATGCCAAAGCATTGTTGGAACAGGCCGACGTTTGGAGCTCGATTGAATCACGGATCGTTGCCGGCACCGATGTGCGTCACGTGTTGGCGATGGTCCAGCAAGGGGCGGCCGACGTCGGCATCGTTTACGTTTCGGATCTGACTGGAATTGATTTCGGTCGAGACGAATCCGTGCGTCTGTTATTACGACTTGGCACACCCGACTCCAAGGAGCAACCGCCGATCGTTTACAGTTTGATCGAATTTGAAAATCCGCAAGTCACACCGCAGGTCGAGCGGCTATTGGATTTCCTGACTGGCGAAAGAGCCGCTACGATTTTTGCTCGGCACGGTTTTGGCTCGTTGCAGCACCCTGAGATTGTGGTGGAAGGCAGCGGTTCCCAGTGATAGTTGCAATCCTGAATGCGAATGACTGGAACGCGATTTGGTTGAGTACACAAGTCGCCGTATTTGCGGCAACCGCTTGCCTGTTGATTTCTATCCCGCTCGGCTGGTGGCTGGCACGAACTCGTTGGAAGGGGCGTTGGCTGATTGAAACGGTCGTGAACCTGCCACTCGTGCTGCCGCCGGTGGTCACTGGTTTCTTGCTGCTCGTACTCTTTTCACCCAATGGATGGATCGGGTATCCGCTGAAGAATTGGTTCGGTGTGTCGATCGTCTTAACCTGGTGGGCAGCGTTGATCGCTGCGGTGATTGTCAGTTTGCCTTTGGCGATTCGCCCCATTCAATTGGCTTTCCAAAACACCGATCGACGGTTGGAATCCGTCTCGCGAACTTTGGGCGCAGGACGTTGGCAAACGTTTCGCTATGTCACGTTGCCGTTAGCTAAACGAGGCGTGATTGCTGGTTGGCTATTGGCGTTCGCCAGAAGCTTGGGTGAATTCGGTGCGACGATCATGGTCGCTGGGAACATTCTGGGCGAGACTCGCACCATTCCGCTGGCGATTTATTCACATGTAAATTCAGCAGACGGAGTTCGTTTTGCCTGGCCATTGGTCGTGGTATCGATCGTTCTGGCTTGCCTGGCTTTGTTCGCTGGCCAGTGGATCGAGAGTCGCAGTCGGGGGACGCGTCGATGAGCCTGCAATTCGATTGTCGCTACGCTTATGCGGATGGCTTTTCGCTCGAGTGCAAGTTCGCCACGCATGCCGACTGCACCGTTCTGTTTGGACCGTCGGGCAGTGGCAAGACCACGGTGCTCTCTCTGATTGCCGGAATCATTCAACCAGAAACCGGCAAGATCAGCCTTGGCGATAACCACTTGGTCGACACGGATAGCCAACTGAGTCTACCGATTGAACAACGCAACGTTGGCTACGTATTCCAGGACCCGTTGCTGTTCCCACATCTTTCCGTTCGCGAGAACCTGGAATTCGGCAACCGATTTCGTGCAAGTCGTGATGGGCAAACCACATCGCAAACCGCTAACTTCAGCGTTCCAACAATTGCCGAGATGTTGGAAATCGACAAATTGCTGAACCGCCAACCGGACGGACTGTCTGGCGGCGAACAACAACGCGTCGCCATTGGACGCGCCCTGGTCAGTCGCCCTCGTTTGATATTGATGGATGAGCCGGTTTCGTCGCTGGACCAGAAATTGAAAATGTCAGTGCTCTCGCATCTGCAAACCGCGATCACTGAGTTTCAAATCCCGCTGGTCTATGTCACGCACTCGATGCCTGAGGTCGAATTTCTGGGTGGTGACATCGTGAGGATCGAATCGGGAAAAGTTGCGGTTGAGGAAGTCTAACGACCGGGACCGCTGCGTCGCAATAAGCCGAGCAGAACCGATTTCCTGTCATTTCAGCGATTATCGAATTGGCGCTGGTTTGGTTACTGTTGAAACCAGACCCATTCCAATAGAATCCAGGGCCAGTAGTCCGATTCCAGAAATTTCCGCGAGGCCAATGTGACTTCCCTGAATTCCATTCGTTCCATCCTGTTCGCTCTGTTTGCTTTCGCCGTTTGCAGCGGAGGTTTGGTAACGAACGCGTTTGCTCAGGAAACCGGCGATGCAGCGGCGTCCTCAGAAAGTTCGGCTGAGACTCCGGCGGAAGAGGAAGCGGAACTGACCGAAGCAGAGAAGATGCTGGACAAGGTGAAGGACACATTCCCCGAACCGGAAAACAAGGGGCTGGTTTCGGACATCGAAAAGATCATCGAGAAGAAGCACTCGAAAGCCTTGATCACAAATGACGCCGTCATTTTCGGGATCCTGGCGGTTATGTTGGGGCTGATTTTTTGGACCTCCAGCATCAAGACCGGATTCTGGGGCATCTTTTACAAAGCTGTGCCGATGCTTTTGATTTGTTATTTTCTGCCATCGTTGCTGACATTCTTTGGGATCGTCGATCACCACAATTCCAATCTCTATTATGTGGCTACTCGTTATTTGCTACCGGCCACTCTGGTTTTGCTAACGTTGAGTATTGATCTAAAAGAGATCTTTGGACTCGGCCCCAAAGCCCTGATCATGTTCATCACAGGAACAATCGGCGTCGTTCTCGGTGGCCCATTGGCCGTCTTGATCGTGTCCTATATCTCGCCGGAAATCATCGGCGTCGACGGTCCTGATGCCGTTTGGCGAGGACTCAGCACCGTGGCGGGCAGCTGGATCGGTGGCGGTGCCAACCAGGCGGCGATGCAAGTTGTGTTCATGACGCCCGAAGCAGATGCCACCAAAGCAGTCAAAGACAACCTGACCGACTTGTACAGCACGATGGTCGCCGTCGATGTCTTCGTGGCGGAAATCTGGATGATCTTCCTGTTGCTGGGTGTCGGCAAAGCAAAATCAATCGATCGCTTCTTCAAAGCCGATGCCTCCAGCATTGATCGATTGCAAGAGAAAATGGAAAAGTTCAGTCTGTCGGTGGCTCGTGTTCCGACCACCACTGATTTCATGGTGATTGCGGCACTCGGGTTCGGAGCGACCGCCGTATCCCACTACTGCGGTGCCTGGATATCCGATTTCGTAACGGGACTGATCGCGGAAAACGAGTCGCTTGGATTCCTGAAAGACCTTGGATTGGCCAGTTCGTTTTTCTGGTTGATCGTGATCTCAACGACGATCGGCATCTTACTGTCGTTCACTCGCTTAAGAAATTACGAGGGAGCCGGCGCGTCGAAAATCGGTACCGTCTTCATCTTTATCCTGGTGGCAGTGATCGGAATGGGGATGGATATTCGAGCGGTCGCCGAGAACCCGGGCTACTTCCTGGTGGGCGGCATATGGATGTTATTCCACGTCGGGTTGATGTTCGCCGTTGCCTGGTTCATTCGTGCACCTTACTTCTTCCTTGCCGTGGGCAGTAAAGCGAACATCGGCGGCGCGGCGAGTGCCCCGGTGGTCGCGGCGGCGTTCCATCCGGCGTTGGCTCCTGTGGGAGTGTTGTTGGCCGTGTTGGGCTACGCGTTGGGAACCTACGGAGCGATGATGTGTGCCTGGATGATGCAGGCCGCGACCGCTGGATAGAGTGAGTGCCACGCGTTGGAATTAACGCCACAAGGTGTCGTCACCGAATGGATGAGCAGGCGCATCCAGTTTCGGTGCGGGCATCGATTTCAGAATTGCCTTGGCCAGTCTCAAGTCGGCTTTGGTTGTAAGTTTGATGTTCAGCGATGACCCTTCAACCACAGCCACCTGGATTCCTGCCTTCTCCATCAACTCCGCTTCGTCGGTAGGATTGTGATCGCCGCGATTCTTGTAAGCGTTTATCAGGTCGACTTTGGAAAAGGCTTGTGGCGTTTGCGCCAACCACTTTCCTTCGCGAGAAACCGTTTCGTTGATTTTTCCATCAGTGACCGACTTGAGGGTGCTGGTCACCGGAGTCGCCAGAATGGCCGCTCCAGATTTTGTTGCTGCGACGAAAACTTGTTCGATCTCTTCGTCAGTGATACAAGGCCGTGCTGCGTCGTGAATCGCTACAAAGTCCGCCTCGTCAGAGACTTTCGCCAGCGCGTTGGCAACCGAGTCCGCTCTTTCGGCACCTCCGGCGACGACCTCGACACCCATGATCGCAATATTGGGGCCGAACATTGTCATGAACTCTTCGCTATCCTCTTTGGCGATTACCAGAATCAACTGACAAACATCATCGCGATTCAGAAACCGTTCCGCCGAGTACAGCCAAACGGCCTTTTGATCCAGGCGAATGAACGGCTTCTTGTAATGCTTGTCTTTGAAACGGCTGCTTTTGCCAGCCGCCGCCAGGATGACCGAAAATTTGCTCATCAGATCTTTCAAGTTAATTCGCAGGCACGATGGGAGTCATGATCGGCACTAACACCGACCACATTTTTTATTCTTCCACCAATCTTACATTCAGCGTCATTTCGCGCCGGTTGCGCAGAACTTTGAAGCTAACGGTATCACCTGGTTTGTATTTTTCAATTTCGTCCTGCATTGTATCCCACGAACTTACCTCAACACCATTGATCGCCTGAATGAAATCGCCGGCAGTATCGTTTTCCCGCCCTTCCACGTAAATACGATCGCGATAACGTCGCAGCACGACACTGAAGGCCGCCTGCAAGCCAGCTTTTTCTGCCGGTCCGTTGGGTTCCACCAACACGATCATCAACCCACGATTGGTTCGCAACACGTTGTAGATGCCGGCGGTCGCGCGGATGACTTTGCCGTTTTCAATCAATTCAGGCACAACACGTTTGATCGTGTTAACGGGCACCGCGAAACCAACACCACTGTTTTGAGCCGAAGAGTTACCGGAGGCACTGGCGATTGCAGTGTTCATGCCAATCAGGGCGCCGCGGTTATCGAACAGAGGGCCGCCCGAGTTGCCTTGATTCAATGCGGCATCAATTTGAATGACTGAATTGATCAGTCGACCGCGTTTGCTTTTTGCTTCCAGAGTCCGGTTGAGACTGGAGATGATTCCTGCCGTCAATGTCCGTTCCAGGCCGAATGGGTTTCCGATCGCCAATGCTTTCTGCCCGACTTTCAATTGCGACGAGTCACCAAGCACCAACGGGATCAGCGACTCGGCCGGCACATCGATTTTCAATACCGCGATGTCGTTTTGTGGATCGACGCCGACGATTCGTGCGTGCGCGGATTGTCCGTCATGCAACTTCACCTTGATGCGATCGCTGTCTTCGATCACGTGATAATTGGTAACGACATGGCCGGCCTGATCGTACACCCACCCACTGCCGGACCCCTCGCCAGAGACCGGTCGAAAGAAGCGATCGACTCCCTCAAACTCTGTTTGAATATTGGCAACGCTTCGGTTACCTGATTCGTAAACGCGAATGTTGATCTGTTCGTCCGTGGTGTAAACGATCGGAGCAATATTTGTATTTTGAGGCGTCGTTGAATTCTGTTGAGCATTGGCGTTGGCAAGATTGCCGGCCCAGACACCAGCGAAAACAAGCAAAGCGACAACAACGTTTCGGGCAGAACAATTTTGGATCATGAAATGGTCTCCTCTGTACGTTTTTTGAAGGGGCGAGCCCTTCGACTTCTTATTCATTGCAATCATTTTAGACCGATGTTTGGAACGGGAAAACATCGTATTGTTTCACCAGTTGACAGTTACCGAATAACCCCGACAGCTTGCCTGGTTTTGCTGTCCGTTGAAACGATTAATCTACCCGCCTGGTTTTCTATTTTTCCCGCTTTGTCCAATAGAGCCAATCGGCAAACTCCGATACGTATTGTGTAACAGCAACTTTGAGAGAATCTTACGGCTAGATACTCTCGTTCGTGGGGAATAGACGTCCAAGGAGAAATCATGACAGTGTCATGGAAACGTTTGATCGCATTCGTCGCACTCGTGGCGATCACGTTGGCAGGGACTCCAACCAAAGCAGTGGCCAATGATGGCCTGAAATCCGAACGGTACGGATTCAAATCAACGCAGCAACAGGTTCAGGAGGTCGCCCAGGCACGGGCTAATATTCATCAGAATCCATTTCGCAGTCAAACGGTCACCGCCACATTAAGCGGTTCAGCTTTGACGATTGACAGGTCGCAACCGGCCAGGAACAGTGTAGCGATTTTAATGCCAGGCACGCCAAAGGGCACCACCAACGAAAGCCTGGCAATGGCTAGTCGCAATGCGAATGCGATGATGCCGATTGCCGAGATCCGCGGAGCAGTATTCTCCAACCAACGCGGTTTTTACGGCAGCATGACGGAAGCGGGACGGTCGGCAATCGATGTTGCAGGGCACTTGTACGACGCCGCTATTGAGAACTTGTCATTGGCTGCTGTGGCCGAACGCAATTTCTCCAATTCCGTGACAGGTATGGCCATGCGGCAAAGCGGGATCGCTCCGGTGCGACCCGCCAGCTTGACGAAGCCTGCTTTCGCCCCATTCAAACTGACCGCCGACGCAAATCTGGTCAAAGCCAAGGAAGAGAGTTCGTCGTCGATCAACAACAGCAAGCCGAAATTTCAGTTGTCGAGTGCTGTGATTCGCAACATCGTCAGCGAGTCGACCAATTTAGTACCTGTTACCCGCAAGCTGAAGCGACCGTCCGGCGGTAACATCTCGATCATGGTAATCGAATCCGCTGACTCAGCCGGCAACGGGGACCCGAAAGCGTCTATCCCCGGCAAACGATTGCTGATTGATCGATACGTTCCTTGCAATTTGAATTCGGACGGTCCTGCGAAGGCTCTGACTGTTCCGGCCATGATGATCGATGTTGATTCGTCTGCTTCCAACGTAGAAGGCGATAACCAAACGACGACCCGTGTCATTTTCGAATCCGCCAAAGCGGTTGTCAAAAGTGTGATTGTCGCGATTGAGCCATTCTTTGGACTGCATCAAGCGATGTTCATTCCACAGGAATTTCGCGATCAGATGATTAACGTTGATGAGCTGATCTTCTCCACCAGCAACTTGAAGCACGTTTGGAATGTCTGCGGTTCGCACAAGTAAACTTCCTGGCTGATTCAGACTACGCACCCATCGGTTGGCTCGAACCATCGACCATAAAACCAACCGAACAGGCGGCTTCCCAAAATCGATTGGGAGGCCGCCTTTTTTTGTTTGAAGCGGGAATTGTCTGAATAAAGCCAAGTGTCCCGAAAGTCGGGTTGGAACGGTTGACTTAATTGTTGCTAAACGCACCCTGATTTTTCCTGAAATCTTTGTACCCGATCTCACGGGCTGGGCTGTTTAATTAATGTACAACGTGTGCTGTTTTGATACTCATCCAGCAAATTCAAACAGCCAGAGGGCAATCCGGATTCTCAGCCGGAAGATTCGGCATTTTTGGATCGACTGTTGCCTGGACTGGTGAATCGGCGACAAAGTGTGGCTAAAACAGGGTGATACGACGGTTTTCAGGAGTGAATCACAAGACAGGTTAATTAACCTGAATGTGTGCCTGAGGCAATCAACAGCAAGGGCACGGCTTTTGCATGGTGTTTCAGGCGGAAACGGTAACGGTCATTTCTACAAGTCAAAGAGCTTTGGATTTGCCCATCACGACGGTCAAAATCGTGGTTTTTCCGGTAGCGTTTATAAAACCATCAAAATAGAATGTACGTTAGCGGCGATATATTTGCCGATTTCCGAAGATAAGTAAGGCAGGGCGGGGTCATTGCGCTCACCCATTTGGCCGAGACCAGTATTATTAAAAGGCGTGGCTTTCATTAAGATTAGCTGTGTCCAACATCGGCTGGACCTTGGCAGAGTACAGGCCTCGAATCATTTTTTTCGTGTGGAGTTCAGATATGTCGAAATGCAGCCGTTCATGGATGCGATTTCAGTTGACGTTATCGCTGGCATTAGTCCTGGTCACGTCGGCGATTGCCACGGCCAACGATAACGATGCCCGATTGGCAACGTTTGATTCGTCGACTGGCGAAACAACTTTTGCCCTGTCGTTAGCGCCGGAACTGAAAACAGATGCAAATTCACCAGCCCGTGTCGTTATCTTCATTGATACTTCGGCCAGTCAGAACGGGATGTTCCGTGAGGATTCGATCAAGTCATTGAAATCGGTTCTGGCAGGACTCGATCCCAAGGATCAGGTTCAATTGCTGGCCGTCGATATCGATCCGGTCCCGCTGACTGAAGGTTTCGTGGCTCCTGACAGCTCGGAAATCAATGTCGCCCTGGAACGACTGAATGAACGACAGCCGCTGGGGTCAACCGACATCAGTGCCATGTTGCAAAAATCGGTTCAATTGCTGGGCACGAAAACACAAAACAAAAACGCAATTTATATCGGTGACGGTATCAGTCGCGGATCTTTGCTGGCTTCGGAACGCTTCGAGAATATGGTTCGCACCATGGTTTCGAATCGCATCTCACTATCCAGCTACGCCATTGGCCCGGAACGGGATGTAGAACTGTTGGCGGCTTTGGCTAACCACACAGGTGGTAACGTCTTCATCGATTCCGACGACATCGGCTCTGCCGACCAGGCTGCTGCCGGCCTGGTTGCGACCGTTCGTGGATCGGTATTTTGGCCAACTCAAATGGAAAAGCCGGAGCAAATGGTTGAGATGTTTCCAGCCATCGTGCCTCCACTACGTTCAGATCGTGACACGATCCTTGTCGGTTCACTAAGCGAACGAGGCAAGTTTGATATTAAGGTTAATGGAACAGTAAACGGTGAAGCGATGCAGTTGGCTTGGCCAGTCCAGGCAGAAGCATCCGACGACGAGTTCAATTTCCTGCCATCGCTGGTAGATATCGCTCGCGAAAACTCAGGTGCGACTCTGTCGACCGTCGGCTCAGCTGGTCTGCGAGAGATGGCCCGAGTCATCATGGCTTCTTCGCATCAGATCACTCAACTGGGTGCTTCGATTCTGACTGCCAGCTCGAAGACTCAGGAAGAAGTTTTGCCAAACGAAACCTTGCAGCCGCCAACCGAGGTGATTCCGCAAGAAGGCTTGAACCTGCAGGATTTAAGCACTCAGCCACCTGCTCCCCAATTTCAGGGAGGCAATGGACTGAATCTGGTAGACCAAAGCTTCGACGATGCACAGTTTTTGCGTGAAGCGGCTCAGGCTCCTGAGTATCTGGATGACATCGAAGCTCGTCGAGCTGTCGGAACTCAACGTTTGCAAGCCTACATGGACAATGAACTGCGTATCGCCAACAGCCTGCTAAGTTCCAAACCGGACCAGGGCATCGATCGAATGAAGGCGATGCTGGACACGATTTCACGTGCTCCGGATCTGGACCCTTCGGTTCGCCTGGAAATGGAAAACAAAATGCGGTCAGCACTGCGAAGTGCCGCACGTCGAAAAGCCTCGTTCGATTCGGCCTTGGCACTGCGTGAAAGACAACTGGCCGTCAGTCAGGTCCGTCGCGACTTGCTGGAAGCCTATGAAGATCGCGAAAAAAAGGTCGCTGCCTACTTCGACCAATTCAACTCATTGATGGACGAACGCAACTATACCGGAGCTTTGGAAGTTGCCAGTGCAGCGGTCGAGATCTATCCCGATTCGCCTCACACAGCAGCTGGCGAAGAGGTTTCAATTTTGCGAACGAATTGGGACAAGTACTGGCGTCTTCGAAATCTGAAGAACCGTGGTTTCCTGGACACAATGTACGAAGTAGAAGCCTCGGGCATTCCATTCTCGGGCAACCCACCGCTGGTATTCCCGGACGCCGACGAATGGTTGGCCAAGAAAGAACGCCGCGATAAGTGGCAAAAGATGGCCTTTTACGAGAACAAGCGTGATCAGGATATTCTGGAAACCTTATCCAAAGACGCCGACATTGACGTATTCGATACTCGTTTCGAAGACGTCGTCGCTGAACTGGAAAAGGATTACAAGATCAAGATCGTTATCGATGAATCCGCGGCAGACAACAGCCTGAACGGGGAGACATTGATTACTGGCAAGTACGAGAACATCTCGCTGCGATCTGCATTCCGGTTGATGCTGGCTGAATTCACCTGCACCTACGTGATCAAGGACGAAGTCCTGAAGATCGTTTCGGAAGACGCAGCACTGGATATCGCCAACATGCCAATCGTGATCTACAACGTCGGCGACCTGGTTGCTCCACGTAACGTTGGTGGCGGTGGCTTTGGTGGCGGTGGTCAAGGCGGCGGTGGCATTGGCGGTGGAGGTCGTGGTGGCGGTGGCGGAGGTCAAGGT
>CAZPOL010000110.1:0-16472 GCA_964588195.1 uncultured Pirellulaceae bacterium | reverse complement strand
ACCACCGCCACCAGTACCACCGCCGCCTGCACCACCAAGCCCGGCTGCTGCCTGGGCGGCCAACTCAGGATCCAGGTCCGCGCCGCCGAGAATACCGGCGATTGCGGCTTGGGAAACGGTCAAGGAATCCAGCCCAGTCACGTCGGCCGCCTTGTATTGAATCGCCGCGCGAATGTCCGACTTGATCATCATCAAGACGTTTCTTGCGATCTGCGACCGTTCGATTTCAGTCTGTGATTCCTGCAGCACAACCACGTTCAGGTGAACTGTCGTGGCGATCATGCCAATCAAGAATGCTGACAAGGCAACCGACAACATTACCTCCAGCAAGGTGAAGGCATTTCGAATTCTCAGTTTACAGGTCATTGCACTAGCCCCTGTTCTGGTTCGTAATCGGGATCCGGCATCAAACGCGTCAGCTGATATGGGTCCAGCAACGATTGGTCTTCGGTTGGCTGAACGATGACATCGACTTGAAGCAAGCCGGTAAGTTCGGAATCCTGGATCTGAATCGTGTGCATCCATTCTGGACGGTCGGGAAACACGGATTGATTTACACCTTCCAGGGGCAGTGCCCCGGCGGTGACTTCGGCCATGACCGTATCACAAAGAATTTGAGCCTGGCTTTGCCACCGCGTCTCGCCGGCGGAGCGGGTGCTGAGGCCGACCATGTTTCCGATGATCGCCATTGCGGCACCCATGATGGCCATACCCAGTACGACTTCCAACAAGGAAAGTCCCTTGCGGTTATTGCGGGTACTGCGAATACAGCGAATACGGCGACGATTGTCCGCGGTGCACAACGCCGTTTGATTCAGCGCGGAGTTGGCTGGTTTGCGGATCACCGAAGTGCCTCGTCAGGGTTAAGGATTCGAGTCTTTGAAGAGGTGCCGGTCAGGCCTCGCAAGTTGACTTGAATGTACGAGTCCTGAACGTCGTTGGTCAACAACACGACGGCGTCCTGAGACGTGCCGTCAGGGTAAAACAAAATCGGCTGCATCGACTGGTAGTCCTGAGTCGCATTTTCCTCGGCATCAGCACTGCGAGAATCCTCCGTTGCCTGGCCATCCACAAAGGTGATCTCGTTCCTCAGTTCACTGATTTCAGAAGACGGTTCGATTCCATTTTGCAGCGAACGAAAGCCTTGCGACATCGGAGCGATGAAGTATCGAGCGGCTCCGGGTTCGTAAAAGAACCCGTAAATGTCGCCGGTCTTGATCGACAACACTCGAGCCTCGGCAAACCGGGCGCGGACCACATCTGCAGCACCGATCAATTGTTGTGCCTGATACGCGCGGCCCATCGACGGCATCGCCATCGCGGTCAGCATGATGAACACCGCCATGGTGACCAGGATTTCCAATAGTGAAAAACCGGAGCGACGCTGGGTGCTCCGGTTCCTGGTTGATTGTCGTACAGGCATTGAAATCATGTTTTGAACCTGATCGAAATTTATGATGCGTTTACCGAACGATTCGGCAACGACATTTAGCGTTGGTTGGCATTCGGATCATTCGTGATGTTGTCCTCGGCGGTATTGATCGAGCCGTCCGGACCAGGCGAAGTGAAAATAGGCTTGTCCATGCCTTCACGGAAAGACATTACGTATTCGTGGCCCCATGGGTCGGTAATGTCGGCATCTTCGATGAAGGGCTTGACTCCGTTTACGGGCGTAATCAGTTCTTGAATGTTTGTTGGCTTTCGCATGTGTCGCATGGAAAACATTTTGCTGGCGGTTTCGAATGTCTCGATTTCGGTGCGAGCCAGGGTTTTGGTAGTGTCTTCGCCAATTCCCTGGTAAGCGATCACAGCCATTGATGCCAGGATGATCAGGATGGCGGCGACCAGCAAGATTTCCATCAGAGTGAACGCAGAGCGTTGGTTTCTTCTTCGATTTCTCATTCGTACATTTCCTCTTAAAAAATCTGTGAGACAGATGTCTCTTCTTCTAATTGTAGTTGATTGGTTAAAATTTGGCTGTTCAGGTTGTCACAGTCGGCTGGTGTAAACCAGGTCGATTAGGTCATCGTGGTTCCCATTTTCATGATCGGCATCAACAAGGCGATGACGATGCACAGGATGATGATGGCCATGACCATCAGCATCAGTGGTTCCAACAACCGGACCATCAAGTCCAGTCGCCGACTGGTTCGACTCTCCAAACCGTCCGCGATGTTTACGAGCACGGTATCCAGAGTGTTCGATTCCTCGGCAACTGAAATCATTTCAGTCACGGTCGGTGGAAACTGTCCGGACTTGGCCAATGGGACCGCCAACGATTCGCCAGCCGTAATGTTTTCGGTGGCTGTCTCGATGGTATCTGACAACACCTTGTTGCCCGTAGCGTGACGACTGATTTCGAGTGCTTTCAAAATCGAGACGCCATTGCCAAGTAATGTTCCCAAAACACGGCAGAATCGTGCAACCGCAAGACTCTCGAAAATATTCCCAAACAATGGAATTTTCAGCTTCAGGCGGTCGGCAAATACCCGACCCTTGTCTGTTCTTAATTGAACCCGAAACACGAAGTAAAGTATCGTGCAAAATCCGGCGAACCAGATTCCCCACTTTTGCAGGAATTCACTGAATGCAATCAGGATAATCGTGGGTTGCGGCAAATTTCCCTGCCGCTTCATCGTGTCAAACATGTCTGCGAAAAGTGGCACAAAATAGACCAACAGCACGGTCACAATGATCGTTCCGACCACGAACAAGACCATCGGGTATACCAAGGCGCCCACGGTGCGGCCTTTGAGTTCTGATTGCTGTTCCGTAAAGAATCCGACACGAGCCAGCGCGTCTTCCAGGAATCCGCCTTCGCCACCCGCCTTGGCCATGTTGACTGCAATGTCGTTGAAGACTTTCGGGTGTCTGGCGAACGCGTCACCGATCGAGGTTCCATCTTCGATTCGGGTTTGCAGGTCCGAAATGACCTCGGACAATACCGGCGAGGTCGTTTGTTGTTTCAGGATGCCCAACGATTTCAACATTGGAACGCCGTTGGTCAACAGCGTCGAAAGTTGAGTATAGAAATTGGTCATCGCCTGGTCGTTTGGCTTGCGACGAATTCGAATCGCCGAAGCATCTTTCTGTGCAGCGACCTCGATCGGAAACAATTCGCGACTGGAAAGCGCAGCGACCACTTCACGTTCCGTGCCAGCCGACATCTCGCCGGTGATCCGTTCGCCTTTCAGGTTTCTTGCGGTATAAACGAATTCGGGCATCCGGCCGTTTACCTCATTTCCAGTTCTGTACTAATTTCTTCAGGTGTGTTTCTTGTTCGATTGATGCGGTCAGGCATCGTCGCATGTTTTAGCCCATGACCAGTTTGTCGCTCTTGGTCACACGCATGACTTCATCCAGTGTCGTGTCTCCGGCGAGTGCTCTTTGCCACGCGTCGTATCGCAACGTCTGCATCCCTTCGTCCAAGGCGGCTTTCTTCATCGCCCACGTCGTTGCACGTTCCGTCGCCAGCTCACGGACTTTGTCAGTCGTCACCAGCAACTCGTAGATACCCATTCGGCCTCGATAGCCAACGTCGCGACATTCACGACAGCCGACATTGCGGTACAGCGGTCGACCGTCCAGGATTTCCCATGGAAAGTCCTCTGGCATATCGTCTTTTTGTGGCGTGTACGCTTCGCGACAATGAGTGCACAAACGACGGACCAATCGTTGAGCCATCACGGCTTCGACGGTACTGGCAACCAGGAAGGGCTCGACGCCCATGTCCATCATCCGCGCGTAGGCTCCGGCGGCATCATTCGTGTGCAACGTACTGAATACCAGGTGACCGGTCAGTGAAGCCTGAATCGCATTTTCAGCCGTTTCCAGGTCACGAATTTCACCCACCAGCACGACGTCGGGGTCATGACGCAGGATACTTCGCAGGGAATGCGAAAAGGTCAGTCCGATTTTTGGATGCACCTGAATTTGGTTGATGCCCGGCAATTGGTACTCGACAGGATCTTCCGTGGTGATGATTTTTGTTTCGGCGTTGTTGATTTCGACCAGCGAACTGTACAGCGTGGTCGTCTTACCCGAACCCGTGGGGCCGGTGACCAGGATAATTCCGTGAGGCAAGCGGATCAGTTTGCTGAAGATCTTGTAAGTGCCCGGGTCCATTCCCAGTTTTTGCAAGTCAAAGACCATCGCGCCTTTGTCAAGAATACGCAGCACGATACCTTCGCCGTGAATCATCGGGATGATGGAAACACGCACGTCGACCTCGCGACCTCGCACTTTCAACTTGATGCGACCATCTTGCGGCAGACGCTTCTCGGCGATATTCAGTCGAGCCATAATTTTCAGGCGGCTGATAATCGCGGCCTGAAAATGATTCATTTCTGGAGGAGTCGGTTGGTTGTGCAGAATACCGTCGACGCGGTAGCGGATGACAATGCCGGCTGCCTGAGATTCAATGTGAACATCGCTCGATCGCGACTCGATGGCCTCCAGCAAAATCTCGTTGACCAACCGAACGACGGAAGCTTCCTGAGCCATCTCGGAAAGTTCGGAACCGTCTGTTTCGATGTCTTCGAGTAATTCGACTCCGTCTTGCTCGATCTTCTGTTCGACCAAACCGCCAACCGTCTCGCCACCCAAACCCAGGTGAGTCTTGATCAGCTTTGATATTTCGTCGCGCTCGGCCAAGGCTGGCAGCACGGCCAAGCCGGTCGAGGCACTGACTTCGTCCAGCGGATACAAATCGAATGGATCGTTTGTCGCCACCACGATCGCACCGTTCTCGCGTCGTACCGGAAACAGAGTCTGACGGTGAATCACCTTTTGCGGGATCGATTCCAGCAGCGTTAGATCGACCTCCGTATTTCGCAGATCGACGAATTCAACACCCATCTCCTCGGCCACCGCCTTGAGCGCATCGATTTCGGTAACAAAGCCCATGTCGATGGCGCTCTGCAGGCCCTTGCCGTTTTTTTGACGGACCAAATCCAGTTGGGATTGGTTCAGCAAGCCGTGTTTAAAAAGAATGTCGCCTGTTTCCATCTCGTTCGCCAAATAGGAAGGGTGGTTTGCCTCGGGGGAATAAGGGGCGTTACCCCCTATAAAAATAGGTAATAGATGGAGGGGAAGTCCATTCCAGCCGCCAACTTTCGATTTTACCAACAAGTCCGAGGGACCGAATGTCGGGCCAGCACGATTGTTCCAGCCCGGATGCCTTGATGGAATGGGATCAGGCCTGAAAAAACGGCCTGGTAAAGCCGGTTTTTCCGGTCAATTGGACGAAACGCACCGTTGAGTGAGGAAGTTGGGGGAAGCGTTTTCCGCCGATGCGTTTCGTTCAACCGACCTAATTCGTCGGCCTTCACTTATATAAACCCGAAATATCCAGGCAGGTTTCGCTCTCGTAGGAATTAATGAGCGAAATATCGGCGGAAAAGGACCGAATTGCCGCTGAATTTCGGCGGCAGAGTTCGCCACGGAGGGGTGACAGCGTGTAGCCATGGCGTCAGCCCATGGAAGAGATGGCCCTACGATCGAAAGCCCCGGAAGGGCGACTGCGTGTCTCGATGTTTCAATGGCCGTCCGGTTCGGGCATAGGGTCAGCCGATCGAAATTGAAATTCAAATGCGTTTTTGAAAACGAGCGGGTTGGTTGATTGCTGTCGCCCCTCCGGGGCTTGGTCACGTATTTGGCATGGAACCTTGGGCTTACGCCCAAGGCTAAGTGCTGTCGCTCCTCCGGAGCTGGTTGGTTCGTCAAGTCCTCCGGTGCTCCTTTGGCTGACGGCCCAATGTTAAGCGCTGCTGCGGAGCTGATTAATCAAATCCTCCGGAGCTGCTTCGTACAATGCATCGGCAAAAAAACCGGCGGCAGAGTTAGCCACGGAGGGGCGACAACGAGTCTCGATGTTTCAATGGCCGTCCGGTTCGGGCATAGGGTCAGCCGATCGAAATTGAAATTCAAATGCGTTTTTGAAAACGAGCGGGTTGGTTGATTGCTGTCGCCCCTCCGGGGCTTGGTCACGTATTTGGCATGGAACCTTGGGCTTACGCCCAAGGCTAAGTGCTGTCGCTCCTCCGGAGCTGGTTGGTTCGTTCGTGAAAACATACCAGTTAGTTGTTACCGGACATGATTGAAAACGTGACTGGTGGATGTAAATGGGTGCTTCATCAGCTCATTGAAGAGATGGGCCCCAACTCAAAAGCACCGGCAAAAAAACCAGCGGCAGAGTTAGCCACGGAGTGGCGGCAGCACTTAGCCATGGGCGTCAGCCCATGGAAGAGATGCCTCTATGATCGAAAGCCCCGGAGGGGTGACAGCGGGTCTCCGTTCGCATTTTCCAACGTAACTCGAAACCTGCAAACTTCGGCTGATTCGAAAACCGTGGCTATCGCCAAAACGGCTGGCAACTTCCGGGATCAATCAATCGCACTAACCCAATCGATTTCCCAGGCTATCCATTCGGCCTTTTAGAATTTCGAACCAATCGTGCTCGCGTAATTCCCGCAATACTTGCTCGTTCAATCCACCCACGGTCACTGATTCGTCTGGCAGAGCGGCCAGTTGTTCCGCTGTTGATCGAGTTTCAATCGTAGCCAACGCGTGAAACAGACTGGAGGCATAGGCAGAAGACTTCTCCGCTTCCAGCCCGAGGTTGGTCATCCAGCCGGCCAGCGTCGCCGTGATTCCGTGATGCATGGCCATCATGCCGCTGGCGACGGAAAACGCCAGGAACTTTTTCTCGTCCTCAATCTCGATCACTTCGCCACAGCAACCTAGCAGGCTACTGATCCTTTCGTTTGGTGGACACAAGGGGATCGGACCGACGCCGAATTCGATCGGTGGCATCGGGATGATTCGAAAGACATTGCGAACGGGCGACGACAATTGCCTGATTTCATTTAACTCCATTCCGGCGACCAGGCTGACCAGCGATTGTTCTTTGCGAAGATTCAAACGCATTAATACTTCGCGAGCTTGATCAGGTAAGACGGACAGGAACACGAATTCGCACTGATCGACAATCGCCTGGTTGTCGGTTTCGACTTTGACGTTGGGAAAACGTTCTGCCAATGCCGCGGAACGAGCCCGGCTGCGTTCGGAAATAACAATTGGCCCCTCGAAACGCCCGCAGTCGACCAACCCGGTGATGACTGCTTCGGCAATTGCACCGATTCCGATAAAGCCAAGTGATACTGGTTCGTGATCCAAAACTGGACTCCTATCGTCTCAGGAATCGCCGCAGACTAAGCCCGTGACAGGAAATCGCCGGTCCGTGTGTCGACCTTAATGCGTTCGCCTTGCTTCAGGTATTCCGGCACTTGAACGATGTGGCCGGTTTCCAGAGTCGCCGGTTTGGTTCGGCTGGTGGCTGAGTTGCCTTTGACGCCAGGGTCGCATTCGGTGACTTCCAGTTCAACCGTATTGGGAATCTGCAAGCCAACGCATTCGTCGTTATAGATCAAACCCATGATGCCTTCGAGTGCATCAGTCATGTACTTCAGTTCGTTTTCCAGTTCATTCAACGGCAGAGCGTACTGGTTGAAATCTTCCTGGTCCATCATGTGCATATGAGTGGCGTCGCTGTACATCATCTTGACGTTGCGTTTTGCAAAGTCGGCTTCGTCCAGCCCTTCGCTGCCCTTCAATGCGATGTCGACTTTTTGTTTGGTGACGACGTTGCGACCACGGAATTTGTAAATCGTGGCGGCACCGCGTGCGGATGGTGAATTGACCGAGATGGATTCGATGATTACCGGTGCATCGTTGTATACGACGATGGCGCCGTTCTTGATTTCTTTGGCTTGTAACATTTTTCAGGTGATATCAGCAGCAAGGAGTCAACTAAAAGTCGTTCGCCAAATTCGATGTCGCTTGATTCGCAAACGCTCTCGAATCCGACTCGGACAACTTTCCAACAGGGAAACTTTACATCAGAGAATTGGACTGTGGATCGAGGGCCACGCCGTTGCACAGTTCCGACAATGCCTCAAGCACAAGCAGCAATCCGCCCGGGTCAAGAAACTGGTCGTCGTCTGTTGCGGTTGCGATCTCTTCAAAGTGAAAGATGTCAAAACGAGAATCACAGTCGCCAAGCAGCTTGATTTTCTTCATGTCGTCGCCGGACAACGTCATCGTTCGCAACGTCTCCTGGATTTCTTCGATTTGAGTCGTAACCTCTTCACCCTGCGTGTACACGATATCCATCGCTGAAAAATCGCGTGGCGACTTGACGGTTAGTGCTTCAAAGCCAGTCTCGGACTCTTTCAGGTTCACCGTTTCATAGCGAGGCCCGAGACTGCCCAAGACCATTTGCACGTCCTCGGCGGAAGGACAATCGTCTGCTTTGAACAGTACAAAGAATGTTTCTCGGTACTGGTATTTGTTGTCACTAAATAAAGACACGGTTTAACCCTGATATAAAAAGCTTCTGTTTCAGAGTAACAATTTAACGGCTGATCGGTCCCGGGGACAGGTACAGTCGTAAATGTATGGATTTGCAGGGTTCTGGCTGGATGAAGGTGGGAGTTGGCCAGAAAGAGGATGCTGGGTGGAAAACAGCCGGGGACGGCTGTTCAACTATTTAAAGGTGGATGCTAAACGGCCGGGGACGGCCGTTCTACTATTTAAATTGAGCCGCTACCACTTTTATGAGACTCCGGGAAACCTGGACAAGCTGAACGGGTCGCTGCAAGGATTGTAAAAAATTCACTGGACGACGGTCGATGACCTTGAAAGGATCCCCCTCCCACCAATGTCAGCAATGTCATGAGCTTGCGAGTGCTCGCGCTTTACAGGAGACCAAATCGCTATGGCCATCCGACTTTTTGTACTAGCCATCGTGGCACTTTTTGCCGTGCCAGTTCTTGAATGCGAAGCTCAGAAACTTAAATTGCCCAAGTTTCTGCCATTCAAAAAGCAGTCGAAGGAAGTTGAGCCATTCAAGCTGTCGGATAATTCCAAATCGCATGCAGGTAACAAGCAAAAGAACAAGTTGTTCGATTTTCTGCAGCCGCGAGCCAAAGACAACAAGAACACGAATCCGTTTAACACTAAATCCAAAGAGTTCTTCTCCAAGACCAACGAAGGCCTCGACAAATTCTCGGCGAAGACCAAAAAGTTCTTCGGTGACGCCTGGAATCCGCCGAAAGCTCACACTGCCTGGTGGAATCAAGCTCCAGATAAACTGGACAACTCCGATCTGAAGGAGCTGTGGCAAAAGGCCCAACGCGGCCAGGGATCGACGCAGCCACCAACCGTACCGGCACCCCGGTCCGCTCAACATTATCAATACGGCCAGCCCAAGCACCGATTCAAGTAGTCGCACGATGGCCAAATGGCGGTCTGGTCAATGAATCGCCAGCGGAATGTGGCCCGACCAACAACTTGTTGGTCACTCCCTCGATAGAACGCCGTGTTGCACGTAGAATGTTCGCATGGCGACGAACCTAATTCTCGGAACAGCAGGGCACATTGATCACGGCAAGACGTCGCTGATCCGCGCGCTGACTGGCACAAATACCGACCGGCTTCCTGAAGAAAAGAAACGCGGCATTACCATCGAACTCGGGTATGCCGTGATGGAGCTGGATGACTTTCGATTCGGCATCGTCGACGTACCGGGACACGAAAAATTTGTCCGGCAGATGCTTTCTGGTGCCACAGGAATGGACATGGCACTATTGGTCGTGGCGGCCGACGATTCGATCAAGCGGCAAACGACCGAGCATCTGGACATTCTTCGATTGCTGGATTTGCCCGGGGGTGTAATCGCCATAACCAAGTGCGATACGGTCGAACCTGATTGGCAAGAGATGGTTGTCGAGGAGGTTAGTGAACTGGTCAAAGGGACGTTTCTGGAAAACTCGGCGATCATTCCGACCAGTGCGCATACCGGTGCCGGACTTCCAGAATTGAAGGCCGAGTTGGCGAAGGTGGCGACCGACGTGCAGGCTCGCAACGATCTGATCGACCCCGATGCACCTTTTCGAATGGCGATCGATCGAGTGTTCTCGATTGAAGGACACGGGACAGTGGTCACGGGTAGTGTCTCCAGTGGCTCAGCGAAAATTGGCGACAAGCTGGAAGTTCAACCTGGCGGTTTGTCCGCCAGGGTTCGCGAGATTCAAAACCACGATTTGGCGGTCGAGGAAATCGCGCGAGGGCAACGGGGTGCCGTGAACATTGCGGGCGTACATCACGCGGAACTTAAGCGTGGCCAGGAACTCTGTTCGGCCGGGCACCTGCGACCTTCCAGGATTATCTCGGTCCGTCTGCAATTACTGAACAATATCGCCAGACCCCTGAAAGATCGGCAGCGGGTTCGATTCCACATCGGAACCAATGAAGTACTGGCCAGCGCTCGCCTTTTGCAGGGCAGGGAATTGCAGGCCGGTGACAGCGGTTTCGTGCAGCTGTTTCTCAGCGACCCAATCGTTTCGGTATGGAACCAGCCGTTTGTCGTGCGTACCGAATCACCGCTGGAGACGATCGGCGGCGGCCGAATCCTGATGTCGAACGCTCCACGATTGAAGTCTCCGACGGAGACCGATACGGAAATGTTGGGACAATTAGGTAGCGAAAATGCGACGGAGCGAGTCGCGGCGGCTCTGTATTTCCAATCGATGTTGAACGACCAGCTGACTGACCTGGCCCGGATTGCCGGCGTTTCCGATGCCAGTTCTCACGTAGAAAAACTTCGTGAATCAGGAGAACTAAGCGAATTGGTTTTGTCCCCTCAAAAGAGCCTGATCGCTCACAAGAAAACAGTCCAGGGGGTGGGTGATTCGATCATGAAATTCATGAAACGATTCCATGAATCGGATCCGTTGGCCAGTGGCGTCGAACGCGTCAAATTGGATGGTTTCTTCAGCTATATGGAATACAAACAGCTGTTCGACCTGGCATTGAAACAGCTTGTCAAAGAGAAGAAAGTGAATCAGGCCGGCGGAACTTATTCGCTGGAAGGCTACGGGCCTCAACTGACGAAAAACGAAAAGTTGTTGCTGGCGAAAATCCTGACTCGTTTCGAAGAATCGGGACTGGAACCACCCACGGTCGCTCAATTGACCAAAGAGGCGACCAAGAGCGCTCAATCGGTTCCGCAATTGGTCCAATTGGCTTGTGACCAGGGAGTGGTGGTGAAGCTGGCCGACGATATTTTCGTGCATCAATCGGTGGTCGAAAACATCAAGCAACAATTGAACGAGATGTTGACGAACGGCCAGGGAATTACGATGAGTGACCTGCGTCAACATCTGAACACTTCTCGAAAATACGCGATTCCGATTTGCGAACATCTGGATAGTATCGGGTTTACGCGACGCGACGGCGATCTACGATTTCTTGTCTCGCCCGGCTAGTGACTGTGGTCACCAGGCTTTTCTGCGTTTCCAATTGGTTCGCTTTAAGCGATGCGATTTCGGTAAAGAGTAACGCGCTTAACGCGCGTGACGATCAGCGTGGCCTGTTAAGCTTTGCGTTTTTTGCGGGCAATCTGCGCCCGAATTCTTGCTGCAGAATATCTATCTAAACAGCGTTTCGCTCGCCTGATATCAGCTGCTAACAACTGCGAAAACAAATTGTGACTCTTTCTGCAGAGTGAGGGTTGTCGGTCCGATAACGACTGTAGCGGATTTACCCATAGTGCCTGAGTTCACGATTTTGAGTCCGCATCCTTCCGGATTTTAACGCCTGTCACGTCACAATAGACCAAAACTCGATTGATACAATGACCGCAACATACTCAACGATTTCGTTTCGCAAGATTGTGCTCTCCGTCCTTTTGTTTGGACTCTTTTCGATTCCGTGCAGCTGTTTCGCAAGCCTTGTTGTCTACGAGGTGGCTGGATCGGCGTCTGTTTCGATTAACGACGTGTTTATGTCGCCTGTCGATTATATCGTGACGTTCTCCGTCGATGATGCTGAAGCAGATCAATTGCCAAATAACCCGAATCGTGGCGCTTTTAGCAACGTAACAACCACGCTGACTTTTCTGGATCCAACTATTGGAATCCAGGACGAAGTTGCCCTGAATATCAACGGGCTTCGGCAAGAAAGGCCGGGTGCGATTTTTTTGGCAAATGATAACAACTTCTTTAATCAAGGTTTTTCGATCGGGTTGCCCGCCGGCGCCTTGTCGGATCCAAATGTAATCGCGCCATTAAATTTCAGTGACGTGACTGGCTCATGGACTGGCGCGGGGCTGCAATGGAACCTCGCGAATGGTGATCGGGTGAGATTCAACCAGGTCTTTTCGATCACGGTCAACAGTTCCGCGGTACCTGAACCTGGCACGATGTTCTGTTTGTTGTTGGGGCTGGTCTGCGTACCGACCTTTGTTCGGAAATCGAAACGGGCCGCCTAGTCTCTGCTGCTCGCTTGTTTGGATTCAGTGCCATGCCTGTGCGAAGTATGGCTATAAATCTCGTCCGTGAATTGCTGTAATGGCCAGAGTCCATTTCGACGTGCATCCATCCCATTGATGTGCCAGCATGGCGGCATTCTAAAACGGATTCAACGAGTAGCCCTGTTTGTCCAGAATCGCGTGAATGGTCATGGCAGACCACCCGAGCTTTACGCCATCAAGCAGGTCGTTTTTGGTGACTTCTTGATAAGCGGCCGATTGACCACAAAGATAAAACGTCACGTTGTGTTTCTGTAGAGTGGCAATTGCGGTGGCCGATCCATTTTCTTTGCCAGCATTTCGTGCTGAATAGAACTGTTTGTTGCCCAAATCGAGCGCAGCACTTCCATGAACAACGATCGCGATGTCCATATTCTCAATGGGTACACCCGCCCGAGCGTGAAGATTGATCAGGCGAGCGACGCTGTCGAACGAGCTGTTGATTGCTCCGACCGATGCTTTCCGACCAACATCAAATCGAATTTTGAACTCGAATCCTTCGGGAATCTCGACGTCGCTGTCGACATCGGCGACTTTGCCAAACCCCTTGATGATTGGCCCATCGGTGAAAGCTTGCCTGTTTTGTGCATTCGCCGTTGACGTAAATACCAGGTAGCAGACGGCGCAGGCTATCAAGATTCGAAATGGCATATTGATCCTTTCAGGGGATGCCGGGCATATTTGCAGGCTGCAAATGAGCCGACAGCGAAGGTGTATTTGGAATTGGTTGAATTGTTTGGTTTCATTCGCGGGATTTCAACTGGAAACGCTTGTTGTTTGGCGACTTTAAACGGCCAACCAGGCGGCCAAATTGATATAATTGCCGGGGCACACTCGGCGACAAAACGGTTGTCAGGCCGTGGAATGCTGGCAAGCAACCCTTTGACCGGAATCGAATGATGATCGCGACCGCTTACATGGATAATGATCGTTTACGTCAGCTGATAACAGAAACTGCCACGAAAATGATCGAAGACCAGCCCGGTTTTTGGAAGTTCGAATTCGATGGCGCTCTCGTTTTTGTGATGACCGACCAGTCGCATAATCGGATGCGCATTATGACGCCGGTGGCCGAGGTCAGTGATATCTCTGAGAGTGGGATGTTGGTTTTGATGCGTGCCAATTTCGACCGAGCTCTGGATGCCAGGTACTGCGTTAATGAAGAGACGCTGTGGTCGGCGTTTATCCACCCGCTGCAACAACTGGGCAACCAGCAATTTCTGGACGCGCTAGGCCAGGTTGTGACGCTTGCCCGCAACTACGGAACCAGTTTCTCCAGCGGCAACTTGTTGTTTGGCGGCTAAAGTTGCCAGCACTTTCGTCAGCAATTGGCGGCTCTGCCACCTCGTTCGGGTGCTCAACAGGCTACCCGTCTTGCCTGCGCTCTCGCATTCGGCCTGAATGCCAGCATGGTGGTAACTTTTAACGGCTAAATAATCCCTAAGGATTAAACTTCCGCTCCCGATTCTGACGAATAAACCCTTCATAGAGATTTCAGAAGTCATGGCGTATCGTGCGTCATGATATGCAAAACCAAAGGGAGGATTTCAATGCGTCGGTTATTATGTGCGACGCTACTGGCGATCTCAATCAGCAGCAGTACTGGATGTATTCTTCCAATCTACGATGCTGACCCAACCGTCCGAGCAACCCAACTTATTTACACGTCCGAAAACCTTCGCGCTATGCGAACCGAATGGCATCGGTTCTGGTTCCTGGATCAACCAGATCACCAGACTCCATTCCGAGTTCATGGCGGAATTCTTTAGGCGTAACTTCAGTCTGAATTCAGTGGTCTCGTATTCCAGCTTCACGGATGAACTGGGATGCGATCTCGGGATCAGGATGAGCTGTGGTTAAGTTGCCGTAACGGATTCGCCATTTCGCACCAGTGCGTTCGTGGAACGTGATCAATATATTGCGACCATCGGTATGCAAATGCCGATGGTTCGCTTTTGCGCGAGTGCGGAAACCCGGCACGACCTTTGCCGCCCGCCTGCCAATGATTCCACTAACGAATTCGCTAACGAATCTACCAACGATTCGCGGGGCTCCCGCAATCGACGGCTACTCCGTTGACGAGAACCGTCTATTATAGATCCGACGTAAAAAATCGAATCGAATAAAACAACCACCCATCGATCAGGGAACCAATGCGAGTACTATCGGGCATCCAGCCGACCGGCCGGCCTCACTGGGGCAACTATTTCGGCGCGATCCAGCAATACATCAGTCTGCAGAGCGAAGACGCTGCCTATTATTTCATAGCGAACTTGCACGCGCTGACTACGATTCGCAACAAAGAGGAATTGTCGTTGGCCAGTTACAACACGGCTCTGGATATTCTGGCGCTGGGGCTGGATCCGAACCAGGCGTTTCTGTTCAATCAATCGGACGTGCCGGAAGTCAGTGAGTTGTGCTGGTTGTTGATGTCCGACGCTCCGATGGGGCTGCTGGAACGTTGCGTCTCCTACAAAGACAAAGTCGCCAAAGGGTTGACTGCCAACGTTGGCTTGTTCTCGTATCCCATTTTGCAAGCCGCAGATATTCTGGCTTACGATTCTGATATCGTTCCGGTCGGTCAGGATCAGGTTCAGCACATCGAAGTCTGTCGCGATCTGGGCCAACGCTTCAACAGTCAGTTCGGTGAGGTCTTCGTTTTGCCTAAACCAAAGGTGCTTGATTCCAGTGCCAAAGTGCCCGGCACGGACGGCGAGAAGATGTCCAAGAGCTACGGCAATGCGATCGAGATCTTTGAAGATCCCAAAAAGATGAAGAAGCAGGTGATGCGGATCGATACTGATTCGCGTCCGATGGAAGATCCGAAAGACCCGGACACAGATCACCTGTACCAGCTGTTCAGTTTGTTTGCCGAGGACGCTGACCGAGAAGCGATGGCGGCGATGTATCGCAAAGGCGGCTTTGGATACGGCGATGTTAAAAAGGCTTTGGCCGAAGCGGCTGATTCCTATTTCGCCGAGGCGCGTGACAAGCGTGCTGAGCTGGAATCAACGCCTGACAAGGTGAAGGAGATCCTCGGTGATGGTGCCGCGGCGGCTCGTAAAAAGGCTGGCGAAGTTTTGTTGCGGGCTCAAATCGCCTGCGGCTTGAAAAGCTGAGGTATATCCATGAGTGTCATTGGTATCGGTACCGACATCATCGAAGTCGCTCGCATCGGCGACATGATCGAAAAGCACGATGAGATTTTCTTGCGGCGTGTTTTCACGACGGGCGAAATCGAATATTGCGCGGCTCGCAAATCTGCGATGCAACATTACGCCGGACGTTGGGCGGCCAAGGAAGCCGGGTTGAAGGCGTTAGGGACGGGCTGGTCGAAGGGTATCCAATGGACCGATCTGGAAGTCGTGAATCAAATGGGCGGTAAGCCCGATCTGAAAATTCACGGTGCTGCCGCCACGATCGCCGAGGAGATGGGGATTCGCGAAATGCAAATCTCGATCTCGCATTGCCGTTCGTTCGCCGTCGCTTATGTGATCGCGTTGGGCGAGCAAGGTTAACTGCCGGACCTGGATGATCATGACAGACGAATTGCTGCAAAGCGGAATCAGTGAGGAACAGATAACCCGAATGGTTGCCGCGTTCTATGCGGGAGTTCGTACCGATGATTTGATTGGGCCGATGTACCCCGAGAACGATTGGGAGGCTTCGGAAAAACGCCTGCGAGACTTCTTGATTTACCGTTTCGGTGGCTCAGATCGTTACATCCAGGAACGAGGGCATCCGCGTCTGCGTATGCGACACGCGCCTTTCACGATCGGAGTTGCCGAACGAGATCGCTGGCTGGAACTGATGCAACAAGCGATGCAGGAAACAGGATTGCCGGAACACGTTTTCGAAAGCGTCAAAGGCTTCTTCGATCATGTTGCTGATTTCTTAAGGAACAAGTGAGCCTGACCTGTGAGTAGCTGACCAATGGGCCAGCCAGCCGAACAAGTTAGCCGTTTTGGCGATAGCCACGGTTTTCGGAAGTTGAACCGCAGAACCACTCGCTCGCGCGTCGTGCTTGTAGTTTTGGTATCGAGTTGCGCAATACCAGCACGAAGCGCAAGCGAGAGGTTCTTTACGACAGTCGCATCGGTTG
>CAZPOL010000109.1:0-16559 GCA_964588195.1 uncultured Pirellulaceae bacterium | reverse complement strand
TGCTTACGCAAACGATGGAATTGGCTAGGTTTTGCGTGAGCATGCTCGGTCTTGAGGTGTGAATCAACTGTTGCACTCGCGTAAACATGGCACCCAACCTGCGATATACGCCGTTCCAAAGGAAATAAAACCAATCACTCAACTTGTTCGACTTTTGCGCCAACTTCCGTAGGCTGGAACCAGTCGCGTCTTGCGGAAAAACCCGGCACGGTTTACTGACCCCGAAAGTCCGCATTTTGCCGCTTCTTCCTCAATTTTCAGGGGGGTTTTGGCATGGACGCTGTCACTGGACACCGGTAACCTTGAGAATGATTGTATCCTTCTTTCCTGGTACCGAAATCGTATGACACGTCGATCGTTTTTTGCGAAACGCATGCCGTTTTTTGGCAACCGCGCGATGTTAATTCTTTGCGTGATTTTTTTCATACTTCCGTTTCTGTTGCGCGGTGCTCGGGAATCGGTCGACAACATCTCCAACGATGTCGCTGACTGGCTACCTGCCACGTTCCCGGAAACGAAAGAACTGAACATCTTCCGGGATTACTTTATCGGTGACCAATTCGTGGTCGTCAGCTGGGAAGGCTGCAACGAACGCGATGACCGATTCCTTCGCGTCAAGAATCGACTGCACAACGAATCGCTGGCCGGGGCGGCCGATGAGGAAAAGTATCTGGCCTCGCTGGATACCAACTCGGAAGAATACCTGCGTCTGAAAGAAGAGCTGGAAGCTCGCGAATGGGCCACCGAACTGGGACTTCATACTACCGGAGGTAACTACTCGGTCGATTGGGGCGAGCATCAGGAAAAGTGGTTGCAAGGTCGCAACAAGCAATGGTATTTCGTTCGACGTGACGGCAGCATTTTCAAGTGGAATGGCCGCAGCAATCTGATCGACGGTACCAAACGGGTCGTACAACGATTCCTGAAAGGCAAAAACGAAGCGGATGGAACATTCATCAAACGCTTTGGCAATCCAGTCGACAATCGATTCTACAAAGACCCTTCTCTGCTAAGCGGGCGGTTCTTCAATAACGTCATGACTGGGCCAGACCTTTTCGAGCGGATGGCTGGTGAATTGGGCACGATGAAGGTAGGAGAATACAAGGAGGGCGAAAAGGCGTCATTCGAAGCAGAAATTGAAACTCATAAAAGATTGACAGGTATCCTGTTCGGCCCGACACCCAGCCCGGAATTCGACTGGACCTTAAATTCCTTTAGGCAAGTCATTCCGCCCGAAGAACTAAAACAAATCGATCATCCACGAGAAGTGGAATTCCAGCAGTTCGTCAACGAATTGGTGGAAAAGGAATACGAGGGCGACATCAAGAATCTGCGGAACGCACCGCAGAGTCACAAACTGGAACACTGGTACCGTTTGTTCAAGCGTTTGAAAGTCAATCCGCCACCACGACAAACTTGTCTGGTCGTGACCTTGAACGATCCGGTGCTTGACGAATTGTCACGTGCCGTGGGTCGAAAAGTCCTGGGCAAGCCTCGTGGACGTATCCTGGAAATCGCCACCGGACTGTGTGGTATCGAAGCCGAGAACTTGCGTATTGGTGGTCCGCCGGTCGACAACGTGGCGATTGACGAAGAGGGTTCAATCACGCTATTCCGGCTAGTCGGTTTATCAGCCTTTATCGGTCTTTCGTTGGCCTACCTAAGCTTCCGCAGTATCCGCGTGACCTTGATGCTGTTCTTTGTCGGAGGTGTGGCGGCTATCGCCAGCGTCTCGTTCGTCTGGTTCCTTGGCGGATCGATGGATGCAATTCTGATGACGATGCCCTCGTTGGTTTACGTTTTGGGACTGTCGGGGGCAGTCCATGTGGTCAATTACTACCGCGACGCTTGTTTAGAAAATGGCGAAGGCAGGGCTGCCGATACGGCGGTCCGACACGGATTGTTCCCCTGCGCGCTGGCGGCATTTACAACCGCTCTTGGCTTGATTTCTCTTTGCACAAGTAACCTGACACCGATCAACAAGTTCGGTTTCTACTCGGCCATCGCCACGGTTGCAACGGTCGTGTTGCTGTTCACCTACCTACCGGCGTCTTTGACGATTTGGGCACCTGGTTACACTCGCCGCAAGTCGCCCGACGAAAACCCGGAACCGACCAAGTTCAGCGTGACTGCATTCGTTGAACGTGCGTGGGACCGAATTGGAGAATGGGTCGTACGACACAATATGGTGGTTGCCTGTGTCGGAATTTTGGTCCTGATTGGATTTGCACTCGGTGTGGCAAGAATCGAAACAAGCGTGCAGTTGCTGAAACTGTTCCGTAGCGATGCCAAAATCCTCTCTGATTATCGCTGGATGGAAAACAACCTTGGCAAGCTGGTTCCTATGGAACTGATGCTCAAAGTCGACAGCGACGCCCAGATTCGACCAGACGAATTGCCCGAGGACCTGACTCCTGAACAACTTAGCCAGTTGGACTACAAACTTAGCTTCCTGCAACGGATGGAGTTGTCCGACCGCGTGCGGCGATATGTACTGCAAGTCTTTGGCGACGAGAGCACCGACGAAAGCAGACGTTACATCGGAAACGTCATGTCAACCGATTTGGCAACACCGTTGAACGTCGTCGTAAAAACACAGGAACGCGGAACCTCGCGAATCGCCGCCAACGGCGAATTGCTGTACAACCGCGACGCCTTGCTGGAACAGGACTACTTGCGAGTTGACAATCAGTCGCTGGAGGAATTCTGGCGAATCAGTCTGCGATTGGCTGCTCTGAACAATGTCGATTACGGACAATTCGTCGGCGAGTTAAAGACAGTGGTAGAGCCCTGCCTGGCGGGATATCGCTACCGAAACAAGGTACTGGAAGCAGTACAAAGCCGGTACGAAGTCGAAGACCGAACCCAGCAGGGAAAACTGTTGGTCATTGGGCCAACACCGATTCCAAAACCGAAAGCCGGCGAACCGGCAGCTGTCGTCGGGTTGACCGAAGACGGTGACGTTAACCAAACCGGCATCTTTGTAAACACCCTTTACGACCTGTTGCAGAATTCGGGCTTCCGTGCGACCAAAGCGAACACCGAAGGCCGCCGCATACGCTGGGTGGACCCATCCGCATGGATCGATAAACCAGAAGCAGAACAACCTACCGATCAGTATTGGACGGACTTCTTCTCCAAACTTGACTTTGATGCCGTCGTCGTCATCGGTAACCCGCACATCAAACTGGACGTGTTAAAACAGCATGCCAACAACCTGATCTTTGCCGACGATTACCGGTTCCATATCGATCCGGACACCAAACAGCCATTGCCCGGTATGTTGACTGCTGCCGAGCGAAAAAAGGCAGGCGATGAGGCATCGCTGATCACAACCAGCTACACAGGAATCGTGCCGATTGTCTACAAGGCACAACGTTCTTTGCTGCATAGCTTGATCAAAAGTATCCTGCTGGCCTTCGTCATGATCGCCTTTGTAATGATGTTGTTGCTGCGACCCTGGGGCAAACGACTTACATTTGGCAACGCACTCAATTTCCGCGCCGGCATGGTCGCCATGATTCCCAACGTGTTCCCAATCATGATCGTCTTTGGCGCAATGGGACACATGGGTCGCCTGGTCGATATTGGATCGATGATGACGGCCAGTGTGGCGATGGGCGTCGCGGTCGACGATACGATCCACTTCCTGAATTGGTTCCGCAAAGGAATCGCCAATGGAATGGATCGCCTGGATGCAATTCGACTAGCCTACAAAAAAGTGGCAACGGCGATGACGCAAACGACGTTGATCGCTGGCTTCGGCTTGTCGGCGTTTGCCTTCAGTACCTTCATGCCGACGCAACGATTCGGCGTGTTGATGTTGTTCCTGCTGGCCGCTGCCTTGATCGGTGACCTGATCCTGCTGCCGGCGTTGTTGGCCAGTCCACTCGGAAAACTATTCTGCAACCTCGACCCTAAACAGAATAAGGCTGCGGAACTGGAACAAAGTCTTACCGACGACGAGATCGATGAAGATGACGAAATCGATGAAGAAGGCAACGCCATCGAGCCGCTGAGGATAAAGTTTCAGGAACAGGGTCCCGGCGAACGTCCTTCGCAGGGAACCGGCTGACGCTCGCTTGACTTCTGAGACACGAGAGTTTTTAGCGATGGACGTAACGGTGCGCGCCAAAGTATTGCCGCGTCGAGAGCCAGAAATTCTCAAGTCTCACCGTTTCATTCTGGTCCTCTTTGGCTTGCGCAATTGAACGTTTTCAAACCGCCATTATTTCGAAATCGACATCAAGTTTTGTTAAACTGCGGCTTCTTCCTACCGCATTTATTTCCAATCCCAACCGATGTCTGCCGGTAAATCACTAAAGAGCTATGACCATGTCGCAGGCTTCTACGACTTGATGTCCGACGTGTATTCGTTTGGTCAGATAAAGGCTGCCAAAAAGGATCAACTAAAGCATTTGCAATCGGGTGTCGAAGTCTTGTTTGTCGGGTGTGGTGGTGGCCTGGATGTGGTCGCGGCCGCCCGTCACGGTTGTGTCGTCACGGCGGTCGACACGTCGCAAAAGATGATTGACAAATTGGAACGACGCCTAAAAGCAGAATCACTGCAAGCCAATCTGATTTGCGACTATTTTCAAGAGATTCCACAGCGACAGTTTGCGGCGGTTTGCCCAAACTTTTTCCTGAACTGTTTTCCGCACGAACAGATGCTGCAGCTTCTAACGCAGTTGCTTCGGTTCGTGCAACCGGGCGGGACCTTGATGATTGCCGACGTCGCGCCGCCTGACGGAAATATACTGTCGCGTGCCACCAACCGACTCTACCTGCACGGCGCCATGCTGCCGTTTTGGTTGATGGGCCTGGTCCACTGGCACCCTAACCACGATTACGTTCAGGCTCTGAAAGACCTGGGCTGGGAGACGACCAGTATTCGTAATTTCCGGATGATGAAGCTGGGGCCGGTTGTTTTTCGCAATATTGTAGCCAAACTGGGCGGCTGACACATTTCATGTAATTTTTGAACACGTTTAACGACAGAAAGCCTGGGGTGGTGACATTACATTATCATCTCAAGAATTCGCCTGACAATTTCCTAATATTTAGCCGGCCATGATTTACAAAGTCGAAAACGAATCACCGAATCCGGTCGAGCAAACCACCGCGCCGGCGGGGCCTGCCCATGCGGTCGCGGGCCATTCTGAAAACAGCGATTCTGAAAACAGTGACCTGCAAATGCGGCTGGATCTTGCGCGGCAATTCGGCAACACCACCATCGCTTATTCGACAGTCTGCCAACCCGGCTTGAAGTATCACTACAGCCACGATGGTTTCCAGGCCTACGGCACCAAGTGGGGTTACGATTATGGATTGGGTGATTCAGTCGTCGCGCCGTCCGATACCGGCAAACTGCTGGATGAATTCATTGGGTCGTGCAAAAAGAAGCCTTGTTTCGTGCACATCACCAAACCAACCGCCGAGGCGCTGGCCGAACGGGGGTACTACATCAATCAATTCGGCGTCGACACGTGGCTGGAACTCGATTCCTACGACTTCAAGGGAAAGACGAAGGAGCATTTTCGGTACGCAGCCAACTGGTTAAATCGTCGGGGCTATCGAGTTGAAGAGCACTCGTTTTCAGACATCGACCAGCGACTACCAGCCGAAATATCACGACGCTGGCGAGCGACTCGACCGATCAAGGACCGGGAAGTCGGGTTCATGAATCGCCCGTTGGTTTTCCAGCACGAACCGGATGTCCGTCACTTTTACCTTTTCGATTCGGATGACAATCTGCAAGCCTTCGTCTACCTGGATCCTGTTTACGAAAATGGCCAAATCATAGGCTACTCGACGGTATTCAAACGGAGAGACCCCGATGCGCCGGCGTATGCGGAACAGGGCATCATGAAACACTGCGTGGAAAAGCTGAAACAGGAAGGCTGCCAGACGCTGCGTTTGGGACTGTCACCTTTGGCCAACATGACGGACCGCACATTCAAAAAGCGAAACGGCCTGATTCATTTTGGTTGGTCGTACGGATTCAAAGCCTGGTGGGTAAACCGCTACTTCTACAACCTGCAAGGTCATGCGGCGTTCAAACGTCGTTTTCGCGGAACCGAACACCCTGTGTATTTCGCCACACCTGTTCTTATTAACGATGTTCGAATCGCCGGGATGCTGCGGTTAATGGGTGTTCTTGGTGGTCAAAAATCCTGATGACCGGCAGGGGTGATCGGGTCGCCGGTTGCTACCTGAAACATGGCTTCAGTTGGCCATTTTCAGTTGTTTGCCACTGTGTTAGCCTGAAGTGATGGACATTAACCCCGAAGATCCGAACGCGAATCCACACTCGACCTGGGCGCCTGATTCCTGGACAAAGAAGACCGCCAGTCAACAACCGGTTTACCAGGACGCGGCCGAGGTCGCCTCGGTATTAGGCAGGCTGGCGCAATTGCCGCCGCTGGTCACCAGTTGGGAAATCGAGTCGCTGAAATCGCAATTGGCCGACGCCGCCGAAGGCAAAGCCTTTCTGTTGCAAGGCGGCGATTGTTCGGAACGAATCGAGGACTGCCAAACGGATGCGATTGTTGCCAACCTGAAAGTCCTGATCCAAATGAGCTTCGTGTTGACCTACGCCTCGTCACGGCGAGTCATCAGAGTCGGACGAATGGCTGGCCAATATGCCAAACCACGATCGTCCGATATCGAAACCAGAGACGGGGTGGAGTTGCCGGTCTACCGCGGCGACTTAATCAACCGCAGCGACTTTACCTCGGAAGGTCGGCAAGCGAACCCGGAGCTATTGATCCGCGGATACGAACGAGCCGCCATGACTCTGAATTTCATTCGAAGTTTGATCGGCGGTGGCTTCGCCGATTTGCATCACCCCGAAAACTGGGATCTGGATTTCGCCGTCAACACGCCTCGCGCCAAACAGTACCACGATATGGTGCATTCGATTGCCAGCTCGCTGCAATTTATGGAATCGATTCTGGATCGCTCCGTCGCTGACGCCAAGTCAATTGAGATTTTCACTTCCCACGAAGGCTTGCACCTGACATACGAACAAGCACAGACGCAACAAGTTCCTCGGCGCGAAGGCTGGTACAACCTGAACGCACACTTCCCATGGATCGGAAACCGAACACGAGCCCTCGATAGCGCCCACGTCGAATATTTCCGCGGCATCAAAAATCCGATCGGCGTGAAAGTCGGTGCTGACATGGATGGCGACGAACTCGTTTCACTGCTGAAGATCCTCAACGCCAAAAACGAACCTGGTCACGTGACACTGATCCATCGATTTGGTGCCGGGAATATCGAATCGGCTTTGCCAAATCTGATCTCGGCCGTTCAAAAGGCGAAGCAACGGGTACTCTGGTGCAGCGACCCGATGCACGGGAACACTTTTCAAACGGAAGCCGGCACCAAGACTCGCAGCTTCGATTCCATCGCCGATGAATTAACCAAGGCCTTTGCCATTCACCGACGAATGGACTCTGTGCTCGGCGGTGTGCACCTTGAATTGACCGGCGACAATGTCACGGAGTGCGTTGGCGGGGCACGTGGGTTGAAAGAGTCTGATTTGGGCAAAGCGTACAAGTCCGCCGTCGACCCTCGCCTGAACTATGACCAGGCAATGGAAATCGCCTTCCTGATCGCGGACGAGATGTCGGCATGAGCAATGATTCGAACCGCGCCCCTTCATCAGGCAAGATCAGCTTGCGCGGCGTTCGAGTCAACAATCTGAAGAATGTCGACCTGGACATCCCGCACGGCCAATTGGTAACGCTATGCGGATTAAGTGGTAGCGGCAAAACCAGTTTGGCACTCGATACTTTGTTCGCGGAAGGCCAACGTCGGTACGTTGAGTGCTTTTCACCGTACACGCGGCAATTCCTTGAACAACTGGAGAAGCCTGACGCTGATGTGATTGAAGGCATCCCGCCAGCGATCGCCATCACCGCCACTCGCCAAACCGGTAGCGCCCGCACGACAATCGGATCGGTGACGGAATCGATTGAGTTCTTGCGTTTGCTGTATGCCCGCTCGGCTGTCATCCGATGTCACG
Organism: uncultured Pirellulaceae bacterium; assembly: GCA_964588195.1. Taxonomy (GTDB): domain Bacteria; phylum Planctomycetota; class Planctomycetia; order Pirellulales; family Pirellulaceae; genus CAJQPP01. The sequence continues at coordinate 8,527 of CAZPOL010000109.1, read as the reverse complement.
AATGTCAAACCGACGTCTCTAGAAGTTCGCCTCAACAAATCATTCAGCAGTTGGCGTCGGAAGCACCGGACCGAAAGTTCCAGATCGCATTCCCTGCCACGTGGGAAAACGCAGAACAACTGGAAGCACTGGTCTCGGACATCAAGCGGAATGGTTTCCGTCGCGTGATCGTCAACCAGCAAACGATTGACACGGATGGTTTGGCGCTGCAGGACTTTTCATTCGCAGCGGGCTCTGACGATCGACATGAGATGTTGGTCGTGGTCGACCGCTTGAAAACTGGTGACTTACAAAAAGGCCGCTGTGCTGAATCGCTGGAGACCGCACTCTTCTACGGTCACGGCAACTGCGTCGTATTGCTGGAAGCCGATGACAGTGAATTTTTGCTGGATGGCAAGCCGGTCGAAAAACGAAGTTACTCGACTTTGTTAGTCTGTGGAAATTGCCAAACCGAATATCCGGAACCAGACGCCAGCCTGTTTAGCTTCAACAGCCCCAAGGGAGCCTGCCCGACATGTGAAGGTTTCGGCAGTGTCCATTTTCGCGATATCGACAAGATTGTTCCCAACCCGAATCTCTCTGTTCGCGATGGCGCGATCGCGCCTTGGAACTCGCCTGCTTATCGGCATGAACTGGAAGAGTTGATTGAAATCGCGGAAGACCATAAGTTCCCGCTCGACGTTCCGTTTTCCAAGCTTAAACAAAAGGACCTCGACCTAGTTTGGCAAGGCGACCGAACGCGAGACTTTGGTGGTCTGGATGGGTTTTTTGCGTGGCTTGAAAAACGCAAATACAAAATGCATCTGCGGATTTTCATGGCCCGCTGGCGATCGTATCGAGAATGCCCTGATTGTCTTGGAGCGAGGCTTAACCCAACGGCACTTTCTTACTGCATTGATGACCAGAATCTGGCTCAACTCGGTAGTCTGCCGATCGAGCAACTGCACGAACGATTGCAAACGTTGGCAGAGCAGGAAAAATCCAGCAAGGAAACCACTGACTTGATCCGGATGATCAACGGGCGATTGCAATACCTTATCAAAGTCGGGGTCGGCTACCTTTCACTGGACCGCCAACTGCGAACGATCAGTTCGGGCGAACGACAACGAGTCGCGTTGACACGAGCACTCGGATCCAACCTGGTCAACTTACTTTACGTGTTGGATGAACCTTCGGCTGGCTTACATCCAGCCGACCTGGAACGGTTGACGCCCCAAATCCAGCATCTGCAAGAACGTCGCAACACGGTCGTCGTGGTGGACCATCATCCTGAGATCATGAAACTGGCGGATCGCCTGGTCGAAATTGGACCAAAGGCCGGGACGGCCGGTGGCGAAATCGTTTTTGATGGCTCGCCGGACGAAATGGTCGCTTCGTCGCAAACGGAAACGGGACTGTTTCTATCTGGTCAGCGTGGTTACAGCTTCAACCCGGATCGCCGCGACAACAAACGGTCCCGGATTCAGATCTCTGGAGCATGTGGAAACAATCTGAAGAACATCACGGTCGATTTTCCATTGGACTTGCTTTGTGTCGTTACCGGAGTTAGCGGATCTGGCAAGAGTTCGCTGGTGCGGCAGACCTTGGCGCCCGCTCTGCAAAATCGGTTGGAAGAGACGACTCATCCGACTCTGCCGTTTAACAAACTACATGGCGGTGATCGCTTCGATCAGGTTGCTGTGATTGACCAAACGGCGCTCAAGAAAATTTCTCGCAGCAATCCGGCTACTTACGTCAAAGCGTGGGACGAGATTCGCAAGGTATTCGCCGACACACCGGATGCGAAGACGCGAAACCTGAAACCGGGTGCCTTCAGTTTCAATGTCGAGGGCGGTCGCTGCGACCATTGCAGTGGCGACGGACACATCCGCATCGACATGCAGTTCATGGCTGATGTCTTGCGTCGTTGCGATCAATGCCAGGGTACTCGATTCAAGGCGGAAGTCTGTCAGGTTCGCTATCGAAACAAAAATATTTCTGACGTCTTGTCGATGACGGCAAATCAGGCGTTTTCGTTTTTTCGAGGACACAAAAAAGTTCAGGCACGGCTGAAACTGCTAGGAGACGTTGGCTTGTCCTACGTTCAAATTGGCCAACCCGTCAGCACTTTGTCCAGCGGCGAGGCCCAGCGTTTGAAACTAGCAGCGTTTCTCGGTAGGGGCAGCCAAAAACGCACGCTCTTTATCATGGACGAGCCTACCGCCGGTTTGCATATGGCCGACGTCGTTCGGCTGATCGATTCCTTCGACGCCTTAATCGATGTTGGGCATTCGCTAATCGTGATCGAGCACAACCAGTTGATGCTGGCTCACGCCGACCACATTGTCGACCTGGGACCGGGCCCGGCCGATTCCGGAGGAATGGTGGTGGCGACTGGTACTCCTGAAGAAATCAGCGAAAATGAGAATAGTATTACCGGTCGCTATTTGAAAACCTTGTTACAAGAATCCGTTTCGTGAACTCCGATCGCCCAGAACCAGAATCGATCCCCCCGTCGCTGACTCGCTACTCGCGTCAAATTCGATTTCAGCAACTCGGCGTGGCAGGCCAGAAAAAGTTGAGCCAAGCGACGGCGTTGGTGGTAGGCTGCGGGGCGTTGGGCAGCGTCATTGCCGAGTCGTTGGCCAGAGCTGGTGTCGGTTGCCTGAGAATCGTTGATCGCGACTTCCTGGAAATCCACAATCTGCAACGCCAGGTACTCTACGACGAGAGCGACGTCCGCGCGGGACTGCCCAAAGCGATTGCTGCCGCCAACAAACTTCGCATGATCAATTCCACGATCGATGTTCAGCCATTCGTGGAGGACCTTGAGTATCGAAACATCGAAAAGCTGGCTGACAGTGCCGACGTGATTGTTGACGGAACCGACAACTTCGAAACTCGTTTCCTGATCAACGACTTTGCCTTGCAATCGGGGACTCCCTGGATTTATGGTGGTTGCATCGGCAGCGAGGGCCAAACGATGACGATCGTCCCCGACCAAAGCAATTGTTTGCACTGCCTGATGGCTGAAGGTCCACCGCCGCCGGGCACGACCGACGGTTGCGACATGGCTGGTATTCTGGGGCCGGTCGTCAATGTGGTGGCTTCACTTCAATCGATTGAGGCGCTGAAGATTCTTTCTGGCAACCTCGATGCAGTCAGCAAAGACCTGACGGTAATCGATTTGTGGTCGGGACGCCTGAACAAGTTGAAACTGGGAGAACTTGCCGACAAAATCGACTGCCCAGCGTGTCGCGGTGGTCAACGTCCCTGGTTAAGCGGCCAGAATTCGACGCAGACCGCTGTGTTGTGCGGTCGCAACTCGGTACAGATCCGGGGAGCACATGGTACGCAAATTGATCTGGCGCAACTGGATCAGAAACTGAGCGCCCACGGCTCAGTCACACGAAACGAATACCTGTTGAAATTTGAGATTGCTGATGAGGCTGACATTTCGCTGACTGTATTCGAAAACGGTCGCACGATCGTCGCCGGGACAGGCGATGTGGCCAAGGCGAAGTCCCTGTTCGCTCAATGGGTCGGCGGCTGATCTCGGTGTTGAGCTATGGCTGGGCACATATCGATCTCTGATAGCGCATTGCTGCGCGAGAATTAAAGTCGCAACATATCCGTCAACACCTGACGAACCACTTCCGGTTGCCGGACGACCCACACGACGGAGACGACCGCCAGTAGAACGGCCATCGAGATCAGAGCCACGCCAAACACGACCGTCTCCGACCGCATCTTCGATAACTCTTCCCGCAATTCACGCTCGACGATCCGCCACGATTCGAAACGTTGTTTGTCACCGACGGAAACCAGTTGACTGTTACTCATCCATGAATTGCCTTCCAGATGCAAATGCACGTCCAGCGACGGCAACAGCAGACTGTCTCCGGCCCAACGAGCCTTGCCGTCCAAACGAGTGGCAATGTCAGCCAGGATCGGTCTCAAGCGTTGAGGACTGAGATTGTAAACAACAATTCGCGGCCGCATCAAAAGCACAATCAACGAAACACAGAGCCCGTAAAAGGCAATCAACAACAGCCAGACGTAAGACCCAAATCGACCAGCGGCACTCTCCGGGAAAAACAACTCCATCGGCCCAGCAATCATCAATCCGGAAATTGCGATTCCGATTGCCGCCGCATCACGGGCACCAGTTGTCACGAACGGGCGCCGCCGTAAATTGATCAACCCGATCAACAATAGATAGACACCCATCGGTGCAGCAATGATGGAGAAGTGTAGGGGGTCCATATGACTTGACGCTTGCGCGAGTTTGAAATTTCCGGTTTGATTCAACCAGCAGTATATCAGTTTGGCGCGGCTAACCTATCGGCAATCCCGCCGTGGATCGATAAAGGTCAGACGGACCCCGCCGATCAGGAACCAGCTAACGTTCGAGCGAGAAAGATTCCCACGAAACAAGACACCAGGCACGTAAACACATTGCCGCAGGCGTTAAAAACTGCACCAGCCCAGCGATTGTCGAGCGCCATCTGAATGGTCTCTGCTGAAAAAGTCGAAAAGGTCGTCAAAGAGCCAAGTACGCCGACGCCAATCAGTAACCACCAGACCTCGAAATCCTTTTGCAGTCCGATGCCAACGATGAACCCCATCGCCAAGCAGCCCACGGAGTTTGCCAGAAAGGTGCCCCACGGGAACGAGTCGCCCCAGAATTGAACAGATGCCAACGAGATGGCGTAGCGCATCATGGCGCCCATCGATCCGCCAACGGCAACCAACAGAAAGTTTTGCAGCATTGATTAACCATCCGTTGTTAAATCGGCCAGCTCAACCACATCGGTTGCGACAGCTGCAATCGCGAGCGATTTACAAAATCAAAATCGAATCCAATCGCAGACGACTATTTCGATTTTCTTATCCGTTGGTGGTCTACCAACCGTCGCGGCGATCTCTTTTTGACCGGGAGCTGCTTTTTCGCGAGCCACTTCGACGGGATTTGCGTTTGGCACTGTCCCAACTATCGCGACGCTCGAACCACCAATTCAAAGGATTCAATTTATTGGGAGCGAAATCCGCATCCCCTTGATCACGCCCTCGAATGATATCGAATCTACCCATTCTCGCGGTGCCACAACAGACACACCGATACTGCCCAACTACGCCGATTAACCCCAAAGTTAATATGCGAGTTATAAAGCGCTGGGTACGACCCTTGATGTTGAGAAAGTGATATTCCTTGCGACAGCACTTTTTACAGTGCACGCGGCAAGAAACGCGACTGCGTTTCGACCTGGTATCTTGAAGCATTTCTTGTTCGTCAATTGGAGAATTTGAAGAGATGGGCACAGAATCTGATTCCGTGGAAGAGTTTGTTCCGTGCACCATTATACCTAAAAATTAACCGAAAAACCAAAAATCCTGCTTTCCCAAGGCCCCCAAACTAGTGATTGCCCTCGCCAACTATGACGATTTTACTAGCAGTATCTATGGTTTTGCAAACCAAGGCTTCCCCACCATTCTCGATTCAATTAATCGTGAATTGTGAGACACCCTCGATTCACTTCATTGATTATTCAAATTTCTTCAGAATCTCAAATAGCGATTTCTGCTAAACCAGGTCACGCAGCACCTTTTGGAGAATACCGCCGTTTCGGTAATATTCGATCTCTACAGGAGTATCGATTCTCACAGCAGTCTGGAACCGAATTTCCGTGCCATCGGCCTTCGTGGCGACGACCTCGATTTCACTTCGGGCCTGCAGATCGTTGGAAAGAGTCGGAATATCGAAGGTTTCCGTGCCATCCAATCCAACCGATTCCCAAGTCGCACCATTGGTAAATTCGAGAGGCAAAACACCCATCCCGACCAGGTTACTGCGGTGGATCCGCTCGTAGCTGGCGGCAATCACGGCTCGGACACCCAACAGCAACGTACCTTTGGCGGCCCAATCTCGGCTACTGCCAGTCCCGTATTCCTTTCCGGCCAGCACAACCAACGGCGTACCGGCTTCCTTGTACTTGATCGCAGCGTCGTAAATCGACATGACTTCATCGGATGGTAGATGATTGGTCCACCCGCCTTCGGTTCCGGGAGCCAGTTGGTTGCGAATCCGAATGTTAGCAAACGTACCACGCATCATGACACGGTCGTTTCCGCGGCGAGATCCGTAACTGTTGAACTCACGAACGTCGACCTTGCTGTTCTTTAGATACAAGCCGGCTGGACTGTCTTGGGCGATGGAACCAGCGGGCGAAATATGGTCGGTCGTAACCGAATCGCCGAGCAACACCAGGCATCGCGCGCCTGCTACTGGATGGATATCCGGAACGTCACTGGTCATATCCACCATAAATGGCGGCTCCTGAATGTAGGTACTGGAATCACTCCATCCGTACATATCGCCCGAGCTGATGTCGATCGCGTTCCATGTTTCGTTTGATTCGAACGCATTGCCATATTGTTCGGCGTACATCTCCGGCAGGATGCTGGACTCAAGCACCTGATCAATCTCCTCTTTCGGAGGCCAGATGTCTTTCAGGAACACATCCGCTCCGCTCGCGTCCTGACCGATCGGCTCAGTGACCAGGTCGATGTCCGTCGTACCGGCCAAAGCATACGCTACGACCAACGGCGGGCTGGCCAGGTAGTTTGCCTTTGTCAAAGGATTGACTCGTCCTTCAAAGTTTCGGTTTCCACTGAGCACCGCCGAGGCGATCAGTTCACCCTCTTTAATTGCGGCGGTGACTGGCTCGGGCAACGGGCCACTGTTTCCGATGCAGGACGTGCAGCCGTAGCCGACCGTTTGGAACCCGAGCGTGTTCAGCGCCTCATCCAATCCCGATTTTTCCAGGTATTCTGTAACCACGCGAGAACCGGGGGCCAGGCTGGTTTTGACGTGCTGCCCGACCTGCAGGCCTTTGGCGACTGCGTTTCGAGCCAACAGGCCGGCGGCGATCATGACAGACGGATTACTTGTGTTTGTGCAACTGGTAATGGCTGCAATCACGACGGCTCCGTGACCAATATCTGTCGAGTGGCCGTTGTTGGCGACTGTCGATGTTACGTCACGCTTGGCGGCGTCCAGTGCAAAACCACTGGCACCAACCGGTGCAGCCAACGCATCATTGAAAGCCTGTTTCATATTCGACAGAGCGATTCTGTCCTGTGGACGCTTGGGCCCGGCCAACGACGGCTCGACGGTACTGATGTCCAGTGAAAGAGTCTTCGTATAGGTCGGCGTCCGGGAATCGGCAGTGCGGAACAACATCTGCTCCTTGGTGTAGCGTTCTACCAATTCCGCCTCTTCATCGGTCCGTCCGGTTCGCTTTAGATACTCGATCGTCTCTGCATCGATTGGGAAGAAGCCCATCGTTGCTCCATATTCCGGAGCCATGTTGGCGATCGTCGCACGGTCAGCCAACGACATACAGTTAACACCATCGCCGTAGAATTCTACGAACTTGCCGACCACACCTTCGTTCCTGAGAATTTCCGTCACCGTCAGGACCATGTCTGTTGCCGTCGTGCCAACTGCCAAACGACCTTTCAACTCGAACCCGATAACTTCCGGCAACAACATGTAAATCGGTTGGCCAAGCATCGCCGCTTCCGCCTCGATCCCTCCGACGCCCCAACCAAGTACGCCCAAACCATTGATCATCGTGGTGTGGCTGTCAGTACCGACCAAGGTATCCGGGACTGCGACCTTCTTCCCGTCGATATCCCGCAGGAAGACGCACTTCGCCAGAAACTCAAGGTTCACCTGGTGGACGATGCCGACGTTCGGTGGCACGACCCGGAAATTGTCAAAAGCCTGCTGGCCCCAACGCAAGAATTCGTAGCGTTCCTTGTTCCGTTCAAACTCCCGTTTCACATTGAACTGCAGCGCGTCTTGAGATCCAAAGCGATCGACTTGCACACTGTGATCGATCACCAGATCAACCGGAATCAATGGATTGATTTTTTGTGGATCACCACCCAACCGACTCATTGCCGATCGCATCGCAGCCAAATCGACGACCGCAGGCACTCCGGTAAAGTCCTGCAGGACAACGCGTGCCGGCTTGAAGGGGATTTCCACCTTGGCCGGAGCCGCCGCGTTCCAATTCGCCAAATTCTTGACGTCATCTTCCGACACTGTGTGCCCGTCGCAGTTTCGCAAGACGGACTCTAACAATAATCGAATCGAATAGGGCAGGTTTTCGATGTCCCCGATTCCCTGGTCTGCCAAACGAGCAAGTCGATAAAGGTGAGCCTGGCCATTGCCAGTGTCGAATGAGTCAAACGACTGGAATTTGTCTGCTGAAGTGTTCATGGCGATCCGATTCGGAATGCGGTAGAGAGTTCCTTGTTATTGACCCGTTAGTTTCCAATTCACATCGAGGACTGTCAACGCCGTACCCAAAAAACCACCGTTAACATCCGTCAAAAACCGAACGAATCAAGTCCTATTTCCGGACTCACCCCACCCCCTTGGCAAACCTTGCGACGCCTGAACTTACCTGGACAACGAGAGGTACTGAGAATACAGAGCACTGAGAATACAGGGAACTAGCAACATGTGAGCACCGCC
>CAZPOL010000108.1:0-16585 GCA_964588195.1 uncultured Pirellulaceae bacterium | reverse complement strand
GCGGAGGACCAGGTGGTGTTTTCTGTATCACCGAAGGCTTGTCCATTGGCTCGATGAAAGCTGAAACTGAGGAAACGACTGAAACCAAGGTTTTGGTTGTGGAACCAACCGAAGGCCAAACATCTCGTCAAGCATGGAACAGTTATTTCGCCAAGTATCACGCAGATCCTGCTGACGTTCGCGAAACAGTTCGCGTGCTGATGAAACAGAAGAAGGCAGACGAAGTGGTTGCCGTGATCGAAGGTTGCCTGCAAAACAATCAATCTCAGGATTGGATGTTTGAAGGCATCTTGCTGGCAATGCAAATCGCTGGCTCTTCCAAAGACGAAATCGCTCGCCGTGTCATGACGGTTGCCGATTTCAGCGATGACCCTGAGCAATTGATGAGTGCCGCTTACTTCCTGACTCGCAACGGCATGGAAAAGCGAGCCATTAGCTTGCTGCAGGTGGTCGCCGACGAGAATCCAACTCGTCACGAACCCTATGCTGTCGCCATGCGTGCAGCCACGTCGATCAACGACATGGAAGGCCTCAAGTGGGCCACGCTCGGCATCCTGGCTCAGGAATGGCCCAATCATCCCGAAGAATTGAGAAACGCTTTCAATCGAGCGGAGGCCATTAAACGGGATCTACAGCTTGCCGGGAAAACCGAAGAACTGAAAAAGTTCGAAACCGATGTGGCAAATGCCCTGCACCGCGATTGCATTATCAAGATGACTTACAGCGGCGATGCTGATTTGGATATGTTCGTCGAAGAGCCAGGTGGAACGATCTGCTCTCGTGAACAAACACGAACCATCTGTGGCGGCATCATGCTGGGTGACAAATCGTCGTCATCCGAGGACGGTAAACAGGTTTCAGAATACTACGTTGTGCCACGCGGTTTCAGTGGTGACTATCGAGTCGCCATCCGCCGCGTCTGGGGCGAAGTTCCAGCCAACAAGGTTACCGTTGAAGTTTTCAGAAACTTCCGGTCCAAAAACGAGACCAGCATCAAACGACAAATCGAAATGGATGAAGTCGGTGCTATTGTGGTCTTCAAGCTGGACAAAGGCAGTCGTACCGAGAAACTGAACCAGGCGGCGATCGAGTCGGCTGCGGTTCATGGTTTCATTGCTGATCGTACCCAGTTGGCTCGTGAACTGTCCTCCTATCGACACTCATCGGCCTCTCGCGGTCACCGTGCTCAGAACCCGGAAGGGCGTCGAGCATTGGAACGTCAACGTAACAACCTGGCTGGACGGTCTGGTTTCCGACCAGAAATCACCCAGTTCTTCGAAGGTGTTGGTGCAACGGCTCAGGCCACAACCGCCGACCGATTGTACGTGCTGATTTCCACACCAAGCCAAATTTTCAGCTCGATCACTTCGGTTGAAACATTCAACTTCGTCGACGGAACCGGCGGCGGTGGTGGAGCAGGCGGTGCAGGTGGTGCAGGCGGAGCTGGTGGCGCAGGCGGTGCCGGTGGAGCTGGTGCTGGAATCGGTGGTGGTGCTGGTACAGGTGCCGGTTAACACCCGTTCTCAATAATCAATCACAAAAGTGCCGTGTCCATGGACGCGGCATTTTTTTTGCGCGTTGGTTTCGGTACGATAACAAAACGCAGTTAACGGTCCGTCAATTTCGCCAAGTTTGCCATGCCTTCTCGAAACCTGATTTTCATTGGACTGGCGACGGTCATCGCACTTTGTTGTCACTCGATTTCCGCTAAGAATCGTCACGCCAGTATCTTCAGCGAAGCACTGCAGATCATTCAAAACGAAGCGCTGGTCGAAACCTCCGAACGACAACTGTTTGATGCCGCCATGAACGGGATGCTGCAAACACTGGACCCCAATTCCAGTTTCATCGCTCAAGATCAATACCAGGCCTTTGATGAGGACCTCAGCCAGGAATTCGTCGGCGTCGGTATGGAGGTCGAACGCGATGCCGAATTAAATTGCATCAAGGTGATTACCCCGATCCCCGGCACTCCCGCCTACAACGCAGGCTTGCAAATCGGTGACAGGATCCTCGAAATCGATGGCCAGCCAACCACCGACCTGTCCAGCCAGGAATCCATTGCCTTGATTCGCGGGCCCAAGGGCGAAGTCGTTGTGTTCCTGATTTCCCGAGCGGATCGCGAGCCCTTCAACATCGAAGTGACTCGGGATGCGATTCCGGTACCATCGATTTATGGAGACACTCGCAATGCCGATGGCAGTTGGAATTTCGTGCTGGAACAACAACCTGAAATTGGCTACATCCGCCTGTTGCAATTTGGCCGCAAGTCGACCGATGAGTTGCGTGCCGCAGTGCAAAGCCTGGAGAACATCGATGCCTTTATCCTGGATTTGCGATTCAATCCCGGCGGCCTGCTAAACGCCGCCGTAGATATCAGCGACATGTTCATCGGTCGCGAAGTCCTCATCGTACAGACCAAACAACGGAACGGAAAAATCGTCAGCCGTCGTTATGCGACTAGCGCAACCGAGTTAAGCACGGAGATCCCGATGGTCGTTCTGGTCAACGAGTACTCGGCCAGCGCCTCTGAGATCGTCGCCGCCTGTTTGCAGGATCATTCCCGAGCCACCATCGTTGGCAAACAAACATGGGGCAAGGGTACCGTTCAAGACTTGATAACGATGGAACGGAATCGAAGCGTCCTGCGACTGACCACCGCCAGTTATTGGCGACCATCGGGTAAAAACATCGACCGCACGGTACTGAAACTGGAAGACCCGACCCAGTATGGCGTCTCGCCGGACGATGGTTTTGAAATTCCGTTGACCGAGCAGGAATTGACAGACATCGCCACAGCACGCAACCGCCGCGATCAAAAGCTGCGGCCAGCAGACGAAGCAGAACCGAACGACGAAGCCCAGCCGGCCAATTGGCTGGAAGTCGATTTGCCATTGAAACGCGCTGTCGAACATCTTCGTTCGCAGTTGTCGGGCAAAGCGAATTCAAAATCAGCCGCCACTCCATAAGCCTGTTTCAATCAGCCGTTTTGGCGATAGCCACGGTTTTCGAATATTCAACCGTGGCTATCGCCAAAACGGCTAGTCCGGTCCGAGAAAAAATCGCTGATCCTGACCAGGATCCGAAACGACTACGTTCACGTACTCTTCTGTTTAACAACCGGCTTGCCACTTGATTCCCCAACCGGTGGATTCGGCTGTCGAAACAACACGGCCACCAGCACGAACATGAACCCAACGGAAAGAAAGATCCAGCTGTAAACCAGACCGGTAGCCGCGGCGAATTTGGTATAGAGAAAGTAGTATCCGGAAGCGATGCAGATCCCGATCCACGTGGTCAGAGCCATGGCACCGATCACCCGTCCCTTGAATGCCTCGGGCGGACGAGCCTGAATGAACACTTGGGGCGGAACGGCAAAGATCCCGGCGAAGAACCCGATCAACAATAACGAACCTCCGATCATCCAGGCTTGTACATGGCCATTGGCCATTGGCAAAATGCAGGCTGTCGAGGCCATACCGGTTGCCACGAACAATCCCCATGCGCCAACCCGCACCAGGTCGAAGCGTACTTGCCCCTTACACAACTTGCCGCAAACCATGCATCCGATCGCAATACCGATACCCATGCAGGTCGACAGCAGGCTGGTCACCGTCGACGAGAATCCCAGTTGAGTCCGGCAGACGGAATTAACCGACATCATGATGACCGCTCCAGCAAACCAGAACAAAGCGTAGATGAACATGGTTCGCATCAAGGGGCCATCGCTGCGAATGAATCGGAAGGCTTCCTTTTCAACGACCAGGCAGTCGGCCGTGAACTTCAAATTCGGATTGGCAATTGGCGTCTTGCGAACCAACAGCGCCGTGCAAGTACCGGCGATTGCAATCGCCACGCACACCACACTGATCACCCACAACTGGTTGGGCATCGCGTCCTTCAAAACACCGCTGAGTGCTGTGCCCAAAATGATCGCCAGGAAAGTAGTCATCTGTATGATGGCATTGGCCAAAGGCAGATCACGTTCTCGCAACATCTCCGGCAGAATACCGAACTTCGACGGCCCGAAAATGGCGCTTTGAGCGCCCATGAAAAACAATACCACCATCAGACTGATAATGAATGACTCGGCGCCCATGGTGCCCGTAAAGAATGCGATCATCGCCGCCAACATCACCAGGATCTCCAGCATCTTGCAAAAGATCACCACACTTCGCTTGCGAACCTTGTCCGAAACGTAGCCACCGAATCCGGACAATAAAACGAATGGAATGGAAAAAGCGAGCGTGGCGTACGTTTGATACGGATCGGTTTCCAAACCACGCATCTCTTTGTAGTCCAGGGCGATCAGCAACAACAACTGCTTGAAAAGGTTGTCATTAAATGCGCCGAGAAACTGTGTGACCGTCATTCCGATGAACGACCGATCACGCGACAACGGTGGCAAGCCCTTAATCGGCGAGTCATCAGTCACACTTGCGCTGGCTTGGGGCGTCAATGTGGACTCGTCGCTGCCCTCAGCCGGCTGTTCGTCTTTAGTCTTGGCGTTGTCATTCATGGCTTGATATTGGCCTATTCGATTGCAGCAGGTCGATAGCAATCGCTTCAAACACGAGAAAAACCGCATTCTACCGTTTGAAATTGTTAGGTTAGGCAACCCTGACCGTGTTTTCCGAATAATTCGAGATTAACGAAAGTTCCGGTTGTACGGGTTCCGATACTCAATCTGTCGGTGGACTGAGCGCATGTTTCGTCAGTTCGCTTGAACCGAACCCCCTCAGGAAAGATAGCAATGTTTTTGCACAATCTAACTCGAAAGATCCTGGCAGCAATCGTATGTCTTTTGACGTGTGGTGGCCTGGCATCAAGTCTGGAAGCCCAGCAACGAGGAACGCCTCAGGCACCTCGGCTGTTCAATCCACAACAGCGTGCCATTTCCAGTCAATACAAACCACGATTCATGAGACCGGCCAGTGCCACAACTGGAACTCAGGTAATCAATGATGGCCTGGTTGGACAACCTGTCATCATCGACAACTCGGTCTCCACTGGAACTCACATCGTTGGTGCACCTGTCAACGAGACCATTATCGCAGACGGAGGCTACATCGACCACGGATACGTGGACGGTGGTTTCGGTTGCGATGGAAATTGTGGCGGTGGATGCGGTGGCGGCTGCGGTGATTCATGCGGCGGTGGATGTGGCGGTGGATGCGGTGGCGGCTGCGGGGCGTTGTACGATCCACGCGATTACGGCGTCAATCCGAACCTCTGGGGCGGAGGACTTCGCAGCTTCCTTACTAACAGTGAGTATTTCGCTGGCGTTCACGGATTCAAAAATCAGGTCTTTCAATCACCAACGGGTCTTCCTCAACCTGACAACAGCAGCTTCGGAGCACACTTCGGGTTCAATGCGGGCTTGCCACTTTATACCCTGACCAATGGATTGCTTTCAGGTCAAGTTGGTGTCAACTTCGTTAACTCGAACCTGGAAGATGGCGTATTCGCTACTGGCGATCGGCAACAAACGTTCGTCACCGCCGGTCTGTTCCGACGAGTCGACTACGGTCTTCAATTCGGTGCCGTTGCTGACATCCTGAACGAAGAGTTCGTGTCGACACTGGACATCGTACAGATCCGTGCAGAACTTAGCTGGGTGTTCGCTGGTGGAAACAACTTTGGTTTCCGTTGGACCGACAATGTTCAAGATGACAGCGGATTTATTGGTGGGACATTTCTGCCAAGCATCTCGGGGCAGGCGATCGACACTTACCGATTGTTCTACCGAATCCAATTCTGCAACGCGGGTTATCTTGAATTGCTGGCTGGTCGAAGCGACGAGCAACACACGATTCTTGGTGCCGAGCTGGACATCCCACTGCACAACCGAATGGCCTTCTACGCTGGCTTCAATTACCTGAACCCGGATGACGAGTTGCCTCTGACGGACAACGAGGCCTGGAACTTGCAAATGGGCGTCACCTTCCGACCTCGCGGAAACGACTGGTACAAATTCTACCACCGTCCACTGTTCCGCGTCGCCGACAATGGAACGATGGTGCTGAGTCGCCGACCATAAGTCGCAAGACCACAACAATAAACTCATCAAAAGTAACCCGGCTCACTTCGAGTCGGGTTTCTTTTTTGCAGCGGGTTTCTTTTTTTATGATGCCGGTTAGATTCGAAATTGAAGCCCAGGTTTCCCAAAACCACAGGTAAAATCAATTGCTCCATTCAATTGCCCAATTCAAGAACCGCCAAAGCAACCGCCCATGCAACCGATTGAATCCAACCCATTGGGTGACCACCCGAATCGATCCGTCGACTTACGTGTCGAGGGCAAGGAATTGGTCGAGCGATTGGCGGAATGGCTTGAGCAATCAATGGTTAACAATGGCCACCCCACGGCGGAGAAAGTCCTGGATTACCAGGACGAACAAAGCGTCTATTCCGATTGGAAACAGATACCACCGGGCCAATTGACGGCACTGGAACTGTTTCAGCGTGTTATCAAGCAGTCGATTCGCTTGCATCACCCTGGATTCCTGGGACACCAAATCAGTCCAGCAGCCCCGGTCGCGGCACTCAGCGGATTGGTTAGTGATCTGCTGAACAATGGAATGGGCGTCTATGAAATGGGCATGGCGGGCACGGCCATTGAACGAGTCGTCGTCGAGATGGTAGCGGACTTGCTCGATTTCGGGCCACAGGCCAGCGGCGTGCTGACTTCGGGTGGCAGCCTTGGCAACCTGACCGCATTGCTGACGGCCCGAAACGTCAAGCTTCCCGAAACAATCCAGCAGGGCACGCACGCCATCCGTCCCGCCGTGATGGTTTCCCAACAAGCACACTATTGTGTTCAGCGTGCAGTCGCAATCATGGGTTGGGGGACTGACGGTGTGGTGCCGGTGCCGGTGAACGACAAGTTTCAAATGGATACTACGCAGTTGGCCAATTGCCTGGAACAGGCGACCGATCAGGGACGCCAGGTCATCGCGGTCGTCGGCAGCGCGAGCAGTACGGCAACTGGTTCCTATGACGACCTGAATCGCATCGGGCGGTTCTGCCAACAACACGATCTTTGGTTTCACGTCGATGGTGCTCACGGCGCTGCGGCGGCTTTTTCAGAAAAGTATCGTCATCTTATTGCCGGGATCGAGCACGCCGACAGCGTCGTGCTGGACTTTCACAAACTCTTGCTAACACCCGCGCTGGCAACTGCCCTGGTGTTTCGCAACGGAAAAGACGGGTACCGAACATTCGCCCAAAAAGCAGAATACCTTTTCTCGGATGACGAACGTGATTCGCAGTGGCACAACATCGCCCTACGTTCCTTTGAATGCACCAAGTTAATGATGAGCCTGAAAGTATTCAGCATCTACGCCATTCATGGTTTTCGAGCCTGGGACGACAACGTTACCAGCTTGTTCGATATGGCCCGGCAATTTGCCGCGCTCGTACAACAATCGGATGACTTGCAACTGCTGGTTGAACCCGAAACTAACATCGTTTGTTATCGATTCACCGCCGGGCCCAAAGACCGACTTAACGAAATCAATCAGACGATTCGTGACAGGCTGCTGCGGGAAGGAAACTTCTATATCGTTCAAACCAACCTGGACGGCGTTCACTGGTTGCGATCCACCGTTGGCTCTTGCACAACGACTGTCGAAACGGTCAAAAGTCTGCTGCAACAAGTCGTGACTACCGGAAAGTCGTTCACGTAGTGCCATTCCTTACGCTTCATCGCCATTCCTCTCAATCGTCTCAATCGAATTGCGACCCGGCGACGAAGGTGTCAGAATGATGTGAGTGGCTTGAAACGAATTCGAACGTTGTGGGACCTCGAACAAAGGAACATCATGTCAGGCGAAAACAAAACAAATGGCGTCGGATTGGGAAGCCAAACTGAAGAACGTCGGCACACACAACACCGACGTGGATTTTTAACGAGTTCGGCCGCGATCGTTGCCGCATTGGCAACCGCCAAAAACAGCTTCGCCAACTCCCTGCCCTTTCAAAATCAGGAAGCAAACAAGCAACCGGAATCCGACGCCGACTTTCAAGAACTGGCGGAATTCTACTCTTTGGAAAAAGGACTTGGTTACCTGAATCATGCATCGATCGGATGTGTGCCGATCCCAGTGCAGAAGGCTCGCGCCGAGTATCTGCGAATTTGCGAATCCAATCCGTGGTTACACATTTGGGGCGATGCCTGGAAAGCGCCTCTCGATTCAGTTCGCCAAGACGTCGCCGGCGTGATGGGTTGTGATTCCGAAGAAATCGCGATCACTCACAACACAACTGAAATGTTCAACACGTTGGCCAATGGCTTGCCATTGGAGGCCGAAGACGAGGTGCTATTCAGCTCACTCTGCCACTCCGGAGCCTGCATTCCATTTTCTCATCGCGCGGAACTGGGAATGTACAAAGCCCGCCGATTCGACTTCCCCGTCTCATTGCTGCCTTCGATTACTGCACAGCAAGTTGTCGATGCCTATATGGAACAAGTCACGGACGCGACGAAAGTCCTGGTCTTGCCGCACCTGGACAACACGGTTGGCATTCTTTACCCGATCAAACAACTGGCTGCCGCTGCCAGAGAAAAAGGTGTTGAGTTCATTGTGGTCGACGCAGCACAAACCGTGGGCATGCTGCCCGTTGATTGCCACGACCTTGGCGTTGATGTGGTGGCGACGAGTGGTCACAAATGGCTGGGCGGTCCCAAAGGAACCGGTCTGGCCTACGTCAACAAGCGGCTGACCGATAGCCTGAATCCGCTGGTCGTTACCTGGGGTCAGAGGTCATGGTCGACAAGTGCTCGCAAGTTCGAAGACTATGGGACTCGCAATCTTCCGGAGGCACTAACACTTGGAAATGCGATTGAATTTATTCAGCAGATCGAACCTGCCCGCCGCGAAAAACGGCTCAAGGATCTATGGACCTTTACGCGAGGGCTGGTCGAACAGTCCGATTCGCTGAAATGGAATTCGCCGGACACCTGGGCGATGTCCGGCTCACTCTATTCCATCCGCGTTGAAAAACCTGCTGCGCGTTTGGCCAAGGAATTGTTTGAGGAGAACAAGATCGTCTTGCGGCCCTTCGGCACACTGGGCCTGAACAATCTGCGAGTATCCCCAAACGTCTTTACGACCAAGGCCGAGATTCAAAAGCTGATCGGCCTGGTTTCCTGAATACTAGTTTGGCCGTTTGCTGCTGGAGCCTCTATTCATCAGTGAGTTCAAACATCGCCTCGATCTCAACAATCGCACCAGCGGGCAACGAACTCATCCCGACTGCCGCTCGGGCTCCAACGCCGTTTTCCTGGCCAAACAGATCCCGGAACAGCTCGCTGCACCCGTTCACAACCTTGGGCTGATCGACAAAATCCGCTGTGCAATTGACCATGCCTGTAGTCTTTACCAATCGCTTGACTCGATTCAGAGTTCCCAATTCAGCCTTCAACGACGCCAACATCGCCAAGCCACTCCGTTTGGCAGCGGTCTGCGCTTGTTCGAGCGTCACGTCATCACCAACCTTGCCACGAAGAATTTCACCCTCGGCAGAACGAGGAATGTGCCCTGCCAGGTAAGCCATGTTTCCAACGACAACCACGCTACGATAAATTCCGACTGCACTGGAAACTGGCGGCAACTCGTGCCCCATCTCTTTCAACTTCTTGTCGAAATCGACCACTCCCTCTTGAGCTGTTGCGTTCTCTTGCGTCACAACAGCCGGCTGCGAAACTTCATTGAATGGCAACAGACTCGATTGAAAACAAACGAGTGCTACCGAACCCAGCAACGCAAAAACCGAAACAACTTTGACCATAACGACTTCCTCAGGTTGAGATATACAGCAGTAATTTAATTGATAATCCCCCATTGTTAGCCGCTGTCGAATCCAACACAACCACTCGCCGGCGACACAAATTTCATCGCCACTGGCGTGTGGTTGCGAACCTCGGCAATTCATTTGGTATCATGATGATAGAGCCGAAAGGACCAACAAAATGATCGGTTACCTGGATCAAGCAATGGGATGATGTATCAACGGACACACAGAACTTGATACTGAAAACTACATGAACCCACGGAGACGAAAATTTGTCGCCCAGCATCGACTATATCAATGGACAATTGCACGCGTACGCCCGAGTCAACGGAAAAACCAATGAAGGGTTTGAGTTCTATTTTCGCGACATGAAGCAACCACTCTACGGGTGGGACCTTGGGTATGTCGACACATCCATCCAAACTTGTTTCGAAGAACAACAGGTGGAATTACTAAAGAAGTATAAGAAACCAGTGCCGGACGATTTAAATATCACCTTTAGGGAATCAAGCTGGGAGCAACTTTTCGAACAACTGGACACCATGCTGTTCGCATTCCTTAATGCCAAGACAGGTTATCTCTTGGAAGATCGTGGCGACAATTTCAATCTTTCCAGCGAGAACTATCGAAAGAGTGTTGCGGAAGGCATGGTGAAGGACATCCAGACCATCACCGATGCCAATACAATTTTGTTGGCTGACGTACCCCACGAGTATTTCCAGGGCAGTCGTTTCCTGTTCGAATCAAGCGATGCCTATTACGAACTGAGAGCTGGCGTCTTTTTTTAATCTTGTCAAACACCAGAGTCGGTCGGGTACGAACACGCAATCGGCATCTAGAGACCAGAGAATTTAACGAACCATGAAAGCCGAACTCAAACGACTAGTCTGTCGGATACACGAACATCTTGGCATTCCTGTTCCCGAGACTCAGGATCTTCTGACTCCTGACGAATTGAGTAGCATGAGAAGACGCATTCCGTTCGCGACGACGGAATTATTCGACTGGCTTCAAGTCTGCAACCCGTGCGTCACAAACCTCTTCCCTTATTTCGAGGGCATTGCACCTGGCACATACGCCGATCGCATTATTGGCGAAATCGAATTTAGAAAAGAAGTCGACGGGATGTTCGTGGACAGTTTTGTCGGCTGGACCTCCAGCACCAACGATGCCTGCCGCCACGAACTCTCGTGGCGTGAATCGTGGATACCGATTGGTGAATTCAATGGAGACCTTTTGTTTATCGATTGCGACCCATCACCTGATGGAAGGATCGGTCAAGTCGTTGAGACTAGCGATGATGGTCGCTATTTGACAGTGATAGGCCACTCGATTCATCATTGGATGACACGACTTTGTGCGGCAATCGATTCGCCGAACGAGCACCCGGAATACAACTCCGTTTACCTGGGACCGGCGCCTGTGGAATAATCGCAGGTAAAGCTCGTGCACAAAATGTGATCGACGCCCATTCTAAAATTCGGCACTGCCGGGAGTTCTTGGAAACGGGATGACGTCGCGAATATTGGTGACGCCCGTCACGAATTGGACGACTCGTTCCAACCCCAGCCCGAAACCAGCGTGAGGAACCGTGCCGAAGCGACGAAGATCCAGGTACCACCAGTACTCTTCTTGCGGCAAATCCATCTCCGCCATTCTCGATTGAATCACGTCCAATCGATGTTCACGCTGGCTGCCGCCAATAATCTCACCGATCTGAGGCACCAACACGTCCATTCCACGAACTGTTTTTTCATCGTCGTTACAGTACATGTAAAACGGCTTGATGGTTCGCGGATAGTCAAACAGGATGACTGGCGATTTGAAATGCTGCTCCGTCAAAAAACGCTCGTGTTCGGATTGCAAGTCGGCACCCCACTTAACCGGGTACTGAAACTTTTGTCCGCTCTTTTCCAGAATTTCGACAGCCTCGGTATAACTACAACGAACAAAGTCGCTGGCGATGATCTTACCCAACACATCGACGATCGGATCGTTTCCGGAATCTTTGTTCCAGGGCAAATGAGGATTGCCGAAGAACTCCATGTCCTCGGGGCACTTCTCCAGCGCGTCTTTGAAGATTCGTTTCAGGAACGCCTCGGCCAAATCCATGTTGTCTTTGAGTTCATAGAACGCCATCTCGGGTTCGATCATCCAGAACTCGGCCAAGTGCCGTGACGTGTTGGATTTCTCCGCGCGAAACGTCGGCCCGAACGTATAGACCTTGCCGAGTGCACACGCGTAGGTTTCGGCTTCCAGTTGGCCGCTGACGGTCAGGAACGCCGGGCGCTGGAAGAAGTCGAAGTCATAGTTGAGTTTCTCAATCTTGTTGTTGGCGATGTGATTCAGGTCCATCGTCGTTACCTGAAACATCTCTCCCGCACCTTCGCAATCGCTGGTCGTGACAACGGGAGTGTGCACGTAAAGAAAGTCGTCCTCCTGGAAGAACTGGTGGATTGAGTTGCAAATGCAATTGCGAACTCGAGCCACTGCGCCGATCGTGTTGGTGCGTGGACGGAGATGAGCCCACTCGCGCAGCTTCTCCATCGAGTGTCGCTTCTTTTGAAGCGGGTAGTTGTCCGGGTCGGCGCTACCAATTAGCTCCAGCGACTCGGCTTCGATTTCCGTTGCCTGGCCTTTGCCGCCGGACTCTTTCACGAAACCATTAACTGAAATACTGCAGCCGGCAGTCAGGGTTTTTACAACCGAATCGTAGTTCTCCAATTCGGCAGGAGCGATAACCTGGATGTTCCCAAGGCAAGAACCGTCGTTGACTTCGATAAAACTGAATCCTGCCTTGGAATCTCGGCGCGTCCGCACCCAACCCATCAGCCGGATGTTTTTTCCAATCGCGTCTGGCTTCCGTGCAACTTTGACAGGAATTTTTTCATACTCTTTCAACTGACCGATCCCTTTAACTATCTTGTCTACTGTCCAATCAAGTGGTTCCAAAACGCAAAAACCACTCGCTTGCGCGTCGGGCTTGTATTACATGAAGCGGTTAAAGATACCTTTTTTGCAGATATCTGTAACGCCGGGTTTGCGCCCGGGCTTCACCGATGCCGACACTATAGCCACAAAAACGTGCGGTTTTCCTGCAAGCGCACAAAAAACCGCAGCACCCTGACCGGATACTGCGGCTTGAATTCATCAAACACGATTCAAAGTTCGTGTTTAGTACATGTCGTGTCCGCCACCGTGGCCGTGACCTTTATCCTTTGGGATATCGGCGACCAGTGCGTCACTTGTCAGCAACAGAGTGGCAACACTTGCGGCGTTGGAAAGAGCAGTCTTGGTGACTTTGGCCGGGTCGATGACGCCGACCTTGACCAAGTCCTCGTAAGTGTCAGTCAGAGCGTTGTAGCCCATATTACTCTTGGATTCGACGACCTTCTCGCAAACGATTCCGCCGTCTTTTCCGGCGTTCTCGGCGATCATCGTCAACGGTGCACGACAGGCTCGGACCACAATGTTGTAGCCGATTCGTTGATCGTCGTTTACATCGCTGGCGGCTTCCGCTTTCGAAGCAGCACGCAACAGCCCGACTCCGCCGCCAGCCAGGATGCCTTCTTCGACGGCTGCACGAGTCGCGTGCAATGCGTCCTCGACACGGGCCTTCTTTTCTTTCATCTCCGATTCGGTGGCCGCACCGACGTTGACCTTGGCGACACCGCCAGCCAACTTGGCCAAACGCTCTTCCAGCTTCTCTTTGTCGTAGTCGCTGGAAGTGTTTTCGATCTCGCGACGAATTTGATCGATACGAGCCTTGATGTCGCTGCTTTTACCAGCACCTTCGATCACGGTCGTGTTGTCCTTATCGATCAACACCTTTTTGGCACGACCAAGATCGGCAATTGTCAGAGCTTCCAGTTTTTTACCCAGAGCTTCGAAGATGGCAGTTCCACCAGTCAACACGGCAATGTCTTCCATCATCGCTTTGCGGCGATCGCCGTAGCCAGGAGCTTTAACAGCACACACGTTCAGCGTGCCACGCAAACGGTTGATAACCAGCGTCTGCAGTGCCTCGCCGTCAACATCTTCTGCCACGATCAACAGCGGCTTGCTTTGCTGAACGACTTGCTCCAGCACAGGTACCAGGTCCTTAATGTTCGAAAGCTTCTTCTCGAAGATTAATACGTAAGGATCTTCCAGAACACATTCCATGCTGCCAGGGTCAGTCACGAAGTATGGCGAGAGATAACCCTTGTCGAACTGCATCCCCTCGACCCATTCGACTTCGGTCTGCAGGCTCTTGCCTTCGTCGACGGTGATAACGCCGTCCTTGCCGACCTTTTCCATGGCACCAGCCAGCAACTCACCGATCTCGCGATCGTTGTTGGCAGCGATCGAAGCGACGTTTGCCATCTCTTCGGCGGTTTTCACCTTGATCGATGCGTTGTCCAGCAAACCGTTGATATCGGAAACAGCTTTTTCGATTCCGGTCTTCATCTGGATTGGGTTGACGCCAGCGGTAACGGCTTTCAGGCCTTCGTTGAAGATCGCTTCTGCCAGGACCGTGGCCGTCGTTGTTCCGTCACCAGCGACATCGGAAGTCTTGCTGGCCACTTCGCGAACCATTTGTGCACCCATGTTTTCGTAGGTGTCTTCCAGTTCGATTTCCTTGGCGACACTGACGCCGTCCTTGGTGACGGTTGGTGAGCCAAAACTCTTTTGCAAAATCACGTTGCGGCCTTGGGACCGAGCGTAACTTTGACGGTTCGTGCAAGCTTGGAAACGCCGCGGCGAATTGCTTCGCGTGCTTCCTGCTCAAATGCAATCATCTTTGCCATGTTTATATACTCCGATATTGGATTTTGATTTGATTGTGATGTTTGATTCTGAACCGTTAGTCGATGATCGCCAGAACATCGTCTTCACGCATCAGCAGAAATTCGGACTCGCCAACCTTTAACTCTTCCGGGCCGTAGCTGGTAAACAGAATGCGATCGCCTTCTTTGACTTGCATCTCTGCGCGACTTCCGTCCTTCAACATACGACCGTCGCCGACACTCAAAACGATGCCTCGCGATGGCTTGTCCTTGGCCGAATCGGGAAGCAGGATTCCACCCGCCGTGGTCTCTTCGGAATCGTCACGCTGAACGACCAAGCGGTCGCCAAGCGGCTGCAAGTTCGTTTTGGTCTTCGATTTGGACTTGGATTTCTTTTTAGTGGCAGTTGCCATTTGGGGATTCCTCCGGAATTGAGGTATTTCAATGATTGAGCGGTAAATATTGTATGCGGCCAGATTGTTCGCCGCCGACTTTTGACTCGGGGTGTCGTATGCGGTGTGGGTGACAGTTTTGCGCACCTCAACCGCAAGCCACCCAAAGATCGCAATTAGCGCGCCAATCGAACCCCAGTCCGTTACATTTGCAGAATCCCCGGAAACAAAACGGATTTGCTCGGGTTCTGGTGGCTCATTTTCAGCCAATGGCCGGAATTTCGCTGGCCGAATCAGAATCGCCTACCGCCCAGCTTCGACTGACGACTTCTCAACGCTGCCAATATGACATGTCGTGTCGAACCGTTAAGAATGATTTGACCACGACATTTCCGGAAGCATGGAAAAAACCGGCCTTTCAAGGGCGATTAGATGCCCAATCCTCGGCGAATAACGGTTGCCAAAATTGGGGCGGGTTGCAAAATAGAGTATCGGGGACTCATTGCGGCTTTGTCTGCGGCCATGCCTGAGACTTTTTGACTGCGACTTTTGTCAAGATTGTCAAGAAATCCATCGGATTGCCTTTCCATTCCGATCAGACTATGCCGGCTTTGCCCGACCAAATCTCTCGTCAGACAAGCCCTCATCACCACCCCGGTACTTGGCGAGACTTCGATTCAACCACGAGACAGAATCTACAATGGCAATACCTACAAGCTGCAAATGCGGATTTAAGTTTTCGGCCAAGGACGCTTTGGCAGGCAAGAAAGTCAAATGTCCTCGTTGCCAGGGAGTCATTCAGGTTCCATCGGGCTCGGCCGTCGGAGCGGTCGCCGGAAGCGGGCGGCCTGCGGTCAATAAGAAGTTGCTGGATCTGTTGGACGAGACTGGTGTCAAGTCGATGCCCAAGGGCCCAATCTGCGCGGCCTGTGGATCGGAAATGGACCCCAACGCGGTGATCTGTATCGATTGTGGTTACAACGTCGCAACCGGGCAGTATCTGGACACCTACACCGACGACGAGATCGCTGACCAACTGGAAAACTCTGACATGACCGACGCGGAAAAAGCGTTGGCAAAAGCCGAGCGTGAAATCGAAGAGAATCCGATCGGCGCCGATGAGCAAGACTTTGGCGATGGCGCGGACGCCTATATCGTTGCCATGGCTGGCTTCGCCATATTCGCCGTCTTGTTATTGCTTGGACTAGGCACCGTTTTGATCATGGATTCGTTGACCGACAATGTTAACACAGGTTTGATTAGTGCGATTGCCGGCAATACGATTTACCTGGGTTGTGCAGTCTGGCTGACGATGATTGCCTTCAAGAGTAAACAAGCCACTCACGGAATTGCATGTATTGCCACTGGCGGAATGTACTGCCCGGTCTACGGAATCATGCGCGGCGGTGGAACGATTGCGGTCTCCGTGATTATGATCGTGTCCTACGTGATCGCCACGGCGTCCTGGTTCTACTGTTTCAGGACCGGCGTGTTTGAATAACCGAGGACCTGAAAGGAGTGGGTGCCATGCTTCAGGCCCTTTTCAGAGAAAATGTAACCAACGAGAAAAAGCGTGCTTACGCAAACGATGGAATTGGCTAGGTTTTGCGTGAGCATGCTCGGTCTTGA
>CAZPOL010000107.1:16636-16842 GCA_964588195.1 uncultured Pirellulaceae bacterium | reverse complement strand
CGGTCTTGAGGTGTGAATCAACTGTTGCACTCGCGTAAACATGGCACCCAACCTGTGCTGTACGCGACTTTGATACGATCGAGGACCTGAAGTGAACGGGTGCCATGCTCACGCCCTTTGTCAAGGAAGAGTCAACCATCTGGACAAGGCATGCTTACGCAAACGATGGAATTGGCTAGGTTTTGCGTGAGCATGCTCGGTCTTGA
>CAZPOL010000107.1:0-16536 GCA_964588195.1 uncultured Pirellulaceae bacterium | reverse complement strand
GGTGTGAATCAACTGTTGCACTCGCGTAAACATGGCACCCAACCTGCGATATACGCCGTTCCAAAGGAAATAAAACCAATCACTCAACTTGTTCGACTTTTGCGCCAACTTCCGTAGGCTGGAACCAGTCGCGTCTTGCGGAAAAACCCGGCACGGTTTACTGACCCCGAAAGTCCGCATTTTGCCGCTTCTTCCTCAATTTTCAGGGGGGTTTTGGCATGGACGCTGTCACTGGACACCGGTAACCTTGAGAATGATTGTATCCTTCTTTCCTGGTACCGAAATCGTATGACACGTCGATCGTTTTTTGCGAAACGCATGCCGTTTTTTGGCAACCGCGCGATGTTAATTCTTTGCGTGATTTTTTTCATACTTCCGTTTCTGTTGCGCGGTGCTCGGGAATCGGTCGACAACATCTCCAACGATGTCGCTGACTGGCTACCTGCCACGTTCCCGGAAACGAAAGAACTGAACATCTTCCGGGATTACTTTATCGGTGACCAATTCGTGGTCGTCAGCTGGGAAGGCTGCAACGAACGCGATGACCGATTCCTTCGCGTCAAGAATCGACTGCACAACGAATCGCTGGCCGGGGCGGCCGATGAGGAAAAGTATCTGGCCTCGCTGGATACCAACTCGGAAGAATACCTGCGTCTGAAAGAAGAGCTGGAAGCTCGCGAATGGGCCACCGAACTGGGACTTCATACTACCGGAGGTAACTACTCGGTCGATTGGGGCGAGCATCAGGAAAAGTGGTTGCAAGGTCGCAACAAGCAATGGTATTTCGTTCGACGTGACGGCAGCATTTTCAAGTGGAATGGCCGCAGCAATCTGATCGACGGTACCAAACGGGTCGTACAACGATTCCTGAAAGGCAAAAACGAAGCGGATGGAACATTCATCAAACGCTTTGGCAATCCAGTCGACAATCGATTCTACAAAGACCCTTCTCTGCTAAGCGGGCGGTTCTTCAATAACGTCATGACTGGGCCAGACCTTTTCGAGCGGATGGCTGGTGAATTGGGCACGATGAAGGTAGGAGAATACAAGGAGGGCGAAAAGGCGTCATTCGAAGCAGAAATTGAAACTCATAAAAGATTGACAGGTATCCTGTTCGGCCCGACACCCAGCCCGGAATTCGACTGGACCTTAAATTCCTTTAGGCAAGTCATTCCGCCCGAAGAACTAAAACAAATCGATCATCCACGAGAAGTGGAATTCCAGCAGTTCGTCAACGAATTGGTGGAAAAGGAATACGAGGGCGACATCAAGAATCTGCGGAACGCACCGCAGAGTCACAAACTGGAACACTGGTACCGTTTGTTCAAGCGTTTGAAAGTCAATCCGCCACCACGACAAACTTGTCTGGTCGTGACCTTGAACGATCCGGTGCTTGACGAATTGTCACGTGCCGTGGGTCGAAAAGTCCTGGGCAAGCCTCGTGGACGTATCCTGGAAATCGCCACCGGACTGTGTGGTATCGAAGCCGAGAACTTGCGTATTGGTGGTCCGCCGGTCGACAACGTGGCGATTGACGAAGAGGGTTCAATCACGCTATTCCGGCTAGTCGGTTTATCAGCCTTTATCGGTCTTTCGTTGGCCTACCTAAGCTTCCGCAGTATCCGCGTGACCTTGATGCTGTTCTTTGTCGGAGGTGTGGCGGCTATCGCCAGCGTCTCGTTCGTCTGGTTCCTTGGCGGATCGATGGATGCAATTCTGATGACGATGCCCTCGTTGGTTTACGTTTTGGGACTGTCGGGGGCAGTCCATGTGGTCAATTACTACCGCGACGCTTGTTTAGAAAATGGCGAAGGCAGGGCTGCCGATACGGCGGTCCGACACGGATTGTTCCCCTGCGCGCTGGCGGCATTTACAACCGCTCTTGGCTTGATTTCTCTTTGCACAAGTAACCTGACACCGATCAACAAGTTCGGTTTCTACTCGGCCATCGCCACGGTTGCAACGGTCGTGTTGCTGTTCACCTACCTACCGGCGTCTTTGACGATTTGGGCACCTGGTTACACTCGCCGCAAGTCGCCCGACGAAAACCCGGAACCGACCAAGTTCAGCGTGACTGCATTCGTTGAACGTGCGTGGGACCGAATTGGAGAATGGGTCGTACGACACAATATGGTGGTTGCCTGTGTCGGAATTTTGGTCCTGATTGGATTTGCACTCGGTGTGGCAAGAATCGAAACAAGCGTGCAGTTGCTGAAACTGTTCCGTAGCGATGCCAAAATCCTCTCTGATTATCGCTGGATGGAAAACAACCTTGGCAAGCTGGTTCCTATGGAACTGATGCTCAAAGTCGACAGCGACGCCCAGATTCGACCAGACGAATTGCCCGAGGACCTGACTCCTGAACAACTTAGCCAGTTGGACTACAAACTTAGCTTCCTGCAACGGATGGAGTTGTCCGACCGCGTGCGGCGATATGTACTGCAAGTCTTTGGCGACGAGAGCACCGACGAAAGCAGACGTTACATCGGAAACGTCATGTCAACCGATTTGGCAACACCGTTGAACGTCGTCGTAAAAACACAGGAACGCGGAACCTCGCGAATCGCCGCCAACGGCGAATTGCTGTACAACCGCGACGCCTTGCTGGAACAGGACTACTTGCGAGTTGACAATCAGTCGCTGGAGGAATTCTGGCGAATCAGTCTGCGATTGGCTGCTCTGAACAATGTCGATTACGGACAATTCGTCGGCGAGTTAAAGACAGTGGTAGAGCCCTGCCTGGCGGGATATCGCTACCGAAACAAGGTACTGGAAGCAGTACAAAGCCGGTACGAAGTCGAAGACCGAACCCAGCAGGGAAAACTGTTGGTCATTGGGCCAACACCGATTCCAAAACCGAAAGCCGGCGAACCGGCAGCTGTCGTCGGGTTGACCGAAGACGGTGACGTTAACCAAACCGGCATCTTTGTAAACACCCTTTACGACCTGTTGCAGAATTCGGGCTTCCGTGCGACCAAAGCGAACACCGAAGGCCGCCGCATACGCTGGGTGGACCCATCCGCATGGATCGATAAACCAGAAGCAGAACAACCTACCGATCAGTATTGGACGGACTTCTTCTCCAAACTTGACTTTGATGCCGTCGTCGTCATCGGTAACCCGCACATCAAACTGGACGTGTTAAAACAGCATGCCAACAACCTGATCTTTGCCGACGATTACCGGTTCCATATCGATCCGGACACCAAACAGCCATTGCCCGGTATGTTGACTGCTGCCGAGCGAAAAAAGGCAGGCGATGAGGCATCGCTGATCACAACCAGCTACACAGGAATCGTGCCGATTGTCTACAAGGCACAACGTTCTTTGCTGCATAGCTTGATCAAAAGTATCCTGCTGGCCTTCGTCATGATCGCCTTTGTAATGATGTTGTTGCTGCGACCCTGGGGCAAACGACTTACATTTGGCAACGCACTCAATTTCCGCGCCGGCATGGTCGCCATGATTCCCAACGTGTTCCCAATCATGATCGTCTTTGGCGCAATGGGACACATGGGTCGCCTGGTCGATATTGGATCGATGATGACGGCCAGTGTGGCGATGGGCGTCGCGGTCGACGATACGATCCACTTCCTGAATTGGTTCCGCAAAGGAATCGCCAATGGAATGGATCGCCTGGATGCAATTCGACTAGCCTACAAAAAAGTGGCAACGGCGATGACGCAAACGACGTTGATCGCTGGCTTCGGCTTGTCGGCGTTTGCCTTCAGTACCTTCATGCCGACGCAACGATTCGGCGTGTTGATGTTGTTCCTGCTGGCCGCTGCCTTGATCGGTGACCTGATCCTGCTGCCGGCGTTGTTGGCCAGTCCACTCGGAAAACTATTCTGCAACCTCGACCCTAAACAGAATAAGGCTGCGGAACTGGAACAAAGTCTTACCGACGACGAGATCGATGAAGATGACGAAATCGATGAAGAAGGCAACGCCATCGAGCCGCTGAGGATAAAGTTTCAGGAACAGGGTCCCGGCGAACGTCCTTCGCAGGGAACCGGCTGACGCTCGCTTGACTTCTGAGACACGAGAGTTTTTAGCGATGGACGTAACGGTGCGCGCCAAAGTATTGCCGCGTCGAGAGCCAGAAATTCTCAAGTCTCACCGTTTCATTCTGGTCCTCTTTGGCTTGCGCAATTGAACGTTTTCAAACCGCCATTATTTCGAAATCGACATCAAGTTTTGTTAAACTGCGGCTTCTTCCTACCGCATTTATTTCCAATCCCAACCGATGTCTGCCGGTAAATCACTAAAGAGCTATGACCATGTCGCAGGCTTCTACGACTTGATGTCCGACGTGTATTCGTTTGGTCAGATAAAGGCTGCCAAAAAGGATCAACTAAAGCATTTGCAATCGGGTGTCGAAGTCTTGTTTGTCGGGTGTGGTGGTGGCCTGGATGTGGTCGCGGCCGCCCGTCACGGTTGTGTCGTCACGGCGGTCGACACGTCGCAAAAGATGATTGACAAATTGGAACGACGCCTAAAAGCAGAATCACTGCAAGCCAATCTGATTTGCGACTATTTTCAAGAGATTCCACAGCGACAGTTTGCGGCGGTTTGCCCAAACTTTTTCCTGAACTGTTTTCCGCACGAACAGATGCTGCAGCTTCTAACGCAGTTGCTTCGGTTCGTGCAACCGGGCGGGACCTTGATGATTGCCGACGTCGCGCCGCCTGACGGAAATATACTGTCGCGTGCCACCAACCGACTCTACCTGCACGGCGCCATGCTGCCGTTTTGGTTGATGGGCCTGGTCCACTGGCACCCTAACCACGATTACGTTCAGGCTCTGAAAGACCTGGGCTGGGAGACGACCAGTATTCGTAATTTCCGGATGATGAAGCTGGGGCCGGTTGTTTTTCGCAATATTGTAGCCAAACTGGGCGGCTGACACATTTCATGTAATTTTTGAACACGTTTAACGACAGAAAGCCTGGGGTGGTGACATTACATTATCATCTCAAGAATTCGCCTGACAATTTCCTAATATTTAGCCGGCCATGATTTACAAAGTCGAAAACGAATCACCGAATCCGGTCGAGCAAACCACCGCGCCGGCGGGGCCTGCCCATGCGGTCGCGGGCCATTCTGAAAACAGCGATTCTGAAAACAGTGACCTGCAAATGCGGCTGGATCTTGCGCGGCAATTCGGCAACACCACCATCGCTTATTCGACAGTCTGCCAACCCGGCTTGAAGTATCACTACAGCCACGATGGTTTCCAGGCCTACGGCACCAAGTGGGGTTACGATTATGGATTGGGTGATTCAGTCGTCGCGCCGTCCGATACCGGCAAACTGCTGGATGAATTCATTGGGTCGTGCAAAAAGAAGCCTTGTTTCGTGCACATCACCAAACCAACCGCCGAGGCGCTGGCCGAACGGGGGTACTACATCAATCAATTCGGCGTCGACACGTGGCTGGAACTCGATTCCTACGACTTCAAGGGAAAGACGAAGGAGCATTTTCGGTACGCAGCCAACTGGTTAAATCGTCGGGGCTATCGAGTTGAAGAGCACTCGTTTTCAGACATCGACCAGCGACTACCAGCCGAAATATCACGACGCTGGCGAGCGACTCGACCGATCAAGGACCGGGAAGTCGGGTTCATGAATCGCCCGTTGGTTTTCCAGCACGAACCGGATGTCCGTCACTTTTACCTTTTCGATTCGGATGACAATCTGCAAGCCTTCGTCTACCTGGATCCTGTTTACGAAAATGGCCAAATCATAGGCTACTCGACGGTATTCAAACGGAGAGACCCCGATGCGCCGGCGTATGCGGAACAGGGCATCATGAAACACTGCGTGGAAAAGCTGAAACAGGAAGGCTGCCAGACGCTGCGTTTGGGACTGTCACCTTTGGCCAACATGACGGACCGCACATTCAAAAAGCGAAACGGCCTGATTCATTTTGGTTGGTCGTACGGATTCAAAGCCTGGTGGGTAAACCGCTACTTCTACAACCTGCAAGGTCATGCGGCGTTCAAACGTCGTTTTCGCGGAACCGAACACCCTGTGTATTTCGCCACACCTGTTCTTATTAACGATGTTCGAATCGCCGGGATGCTGCGGTTAATGGGTGTTCTTGGTGGTCAAAAATCCTGATGACCGGCAGGGGTGATCGGGTCGCCGGTTGCTACCTGAAACATGGCTTCAGTTGGCCATTTTCAGTTGTTTGCCACTGTGTTAGCCTGAAGTGATGGACATTAACCCCGAAGATCCGAACGCGAATCCACACTCGACCTGGGCGCCTGATTCCTGGACAAAGAAGACCGCCAGTCAACAACCGGTTTACCAGGACGCGGCCGAGGTCGCCTCGGTATTAGGCAGGCTGGCGCAATTGCCGCCGCTGGTCACCAGTTGGGAAATCGAGTCGCTGAAATCGCAATTGGCCGACGCCGCCGAAGGCAAAGCCTTTCTGTTGCAAGGCGGCGATTGTTCGGAACGAATCGAGGACTGCCAAACGGATGCGATTGTTGCCAACCTGAAAGTCCTGATCCAAATGAGCTTCGTGTTGACCTACGCCTCGTCACGGCGAGTCATCAGAGTCGGACGAATGGCTGGCCAATATGCCAAACCACGATCGTCCGATATCGAAACCAGAGACGGGGTGGAGTTGCCGGTCTACCGCGGCGACTTAATCAACCGCAGCGACTTTACCTCGGAAGGTCGGCAAGCGAACCCGGAGCTATTGATCCGCGGATACGAACGAGCCGCCATGACTCTGAATTTCATTCGAAGTTTGATCGGCGGTGGCTTCGCCGATTTGCATCACCCCGAAAACTGGGATCTGGATTTCGCCGTCAACACGCCTCGCGCCAAACAGTACCACGATATGGTGCATTCGATTGCCAGCTCGCTGCAATTTATGGAATCGATTCTGGATCGCTCCGTCGCTGACGCCAAGTCAATTGAGATTTTCACTTCCCACGAAGGCTTGCACCTGACATACGAACAAGCACAGACGCAACAAGTTCCTCGGCGCGAAGGCTGGTACAACCTGAACGCACACTTCCCATGGATCGGAAACCGAACACGAGCCCTCGATAGCGCCCACGTCGAATATTTCCGCGGCATCAAAAATCCGATCGGCGTGAAAGTCGGTGCTGACATGGATGGCGACGAACTCGTTTCACTGCTGAAGATCCTCAACGCCAAAAACGAACCTGGTCACGTGACACTGATCCATCGATTTGGTGCCGGGAATATCGAATCGGCTTTGCCAAATCTGATCTCGGCCGTTCAAAAGGCGAAGCAACGGGTACTCTGGTGCAGCGACCCGATGCACGGGAACACTTTTCAAACGGAAGCCGGCACCAAGACTCGCAGCTTCGATTCCATCGCCGATGAATTAACCAAGGCCTTTGCCATTCACCGACGAATGGACTCTGTGCTCGGCGGTGTGCACCTTGAATTGACCGGCGACAATGTCACGGAGTGCGTTGGCGGGGCACGTGGGTTGAAAGAGTCTGATTTGGGCAAAGCGTACAAGTCCGCCGTCGACCCTCGCCTGAACTATGACCAGGCAATGGAAATCGCCTTCCTGATCGCGGACGAGATGTCGGCATGAGCAATGATTCGAACCGCGCCCCTTCATCAGGCAAGATCAGCTTGCGCGGCGTTCGAGTCAACAATCTGAAGAATGTCGACCTGGACATCCCGCACGGCCAATTGGTAACGCTATGCGGATTAAGTGGTAGCGGCAAAACCAGTTTGGCACTCGATACTTTGTTCGCGGAAGGCCAACGTCGGTACGTTGAGTGCTTTTCACCGTACACGCGGCAATTCCTTGAACAACTGGAGAAGCCTGACGCTGATGTGATTGAAGGCATCCCGCCAGCGATCGCCATCACCGCCACTCGCCAAACCGGTAGCGCCCGCACGACAATCGGATCGGTGACGGAATCGATTGAGTTCTTGCGTTTGCTGTATGCCCGCTCGGCTGTCATCCGATGTCACGAATGTCAAACCGACGTCTCTAGAAGTTCGCCTCAACAAATCATTCAGCAGTTGGCGTCGGAAGCACCGGACCGAAAGTTCCAGATCGCATTCCCTGCCACGTGGGAAAACGCAGAACAACTGGAAGCACTGGTCTCGGACATCAAGCGGAATGGTTTCCGTCGCGTGATCGTCAACCAGCAAACGATTGACACGGATGGTTTGGCGCTGCAGGACTTTTCATTCGCAGCGGGCTCTGACGATCGACATGAGATGTTGGTCGTGGTCGACCGCTTGAAAACTGGTGACTTACAAAAAGGCCGCTGTGCTGAATCGCTGGAGACCGCACTCTTCTACGGTCACGGCAACTGCGTCGTATTGCTGGAAGCCGATGACAGTGAATTTTTGCTGGATGGCAAGCCGGTCGAAAAACGAAGTTACTCGACTTTGTTAGTCTGTGGAAATTGCCAAACCGAATATCCGGAACCAGACGCCAGCCTGTTTAGCTTCAACAGCCCCAAGGGAGCCTGCCCGACATGTGAAGGTTTCGGCAGTGTCCATTTTCGCGATATCGACAAGATTGTTCCCAACCCGAATCTCTCTGTTCGCGATGGCGCGATCGCGCCTTGGAACTCGCCTGCTTATCGGCATGAACTGGAAGAGTTGATTGAAATCGCGGAAGACCATAAGTTCCCGCTCGACGTTCCGTTTTCCAAGCTTAAACAAAAGGACCTCGACCTAGTTTGGCAAGGCGACCGAACGCGAGACTTTGGTGGTCTGGATGGGTTTTTTGCGTGGCTTGAAAAACGCAAATACAAAATGCATCTGCGGATTTTCATGGCCCGCTGGCGATCGTATCGAGAATGCCCTGATTGTCTTGGAGCGAGGCTTAACCCAACGGCACTTTCTTACTGCATTGATGACCAGAATCTGGCTCAACTCGGTAGTCTGCCGATCGAGCAACTGCACGAACGATTGCAAACGTTGGCAGAGCAGGAAAAATCCAGCAAGGAAACCACTGACTTGATCCGGATGATCAACGGGCGATTGCAATACCTTATCAAAGTCGGGGTCGGCTACCTTTCACTGGACCGCCAACTGCGAACGATCAGTTCGGGCGAACGACAACGAGTCGCGTTGACACGAGCACTCGGATCCAACCTGGTCAACTTACTTTACGTGTTGGATGAACCTTCGGCTGGCTTACATCCAGCCGACCTGGAACGGTTGACGCCCCAAATCCAGCATCTGCAAGAACGTCGCAACACGGTCGTCGTGGTGGACCATCATCCTGAGATCATGAAACTGGCGGATCGCCTGGTCGAAATTGGACCAAAGGCCGGGACGGCCGGTGGCGAAATCGTTTTTGATGGCTCGCCGGACGAAATGGTCGCTTCGTCGCAAACGGAAACGGGACTGTTTCTATCTGGTCAGCGTGGTTACAGCTTCAACCCGGATCGCCGCGACAACAAACGGTCCCGGATTCAGATCTCTGGAGCATGTGGAAACAATCTGAAGAACATCACGGTCGATTTTCCATTGGACTTGCTTTGTGTCGTTACCGGAGTTAGCGGATCTGGCAAGAGTTCGCTGGTGCGGCAGACCTTGGCGCCCGCTCTGCAAAATCGGTTGGAAGAGACGACTCATCCGACTCTGCCGTTTAACAAACTACATGGCGGTGATCGCTTCGATCAGGTTGCTGTGATTGACCAAACGGCGCTCAAGAAAATTTCTCGCAGCAATCCGGCTACTTACGTCAAAGCGTGGGACGAGATTCGCAAGGTATTCGCCGACACACCGGATGCGAAGACGCGAAACCTGAAACCGGGTGCCTTCAGTTTCAATGTCGAGGGCGGTCGCTGCGACCATTGCAGTGGCGACGGACACATCCGCATCGACATGCAGTTCATGGCTGATGTCTTGCGTCGTTGCGATCAATGCCAGGGTACTCGATTCAAGGCGGAAGTCTGTCAGGTTCGCTATCGAAACAAAAATATTTCTGACGTCTTGTCGATGACGGCAAATCAGGCGTTTTCGTTTTTTCGAGGACACAAAAAAGTTCAGGCACGGCTGAAACTGCTAGGAGACGTTGGCTTGTCCTACGTTCAAATTGGCCAACCCGTCAGCACTTTGTCCAGCGGCGAGGCCCAGCGTTTGAAACTAGCAGCGTTTCTCGGTAGGGGCAGCCAAAAACGCACGCTCTTTATCATGGACGAGCCTACCGCCGGTTTGCATATGGCCGACGTCGTTCGGCTGATCGATTCCTTCGACGCCTTAATCGATGTTGGGCATTCGCTAATCGTGATCGAGCACAACCAGTTGATGCTGGCTCACGCCGACCACATTGTCGACCTGGGACCGGGCCCGGCCGATTCCGGAGGAATGGTGGTGGCGACTGGTACTCCTGAAGAAATCAGCGAAAATGAGAATAGTATTACCGGTCGCTATTTGAAAACCTTGTTACAAGAATCCGTTTCGTGAACTCCGATCGCCCAGAACCAGAATCGATCCCCCCGTCGCTGACTCGCTACTCGCGTCAAATTCGATTTCAGCAACTCGGCGTGGCAGGCCAGAAAAAGTTGAGCCAAGCGACGGCGTTGGTGGTAGGCTGCGGGGCGTTGGGCAGCGTCATTGCCGAGTCGTTGGCCAGAGCTGGTGTCGGTTGCCTGAGAATCGTTGATCGCGACTTCCTGGAAATCCACAATCTGCAACGCCAGGTACTCTACGACGAGAGCGACGTCCGCGCGGGACTGCCCAAAGCGATTGCTGCCGCCAACAAACTTCGCATGATCAATTCCACGATCGATGTTCAGCCATTCGTGGAGGACCTTGAGTATCGAAACATCGAAAAGCTGGCTGACAGTGCCGACGTGATTGTTGACGGAACCGACAACTTCGAAACTCGTTTCCTGATCAACGACTTTGCCTTGCAATCGGGGACTCCCTGGATTTATGGTGGTTGCATCGGCAGCGAGGGCCAAACGATGACGATCGTCCCCGACCAAAGCAATTGTTTGCACTGCCTGATGGCTGAAGGTCCACCGCCGCCGGGCACGACCGACGGTTGCGACATGGCTGGTATTCTGGGGCCGGTCGTCAATGTGGTGGCTTCACTTCAATCGATTGAGGCGCTGAAGATTCTTTCTGGCAACCTCGATGCAGTCAGCAAAGACCTGACGGTAATCGATTTGTGGTCGGGACGCCTGAACAAGTTGAAACTGGGAGAACTTGCCGACAAAATCGACTGCCCAGCGTGTCGCGGTGGTCAACGTCCCTGGTTAAGCGGCCAGAATTCGACGCAGACCGCTGTGTTGTGCGGTCGCAACTCGGTACAGATCCGGGGAGCACATGGTACGCAAATTGATCTGGCGCAACTGGATCAGAAACTGAGCGCCCACGGCTCAGTCACACGAAACGAATACCTGTTGAAATTTGAGATTGCTGATGAGGCTGACATTTCGCTGACTGTATTCGAAAACGGTCGCACGATCGTCGCCGGGACAGGCGATGTGGCCAAGGCGAAGTCCCTGTTCGCTCAATGGGTCGGCGGCTGATCTCGGTGTTGAGCTATGGCTGGGCACATATCGATCTCTGATAGCGCATTGCTGCGCGAGAATTAAAGTCGCAACATATCCGTCAACACCTGACGAACCACTTCCGGTTGCCGGACGACCCACACGACGGAGACGACCGCCAGTAGAACGGCCATCGAGATCAGAGCCACGCCAAACACGACCGTCTCCGACCGCATCTTCGATAACTCTTCCCGCAATTCACGCTCGACGATCCGCCACGATTCGAAACGTTGTTTGTCACCGACGGAAACCAGTTGACTGTTACTCATCCATGAATTGCCTTCCAGATGCAAATGCACGTCCAGCGACGGCAACAGCAGACTGTCTCCGGCCCAACGAGCCTTGCCGTCCAAACGAGTGGCAATGTCAGCCAGGATCGGTCTCAAGCGTTGAGGACTGAGATTGTAAACAACAATTCGCGGCCGCATCAAAAGCACAATCAACGAAACACAGAGCCCGTAAAAGGCAATCAACAACAGCCAGACGTAAGACCCAAATCGACCAGCGGCACTCTCCGGGAAAAACAACTCCATCGGCCCAGCAATCATCAATCCGGAAATTGCGATTCCGATTGCCGCCGCATCACGGGCACCAGTTGTCACGAACGGGCGCCGCCGTAAATTGATCAACCCGATCAACAATAGATAGACACCCATCGGTGCAGCAATGATGGAGAAGTGTAGGGGGTCCATATGACTTGACGCTTGCGCGAGTTTGAAATTTCCGGTTTGATTCAACCAGCAGTATATCAGTTTGGCGCGGCTAACCTATCGGCAATCCCGCCGTGGATCGATAAAGGTCAGACGGACCCCGCCGATCAGGAACCAGCTAACGTTCGAGCGAGAAAGATTCCCACGAAACAAGACACCAGGCACGTAAACACATTGCCGCAGGCGTTAAAAACTGCACCAGCCCAGCGATTGTCGAGCGCCATCTGAATGGTCTCTGCTGAAAAAGTCGAAAAGGTCGTCAAAGAGCCAAGTACGCCGACGCCAATCAGTAACCACCAGACCTCGAAATCCTTTTGCAGTCCGATGCCAACGATGAACCCCATCGCCAAGCAGCCCACGGAGTTTGCCAGAAAGGTGCCCCACGGGAACGAGTCGCCCCAGAATTGAACAGATGCCAACGAGATGGCGTAGCGCATCATGGCGCCCATCGATCCGCCAACGGCAACCAACAGAAAGTTTTGCAGCATTGATTAACCATCCGTTGTTAAATCGGCCAGCTCAACCACATCGGTTGCGACAGCTGCAATCGCGAGCGATTTACAAAATCAAAATCGAATCCAATCGCAGACGACTATTTCGATTTTCTTATCCGTTGGTGGTCTACCAACCGTCGCGGCGATCTCTTTTTGACCGGGAGCTGCTTTTTCGCGAGCCACTTCGACGGGATTTGCGTTTGGCACTGTCCCAACTATCGCGACGCTCGAACCACCAATTCAAAGGATTCAATTTATTGGGAGCGAAATCCGCATCCCCTTGATCACGCCCTCGAATGATATCGAATCTACCCATTCTCGCGGTGCCACAACAGACACACCGATACTGCCCAACTACGCCGATTAACCCCAAAGTTAATATGCGAGTTATAAAGCGCTGGGTACGACCCTTGATGTTGAGAAAGTGATATTCCTTGCGACAGCACTTTTTACAGTGCACGCGGCAAGAAACGCGACTGCGTTTCGACCTGGTATCTTGAAGCATTTCTTGTTCGTCAATTGGAGAATTTGAAGAGATGGGCACAGAATCTGATTCCGTGGAAGAGTTTGTTCCGTGCACCATTATACCTAAAAATTAACCGAAAAACCAAAAATCCTGCTTTCCCAAGGCCCCCAAACTAGTGATTGCCCTCGCCAACTATGACGATTTTACTAGCAGTATCTATGGTTTTGCAAACCAAGGCTTCCCCACCATTCTCGATTCAATTAATCGTGAATTGTGAGACACCCTCGATTCACTTCATTGATTATTCAAATTTCTTCAGAATCTCAAATAGCGATTTCTGCTAAACCAGGTCACGCAGCACCTTTTGGAGAATACCGCCGTTTCGGTAATATTCGATCTCTACAGGAGTATCGATTCTCACAGCAGTCTGGAACCGAATTTCCGTGCCATCGGCCTTCGTGGCGACGACCTCGATTTCACTTCGGGCCTGCAGATCGTTGGAAAGAGTCGGAATATCGAAGGTTTCCGTGCCATCCAATCCAACCGATTCCCAAGTCGCACCATTGGTAAATTCGAGAGGCAAAACACCCATCCCGACCAGGTTACTGCGGTGGATCCGCTCGTAGCTGGCGGCAATCACGGCTCGGACACCCAACAGCAACGTACCTTTGGCGGCCCAATCTCGGCTACTGCCAGTCCCGTATTCCTTTCCGGCCAGCACAACCAACGGCGTACCGGCTTCCTTGTACTTGATCGCAGCGTCGTAAATCGACATGACTTCATCGGATGGTAGATGATTGGTCCACCCGCCTTCGGTTCCGGGAGCCAGTTGGTTGCGAATCCGAATGTTAGCAAACGTACCACGCATCATGACACGGTCGTTTCCGCGGCGAGATCCGTAACTGTTGAACTCACGAACGTCGACCTTGCTGTTCTTTAGATACAAGCCGGCTGGACTGTCTTGGGCGATGGAACCAGCGGGCGAAATATGGTCGGTCGTAACCGAATCGCCGAGCAACACCAGGCATCGCGCGCCTGCTACTGGATGGATATCCGGAACGTCACTGGTCATATCCACCATAAATGGCGGCTCCTGAATGTAGGTACTGGAATCACTCCATCCGTACATATCGCCCGAGCTGATGTCGATCGCGTTCCATGTTTCGTTTGATTCGAACGCATTGCCATATTGTTCGGCGTACATCTCCGGCAGGATGCTGGACTCAAGCACCTGATCAATCTCCTCTTTCGGAGGCCAGATGTCTTTCAGGAACACATCCGCTCCGCTCGCGTCCTGACCGATCGGCTCAGTGACCAGGTCGATGTCCGTCGTACCGGCCAAAGCATACGCTACGACCAACGGCGGGCTGGCCAGGTAGTTTGCCTTTGTCAAAGGATTGACTCGTCCTTCAAAGTTTCGGTTTCCACTGAGCACCGCCGAGGCGATCAGTTCACCCTCTTTAATTGCGGCGGTGACTGGCTCGGGCAACGGGCCACTGTTTCCGATGCAGGACGTGCAGCCGTAGCCGACCGTTTGGAACCCGAGCGTGTTCAGCGCCTCATCCAATCCCGATTTTTCCAGGTATTCTGTAACCACGCGAGAACCGGGGGCCAGGCTGGTTTTGACGTGCTGCCCGACCTGCAGGCCTTTGGCGACTGCGTTTCGAGCCAACAGGCCGGCGGCGATCATGACAGACGGATTACTTGTGTTTGTGCAACTGGTAATGGCTGCAATCACGACGGCTCCGTGACCAATATCTGTCGAGTGGCCGTTGTTGGCGACTGTCGATGTTACGTCACGCTTGGCGGCGTCCAGTGCAAAACCACTGGCACCAACCGGTGCAGCCAACGCATCATTGAAAGCCTGTTTCATATTCGACAGAGCGATTCTGTCCTGTGGACGCTTGGGCCCGGCCAACGACGGCTCGACGGTACTGATGTCCAGTGAAAGAGTCTTCGTATAGGTCGGCGTCCGGGAATCGGCAGTGCGGAACAACATCTGCTCCTTGGTGTAGCGTTCTACCAATTCCGCCTCTTCATCGGTCCGTCCGGTTCGCTTTAGATACTCGATCGTCTCTGCATCGATTGGGAAGAAGCCCATCGTTGCTCCATATTCCGGAGCCATGTTGGCGATCGTCGCACGGTCAGCCAACGACATACAGTTAACACCATCGCCGTAGAATTCTACGAACTTGCCGACCACACCTTCGTTCCTGAGAATTTCCGTCACCGTCAGGACCATGTCTGTTGCCGTCGTGCCAACTGCCAAACGACCTTTCAACTCGAACCCGATAACTTCCGGCAACAACATGTAAATCGGTTGGCCAAGCATCGCCGCTTCCGCCTCGATCCCTCCGACGCCCCAACCAAGTACGCCCAAACCATTGATCATCGTGGTGTGGCTGTCAGTACCGACCAAGGTATCCGGGACTGCGACCTTCTTCCCGTCGATATCCCGCAGGAAGACGCACTTCGCCAGAAACTCAAGGTTCACCTGGTGGACGATGCCGACGTTCGGTGGCACGACCCGGAAATTGTCAAAAGCCTGCTGGCCCCAACGCAAGAATTCGTAGCGTTCCTTGTTCCGTTCAAACTCCCGTTTCACATTGAACTGCAGCGCGTCTTGAGATCCAAAGCGATCGACTTGCACACTGTGATCGATCACCAGATCAACCGGAATCAATGGATTGATTTTTTGTGGATCACCACCCAACCGACTCATTGCCGATCGCATCGCAGCCAAATCGACGACCGCAGGCACTCCGGTAAAGTCCTGCAGGACAACGCGTGCCGGCTTGAAGGGGATTTCCACCTTGGCCGGAGCCGCCGCGTTCCAATTCGCCAAATTCTTGACGTCATCTTCCGACACTGTGTGCCCGTCGCAGTTTCGCAAGACGGACTCTAACAATAATCGAATCGAATAGGGCAGGTTTTCGATGTCCCCGATTCCCTGGTCTGCCAAACGAGCAAGTCGATAAAGGTGAGCCTGGCCATTGCCAGTGTCGAATGAGTCAAACGACTGGAATTTGTCTGCTGAAGTGTTCATGGCGATCCGATTCGGAATGCGGTAGAGAGTTCCTTGTTATTGACCCGTTAGTTTCCAATTCACATCGAGGACTGTCAACGCCGTACCCAAAAAACCACCGTTAACATCCGTCAAAAACCGAACGAATCAAGTCCTATTTCCGGACTCACCCCACCCCCTTGGCAAACCTTGCGACGCCTGAACTTACCTGGACAACGAGAGGTACTGAGAATACAGAGCACTGAGAATACAGAGCACTGAGAATACAGAGCACTGAGAATACAGGGAACTAGCAACATGTGAGCACCGCC
>CAZPOL010000106.1:10727-17219 GCA_964588195.1 uncultured Pirellulaceae bacterium | reverse complement strand
TTCACCAGCACATCCCGCAGCCATTTTCGATTCAGCTTAGCGCCTACGCCGGTCAGCGTCGGAGGAATCCGACCTTGATCACCAAGGTTCAAGTTGGTGGTTTGAAAATGCGGGTTGCGATCGACTGCGACGCCACCCAGGTCCCCTCGGCTGTGGCAGGCAGTGCAGTTGTAAGCGTAAAGCGTGCCTTCGATTCGCTGCGTGTCGTTCAGCGTGACCGGGTGTTGGGCCAAAGCGGCCTGAATTGATTTGCGTTCGTCGTCCTGCAAGTCGAACACAGGCCAGGCTGCTGCTTCGGACGACGAATTTGATGACTCATTGGATGACTCATTGGATGACAGGCAGCCAGTTTGAACGTTCAGTTTTTCAAGGGCAGGGGCGACGGTCGCGTGAACGCCCGACTCACCAGCCATAAATTCCGTATGGCACTTGGCGCAATTCTGTTGAGCGAACAAGGCTTTACCTTTTGCCACCAATTCATTATCGACGCTCCAATCCGTCGCTTGAATTGCGGACTCCGAGGCTTGCAACAAAAAGTGCGACAAATCGACCGCCTCACGATGCGACAAAACCATGTTCGGCATGTGACCAGACGGACGAACCACCAACGGATCTTCCAGAAAATTGGTGAGCCCTGTCAAACTGTACTTTTTCGACAAGTCGCCTAACGGTGTCGCTTCACTTACAGATTGTTCATCGCCGGTCGTAGCTCGAGGCGAGTGACAAGCGACGCAACCAACTTGATGAAACAGTGCGTGACCACGGCTTGCCGATTCCGAATCGACGTCCGCAACCTGAAACTCATTGGGGGCACGCGAAACCAAATAATGAGTAATCGCTTCGGCGGCCGCGGTCCGTTCCGCCTCATCCATCTGGCTCATTAAATCTGGCATTGTCGAGCCTGGTTTGATCGCATGCGGGTTCTGCATAAACGCCTTGATATAGTCCGGATTCAAATGCTTGCCCGACCATTGCAAGCGAGGCGCTGATTTGGCAGCTACCGGAAACGATTGAAGTGACTCAGTCGAATGACAAGCGACACAATTGAATTTCTGTATCAAAACCAAACCGTGTACAACTTCTTCAGGATTTCGTCTCCCGCCGTCGGCATCCACGGTCGTCGCAGCATCCGGCGCTCGCTCACGCAAGTCGACAACGTATCGCAACAGATCGAGGAATTGTTGACGGTCCTTCAATTGGTCCACCAGATTATCGGGCATACTCGATTTGCTGCCGGCGCGAACTTCCTCCACATCGTCCGTTTTGATCGTCACCAATTTATCGACGTCTGCGGTTTCACGAATCACGATTTCAGTTTCAGATTCACTGACTCTGGTACCAGTAAACATTCGGCCATCGACGGTCAGCACGATGATCGACTTGTACTCTTCCTTGATTTGACGAGACGGATACAGAATCGATTCAACAAGACTCTCGTTGGTGACATCCGCTTCCAGGCGACCAAGATCGGGGCCAATCCTTTGTTCCTCAGTGGTCGGTCGGTGGCATTTGGCGCAATTGATATTGCCCTGGTGAAACAGGATCGCGCCTCGGACAATATCGCCGTACTCGTGAGCCTGCTCGACCAACTGCGTCGGATCTTCATTGCCAATTCTTTCCGTTAGCGTTTGCCCGCTCGCCACCGAACAGCCAAACACCAACAGGGTCGCCGAAACGAATCGCACAAGAGGTCG
This sequence comes from uncultured Pirellulaceae bacterium, assembly GCA_964588195.1. GTDB lineage: Bacteria > Planctomycetota > Planctomycetia > Pirellulales > Pirellulaceae > CAJQPP01. Next base: position 15,525 of record CAZPOL010000106.1, on the reverse strand, counting down.
CCCAAGAGATCGAATCTGGTTCATATTGTTCAACGGTCGCTTCCTGATTTCTTGCTTTTCGATTCGATCTCACCATCGTCCAAAGGCATCGCCTCAGCGAATTGCTTGCCAATGCTTGTCATGATTCGACTGGATCCCAGATAGTGATATGCTGCGTTGGAAACACCAAGTTCCAGAAGCTGGAAATCACGCTCGGAAAATTTTGCTTTGCGAGTTGCTTCCAGTCTGGCTCGCCATTCCTTTTTCGGGAACTCGCCATTCTCTTGCTGTTTCTTCAATGCGTTCTTCAATTGTGTGTCTCGAGCGACCAACGCATCGAGTTCCATGTCCCAACTTTGTTCGGTCAAAACCGTGACGACGTTCCCTTGAAATTCATCATCGCTGGCAGGCGCAGCCATCGCATCACGGAAGTTCTGGTGCGTTGCCTTGTTTCGTTGTTTACTGGCATCGTACTGGTCCGTTGGTCCACCGACCCCCATCACGCCAATCACGATCGGCAAGTCGGGGGATGACAGGTCTTTTCGAAAATCACGAATCAAACAACGGAGCACTTCCGAGTACTTATCGTAGCCGCCCGCTTTGTTGCGTTTTGGATAGACTCCGGAATCGACCATGTCGTTCCAGCCTTGAAACCAAACCAGGCCTGACAATTCGAAACCCTGCTGAGCATCGTATTCGGGATAGACGCTTTTGATGTCGGCCAGCACTTCCTTGACGTGATCGATTGTGTGCCTGTAATAGACGCCCGTGGCCTGCTGCTTTTCCGCTTTGATCGCGGCAATATCCTTGCCTTGTTTTTCGAAACGCTTCAACGCAGCTGGCTCGAATTCAAAGGGACCCGCGCTGGGTGGTCGGAAATCCGTGTGCAAACTCTTACCACCCCAGGCGGTCTTGATGATCAGGATCGGTTGATCGACTCTTTGCTGCATAAAGATCCCAAAGGTCAGCTCAGGGCCGATCTTGTTTTCATTGGCTCCGAAGCCGACCGACATGTCTCCCGTTTTTATGCCACCGTTCGACAAGTAGGAAACCTTTATATTTGGGAAAGTCTGAAATTGTTCATTCTGACCTCGTAACATTTCCAACATTGGTTGCGTGTCGGAGCGCATTCCCAAGTGGGGCAGGGTGCGTATGTCTGCGTGCCCCTGCATATTGGATTGGCCGACCAACACAAACACTTTCAATGGCTTGGATTGGGCTGCGACGGGTGAAGCGTGAACCGCCAAACCGAGCAGCAGAGAGAATGCAAACCCGACACAGTAGAATCTTCTCATCGCCATATTCATCGTCTTGACCATCGTCTTACTCATCGCCAACTACCTCTAGTCACAGGAATGCCGAACCCGAAGAATCGCATCCAGCTTTCGATAGGCATTTTTCGATTCCCGAGTACACTGGAGCGTTTGCCAGATTCTAACAGCTTTTCAATCGTTCTGCCGACATGCCAACCAAAGTACTCACTGTAATCGGGACACGCCCGGAAGCCATCAAACTATGTCCCATGGTCCTGGAGTTGCAAAGTCGTCCCGACGAATTTGAATCGCTGGTTTGTGCAACGGCCCAACACCGTGAAATGCTGGATCAGGTGCTGGAGGTGTTTGGCGTCAAACCTGATTTTGATCTCGATATCATGTTGCCAGGACAAACACTCGCCCAGGTCACCGCCCGCGCGGTTTCCGGACTCGATCAAGTTCTAAGTGACACTCGGCCCGACATCACACTGGTGCAAGGCGATACGACGACTGCATTCACCGGAGCGTTGGCCTCGCACTATCAACACACGAAGATCGGACACGTGGAAGCTGGCCTGCGAACAGGCAATAAGTTTTCTCCATTTCCTGAGGAGATGAATCGAAGGCTGATCGGCCGATTGGCGGACCATCATTTTGCGCCCACCGAACACGCCCGCGACGTCTTGCTGAAAGAGGGCATGGACCCGGCCACTGTCCACTTGACCGGCAACACGGTGATCGATGCGTTGCTTTGGGTTCGCAACCGCGTTCGAGAAAACACACCCGCGCTGCCTGACAAAATCGCTGAACTCAACGGACAACCGATGGTGTTGGTCACCGGTCACCGTCGAGAGAGTTTCGGTGACGGCTTCGAAAACATTTGCCAGGCCATCCGCACGGTCGCTGACGAGATGCATGACGTGCAATTCGTATACCCAATGCACCTGAATCCAAATGTCCGCGAGCCAGTCAATCGAATCCTGGCAAACCACGAACGCATCCATTTGATCGAGCCACTAACTTACGAACCATTCGTTTGGTTGATGGATCACGCGACAGTCATCCTGACCGACTCGGGCGGCGTGCAAGAGGAAGCCCCCTCGCTAGGCAAGCCTGTGCTGGTCATGCGAGACACCACGGAACGACCAGAAGGCGTCCAGGCCGGGAACGCCAAACTGGTTGGCACCGATCGCGTAACGATCATCAAGGAATTAACCAACCTGCTGGCCAATGAGTCAGCCCGCGACGCGATGGCGAACATTCAGAATCCGTATGGCGATGGAACGACTTGCCAGCAGATCGCTGACATCATCCGCGCCGGATAAATTCAACCAGCGACATCGCAACGTCATCGCAAAGACAAACGCGGCCGGAGATGTCACCGACCGCGTTTGATACCACTTGCGATTCTTCCCAATTAAGGGCTGAGGTTTTTTGCGAGGCTAGGCCTTGCGGTTTATTCAGCGACGACCCAATGGACTCGGTCGAATCGCACGTTGAATTCTGGAGCATCGATTTGGTCGAGTCGCTCCAAAGTTATCCTTGCTGACAACTCGCCGGAACCTGCGTCCACGAACCGCGAAAGATCGCCGCCCAGCAAGATCGACGAGGTGAAATCCCGGTTGATCCTGATCTGTTCCGCTTGCACAACCTCCCAGGAATCGGTTTGGTAATTTCGTAACTCAACGATTTGTTCGTAGTCATCCCGGTCGCCGACCAACTGACTTTCCACCACGAACCACATTTGATTCGGATTGGAAATCGGGCTGCTGCCTTGCACAAACAACCTGACGGTTTGGCCTTTGATTGACAACATCTCCAGCTTCGAATCGTCGCTGATATCAAGGTCGTCGATTGTTCCGGCGATCAGAGTACCAATGTCGGCTTTGAATTCCATTGTTTGCGGTTGTTCTTCCAGGGTGAAGCTATCCACCGTCGTTGCCCAACCGTTGTCAGCCGTTTGGAATTCACCCACCGTCCAGAACGTACGTCCATCAACCGGGTCAACAGCGATGTCGAAGTAGTCGCCCCATCGACCGTCGTGACCATCGTCTCCGATCACCAACTGAGTCGTTGGGCGCATCGTTCCCAAAGCGTCGTCAAAGAGTCGTCCCGTAACATGCACACTCGGATTCTCACCTGCGGCAGACTTTCCCATCACCATGGCAATATTGCCGTAGTCATTGGAGTAGATCGCCGGGAAAAACGTGTGGTTACCGCCGCCAAGGTCCACGACGCCACTTTGCATTAACACCGGAGACGATCCCGCTGGCCAGCTTCCGGTATCAATCTCGTACCAGCGAGCGACGCCGGTCTGACCATTGTTTTCCGAGACTGTATGACAGGTGTACAACAAACCATCGCGATAATGAACATTCATGATTCGGGAACCGACGACCGACAGTTGACCGCCCGAATTATCGGCTTGTGGCGGTCCGGAAAACTGTGGCACATCGACCGTTGTCGTTACCAATTGCGGATTGGTCAAAGCGTTGGTAATTGTCTGCAGTCGAAGTTGAGAACTGTTCTGAACGGACACATAAAGAGGCACTCGATTCCGCCCGAACATCTGTGCCACCTGAACCGAGGCAGCGTTTTCGTCTCGTACATCTGTCCATGTTGCGGCGTCACCCCTGAGCAGTGGCCTCATGTCGAAAGAACGATACAACACTCCGCCAAACCCGCTGCCGTTTCCCTCCAGACGGAACAAGTTGCCCGTGACGTAGAATCCCCTGTTATCGAAACCGAGGCCTGGGTAATCAACCCAATACGTTGTATCGCCGTCTTCTACGACCGCATACGTTCGGTATTTGTACCAGATTCCATGTGGGTTATCGTCGTCCGAAACGGCAAACGTAATCCAGGCTTCGGGTTCGACGTCACCGTTGCGCCCGTAGACCTCAAGCGCTAAAACATAAAATCGTTTCTGTTGCGGATCATAAAAACACTTTGGGTCGAAACAGAATGTGCCGCCGCCGACTTCCTCGAAGAACCCTGGATTGCCTGTGCTATCCAATTGCTGCTGGAATTCCAGTTCGCCGGTCTCTTTGGAAAAGAACGCCAATTCCATGTTGACCGTCTGAACGACATGGTCAGGCCCAACCGCCAATGCCGGATCCGGTGGCGTCCACGGGGACATGGTGATTCCGGGAAAGAAGGATTGCGGGTTCGTAATTTCGTCACCAATGACTCCGCCAGACGTCAGCGCGTTGGCTGGTCCAATGGACAAACCAGGCCTTCCTTCCTTGACAGGACGAAAGGAACTGCTGGAACGATCTTCTCCCCTAAAGGGTTCGTCGCGATAAACTTGCTTGGCATAAGTTCGAGTATCGATAATCGTTGGCTCAGTCGTGCCGAAAGAAATACTACCGGGACCCGACAAGCGAGCGGGCTGCTCTTGCAGCTTCCTGCGGCTTTCCTGGTTTCGATTAATCGGACCTTGCGGAAAAGCTGAGTCAGGCTGCGACGGATTCTGCTCGGCAATTTGATCCACACCAGCATCTTCAACAACCTGTGGCCTTGAAGATTGGTTGCAGCCTGAAATCGCCACTAACCCGACCAGAAAC
>CAZPOL010000106.1:6226-10627 GCA_964588195.1 uncultured Pirellulaceae bacterium | reverse complement strand
AACCCGACCAGAAACAATCCTGGAATTCTCATATTCGATCCCCCGCTCATGAGTAATTTGTGAGACCGCAAACGTTGCAAATCAAACGCCTGAGGCCAAGAAGAGTCCTCTGATTCTAATCCAGACCTCGACGATTCCCAAGTATTGACCAAACAAGATTATCTGTACTGATTCTAAGCCGCGAATTTGAATGGTTTTGAATTTCAGTGGCCGACATGATTCTTCTTGAATTCTTCTTGAACTAAGATAGAGATAGCGGACGGACACATTCAAAAAGTGTTTCGTAGTCAATTCTCCCAGACTCAACTTCACGAGATCATTCACCATGACGCAAAAGTCCCGAGCCAACAGGTTGTTCCTGACAGCCGTGCTTCTTTCATTCTCGGTCTTGTCAATGAGCGAATTCGTTTCGCCAGCGTGCGGCCAGGCCGATTCCGACAACTCACGCGAACCGCTGATGGAGGTGATGAAGTACCGATCCATTGGGCCGTTTCGCGGAGGTCGTTCTTGTGCTGTGACCGGGGTTCCCGGCAAACCGATGACGTTCTATTTCGGAGCGGCCGGTGGCGGAGTCTGGAGAACCGACGACGGCGCATCGACCTGGCGAAATATTTCGGACGGTTACTTTGGTGGGTCAATTGGATCGATCGCAATCGCGCCTTCGGACCCCAACATCATTTATGTCGGCGGTGGTGAAAAGACGCTTCGCGGAAACTTCTCGCACGGCGACGGCGTCTGGAAATCGGTTGACGCCGGTGAGACCTGGGAATTTGTTGGGCTGGAAGATAGTCGGCAGGTTCCGCGAATTCGAATTCATCCCAAAGACCCTAACACCGTCTTCGCGGCAGTGCTGGGACACGCTTCAGGGCCAAACCAGCAACGTGGTGTGTTCCGCTCAACCGATGGTGGCGAGAACTGGAAGCGTGTCTTGTTTGCCAACGATGAAGCGGGAGCGGTCGACTTGATCATCGATCCTAACAACCCTCGTGTGTTGTATGCCTCGACATGGCGAGTCAAAAGAAACCATTACAGTCTGGAAAGTGGCGGCGAAGGCAGCGCGATGTGGAAGAGCGTTGATGGTGGCGACACCTGGACCGACATTTCGCGCAACGATGGACTGCCGCAGAAATCGACTCTGGGAATCATTGGCATCACCGTTTCACCCGTCGACTCGAATCGTCTCTGGGCAATGGTTGAAGCCAACGATGGCGGCCTGTTTCGCAGTGACAACGCTGGCAAATCGTGGACAAAGATTAACGACGAGCGAAAACTGCGTCAGCGAGCCTGGTATTACACTCGCCTTTACGCCGACACGCAAAATCGCGATCAGGTTTACGTCTTGAATGTTCAGTTCCACCGCTCGAATGATGGAGGCAAAACGTTCTCGTCCATTCGCACTCCGCACGGTGACCATCACGACATGTGGATCGATCCGGATGAGCCGCAGCGTTATATCGTCGGCGACGACGGTGGTGCTCAAGTCACCTACAACAACGGCGTGAATTTCTCGACCTATCTGAACCAACCGACCGCGCAGTTCTATCGCGTTACCACGGACAATCATTTTCCGTATCGCGTCTATGGGGCTCAACAAGACAACTCGACCGTTCGTATCGCCAGCCGCGGCAATCGCGGTTCAATTGGCGAACGCGACTGGGAACCGACGGCTGGTGGAGAGAGTGGCCACATCGCCGTGCACCCGGAAGATTCCGATATCGTTTACGGTGGCTCCTATGGTGGATTCCTGGGTCGGCGAAACCATCGCACCGGACAAAATCGAAACGTCAACATTTGGCCCGACAATCCGATTGGTCGACCGATTGGCGAAGTGAAGTATCGATTCCAGTGGAACTTCCCGATCTTCTTTTCGCCTCACGATTCCAACACTCTGTACTCAGCCGCCCAGGTATTGTTCAAATCGACCGACGAAGGACAGAGCTGGGAACCGATCAGTCCCGACCTGACTCGCGACGATAAAACCAAGCAGGGTGCTTCGGGTGGTCCGATCACGAAAGACAACACGGGCGTAGAAGTCTATTGCACGATCTTCGCGGCCGCCGAGAGTCATTTGGAACCTGGTGTTTTGTGGTGCGGCAGCGACGACGGACTGATCCATGTCTCGAAAGATGCCGGTGAGAACTGGGAGAATGTGACTCCGCCGGAACTGCCCGAGTGGACGCAGATCAACAGCATCGAAATCCACCCGACCAAAAAGGGAGGACTGTACGTCGCCGGGACTCGTTACAAACTGGACGACTACAAACCGTACTTGATGAAGACGATGGATTACGGCAAGACGTGGACGATGATCAACAAAGGCATCGATTCGATGCACTTCACACGAGTCATTCGCGCCGATCCCGAGCGTGAAGGATTGTTGTATGCGGGAACCGAGCGAGGTATGTATGTTTCGCTGGACGACGGCGAGAACTGGGAGAGCTTCCAGATGAACTTGCCGATCGTGCCCATCACGGACTTGGCAGTTAAAGAAAACGATTTGGTCGTGGCGACTCAAGGACGCTCGTTCTGGATTTTGGACGACCTGACGATGCTGCATCAATGGAAAGACAGTCTGGTCAAAAAGGATGCGCATCTGTTCAATACTCGCCCAGTCTATCGAGGCTTGTCGGGCGGGCGCGGTTTCGCTGGTGCCACATCGGGTGCCAACCCACCTGGCGGAGTGAACCTGCGATTCTGGATGAGGGACGTTGCCGAGGACGTGCAGGCGACTCTGGATTTGACCAATGCCGATGGCGACCTGGTCAAACGCTACTCAACGAAACCCGACAAGAACAAGGACGAGGCCAAACTGGATCTTGAATCCGGCATGAACACCGTCAACTGGAACACTCGTTACTCAGGCGCCGAAACGTTCGAGGGAATGGTGTTGTGGGCCGGCGGCACGCAGGGGCCTTCCGCGATTCCTGGAAAGTACCAGGCGACTTTGACGATCGGAGAGGAAGCTCAATCGATCGAATTCGAGATCAAAAAGGATCCGCGAATCGAAGTCTCAGATGAGGAGTACCAACAACAATTCGATTTCCTGTTGGGGATCCGTGACAAGCTGACCGAGACTCACAACGCGATCAAGAAGATTCGTGACGTTCGTTCTCAAATCAAAACTCTGAAATCGAGATTGAAAGATGACGAGCAATTCAAGGAACTGATCGAACAAGGCGACTCAATTGTCCAGCAAATGACAAAGATCGAGGAGACGCTTTATCAGACCAAATCCCGCAGTAATCAGGATCCGTTGAATTTTCCTATCCGTCTTAACAATCGGTTAAGCGGTCTGGTTAGCGTGGTTTCTTCGGCTGACGGGCCTCCCACGCGACAAGCGGTGGAGGTTCACGATCTGGTCGTGGCCGAAATCGATAAAAACCTGGAAGAATTGCAGAAGATTTTTGACGAAGACGTGGCCAACTTCAATAATGAAGTCAGCTCGCTGAAAGTGCCCTTCATCTTTGTCAAAGATGACCCGTAACATGGACGATACTCGGGAATTCACTTTTCCGAGTCCAGTCCAACCACCACCCCAATCCGGAGTCGTTAAATGCGTCTGACGCTGAGGAACCTGTTGCGATTTCTCGATCAGACGAATTTGCGTTCGATCGAGCGGTCGCGTTTGGAGCAGCTGGTCGACGAAAGTGAAAAGGCCGACGCGTGGATTAAGCGGATCGATTCCCTGAAAAGAAACAAGGGAACGGCTGCGCCGGCGGTGACGTCCAAAGACCCGTCAGTCTCGCGAGTCGTCGCCTATCTTGATACCTCGATGAGCGAGCAGGAAACGATCGAATTCGAACGGTCAATGCTGTCCTCGGACGTGTTGCTGGCGGAAGTGGCGAGTTGCCATGAAGTTCGTGAGTCCGTGATCAATGAACTTGCGCCATCGATTCCTATTCTGTTGCGGCAATCGGTTTACGATATCGCTCGCGGCCAAATCGATTACGACGCGGTCGATCTGGAAATGAACCCGGAGAGTAGCGAAAGCGATGACGAAGAAAAAGTCGCCGCCGTGGCCGCCTCGATGAAAGACTTGCCGTACGTTGACAGCCAGCCAGACGCGCCGGCGCCGATCGGAGGGTACTCCATCGAAGGTGAAGAATTTGACGAAGAAGAAACGGTTTCGATAGATTCACTTTCCCAACAAGCACAAAAACGCTCGAAACTTGTGCTGGGCGGTCTTTTGCTTTTGGCTGCTGCATTGCTGGGCGTTACTTACTGGCTCGGCACACAATCTGGAAACCAGACGGCGCGCAACACCGAGAACCCGGATTCGACCGGCAGCACCGTTGGCACCAACGGTGATTCCGATGGCACGACAAACAACGACTCGGAGTCGCAAGATGGGAGTGCAACCGAAAACAATACAGCCGATAACAATGCAGCCGGCAAAGATGC
>CAZPOL010000106.1:0-6126 GCA_964588195.1 uncultured Pirellulaceae bacterium | reverse complement strand
CCGGTTGCCACGTTGGTTGGCGACAAGCCAACATTGCAAACCAAAATGGATGCGAAATGGTTCCCGGTCAAGGCTGGCGAAACCTCGCCTGGCGAAATGTTCGTCTTGCCTGGCACCAAAAACGAATTGAGCTTTGGTGGCATTGTTTCCGTGACGGTCGAAGGACCAGCCAGGTTCTTGCTGAGACCCAACGATGCCGCGTCAGGCAGTCCAGTCATTCGCGCAATTCACGGACACTTTACCGTTCGATCGATTGTGGCAGATGCTGATTTGATTTTTGAACATGGCAAACATGCTTACCACCTGGTACTGCCGGTTTCTGAATCAACATTGGAGGCTGAATTCAGCAACTACCTGGCACCCGGCGCCGATCCTCGCAGCGTTGAACCTGCAAAAATTGATCTGCTAGTGGCGACCCGAGGTCGCGCCACCGTCAAGCGTGGCGATCAATCATGGTCGCTGCCAGAAGCGAACGCTTTCTTCTCCAGCGATTCCACCGTACCTGAACAGATTCGGGCGGCGACTACTGGTGTCATCGAAATGCCTATGGAGCGACCTCGCGACTTTGCGATTCGACTGACAGACCGCATCGAAAAAAATTCATGGAGCATCGCAGACAGCTGGAAGGCTGACAGCAGCTTGATGGACTATTTGACCGAACTGAAAAACGACCTGCGTCAGGAACGACGCTTCGCCGCCCTTTCATGGTTGGCGTTCATTGGCAACTACGAATTCCTGATCGACTTTTTGAACGACGAGAAGAACAGAAACAACTGGCGGTCGGTGGTAGAAGCCGTACGGGGCTCGATTCAGCAGAATCCCGAATACGCCACTGCACTGTTCGACAGTCTCGCCCAGGCGGGTGCGGCAGAGCAGCCGATCCTGTTTAAATTGCTGCTGGGCTATCCACAGGAAGAACTTGCGAACGGCGCCGATGAAAAACTGGTCGAGTTACTGGATCACGACTCGCTGTGCGTCCGCATCCTGACCATCGAACGTATCCGCGAGATCACGGGCGGCATTGCATATGGCTACCAACCCAACGCTGATCGCAAGGCACGCCGCCGCACGATCGAAAAGCAATGGAAACGAGCGTTGAAAAAGGACGAGCTGCGATATACTCAGCCACCCGGGATTCCGGCCCCTGGTTTTGTAACTGTCCCGCCCGCCGAAGCGGAAGCAAACGGGAAAGATGCCAGCGGCAGTGAATAGCCCGGAATTCTCTCCGCGAAGGCCTACTGATGCTGTTTACACGAACGATTCAATACAAATTTCATCATTCCGCGGCTCGGCACGGCTAAATGGGAATCTAAAGCGTCTCTCGGTGGCGTTAGCGGCACACAACGTCGAACTGTCTGCCATCATTCCTGATTGAAAATTGAACGTGGCCGACTTGGCACTTTTTATGTTCGGCAAATTTCATTGGCTCTGGTTGCGGAAAAACCTCTTTTTAACAAAAGCCCGCAATAATAGGATTTGTTGCTTTTTTGTACTGACTGTAGAATAGGCTGCGGCCAACAGGGGGCGACGAGACGATCAGACCAAGTGGACGTCCTGTCGAACAGGAATGCTCGCAATCTTATTTAACCTCCGTAACTTGTCAGGAAGGACGATCTATTTTGAAGATTTCGATATCCGCGAAGAATGGCCAAATCCCTGAATCCGTTCAGGAAACTATAAGAAAGAAAGTCGAAAAGTTACCACGGTTTTTTGATCGCACATCAGGTGCCGTGGTCGTCGTGGACTTGTCGAATTCAGATCAACCAAAAGTAGAGCTGAAAATATCTGCCGAAGAGACTGAAGATTTCTTCGCTTCTGATTCGGCTGTCAACGTGATTGCTGCATTAGACAGCGTCGTTCACAAACTGGAACGGCAGCTGAAAAAACATAAAGAAAAACTAACAGATCATCGGGGTGGACCCGCAACCTAAACGAATTGCAAACGACACATCGTCAGCCGCCCGAACCAGGCAACCTGACGTCGGCATTGCAATCTATCGCGGCGGACACCCTCGATCGAAATTACGAGAGGATAAACATATGAAGTTTTGCGATTTTGTCTCGACGGAAGCCATTCAAGCTGAAATGGCGTCAGTCGACAAAGAAGGCGCAATTCGCGAATTGGTCGGAAACCTGGTTGACGCCGGGCAGATCAAGTCCGATGACGCCAATGGTATCGTCAAAGCCATTATGAAACGTGAAGAACTGGGAAGTACAGGAATTGGACGCGGAGTCGCTGTTCCACATACGAAACATCCCAGCGTCGACAAACTGGTCGGTACCGTTGGCGTAAGCCAGGGCGGTGTCGAATTCCAGAGTCTCGACGGCGAACCTGTACAACTTTTCTTTTTGCTGGTCTCTCCTCCCGATCGCCCGGGTGACCATCTGCGAGCACTGGAAAACATCTCTCGCCAACTGCGTGACGATATGTTCTGCAAGTTTTTGAAAGGTTCAAAAACCAACAAGGACATTCAAACACTGTTGGAGGAAGCGGACAACAATCAGTTCGTATCCTGATCCTGTTTCCAGTCACTAAAGTACAGGGAGACATAAATAGGTCGAACCAGGAGTGGCAATTCAGCCACGCTTGCGTTTCGAACTACAGAGTCACTCGTACAGCAAGACCTTATGTCTGTTTCTGAGTCACGTTCGGTAACCGTAGAGAATGAGCAGGGTTTGCATTTGCGACCCGCTGGTTTGTTTGCGGAGACAGCGTCCAAATTTGAAAGCCAGATCGAAATCGTAAAAGACGATTTGCGAATCGATGGCAAAAGCGCTCTGTCGATTCTGACATTGGGCGCCGCCAAAGGCACTCAACTGGAAATCAACGCCACGGGGCCCGACGCGAACGAAGCGATTAATGTCTTGAGCGAATTACTGGGAACCGGGTTCCCGGAAGAAGATATTTCTGAAGATTTACCCCAGGGTCCTGGCTAACCGCTGTGGCCATTGGGTGTTTGCAGGACGCAAACATATGGAGCCTCATCGGTTCCGAAAGTTGACAAGGATTGTCACAATTTTTTACAGGTATTGGCGAGCTATCAGGCAGACAACGAAGCCGACTCGCCCACAACTGATAACCCGAATCACGATCATGACTACTTTGACGACAACACGAATCACAGACAGTCCATTTGGGCTGCCGTTCGATTCATTTTCGTCTGGTGTTTCGAATAGTGACCTCGGTTGTTGTGATTTGCCTTCCCAAATTAATTGTTCGGTTTTTGGCTTTCGCCCCTCGGAAGCCACCGATCGCTTGAGCGAAAACGAAACTGAAACGAATCCTGATGTTGGATCGTTGCTCGTTTTCGAATGTGCCGGAATTGATCAAGTTCAAGCATCCCGGTGGCCCGCATGTGGCCTGCCCGACGCCGAACCCAAAACAAGAAACCCTGATCATGAAAAAAGAAATGCTGATCAACGCATCGCAGAACGAAGAAGTTCGAATTGCGATCGTCGAAGAAGGCCGACTCGAGGAACTGTATGTTGAACGAGCCAGCCAGGACAATTACGTAGGAAACATTTACAAGGGCAAGGTCGTCAACCTTGAACCGAGTATCCAGGCCGCGTTCGTCGATTTTGGAGTCGGACGCAATGGCTTTCTGCACATCAGCGACGTGGAACCGAGCTACTACCGACAAGGCGGCTACGATCCTGAAGAGCTGCGACGGCAAGAACGCGAACAAGACAAGAACAACCCGCGATTCCAACGTGGACCGCGTCGCGGCAACGGACGTCCTCGCATCAAACCGCCGATCCAGGAGTTGTTCCAACGTGGCGACGAAGTTCTGGTGCAGGTCATCAAGGAAGGAATTGGCAACAAAGGTCCAACACTTTCGACCTACATCAGCATCCCCGGTCGCTACCTGGTTCTGATGCCCGCGCTGGGACGCGTTGGCGTCTCGCGAAAAATCGAAGACGAGGACGAGCGGCATCGTTTGAAAGATATCCTTTACGATATCAATCCGCCCAAAGGCCTGGGATTCATCGTCCGCACCGCCGGGCAAGGCCGATCACAACAAGAACTATCTCGTGACCTGGCCTATTTGCTGCGGCTGTGGAAAGTAATCGCGCGGCGAGTTCAAAAACAAGCGGCTCCCGTCGACATCTATGAAGAGAGCGATCTGATCATCCGCACGATTCGCGACATCGTCTCCACCGACATCGATTCGATCGTGATCGACCGGGAAGATGCCTACGAACGTGCTCGTGAATTTCTGAAGATCGTGATGCCTCGCCAAGCCGACCAATTGAAACTGTACGACGGCAAAGACCCTCTGTTCCACGAATACAAACTGGAACAGGAAATCGCCCAGATTCATCGCCGCGAAGTCCCGTTGCCCAATGGGGGCTCGATCGTGATCGATCAGACAGAAGCTTTGGTGGCAATCGACGTTAACAGCGGAAGTTTCCGAACCGACGACTCCGCCGATGAAACGGCGTACCGCCTGAATGTCGCGGCCGCCAAGGAGATCTCGCGACAATTGCGTCTGCGTGACCTTGGTGGAGTGATCGTTAACGACTTTATCGATATGCGTCGCGAAAAGCATCGCCGTGGTGTCGAACGAGCTTTGCGTGATGCGATGAAACGCGATCGGGCTCGCACCAAGATTTTGCGAATCAGTCCGTTTGGTTTGGTCGAGATGACCCGCCAACGAATCAAGCCGGGCATCAAACGCAGCTCGTACAGCGATTGCCCGTGCTGCAATGGCCGAGCCGTTGTGAAGACGGCCGAGAGTATGGCTCTGGAAGTGATCCGCGTCATCATGCTGGCCGCTCAACAAGCCAAAATTGCCGAGGTCAAGGTTCGAGTCAACGAGGACGTCGCCACCTTCCTGAACAACCAGAAACGTCAGGAACTGGCCGCTCTGGAAGCCGAAGGCAGTATCGAGATCAAGATTTCGGGCAGCGAAAACGTTTACCCCGAACACCTGGAACTCGATTGCACCGACCAAAAGGGAACTCGCATTAACCTGCCAGTCTGATCGAACCCCGAACAAAATTAAGATCAAGATCGAAATCAAGCAAGCCGCGCCAACACGCGGCTTTTTTGTTGCGCACTTCCGGTCAATTGACTTTGTAAAACAATCGAGTCCTGGGAGCGATGGTTGGAATCTTGATCAATCCAAACCGTTTTTTGATTGCAAACATGGTCGACGTCCACCAACCAAGATCGCGATAACGGATTTCCTTTCCGGTTGCTTCCAGAGGCTGCCCCTGCAATTGTCGTCCTTGGCTGCTCTCAATTCGTTGAAGCATGGCGACAAAAGGCTCCACGATATTCTCGGCAATTTTCAGCTCCAGAGAGACTTCATCATCTTGCGGAGAAACCTCGGGGTAGACTTCGAATAACAGGTTCCCTGTATCCACACCTTTGTCGATCATGTGAATGGTTGCTCCAATCTGATCGAAACGGTTTTCCAGCATTGGCCAGAATAGAGTGTGCTGGCCTCGATAAGCGGAACTGATTCCAAAATGAATATTGATGGTGCAGATTTTCGGGATGCCAAAGATCTTCTCTCGCAAGATGGGTGCTCCGCATACCACCATTACATCTGGCTGGCAGGCGGCGATCATCTTGGCCGTTTTGTTCGAGTTGATAACGCTGGTTGGTAACCGCTGCTCGTTGGGAAATTCGATATTGGCAACTGGCAGTCGATTGTTGACTTCCTTTATGCGATGAGCATCCAACTTCCGCCGGCTAAAGGTATTCAGCAAGCCGACCACTCGCCGTGGTGTTGGCAGGTACGATCGCGGTTTGTTGCTGGCAGAGTCCCACGACAAGCACAGCGTTTTACATGGTGAGTAGGTCTTTGCGATGCCCGACAGAACGGCGCGGTTGACGGGGTCATCGTTTGTGATGAAGAGTATCTTCATGGCTCAATCCTGGAAGAGAATTCATTAGCTGAAATGAACTCTACGTCACCCGATTGATGGCTGAATTCCGATTGAATCCGTTGGTGGATACGATTTCGGGAACCCTGGAATAGTTCATCGGGTTACGCGGCTTATACGGATTCGTGGCTGGCGCCGACTTTAACCTGGCTGTTTTCCGTACACCCGCTTCCAGACGAGTACCGACAAGATCGTCAACGTCATAACCATTGCCTCGATTGATCCCATCCA
>CAZPOL010000105.1:0-17637 GCA_964588195.1 uncultured Pirellulaceae bacterium | reverse complement strand
CCATGATCACGGCCGTTGAATCATCCCAGGCATGCACATCGCGAAAGTCCATTTCCGCACTGTTGCCAGGGCCAACCGCAGTCCAGGTCTCGCCGCCGTTGACGGTCAGCAAAACAGTGCCTTGCGAACCGGACGCCCAACAAACCGAATCGCTAACGGCGCAAATGCCGCGCAGGCTGGCTGTGCTGTTGGAAGTTTGCTGACTCCAACAGTCTCGCGAATTCGAATCCCGCGTCGAACTGCCTTGAGAAAGTACGAGAGCGGGTTGCAAAAAAATCGTGGCAAGAATGCCGACGATGATTATTATCCTGGTGCGCATACGGTTCAGACAAAAAAATGCAGAGCGATTTCTATTCGCTCCGCATTATGATCTTTCGAGTAAACCGTATCAATTAGCCCGGCATTGGTTTAGTAGCGGTAATCCCGGCGATCGTCGTACGCCGAATAGGGCGGGCGGTATCCGCGGCGAGCACGGTAGGAACCGTAGGGGCAATCGGCGTCGGAACCAAAATCGTATCCACCATACGGTCGGTAGGACTGATATCGGTAGACAGGAACAATCCTTATCTCGGTTCTTGGGGCAGGGGCAACGTAGGTTGGCGCTGGTACTGGAACGATTCGCAGATCGTGAGGGATCTGTACCGCAGGTGATTCTACGATCGTCGGTACTTCCACGATCGGCGAACCCGGCGAACCCGGCGAACCCGGTATCACGGTTGGATCATCAATCACAATTCCTGGCACTCCTGGTTCGTATGCCGGTGCAAGGTCCAGGCTGGGTAGTTCATTTGCCGGAATTGATTGAGGCGTTGGTGGCGGGCCCTGAGGAGCGGGCAACCAATCCGACTGGGACTTCAGCCGTGCCAACTCGGCTTGCAAATTGTTGATCGTGTTTTCCAGCTGATTGATTTCTTGATCGACCGGAACGGTTTGCCTGGTACCTGACCCTTCGTGGCTTTGCGCGTTGGCGTTGGCAGCCATCAGCCAACTGCAGATGATCGCGCCAAGATACAGGCATATTCGATTGGTGATTCGTTGTTTCATTTTGGGGCCCTTCTGGAATGGTGTTTCTGGGTCGGCTGACGGGAATCAGGCGTAGCTAAAGCATGTGCAACTGACGTGCCAGCAGGCAAAGTCCCACGAATTGACGTGGAAAGTCGCATGTTGTGTCGCTTGATTGATAACCGGCGGGTTCAAATTGATGACACAGAAAGAAGTCGCCAGAAAAGGGGAGGGCGGAAAGCGGGACTTGAAAGAAGGGTCTTTAAACGAAAAAAAACGGGTGATTCCTTTAGAGCCGGAATCACCCGTTGTTGATTAGACCAGATTAGCGTCCTGGTTGTAGGAAGTCAGGTTTGACTAGTTGCAACCGCAACCGCCACCGACAACTGCTGGAGCAGCAAATCCACCACCGTTGCATCCGCAACCAGCGTCGATTCCGCCAGCGTCACAACCGCCACCGAAGCTTCCGCCACCGCAGCTTCCGCCACCGAAGCCGCATCCGCTGCCACATCGGCCAGCGAACATGCCACGAAGACGATCCATCAAGCGAGGTCGGCTGATGCCGCAGCCACCGCAGCCACCGCCGCAGCTTCCGCCACCGCAACCGCCACCGAAGCCAGCATCGCCACATCCGCCGCCACCGCAGCTTCCGCCACCGAATCCAGCATCGCCACCGAAGCCAGCTCCACCGAATCCAGCGTTACCGCATGGATCGCAAGTTGGTGCAGGTGCACAAACTTGAACTGGAACTTGCTCGCAAACAACTCGTGGTACGCAAACGGTTACTGTGTAAGGAACCTTGTTGCATACGCGACGCTTGCTGCAAACTGTCTTCATTTCTGTGACAGGTGTGCAAGTCGTGTGAGGAACTTGACGAGTCTTGGTCTCGCAAACCCAACGAGTGTTGCATACAGGAACTTGCTTGCTTCGCTGCTCAGTTACCCAGTTGCATACTGTGTAGTTAACTTGCTTTGAACGCTGCTCGCAAACCCAGCTACGGTGACAGTAGTTAACTGTCTTTGTGACTGGCTCGCATACAAAGCGAGTGCGGCTTGCAGGAACTTGTTCGCAAACTGTCTCTGTGCGGTATCGAGTGCATGTAACTTGCTTGGTTTCGCAAGTTGGGACCCAAATACGCTTGCAGCATGTGCGATCAGGTGTGCGACAGCAAACTGTGTGGCAGCAACCTGGCTGGTAAGTTCGGCATCCTGTGCATGGATCAACCGACCATGAACCTGGGCTGCGAACTTGACGTGAGTAAGAGCGACCTGGAATGACAGAAGTTTGTGTCTGCCATGATCCACCACGAACAGTTACGTTACGTGTGTAAGTCTCAGGTACTCGGACTGTGCGACGAACTGTGCGAGTGTAGTTCTCGGTGACAGCGCGACGAGTGTACGAAGTAACCTGACGTGATCGCATCTCGGTAACTGGACGACGAACGGTGTAGTTAACCGTCTTTGTTCGCTGCTCGCGGACTGGGCGTCGGACGGTGTAGTTAACCGTCTTGTAGCTCATCTCGCGAACGGGACGTCGTACCTGGTAAGACTGAGTGGTGTAGCTAGTGCTACGAACCATTCTGGTAACTGGAACTTGACGTGTTTCGTTAACAAACGAAACTTCTGTGCGATATCGTGTCTGCTGTTGTTGTTCCATAACAACGCGACGTCGCGTTTGCATTACAGTGTAGCTTCCACCGCCGGCACCAATTGCACCACCAGCTCCGAATCCACCGCCGGCACCCATTGCACCACCAGCTCCGAATCCACCGCCAGCACCAAAGGCGCCACCAGCACATCCACCACCTGCTCCACCTGCACCACATCCACCACCGACGACACCTGCGCCAGCAGCCGAGCCGCAACCTTGGTAAGTGGCACCGCCACAACAAGACTGAGCCCAAGCGGTACCTGCCGACATCATGGCTGCGATTGCAACCAGGGTCAGCATGTTCTTGACCACTTTCATTTCAAAACTCCTAAAAACTGACGTTTCTTAAACAACCTTGGAGGCGGCATCTGGTCTGGCGAAACATTCGCCATTGCCTGATCCAAAAATGCGTTTTTGGTGCTTTCGTGGCTCCGACGTTTAGGTTGCCGCGAACTCTACGAAAGCGTTTTTTCACACGACCCATAATCAGGTCATGCCAGCAAAATCCTCCTGCTGTCGTGAAGATCGGATAGACAGGAAGGTTTGCTTGATTACGGTGAGTGGGTAGTTGGAAAAAAGTCGAAGTCCTGGTGGGACTTTGCGGGTAATCCGGAAGTCTCCATCCACAGGGTTTTGACAATTTGGGAATCCAATAGCCCTCAACGATGCAAAAGTACAACGTGATTTGGGTTAATGCGGGGAAAATAGGTAGAATTTGGTGTTTGCCGCATGGTTGCCTCTAAAACCGCCTTTCGCCGTGGTTTTGAAGGGCCCAGGGCTACCGTTTGCACCGGCTGTTCGCAACGTGACGAAATTAACTGGGGTTGCGATTCGGGCTGTGATCTTGATCATTTCCGTTATCGGGGACGTGCCCGCCCAAGGCGACCTCCTGCCGTAATCCTGCATCAGCCGATATGCGTGCGATGAGACGAGCGGGAAATAAATCGGAAGGCAAAACCCACACGCCTGTGACCAAAAGAAAACAGAACGACGATTCCGAAGTGAGTGTTCCCAAAGCGGTGGTCAGCCGCCTGAGTCTTTACCTGCGCGAGTTGCAGCGAGTCGTCCGCGCCGATCAATTGACAATCAGTTCGACGCAATTGGGGCAGATCATCGGAGTCACCGACGCGCAGGTACGAAAGGACTTTGCGAATTTCGGTCAGTTCGGTTACCCGGGGATTGGGTACAAGTGTGAAGAGTTGATCGAGAACATTCGGGAGATTCTGGGCACCAAGGATCGCACCTGGCCGGTCGCTCTGATCGGATGCGGTAATCTTGGCCAAGCCCTGTTGGGCTACAACGGGTTCGGGGACCAGGGATTCCAGGTTCTGTACGCTTACGATATCGACCCGGGCCTGCAAGGCAGCCAGTTGGGCGATCTGACAGTCCGCTCCCTGGATAAACTGGACTCGGACGTGCGAAAAAAAGGAATAAAACTGGCAATTTTGGCGGTACCGGCCAAGTCCGCCCAGCAGGTTGCCGATCAATTGGTGAAGGCCGGAATTACCGGTATTTTGAACTTCGCTCCGGTCACATTGAGCGTTCCCGATGCGGTTGCGATCGCCGAAGTAGACCTGGCGATTCAGCTGGAACAGCTCTCATTTGCAGTTGTCAAGCAACTGGAAAAATAATAAAAATGTCATCGCTTACCCGGTGGTGTAATCGGCAACACTTCTGATTTTGGTTCAGACATTCTAGGTTCGAGTCCTAGCCGGGTAACTTCAAAAAACGGATGACGCGGAATCGAATGTTGGTTCGCTGCTCAGTCCAATTGTCGGCTTCCATAGCGACCCCTGTTCGGGTCGCTTTTTTCGTAGCCCGATCGCCCGTGTCGGCGGCTGATGCATTGTCACTTGCCAGGCGGATTTCGTCAGTGAAGGATTCAATGGAACATTAACTGTTGCCTTCAATGCTTGGTATAATGCGATCGCAAAACGATGCCAAATCTTTTCACACATCTCTCATCAAAATGTCGCAGCCTGCATCTATGGATATTCAATTTCGTTGCACTAACGTTTCCAGTTTCGACGAAGCGAAAGGTGCTTACGAAAAATGCAACCAGCTACTGCAGGTTTCCGACGACAACGTTGGATTAAAGGTCAGGTGTCCGCGTTGCAATCAGATGGCCGTCGTACCCGGAAAGACTCAGGGGCGTGGAACAGGTGGATCCCGGGAAGCCAGAGAACGTGACGAATCAGTCGCTCAGGTCGAAGCGAGTCTATCCTACGGAAAGTTCAGTCGTCGCACACGTTGTCCCAAGTGTGGGTCCGTGTTGGACGAGCAGAAGAACTGTACCGCTTGTCGTTACCAAACCCCGAAGGTGAAGTCATCAAAGACGCCGCTGAAACATATTGAGGTTCAGCCGGCAGGTTTTCAACTTTGGTTTCGAAACATCATGTCCGATGGTGTCGGCAGCAAGATGTTCGAAGTCGCGATGCACAGTTTCTGTTTCCTGGTCGTGTTGGGGCTGATCCTGTTCTCGATAATCATGGGTGGCACGGCATCCATCGTGGTGATTCTGATTGCACTTGGTTTGGGAGGCTTCTATGCGTTGTTGGTTGTGCAAACCAAACGATTGGCAACGGTGCCGGTTGCCCGTTTGCCCTTTTACCTGAAGCCACTCTGGTATTCGTTACTGGTCATGGCACGCTCGCAAAATTGGGAGAAGTACGACTCGCGTTTGAAGGACCGAATCAAGATCGATGTGCGAGGCCAGGCGTTCAGTGATCGCGAATTACTGGACCTGGATCAACTGACGGTTTGCCAGGTTCTGGACGCGGAAGGCACGGATATTACCGACAACGCACTGGTTGCCATGTATGGCTTGAAACATCTGCGTTGTCTGGTGATTCGCAAGACTCACGTGACACACGAAGGCGTGTTTCGCTTGCAACAGGCGCTGCCCAAATGCTGGATTTGGTATTAGCAGGACGGCGTCAATCGAACGCGATCTTTATTGGTCCACGAATTCTTCGATGTCAGGAAAGCGACCGAGTTCCAACTCCAGAGTCACTTCCTCTTCGCCACGCTTGACCATTGCCTTCACTTTGTCGCCAGGTGAAAACTTGGCGACCTCAAGTAAAAACTGGCTGCCGGTTTCGATTTTGATATCCGCGAATTTCAACACTTGATCATCTTGTTGGAAACCACTCTTTTCGGCTGAGCTGCCCTGGACGATATTGTTGACCACACAAGGGCCGTCGGTATCGTTGAAGTAGATTCCCAGGAAGGCACCGTTGCGGCGGTCGACGTTGGTCGTCGTCATTTCGGTTTGAGCTTCATTCGCTCTTTTCTCAGTAACTCGTGTTCCAAACAAGCGTAGCTCCGTCAGCTTGGTCATTTTGACAAGGTCTTCCATGCCCTGGTCATCAATGCCGACGTAGTAGAAATAAAGAGTGGTCAGGTCATCAAACTCAGCAATCGTTTTTAGAGCGGAATTGTCCAGCGTGCCACGTTTGATAATCAACGAGGTCATGCCTTTTATGGAATCCAGATGACTGATCACACTGTTGTCGATCTTTTCGCCGATAAGCGTCAGGGCGATCTGGCCTTTCAACCAGGTCAGCATGCGAAAATCCTGTGGCTGGCCTCGAAACTCAGGCCCGATCGTCACAGTGTAACTGGAAATGGTTTGACGCCCGTCCGAATACTGGTTTGAATCGATCAACGCGCCCAGTGATTTAAGTTCTGTGACGGCCCGTATCACCATGGCATCGCCCAGTTCGTTGATTGACTGGCTGGCCAACAAACGGACGTCACTGTTTTCCGATGAGGACAGACGAGCCAGCAGATCCTGAGCGCGTCGTTGGCACTCCGGATCACGATCCAATGCCAGGCTGCCCACGACTCTGATCGCTCGCATTTGCGATTCCGGTTCGCCGCTGTCGATGGCGACCAACAACGGATCGATCGCTCGTATTCCGGCTCGAATCAAGTCGCGCGTGGCTTCCTGACGCATGGCAAACGTGTCGGCACCCAGGTTTCTGACCATCTGTTCGATTTCAGCCAGGTCGGGTTGCTGAGACGACTCGGTTTGTTCCTGAGCCAATACTTGTGAAGAAGCGAGAACACTCAACACCAAAACCACGATGCCGACGTATGTCCGGCGGCAAAGCCAGCGCGAAAGGTCGCGCGAAATGCGGCGTGCAACGGGCAAAAGCAGGTTGGCAGCGAGTTTCATATCTGCCCACGATTCGATTTAGGAAAGGTTGTTGGTTCTTGTGTCTATTGTTTTCGTTTTGCGGCGTTAAAATCAACAGCTAAATCATTCAATTGTTTTCGGAATCGTCTGGCGCCAGTCAGGTTTGGAAAAATCGTGTACCAGCTAGTTGATTTCGGGAATGGCAGGAAGCTGGAGCGGTTTGGCGACTGGTTGATCGATCGGCCGTGCCCGGCGGCTGAAAACCACGCTGCGGACGGCCAGTGGGCTCCGGCGGACGGCTTTTTTCGGATGGGCAAAGGTCATCGCGGACAGTGGCAATTTAAACAGGCTGCGCCGCAAGATTGGACGCTGCCAACCTGTTTTGGACAAATGCAGTTGTTCCCGACAGATTTCGGACATCTGGGTGTGTTCGTTGAACAACAACAGAATTGGAAGTGGCTGGGGGGGTTGCCGTTGAGCGGGCTGAGGCTTCTGAATCTTTTCGCTTACACTGGCGGTTCGACGCTGGCGGCCGCATTTGCCGGTGCCGAGGTAACGCATATCGACTCAGCGAAAAACATCGTGCGACGTGCCAGCGAAAACGCGCTCGCCAGTGGTTTGCAGGACCGCACGATTCGCTGGATCGTCGAGGACGCTCGCAAGTTTGTTTTGCGGGAAGGCAAGCGCGGGAACCGTTACGATGGTGTCATCTTCGATCCGCCGAGTTACGGTCACGGTGCCTCGTCGGGCACGACCTGGCAAATCGAGAACGATCTGAATGGTTTGGTGGACGGGTTACGTGAAATTGTTCCGGCTTGCCGATTGATGTTGTTTACATGTCACTCGCCGGGCTTCACTGGTCAGCACATGCGAAACATCGTTTCCGGCTTTTCCAACCGGCCCGGCTTGTCAGTGCAAACCGGGGCGATGAACTTAGAGACTGAATCTGGACGCCAGTTGCCTTGCGGAAATTTTGTGCGTTGGTTTGATGAGTAAGCAAGAATCGAAATGAAAAAGATCACCAGCGAACAGAACCCAGGTTTCAAGGCAGCGATGCGTTTGAAAACCAGTCGTGGACGCAAGACGCAGCAGCGGTACGTGATCTTCGGAGTCCGCGAATTGCTACGGGCGATGACGGCCAACGTTCAGTTGGTGGAAGTTTTCGTGTGCAGTGAATCGGCCGCCGAACAGGATTGGCATCGAGTGCGTGAGGCTCTGCCCGATTCCGTGGAGGTGTATGACCTGGCGGCCGGGTTGATGCAGCAATTGAAATACGGAGATCGTGACGAGGGCGTGGTTGGTGTCGCACAGCGACCGCCTTTGGAATTGGACCGGTTGAAACTCGAACCAAATTCGTTAGTGGTCGTGTTGGAGTCGCTCGAAAAACCAGGCAACGTGGGAGCGGTTCTGCGAAGTCTCGACGGCGCGGGCGCGAACGCGTTGATTCTGGCCGATCCCCAGTGCGACGTGTTTCATCCGAATTGTATTCGTTCCAGTATGGGAAGTGTGTTCACCATGCCCGTGGCGATCGGCTCCAGCGACGAGGTAGTTGAGTGGTGCGCCACCAGGCAGATGAACCTATTTGCCGCCATGGACTCGGCGAAAATCGTCTATACTGATGTCGATCTGACCGGTCCGACCGCTCTGGTTTTTGGCAACGAAGCCAGAGGACTCTCGTCGATTTGGCAAGAAAACAAACAGCTCGGCAACCGTTCAATCTGTCAGGTTTCGATTCCGATGAAGGGAATCTCCGATAGCCTGAATGTCAGTGTCGCCTCGGCGGTCATAATGTATGAAGCGGTTCGCCAACGCGGCTGAATCGCAGGTCATTCAAAAAACAACTTATCCTTTGTTTACCAGGTATCACGATATGCGTTTCAAATTATTGTTTTCCCGGATCGCCTGTAGCGCCTTGCTGTTCGCCCTGGCATGTTGTTTCCAGGTTGGGGTGGTGGCTCAGGAAGAAGCGACGACCGAGCAGGAACAAGCAACGGAACAACAAGATCCCGAAAAGGTTGCCGCATTGATGACGGCGGCTCAGACGGGCGATTTGGACGCGGTGAAACAGTTGATCGAGTCTGGCGTCGACGTGAACTCGAAAACCAGGTACTCGGCGACCGCACTCTCGTTCGCGGCAGAGAAAGGGCATTTGGAGATCGTTAAGTATCTCGTCGAAGGTGGCGCCGAGGTCATGGTTAAAGACTCTTTTTACAACGCCACACCGTTGACGTGGGCGATGATGAAACAGCACAAGGAGATCATTGCCTTCCTGAAGGAAAATGGCGCCGAGATGCCGACGCTGCGAGCGGATCCAGAGAGGTCGAAAAAGAAGGCGGCGCCGGCCGGAAAAGCGGATCCCGCCGAGCCTGCGGAAGAGGAGAAGATCGAATTCGCGCCGGATTCGAATGAATCACGGATGCTGGATCGTGCGGTGTCGAGTGCCAACTGGCCTCAGTTTCGTGGCACAGGTGCGCGAGGGATCGCCGATGGACAGAACCCGCCAATCACGTGGGACTCTGGCGACGGCAGAAACGTTTTGTGGCGCACCAAAATCGCGGGGCTCGGTCACAGTTGCCCCGTCATTTTCGGCGACTTCATCTACGTGACGACCGCGGTCAGTAGCGCCGGCGACACCAGCATTAAAACCGGACAGTACGGTGGCGTCGACTCGGTCGAAGACGAATCAGAGCATAAGTTTATGCTGATGTGTTTTAACAAAGACGATGGCTCGTTGGTTTGGGAACGCCAGGCCACGAAAGGTGTGCCGAAGGTCAAACGCCACTTGAAATCGACTCACGCCAATTGCACGGTTGCCACCAACGGTACTCACGTTGTCGCTTTCTTCGCCGGCCAGGGACTGTTCTGTTACACGACGGACGGACAGGAGGTCTGGCAGAAAGATTTGGGGATGCTGGACAGTGGTTGGTTTTACGACAAGTCGTATCAATGGGGATTCGCGGCGTCACCGGTGATTCACAACGGCAATGTGATTGTGCAGTGTGATGTTCAGGAGCAGTCTTTCCTTGGTTCGTATTCGTTGAGCGACGGTAGTGAGAACTGGCGCACGGATCGTGACGAGATTCCTGGCTGGAGTTCGCCGACGGTTGTGGAAACGGATCGTGGCCCAATGGTTTTGACATGCGGCACCGGGTTCGCTCGTGGATATGACGCTAACAATGGCAAGGAATTGTGGCGGTATGGCAAACACTCGGAGATCGTCGTACCGACTCCGTTTGTCGCACACGATTTGATTTACATCGTAAGTGGTTACACTCCGATTCAACCGATCGTCGCCATTAACCTGGATGCCGAAGGGGACGTTACGTTGCCCGAGGGTGAGGAATCTGGCGAGCACGTGGCATGGTACAAGCCTCGCGGTGGTTCCTACATGCCATCACCAATCGTGTATGGCGACTATATGTACATCTGCGCGAATTCGGGCGTCATCACTTGTATCCAGGCGAAGACCGGAAAGCAGGTTTACAAGACTCGTTTGTCGAAAGGGCTGGATCAACTGGAAAACAAGCCGGCAGGAATTGGCGGCAGCACCAGCATGGTCGGTTCACCAGTCGCCGCCGATGGGCATATTTATTTTCCGTGCGAGACAGGATACGTGTTTGTGCTGAAGGCCGGGCCTGAATTCAAGATGGTCGCTTGTAATCCGATCAGCGAAAGCCTGTTGACGACTCCGGCTATTTCCGAAGGAGTGATGTTTGTTCGCGGTCAGGAGAGTCTGTTCGCATTCCGCGAGGGTGCGAAGATGGAAATGCCGGAAGAAGAGAAAGCGGACGAGTCCACGGACGATGGATCAGACGGAGCAAAGTAAACCGACTGGCGTTGCGTTGGTGGTCATGATTTGGACCACCAACGCAATGTGCTTTGGTCACTGAACTCGTCGCTATGATCGATCCTTGGTGGCGTCCTGCACCGCTTTGGTCGCATCGTTTGTCGGAGTCGTGGATTCTTCGGTCGGGACAAAATTTAAATTAAACCGATTGATCGTTGCATTCCATCCGGAAAATTTGTAGATGACATATCCAGTGGTTTTTGCTTTAGAACCTGTCGCTACATAGTCGTATTTCCACTGGTTTCCTTTTTCGTCGAAAGTCTTGCCGGTGAGATCAATCGACTCGATGTTTCCGATGTTTTCGTTTAGGCTTGCCTGGAAGTCCTTGATTCCTTCTTCTGTTACCGTATCGAATCCGTCTGGCAACAGGTTGTGAATCTCATCGATTTGGCCAGTAGCGAGCGTTTGCAAGAATTTCTGTCCGTGCTGCTCCATTTTGGAATGCTTTTTGATTTTCTTTGCCCAGCCCTTGATGCCGGATTCCAGGTTGAATTCGTCCAGCGTTCCGAACGAAGACAAGATTTCGAATGGGATCGACCCCTTCTCAAAGATAGCGACACCCTGGCATTTGTTTTTTTCAACACCATTTGAAAAAGTCACTACGTTGTAGCTTGATTCTGGTGTGACTGATTTGAAGTTGCCGTATTCTTCACGCAAGCCCGCCTGGTAGGCGACGAGGATTTCCGCAACGATGACGGACTTGTCAGATGGATACAGCAGATCCTCTACTTTTTTCGGATCGCCAGAGACGATGGCATTCAAAAACGATTGCTCAAATCCAAAATCTCGATGCGTAAAAGTACCCGCAAATTCGCCCGTGTTGTAATCGGTGACCAGGAATTTGCCAACCTTGGGATGGTGGGTGAAGATGACCCTCCCTGGATTGAATTTGTCGCCATTGAATTCCAGCAAATGAAAACAGCCGATCGTAAACGATTCTTGTTCAAGGTTGGGTTCCATGATTCGAGCATTCAAAAGTGAGTGACCGATCACTGGCATACCGGATTTGCCGATCGTTCGCTCGAGTAGATTGGACACGTGCTCTTCAAAGGGCTCGTATGGCAAGGCGGAATTCAGAAGGTCGGCAGGCCAGTCTGTCGACATGACGTCGTAAAGTTCTTTAACGTCATTGCCGAAGTAGGCGGCCCACAGGTTGGCTGCCGTCTCTGCGTAGGGCAGATCGTCGGCGATGACGTCGAGTGTGTCCGTTTGAAAGTCACTCTTTTGAATGGCGACGCCCATCAGTTTTCCAGACTTGTCGCGATAAACAACCAGTTGATCGGCTCCGCCACCCATGCGAATCGTCACCTGCTGTTGCTGCAGGTTTGGATCGAGTTCGAAACCGGTCCAGATCGCCGTGTCCAGGTTCGGGAAATTGTGATTGATTAAGTTGAATCGATCGGCGATTTTTTCGTCGTCAATAACTTTTGCCAGAGCTGGATTCATTTGTTGCTTGAAGTCGTTCGTGTCGCCTTTATGAATCGTCTGCAGAACGCGTTTTGTGTCCAGCTTGAACTGCAGGTCGCGCAAGCTGTTCGTCGCAACTTCATGAGGGTGAGTTCCGACTTGAGACAACTCGAGTCCTTTTTCGTAGTCCTGCTTCGCTTTATCCAATTGCCCCAGTGATTCGAAAGCGAACCCGCGATAGAACCGGACGTTGGGGTTGGTGGAGCCGTGTTCGATTTCGAAACTCAGATCCTCGATGACTTTTGCATGTTCTTCGTTGCCGGCGTGCAAGATCGCCATCGTGATTCTGGACCCCGGTTCGTCGTAACCAAGAGCGACTGCTTTTTCGAATTCTGCCAACGCGACGTCGTGAATTTTGGCTGCGAACAAGGTTTTCGCACGCAAGTGGACGAGTTCTCCAGCTTCCTCTTTTTTTGTCTTCACGATCGCGTCAGAGAAAGCAGTCAACGCCCGATCGTAGTTTTCAACCGCATGGAAAAAACTTGCTCGGAACTGAATGCCGGTTGGGTGTCCCAAGAAGATTAATCTGTCAATATCCAGATTGGTTTTGTCGAATGTTTCTACACTTGTCAGTTCCCCAGCTTTCATCTTTTCCTTGTAAAGTGAAATGCGCGCCAGCAGCAGGTGCACATTCGCGGGTTCCATTTCGAGGCCCTGTTCGAGAACTTCCAGCGCCTTGTCGTATTGTTCGGCAAAACCGTACAGGAGCGCTTTTGATTCGGCCACATCCGCATGTTCCAATGGTGCGTCGAGCATCTTGTCAACAAGCTCGCCCCATTGTTCCGATCCGTTTTCCAATCGCTCCAGTTCGGCCAGGAAATCAAGATGCTTTTGATTGACCGGGAAGGTTCGCGGGCCCGGTTGTGCGACTGATTTGCCAGCCAACAAGTCCACCTCCAGTTTCATTACTGATTCCCGTGCCCGCTGGATCCATTCAAGAGTCACGTCGCTGGATTGATTGGCACCTTGCCGCAGCAATTTTTCGGCTCTATCCAAATCCTCTTTTGCTTTACCCAGGTTACCGGCAAATTTGTAGAAACCCGCTCTGGTGTAGAAGTGAATGGCTTGAGGTTCCTGTTCGTTCGCCAAAAAATTGTTTATGTCCTTTATTGCATCCGCGTACTCTCCCAATTTGCCAAGGCAACGAGCGCGACTGAACACGTGTTTTGATGACGGAACGATTTTCATCGAGGCGTTGTATTGCTCGATTGCAAGGTCGTATGATTTCAGTTTTTCGAACCATTTGCCACGCGTTGCATAGGCATCAGCCAAATCGTCCTTGTCGTCGGCCGCAGTTCGCTCCTTGATCCAGCTGGAAAAATCGGCAAGCGCGGCAGTGACATTGCCCAATTCGAAATGGGTATAGCCACGCATTTCGAACGGTTGCATTCCGCTTTGGCCCTGAAAGATCTTGTTGTAATCGGCGAGGGCTGCTTCATGGTTGCCCTCCAGGAGTTCGATCAAGGCACGTTCCCTGTACGCCGCAGCAAATTCGGGACTGATCTGCAAAGCTCTGTCGATTTCCGCCATGGCATCGGGGACGCGATTCAAGTCATACAAAATCTTGCATTTCCAGGTGTGCAGGACGGCATCGGGTGTTGCTGATTTTTTGATCGCTTGATCAATTAGCGACAACGCAGCTGCGGGGTCGTTGGCGCCGTACGCTTTGATCGCTTGCCCCACGAGTTCTTTTACAGTCGGTTCTTCCGCAGTCGATTTTTCTGCAATCGATTCTTTTGCAGTCGACTCCTGGGCGAACAAAACATTGGCAAAGCAGATGCCGCAAAACAGCGTTGCCATAAAAACTTGATACCGTTTCATTGCCGAAGCTCCCACTTTAATCACCTTGCCAAAAACCCGCGTGTCGTCTCGTTACACCTGTCCAACTAGCGATATAGACTCTTTCTTGAGGCAGATTCGGACGCGTGAGTGGAAAGAAAATTTCCGAGAAGTGCAGGATGCCACCTGCGATTTCGCCCACCTTTTTGACGGGAAATGCCAGCGAATATGGTTGATTGGTTGACGAAACTGGCCGTGAGACCGAAATTTCCTGGTCAGTTCTTGCGGCCGTCATCTTGGGACGGCTGCACTGACGGCTGGGTTTCTACCGCATTTTCGTTGTCGCTTTTGTCCTCTTGTCTTTTGCGACGGTCTTCCTGGCTGCGTCGAAATTTCTCCAACTGTTCAGCATGTTGCTCGCGCGCGTGCAACATCTCACGCTGTTGCTTGTGCAACGACGAATTAAACTCGGGCTCCGGTCTGGTGCCGACGCAGATTCTCAGATCGCCAAATACTCCGTCTCCTGAGATGAAGGGTTGCCTGTAGTGCCCCTCAAGTTCTTCCTGAGTTCTTCCTTCATCGTCTTCCTGGTCGGTGCCGATGCTGTACAGCAGAAATCCATCGTCAGTCGTCTTGTAGACCAAGGGCGTTTCATTCAATGGATCGATCGGAACAGCCTTCAAAAATTTCGGGACCAGCGCTCCAAGGTCGTCCGGATATTGGCCGTTGCTTTTCTGGTAGCGAGCGACAGCGATACCTGCCAGCAGCACGTCGTCGCTAATCACGGTGCGGATCGACTCACTTTGGTAGAAAAAGGCGTTTGGAAGAGTTCGTAGCGCCATGACTTCGCCAAGAATCCGTCCTCTTGTTTTTGGTCCGCGAAAGATATTGGACAAGGCTCCGCCCGGATTCATGATCGCGACTTCCTTTTGATACATCTGCTCACTCAATGCGTTAGCCTTTTGCAAGACCTGCTTAAGGCTATCGTTTTCGAAACCTTGACTAAATTGGTCGAACATTCTGTTGACCGTGCGCATTGATTCTGAAAGATCTGACGAGGCTAACAACATTTCTATTACGGCAATCATGGGCTCGGGCATGCCATACACATAATCTGCCATCGCATCGCTACCGTAGAATTGCAACAGCTGGATCTCGTCAAGCGTCATTGCTCGTTCGAAGACTCCAACAAATCCGGAACGGTCGAAGACGTATCGATGGGCCTCTACGAAATCGCGATAGTCGACCAATTGGGGCTCGGTGAGTTGTTGGCAAGCAAGCAGTTCGTTTTCAGCCTTAAAGGCAATCAGAAACAAGCGGATTGAACTTTGTTTTCCAGCCGGAGTCGCAACCTGGTATTGTAAGCAGGCCAAACGCCGAATCGTCTTGCAGTCCCGAATGGCGTCCTCAATTCGGCCGTCTCCAATCGAATTCATGGCCCGGAATTTTAGCTCTCTGGCGGCTTGCAACGTGATGCCTGAAAGAGGCACATACGTGCTGGATATCGCAACAGGGTGACCAGGGATGTGTGACGTCAATGGCTCGAAGTAACGTGTGCGTTTGGAAGCCTCGACAATGGTGTCGAGCGCTGATTGCTGCTTTTTCAATGCGTCGGACCAATCGGGCAGGTCGACCGAACGCCATGGATAATCGACCAGTTGAGATTCCTCAGAGGACCGTAGTTGTATTTCCTTACGGACCCACTCATCCTCGACTGAATCTACCCGCTTCAGTTT
This sequence comes from uncultured Pirellulaceae bacterium, assembly GCA_964588195.1. Classification (GTDB taxonomy): domain Bacteria; phylum Planctomycetota; class Planctomycetia; order Pirellulales; family Pirellulaceae; genus CAJQPP01. The sequence goes on along the minus strand of CAZPOL010000105.1, from coordinate 2,015 downwards.
AACGTCTTGAAATAAGTCGCTCAGTTCCATCCGCTCGGGAACTTTCGCCAACCCTAACAGGCGTACGTATTCCAGTTCAATCGCTGACGGTTCCTGGGAGGGATCAAACATCAATGGATCGGTAAACCGGAACAGCTCGCAAGCGAGATTGTTTTGCGGAGTAACGCCTTCAGAATAGATCTTGTTGATCGCGGCCCGGTAATCGATCGAGCCGTCTGGCAAGACAGGGTCGACGAAATAGGTGGTGTCGTTGCCAACGTTGAATTCACCAGGATCAAACTTGTTGTAAGGGATCAACAGGATCGCAATGAACGCGACCAGACAACAGAGAAAGATGCCGGCGAAAAAGTAGACTCGTTGATTCTTGCCCCGTTTCGACTTGTTCATCATTGTTCCTTTAACGCGATCCCCTGGCCGATGCGGGCACTGGTCTGTGGAGGAGCAGGGCGGTGGCGTGGGGGATTTTGGTGTCTCGCGGAGTCGCGGAGGCGCAGAGTTGAGATAGAAGAGATTTGAAAGAAGACGCTAACTGTTGCGGCGTTTTGGTGTTGCGGCGTTTTGGCCATGAGTTTGCTCACTCCACTGTTCGTATCTGGAAGCACCAGAATATAGCAGAATGAAACTGGCAAGGCGAAGGTTGTTTGTTCCAGAGTGAGAGTCGCCATGGGGGTGACGCGTCTAATTGACTGGTTCGTCCAGCGTGCCTGCCATGTCGGCGGCAACATCTTTCAGTTCCTGTTTTTCACTCGACGGACTTTTCGAATCCGCTCCATGTTACCGAGTTCGAGATGGATAAAGCATCGAACCGAAAAAGGTTGGTATTCGTCTGGCTTTCGCAGACAAAGTTCGTTGCCGTATTTCAGAGCGTCTTCGAAACGCTCGTTACGGAAGTGGTTGACCATTCTTCGCTCGACGGCCGCATCCGGCATTTCACTCTCCGCGCGGCAGCCGCCAAGGATTGTGATGCAGAGTAGCAGGAGAATCGATAATTTTGTGCGTATTAATGCCACGGTGCGATTAACGAGTTGTTCATTCGACGGAGCGGATTGATTGTTACGCTACAAAAGTAGGTCGCACAGCCGACTTTGTGAGGGTTTGCAATCCAACAAAACCGATTGCCACGCCGTCATAACCGAAAAATCGATACCAAGGGATACAAAAACGAAAATGGCCTGATCAGACGCAATGCACAACATGCGTTGCCTGACCAGGCCAATTCGTTTAGAGGGTTACTCAGGATTATTTTTACGAGCGGTTGCCGCGACGCAAGGCAGCGACGCCGAACAAGCCGAGCAAGATGATGGCCGAGCCCGGTTCCGGAACTGTGGATGTAAAGTTGCTTAATACGATATTGTTTGAGCCGCCACCGTAGGTCACGGTGAATTCCCCGATACCGCCGACACTCAACAAGCCACCGCTGGCGACATTGTCGAACACTCCAGACAGCGTGTTTCCAGCCGTTGCCGTTCCGACGATGAATGTATCGGACGTGTCAGGGACGAAGCCATCCAGCAAATCAAGAGTCAGTGTTCCGTCCAGCACCCAGTCTCCATCGACTGTTAACAAATCCGCTCCGAGGGCGCCCAGCTCAATCTCGAGTTCGCTGGTACCGAAAAACGACAGGTCCGATTCGATCGTCAGGTTGCCAATCCCGTCGCCAGGTGCGATCACTCCAAGGTTTGCAAACGTGTCCGCAACGACGACCCCGTCTCCCATCACCAGGCTGTCGATATCAGCAGTCAGATCTCCGTTGACATCGATGATACCTGATTGGGCATCCAGGATTCCGTTGTTGGCAAAGTCGTTGGCGATCGCCAGAGTCGCTCCGTTGGAAGAACGGAAGATCCCCTGGTTGGTCACTCCGGACGAGTTGCCGTCGATCGACAGAACGCCCGATCCTGCAGTGTCGTTGGCGTCAACCAGGCCGCCTGCCTGGTTGATGAATTGCAGGGTGTTGACTCCGATCTGGCCTTGTCCCTGAATGGTGTTATCGACGTTAGTTAGAACGCCGTTTG
>CAZPOL010000104.1:0-17791 GCA_964588195.1 uncultured Pirellulaceae bacterium | reverse complement strand
GGGTTTGCCGCTGGCGGACTTAAAATACGGGTCCGACGTTTCTTGAAGTTTTTTATTGCTGGATTGCAGTGCCTTGGCATCGTGTGTTGTGGCTGTCGCGAATACAGCAATGGTAAGCAAATACAAACAAACGACTTGAGTCTTCATTTTTATTCCCTGATGATCAGTATCGATCGAAGTCACCAACTTTGGGCGCGCGGATTCCCGCAGAGGAACCGGCGGGGGACAGTAGAGGAATTAGCTGGGTGGCTGCAAGATCGATTTGACGAGTGCAATCATTTGGTCAGGCGAGATTTCCACTGATTTGAGCGTCAAATAGGCAGTGCTGTCATCCACGATTCGAAGATTGTACTTCGTCGTCTTGGCCAATTGTCTCATGCGAGAAGAATCCTTGAACCGCATGCCCAGGAAATTATCCTGCAGAAAGATGTGCGTGACTTGCCATAGAGTGGCCTCGAGTCGTAGTTCGGAAACCTGGATCAACCGTTTCACCGCCGCAGGCAGCTTCCCAAATCGATCTCGCATTTCCGAGCGGATCGCTTTGACCTGATCGAATGATTCGACGCGATCCAGCCGACGGTACAAATCAACTTTGTGTTTGCTGTCAGAGACGAAGTCGTCGGGAAGATAGGCTTCGATCGGCAAGTCGACGTCGACCTCCATGCGAATTCTGGTTGGCATCTTCTTCAGTTCACGAACAGCGGTCTCAAGCAACTGGCAATACAGTTCGTACCCAACCGAGGCGATGTGACCGCTCTGTTCGGTACCCAGCAGATTGCCGGCGCCGCGAATTTCCAGGTCACGCATAGCGATTGCAAAGCCGGCGCCCATCTCGCTGTACATTTCGATTGCATGCAGCCGTTTGGCGGCGTTTGGGTTCACGTGCTTGTGCGGTTCGATCAGCAGATAACACCAGGCCTTGTTCTTGTACCGCCCTACCCTGCCCCGCAATTGATGCAAGTCAGATAGTCCGTAGCGGTCCGCTTCATTGATAAAGATCGTGTTAGCGTTGGGAATGTCCAGGCCGTTTTCGACGATTGTGGTTGCCAGGAAGACATCGAATTCGCCGTTAATAAATTTTGACATGGCGACTTCCAATTCGCCCTCTGCCATCTGGCCGTGACCAACGCCAATGTTTGCTTCGGGAACGATATCCTCAAGTCGTTGCTTGATGACTTGAATGTCCTTAACACGATTGTGGACAAAATAAGTTTGACCGCCTCGTTCCAGTTCACGCAGAATGGACTCGCGAATCAGTTTGTTTTCGAACTTGGTAACGCGAGTCGTGACGGCCATGCGATCTTCTGGCGGCGTTTCCAGATTGCTGATATCGCGGACACCGACTAGGGACATGTGGAGTGTACGAGGGATTGGCGTCGCGGACATCGTCAGGATGTCGACTTCCTGCCGCATCGTTTTTAGTCGTTCCTTATGACCGACTCCGAATTTCTGCTCTTCATCAATGATCACCAAACCGCAGTTCTTGAATTTGATGTCCTTCGACGTAATTCGGTGGGTGCCAATCACGATGTCGACCGTCCCGGCAATCATCGCCTTGACCGTTTCGCGTTGTTCGGCAGTCGTGCAAAAACGGCTGAGCTTGCCGATGTCGATCGGGAATTCTGCCATTCGTTCCTTGAAGGTTCGGTAATGTTGCTCGACCAATACGGTGGTCGGCGCAAGGATTGCCACCTGGTATCCGTTTTCCACAGCCTTAAAGGCGGCACGCATGGCGACTTCTGTTTTCCCGAAGCCTACATCACCGCACAGTAACCGCTCCATCGGTTGTTCCGATTCCATATCGTCTTTGATGGCGGCGATCGCGGTCAATTGATCGGGAGTCTCCTGGTACGGAAACGAATGTTCGAATTCGAATTGCCAGGGCGTGTCTTCGCCGAATTTAAGGCCGGGACGCGCTGATCGATTGGCCTGGATTTCCAGCATCTCAGCCGCCATATCGCACACGGCGGACTCAGCGGCCTGTTTCTGTTTTTGCCAGGTCTTGCTGCCGATACGAGCCAATCGCGGCGTGCTCTTGCTGCCGCCAATGTATTTTTGAACCAGTCCGATTTTTGTGGCGGGCAGATAGATGCGGGTGCCACCATAAAATTCCAGTTCCAGGTGTTCCGTTCGCTGGCCGTCCTTTTCCAGGACCTTCAATCCGCGGAAGCGGCCAATGCCATGAGCCAGGTGGACGACCAGGTCTCCATTTCGCAGGTCGACGAAACTGTCAATCGGTTTGGCGTTCTTGCGTGCCGCCTTGCGGCGCAAGTCGCTGCGATTGAACAACTGATTGGACGACAACACCAACGGGCCGTCCGGTTCCAAACGAAAACCGCTGTGAATGCCTGCCAGGCAAAAGTGCAGTCGGTTCTCCTTGCTGGCCGTCGTCGCCGAAAGGATCTCGGCGACTCGATTGATCTCGGATTCTGTGCTAGTCAGGATAAACGTCTCGCGTCCCTGGGCGACTCGATCAATTTCGACTCGCACATTTGAGATGTCGCCCGAGAACTGCTCCACAAGACTGACCGGTAGTTTGCAAAACGCTGTATCCGTTTCAGTGATCAAGCGACCGGACATGGCTACGGAATGCCGTTTCCACGCTTGCTGCAACACGTCCAAGGTGTGAAGTTTGCTGTCAGCCGCCTGGCGTTCGATCAGCTGTCGCGACTGGCTCTCAATTTCCTGCGGTTCAACCAGCAAAACCAGGCAGGCTTCGGTGAAGTAGTCCGTCAGGTGGCCGGCCTGGTTCGAATCGCCGGTCGGAAGTCCAGCGATGTTCAGGCCCGAGCATTTTTCGATACTGCGTTGTGTACTCGGATCGAAAAACCGAATCGATTCGATTTCGTCATCGAACAACTCGACTCGTGCCGGCATCGTCCAATCCGGAGCAAACACATCGACGATACCACCGCGCGATGAAAACTCGCCGGGCATCTGTACGGCGGACGTCGGTTGGTAGGCGTTGTCGACCAGCCAGGTCTTTAACTGTTCCAGGTCCAGGCGGCTGCCAACCTTGATTTCGTATTCACCACTGATGATTGCATTGGGCGAGTTGACCGGGTGAGAGATCGCCTGGATCGACGTGGCGATCACCGGGATCGAATCGTTCTGCCGAGCTAAATCCTTGAGGACTCGCAAGCGTTGCCCAAAGCCGGGGTCGGCTGACAGGTCTTCGGGGCGAGTTTGGTTGACGGTCGGAAACAGCTCGAGTCGTGATTGCGAGAAGGTTTGCCAGTCGTCGGCAAATTGTTGAGCCTGTCGTTCGCCGGGAAACACCAACACGATGTTGTTTTCCCAAGCCAAATCGAGTGCAGCACCCAACAGCGCGCAGGCTGACCCCCAGACTGAATCGAAAGCGGCAGTGCGACCCGAACGCAGGGCACTGATGCAGTCGTCCCAGCCTGTTGCGTTGTGCAGCGAACCGGCCAGCCCGGAAATCCGGGCCGCCACATCCATCGTAGCTGACGCTTCAGGCATTACGGCATTTTACGTGGCAAGCTTGCACAGACCTAGAGCAACCTGAGGCTACAGGGCAGTTTGGGCGGTGGAATTCTTGTCAGGCAGGGTCGATATAACGCGGGTGAGCGAATTTGAAGTCCAGATCGCGGTTGCAAGCAGGCGACGGTTTTAATAACGTCTTCCGAAATTATTCGACCTGGTTCGACCTCTTTTTTGAATCCGAAGGAATTGGCAGATGTACGAGAGTCCACGAAGTGTTGAAGATCCAAAGGATTGCTTTTTCTATCACCGTACCGGGTTGCAGGACCTGGAGTCGCAACGAAGCGATTGGGACCTGACCAATTGTGTTGACTCGTACCTCGGAAATCTCAATTACAGCGGTCGGCGAGTGCTGGACATTGGCACAGCGTCCGGCTTCCTGACATTCGAAATGGAGAAGCGTGGCGCGGATGTCGTTTCGTTTGACATGCCGACTTCGGCCAACTGGGATCTGGTTCCGCACTTCGCATTGGAAGAGACAAGAGAAGTGACGCTGGCAAAACGAGTCAAAGGACATCAGCGATTGCAGAACGCCTACTGGTATTTGCACAAGCGATTGAATTCGAAGGCACGCGTGTACTACGGAAGTGTCTACGAGCTGCCTGTGGAACTTGGCAATTTTGATACCGTCTTCCTGGGAATGATTTTGGGACACTTGCGAGATCCATTCCAGGCAATCTACTCGGCTTCACGGCTTTGCAAAGAGCGAATCGTGATCACGAACCAGGCCACACAAAAACGCTCGCGGTTCCGCAGAAAGAAGAATCAACCTTCGGCCAGCTTCATGCCTTCTCGTGACAATGTAATCGGAACAGCATGGTGGGCCTTTTCGGTCGAGTGCCTGGAGGCGATGTTAGGCACCGTCGGGTTCCAGGTCGTCGAAACAGTCGACAGTCATCCGGATTGCCTGGTCGATGATCGTTTGGGTGCAAAGAAGTGCACGTCGATTGTGGCCGAAAGGTTTGCCGGGCAACCGGTTGGGTTGAGTGCCACGAACGATGCACGACGCGCTGCGTGACAAGACCACCGGACGATCGTTAACTTGCTGCTGGCGATTCGGCCAGCACGCGCGCCGCGGCGTTGTTGATGATCTGCAAGGCTTTTTGCATGCGATCGATGTGAGTTCGAAAACTGAGCACGCAGATTCGCAGGACATACATTCCGTCCAATGTCGTGGCGGTCATCATGACGTCGCCTACTGAATTGATCTCTTCCAGCCAGCGACGGTTCAATTCGTTGTTTTGCTGAAGGTCGCGATCCGATTCGTTCAATCGAAATGCCACGATACTCAACTGCGGCGGCGCGACGATGTCCAGCGTGACGCTTTCGTGTTGCTCATGAATTTGCTGGCCAATGTCGGTGAGTCGTGCGGTGGCCCAATTTGTAAGGTCCAGCTTCTCTTGCAGCAGTTTTTCAAACACCCCGATGCCGTGAAGTTTCAGCGGCAACCAGATTCTTAAGCCGCGATTGTCTCGAGATAGCTCGGGAGAGATTTCGCAAAAGTCCTCCCGATGTCGGTCTCCTGTCATGGACGGCATGTACTCGGACGTGAAGCTAAAGGCGGGCAACAAGTCCTCGCGATTCTTCACCAGCAAGCAACCGGTGCCGTAAGGCAAGAACAAGCCCTTGTGTGGATCAAGCACGACCGAGTCGGCTGATTCGATCCCTTTCATTTGTTGCTTACCCGTTTCGGTCAGCATAAAAAATCCGCCGTAGGCTGCATCGACATGCATCCACGTGTTTTCCGAATCGCAGATTTTTCGCAATGCCATCAGGTCATCAACCGCCCCGGTGTTCGTTGTGCCGGCGTTGGCAATCACCATCATCGGCTGGAAACCTGCCGCGCGATCCGAGTCGATCATTTTCTGCAGTGCTTCGGTGTCGATCGTTTGATCTTCGTTGACTTGCACTGTTCGCAAATTGGATTTCGGGAATCCGGCCATGAACGCCGCTTTGTTGACGCAATGATGTGCCTGGTTGGAAGTGTAGATGCGACCGAGTCGAAAATCATCGCCCAACGTTTTGACTCGAGCAGCGATCACGGCACCCAGATTGGCAATCGATCCGCCGGTTGTCAGGAATCCACCGCCGTTGGTCGGGTAGCCGATCATGTCGCAGAACCAGCGAACGACGGTCGATTCAATTTGCGCCATCGCCGGTGCAGCTTGCCAGACCGACGAGTACCGATTGGTCAGGCCCGCAATCAGATCTCCGATAGTCGATTCCGGTAGACCACCACCAGGAATGTAAGCGAGGTAGCCGGAACCGGGCGTGTTAAAGCTGACCGGGATGTAGTCGTTGAAAAGACTGTCCAGCAACGTGTTCAGCTTGGCAGGTTCGCGAGGTATCGGTTGGCTGATCTCTTCGACCAGCTTCTCAATCACGTCATCGGTGGGCGGCGAGTTCTTGGACGGTTGCTGGTCGAGTGTGTCCAGGTGTTCGCTCAGCCGCTCGCCGACAATTTGAGTTAGCTGTTGGAATTGTTCGCCATTGAGTTCCAATTCCGAGGGCGACGATTCGGTGAACGGCCATTCCTTGTGACTGACCTGCAACGATTCGGGCAAGTCGCCGACTGCAACAGACGTGGATTTACCCGTTAGTTTGAACTCGGCCCGATCGGCTCGCAGCATCCCGTCTGTTCGCGCCTGAATGTACTCGCCAGTATCAACGTCGTAAGCCGTCAGCCATTTGTCGCCGTAACAAAACGTATCGATCATCTTGATGTGACCGAGATCGCCAATGTCACCTTCGCTTTGGGGCGTGTGACCACAAATGACGGTCTTGCCCGAGATGTGCGGCTCTGGCATAAACCGCTCGTCAATGTGAGTCCAAAACAGCAGGTCGTCGGGTTGTTGTTGCATCGGCAGCATGTGGTCGTAGGCTGCGTGCAGAAAAATATGCGTGTCCGTCTCGTGGTATGGTTTGCAGAAATTGATAAACGTACGGTGATGCATTGGCATGTTGTTCATGTCGCCGCCGTAGGACTGCAAAGTCTGCTTGCCGCCGTTGAACATCCAGAATTCGAACTCGCGACGGTTCTTCAGCCCGTTGTTCATCATGATTTCGTGGTTGCCAAGAATCGGAATCAAGGTGCACACCGAAATCAACTCGGTCATGATGCTAATGACACCGGCGCTGTTTGGGCCTCGGTCGATGTAATCGCCCAGCGGGATGATGGTGTCTGTTGAATCGGGTTGGATGACGGCCAGCAGGGACCGTAGAGCATCAACGCATCCGTGGATGTCTCCAATTGCGATGGTTCGGTTCGGCATCGATCAAGGTTCTCGTAGAAATCGCAATCTGCGAATGGCGCGGCAGAGGCCACGTTGACAAAGGGTGCGCCATTTTGAATACGTAAATTTTGTAATGTCGTATCTTAAACTTGCGTCATCGATTTGGGAAACGCAACTTGCCGAATGGACGGAATCCGTTTCGGGCGCGGTCGAGAATTTCGCATGGAAAAAGCCATGCCATTCATGGAACGTTAATTCAAGCCGGGATCTGCCGAGCAATGTCGTGGCTTGGCGTCTCCGAAAACGATTTCCAGCCCCAAATCGTTGCAAACAGTTTTGTAAACCGATTCGGAGTCAATGAAAACATGTTCCGACTGGGCAGGCCAGGTAAGCCAGCCACCAACGCCCATTTCGTTTTCCAATTGCCCGGGTCCCCAACCAGAATATCCGCTGAAGACTCGTACTTGCGCCGTCTTATCCCCCAATAAGGGAGTAAGGTTTTGTCGCTTCATGGACAGGTGCAGTCCGTCCAGCAGTCTTTGTTCCGAGTACTGACACTGGTCGTGCAAGACAGCCAACGGCCCGTCGACGGGACCACCGACAAAGATCGTTTCGTCTCGACCGAGCGAACTTGGTGAAACCTTGCTCCAGATGTCCGACAGTTGAACGCCGGTAGGCCGGTTCAGAATCAGGCCCGATGCCCCTTCCTTGTTGTGCTCTATCACCAACACGACCGACCTGAAAAAGTTTGGATCTGGCAGGCGAGGTTCGGCGATCAGAAGTTTTCCTTTTAGCGACATTAGGATTCCCGCATTCAATCAGCGGGCGCTGGATAAAACATGATGCAAAACAAACACGGTTGGGCGGTGGAAGATGTTCAATTTTTATCAAGATCGTGGCTGAGTCAAATGATCGAAGTTCCAGCTGTTGAAATCCTCGCCGATTTTGAGGGTGTTTTGTGGTAAGAATGATCAGGTTTGGCTAGACTGTCGATTCTAACCCGGCGTCGCGATTTCGCGGTAACCCCGCGTTTTACTACTCTCAACGACGCAAAGCTGACAAAAATCCATGGGCCATATGCGGAAAGAACTGCTGGTGCGATCTTTTGACACCATCGATCAATTTATCGAATCTCGATTCGATACCTGGTGCCAATGGAGGCGACACTTGCACGCCAACCCCGAATTGTCGTGGCAAGAAGCCGAGACGACGGACTTTATCGGCAAGCAGTTGACCGAAATCGGACTGACTCTTACTGCCGGACCTCGCCAGCGAGGCGGATTCGCGAACATTGGCCAAAACGATAGTCTGCCGTTGGTTGCGATACGTGGTGACATTGATGCCATTCCCGTTAATGAACTGACCGACGTCCCGTTTCGGAGTCAGGTTCCAGGTGTGATGCACGCGTGTGGTCATGATGTTCACGCCACAGTGGTCCTGGCGGTTTGTGATACGCTGCAGCATTTGCTCTCAAACAACTGCATGGCAAATGGATTGAACGTGCGAGCGATTTTTCAACCTGCCGAAGAAGTGGCCGAGGGCGCGACGGAGACGATTGCCGCCGGCGCGTTGCAGGGAGTCCACCGGATCTTTACTCTGCATGTCGACCCGGCTCGCGAAGTTGGCTGTTTCGGATTTCGGGATGGACCGCAAACGGCCTGTTGTGATGAGATTCTGGTTAAGTTTCATGGGCCCGGCGGGCACGGAGCTCGGCCTCATGAAACGGCCGACCCGGTTTTCGCTGCCGCTCAATTCATCAACGCCGCCTACGGCTCGGTACCGCGAATGACCGACCCTCGCCGCTCGACCGTCTTGTCCTTCTGCCAGATCGCAGGCGGACATTCGGCCAATGTGATTCCAACCGATGTTCAGATCAAAGGAACGTTGCGCAGTTTCGATTCGGGGGTACGAGATCGCGTTTTCAAACAGCTGGCCAATCTTGCCGTCACGATCGGGGATTCTCTGGGTGTGAAGATTGAATTTGTGCCCGGCGTCAGTATCCCTTCGGTCGACAACTGCCCGGAAACCAATGGTTTGCTGCGTTCGGTGGCGGAAGTGATCGTCGGGAAAGAGTGCATTAGCGAAGTGGAACCGAGTCTTGGGGGCGAGGATTTCGCTTGTTACCAAACGCAGATTCCCGGCAGTCTGGTACGGGTCGGATCGGCCAACGGCAGCCGAGGCACCGCCCATTTGCACTCGCCGCATTTCGATGTCGACGAGCGGGTAATTCGCCACGCTTGCCGGTTGTTTAGCCGGGCAATCTTGCAATTGAGTGGCGATGCGGAAGGGTAAGCTGGCCATTCTTCGCTCGCTGGTCGATAGTTACGAAATCACGGCCAGCCGGGTTGCCTGAAACCGACGAAAACCGTCGGAAAAGGCCCTTGGTCAGCCGTCACTCAGTCGCTAGACTGGTGCTTTCCAATAGGGGATCTATTCCGATCCACCCAAAACATAAGAAGAAATAACGATGAAATCTGATATCCATCCTGATTACAAGCAGGTGATTTTCACCGATAAGTCCGCCAACTTTTCCGTGCTGACCCGGTCGACAATCAAAACCAGTGACGAGACCGCCAAGTGGGAAGACGGCAACGAATACCCGGTTGTCTACGTCGATATCTCCAGTGCCTCGCATCCGTTCTACACCGGTAAGCAGCAATTCGTTGACACGCTGGGCCGCGTTGAGAAGTTTCGCAAGAAGTTCGCTGGCAAGTACGGCAAGAAGAAGAAAGCAGCCGAGGCTGCCGAAGAGGCTCCTGCCGAGGAAGCCAAGGCCGAGTAATCACTTCGGTGCTTCAAGAAAAATCAAATCATCAACCCGTCAGACATGGCGGGTTTTTTTTTGTGCGCTGTTGGTCAGTTAAGACTCAATTCCAGATCAGCCGCTTTGGCGATAGTCGGCGATAGCCACGGTTCTCTAATGTGCAACCGTGACTTTCGTCGGCTAACACCAAAACGGCCACTAGAAAACGGCCACTAGAAAACGGCCGCCCGAAAATCTAGTCTTCCAGCGATTTGATGCTGGTGACCTTAACGTTGATGATCGGCGGCATGCTCTCCTGGATCGTGGTAATTTCCCCGCGGATCTTGACTCGTTTGCCGGTCATTTCGCGGAATTGCCCCGCATCAAAATCATGAAACTGAAAACGAGGCCGATCGGTAAAAAAGTCTGGACGCTGCAGTTCATACGTACCGGACGTTGATTCGAGAATTCCAATGAACGAATCGTTTTCGGCAATTGGGACATCCGCTTCACCACCAAACACAGCACGCATCGCGGGAGCTGGGGTCGATTGTTGCGGGTCTGCAAAATCGTCCGACCATTCGACAGATTCGCCACTCGCCAGATCAACTGCCTGATTTTCGGTGTCGTAACCGCTTCGACCATCTCTGGAAATCGTAGCGTGAAACAGCACGTTGCCTTCATCAACCAGCAGCTGACCGAACCCGATTTGAATGCTGGATGAATCCGGTGGGTACTGCCATTGGACGCTTCCATCTTTCTTGTCGAGGCAAACCAATGGAGCACCAATTTGATCCATGGCAACAATGACTTGATTGTCAGTCATTGTGATTGAGATGCAGGCAGCAATTCGGGAAGGCTTGGGCAGTTTGTACGACCAGTGTTTATGACCGTTGGTGATGTCGAGTGCGATCAGAGATGTCGTTGTCGAAACCAGCAGCAGTTCGTCATCGGCCTGGACTCGCGAATGATTTCCGGTCGCCCGAAAGAAATCGCCGTCGCCGTCAGACTTGAATCGCCACCGTTCTTTACCGTCCTGTTCCTGGAACGCGATTTCGGATTTGCCAAGGAACAATACCGCTGGTACTTCCGCGTCCTGGTTGGCGGTTGCAGAATTGGAACAGCCCAATGTGAATAATGAAATCGACAATGCTGTGACGATCGTTGTCAGAATCAAGCTTCTCATGCGAATGATCTCTCACAATAAACAGGAATCAGCCAGTTTTCTTGCCATACAGAAGAGCGAGTTCGATCTTTTCGACGGCCAATGAGATTTTGACGCTCGCGATTGGCGAAAGTTCCCGAAAGTTCCCTATTCGCAGCAGACTGATCGATTATTGATCGTTGCCGTTGGAAGATGCTTCATCGTCAGTAGAAGTTTCTGTCGCGTTGATAAGAGTCAGAGAATCCTGCCCAACTAATTTTACGACCGGCGATGTGGTTGCGTCGACTATCTTGGCGATTTCCGATTGGTGTTGCTGGGCAGCTGGCCCAATTTTTCCCAGAGCCTCCAGGACGTGTATTTGCACTGAAATGTCCTCGGAACTCAGCCGCGAGATTAGAAAATCAGTGGCTGGTGCGGCGGCGGGTCCCAATTGCCCGAGAAATTTTGGCCCATTCACTTCGTATTCGACAAAATCTTCGGTGACTTGAATCAGGCGATCGATCGAGTCTTCGGCTTCTCCGGTAACCTTCCATAGCGCGACGGCGCCCGGGCCTTCCAGGTTTGAATAATCCTGGCCCATCATCTCGCGGATTTTTGGCTCCATGTCCTTGGCGTCAGCCCCCAGCAACCCAGCCGATATCAACGCCCTTTCTCGTTCCACCACGTTGAATTTGGCAAGTTGTTTCTCGGTCAGCGCGACCACATCAAGGTCGTCGGTTGATCCGATGGCTGCGTATGCCCAGTTGGCATAACTGCGTTGAGAAATGTTCCCGTTTTCGAAAAGGTTGTTGAGCGCGGGGATTGCTTGCTTGGCGGCGGCTCCCGTTTTGATGACCAGGCGAGTTGCGAACAGAGTGACGTTCATGTCGTCATATTTCATGTCGATCAGGATATGTTCAATCGCGTCCGGCGAGCCCTTGGAAAACCCGGTCAGCGCGTACATCGCTGCCACGCGGCGAAAGATGTCTTTTTCCGTGGCCAACAACTGCACCAATTTGGGTTCGAATGAACGGCAATCGTCTCCAAGTGCATTGATGACGCTGCATAACGCCCGAAACTGCTCTTCGTCCATGGAGCCTGAGAAATCGGGATTCAACGCATCGACCAATTTCGTTCCCAATCGCTTGACGACTCGTTTGACCGTGAACGTTAACAACTCGTCGCGTTCCAACAACAGCTTCGCCAGTGGCATGGCGAATCGCTCGTATTCGTCTGCGTGGTCCAGCAACTGTGCAGCTGCCGTCGCTTGCTGGAAGTCGTTGCCTTCCTTGATCAACTTAATCAAGTCATCAAGATCGGTCGTGGTCGCTTGCCAGGCTGGTGTAATTGGTGTCGCTTGCAATTCCAACAACCAGTGCGGTGACGAAAAAGAGACGATACAAAAGAGCGCGGCAGTGACGAGAGAGCGATACAACATGAATGGCCTTGGGGTGCCTTGGTAAGCAAAAAGAACAACGCGAATAATCGAGTCGCGGGAAAAATCGAGTCGCAGGGTAACCGACGATCGATTTTAAGCCAAATCCCGTTACCAATCCATCGACCAATTGTAAATCGTCTGCAAGGCAGTGGAGACGTCTTGGCGGATCCGCGAGATGTCTAGCGGTTTCGAGTGGACGGCGAACGCATCAGCCTCCATCAGTTGGTCGGACATTTGTTCGTCCAGGCGAGCCGACATCAGAATGACGGGCATTTCCTGTTTGTACTGTTTGATACTGCGAAGAGCTTCCAGGCCGGTCATCCGCGGCATGTGGAAATCGATCAGGACCAGGTGGACTTCCGTCGTCTGAACAACCTCGCAGGCCTCGCGACCGTCGGCCGCCATTAACGTGTTGCAGCCGCGAGTCCGAAACAACGATCCCAGCGACTCACGCATTGCGTCGTCGTCGTCGGTGATCAAGAGTGTTGGGCAAACGTTCACGGATGCGAATCCAGGAGGTGCGTTAATTCGATTTGAGTGACCTGACAAAACAAGTGTGAGTCACGATCAAAACAAATCAAATGCAATTTGAATGCCAATCGGTTTCGCTCTCACCCAAAAACCGGTTTTGCGGTTTTCGTCCGTTAATTGGGCGTTCCGGCCAAAATGACAGGTTTGAATCGAGTGTTCCGAGTCACCAGAGTGGGTGGATATCTGGCATAAACGGTCTGCAAAATTGGCAGTCGTGACGGAGTGCGTTACTTATCGTCGCCCTTGTGCAAGATGGCCATAAACGCCTTTTGTGGAATGTCGACAGAGCCCACGGACTTCATGCGTTTCTTTCCTGCTTTTTGTTTCGCCCAGAGTTTCTTCTTTCTGGAGATGTCTCCGCCGTAACACTTGGCCGTCACGTTTTTCCGCATCGCTTTGACCGTTTCACGGGCGACGATTCGCGAACCGATAGAAGCCTGAACGGCGATCTCAAACATGTGCCGGCTGATTTCCTCTTTTAGTTTTTTAGCGACGGCGCGGCCGCGGCGTTCCGCATCAGCTCGATTGCAAATGATGCTGAGTGCGTCGATGCGGTTTCCGTTGACCATCATATCGACTCGGACAAGATCGGCTTGTTCAAACGCTTTGAATTCATAATCCATCGTGCCGTAGCCGCGCGTGGCACTCTTGATCTTGTCATGAAGATCGTAAATCACTTCGGCCAAAGGCAAGTCGTAAACCAGCATCAAACGTGTGGCGCTGACGTATTCGGTGCTGACCTGGATGCCGCGGCGCTCCTGGCAAAGTTTCATCACCGGGCCCACGTACTCTTCCGGTTGCATCAGCGAGACGCGGACGATCGGCTGACGGAACTCTTCGATCTCGCCCGTGTCCGGGACTTCCTGAGGCTTGTGCACCTCGATCAAGTCGCCGTTGCGTTTCAGGATTTCGTAGCTGACGTTTGGTGCCGTTTGAATCAGATCGACATCGGCCTCGCCTTCCAAACGCTGCTGAACAATCTCCATATGCAGCAGACCAAGAAAGCCACAGCGGAAACCGAACCCGAGCGCGTCGCTGGCCTCCGGTTCGAATTCGAAGCTGGGGTCATTGATTGCCAGTTTCGTTAACGCGTCCCGCAATTCTGAAAAGTCCTGTCCATCGGATGGGTACAGGCCGCAGTAAACCATTCGTTTTGGTTGGTCGTAACCCGGCACGGCCTCCGCGGAATTGTTAACGGTGCTGATCGTGTCGCCGATATGCGCGGCGTCCAGAGATTTGATGTTGCAGATCAGGTAACCGACCTGGCCGGCTTTCAATTGATCGCTGGCGGTTTGTTTCGGTTCGAAGTGACCAAGTTCCTGGACTTCGTGGGTTGTGTTGGAACGCAGAAACTTGATCTTGTCGCCTTTGGAGACTGATCCATTCAGCATCCGACAATAGGTGATCGCCCCTCGATACTCGTCGTAATGCGAATCGAAAACCATGGCTTGCAACGCGGCATCGCGATCGCCTTTGGGAGACGGGATCTGATCGACAATCGCCTGCAACAATCCGTCGATTCCGATGCCGGCTTTGGCGCTGACCCGGATGCATGAGGTCGCTTCCAATCCTAGCACTTGCTCCATTTCGTCAGCCACTTCATCGGCACGTTGGTTAACCAGGTCAATCTTGTTGATCACCGGAATGATGTGCAGGTCATGTTCCAAAGCAGCGTAGGCGTTGGCGACCGTTTGGGCCTCGACACCCTGAAACGCATCGACCAACAACAGAGCGCCTTCGCAACAGGCCAGTGATCGCGAGACTTCGTAGTGGAAGTCGACGTGGCCTGGTGTGTCGATCAGGTTCAGCTCGAAAGTCTTGTTCTGGATTTTCGTTTGCATCGTCACCGCGCGAGCCTTGATCGTGATGCCTCGCTGGCGTTCCAGTTCCATGTCGTCCAGCAGTTGATCCTGCATCTGACGCTTCTGCACGGTTCCGGTATGTTCCAGCAGCCGGTCGGCCAACGTGCTTTTGCCGTGGTCGATGTGGGCGATGATGCAAAAATTCCGAATCTGGTCCAGGTTTATCACGCCGCCGCCTGCCTTGTTGCTTCTGATCTCATTCATAGCTGCTGATCATAGTCTCGATTTGCCAAACCTGCTGCGCCAATCCAGCCGGCAGAGCCACCCAATGAAGCGAACTCAATTCGTATTTTGTCGGCGATTTGCGTAAAGACGCGTTGGCGGACTCTTTGCTGGATGGCCATAAGGAACCGTTGGCCTATTTCGCAATCGGCTCCACCAAAGTCCATTGCACCGCCCAACAATACCGTGTGCGGGTCGATGGTTTGAGCAAGATTGGCGATACCGCGTGCCAGGTATTCGGCGGTTTGATCGATTAACTGTATCGAAGTCACATCCTGTCGTAGAGCACAATCATAGACGTCGCGGGCCGACAGGCTACCTTGCAACTTCAACAGTTTGGCCAATTCGCTGGCCGGGTGCTCATCGGCCCAAGCCACCGCGAAATCGGCAACGGCCGAAGCGCTGGAGTATGCCTCCAGGTGACCCGGTCGACCGCAGTGGCAAGTTCTGGCCGTGTCACCATAGGCGACTGACATATGCCCGCATTCGGCGGCTTGGCCGTTGGCACCTGTTAATGGCTCGCCCTGCAGGATGATGCCTGTTCCAACGCCAGTGCCAAGAGTGATCAAAACGAGACTGTCGCAATCTCGCCAGTTGCCGCACCAATATTCACCATACGCTGCGGCGTTGGCGTCGTTGGTGTAGATGACAGGCCGTTCGAGTGCTTTGGACAGCTGGTCACGAACCGGGAAGTTTCGCCAGCCGGGCATGTTCACCGGATCGAGAATCAGCCCTTTGTCAGTGTCCAGTGGACCGGGTGTTCCCAATCCGACACCGCAAATCTGGTCACCAAGTTCCTGGAATGCTGGCTGCAGTGCGGCGCGAATTCTCTGAATCGCATCCTCAGGCCCTGCTTGTTGATTGGTGGGCAGTCTTAACGGATCGGCGACCTGACAGTTGGTGGATATCAGGCCCAGTTTGATCGACGTGCCGCCAACATCCACTCCAACAAACCATCGTTGTTCCGGATCGATTCTTGAAGCTGGGTTCGAGTTCATTAAGGCGGCTTATCCAGGCAGCCTGCGGCTGCGACTTGTCGTGACGAGGGGGAATCGATTCGGGCGGTAGTGGGGTGGTAGTCGAAGAGGCGATTATAGATTGTGTTGGCGGAAGCTGATAGTTCGGAAGTCAACATTCACCTGGGGCCAAGCAAGAGAGGCAGGAGATTCAGGCAAGCGATTTTTGTGGTGGCGAGTCTTTGATACCGTAATGGGACTCAAAAATCGTGGGAGTTTTGTGTACAATGGGGCTTCGGTTTGCGGATGTGTTTGCTGCAATCGTGAGAGTTCAGGAGCTACATGATTCTGGCCTGTCACGAATCCAGCGACGTCTTGTGATCGGATAGCAGCGTGCAACGTCAATGTTGATGACCGCGACAATGGTCATGCCCGATCATCCCTATTCCGCAAATCTATGAAAAACGGTTCTCTGTCGTGAGAGAAGTGGTCGCCAGCGATGTTGGTGGTCGCGCGGCGGGAGCCTTTGGAATGACGGTTGTTTTTCGATTGTGGATTCATGGCTTTTACAGGTGTACCGCCCGAGCATCGCGAGATGGTCGATGCTTGTCAGGACGCAATAGGATACGAATTTCAGGACGCGAGCCTGTTGTTCGAGGCTCTTACGCATGCTTCGGGAGCGAACAATCGTTTGCGTTCCAATGAACGGCTGGAGTTCCTGGGCGATTCGATTCTCGGTTTTATCGTTTGCGATTTGCTTTTCCAGCGGTACCCCGACTTACTGGAAGGCGATCTGACGCAGATCAAGTCGGCCGCCGTCAGTCGCTCGACCTGTGGCAAAATCGGGATGAAGCTTGGGCTGTACGATTTCTTGTTGACCGGAAAAGGGATGACGGTCTCACGCGGCGAACCGTCGTCGATCGTGGCGAATGCACTCGAGTCGATTATTGCGGCCATCTACCTGGACGGGGGAATCAATCCAACGCGACGATTTATCATCGAGCACATTGTCGAAGAGGTTCGAAAAATTGTTGAGGGGAAGGCGGAACTGAATTTCAAATCCACCTTGCAACAATACACGCAACGGAAATTTGGCTCGCCACCCTCCTATCATTTGATGGATGAGAGTGGACCGGACCACTGCAAGAGATTCCGCATTTGCGCTCAGGTTGGCCAGCAACGCTATTCACCCGCATGGGGTGGCAACAAGAAAGAGGCTGAGCAACGGGCAGCTGGCAATGCGCTCGCCGAACTGGATGGCGAGGATGCGCCGTTTGGTTCTGAGGAAGAATTCTGAACCCGAAATTTGGTTTTTGAGTGCCATGCTCACGCCTGCGTGAGCATGTTCAAGCAGTAACTCGACCAGCTAGTTCCCGAGAATCTTGTTGGCAAGATCGGCGACAAAGTGTTCGTTAGAAAACGCCAGGAATTGTCCTCTGCGCGGCGACTGATTTCCTGGCTGCGTTTCAACGAGACGTCCATCGACGTCACTCGACGTGCCTGCGGCCAACTGGATTGGCGCCAGCAACCTTGCCAAACGTCCTTTCGTGAATTGCATGGAACGCAGCGACTGAGCAATTCCGGTATTCACAAGACTCAGTCCTTCGTTGGCGTCGCCGGATGAAAGCGGCGAGGCAGTTGTCTGGGGCGTGGCTGAATCGCCAGCTTGGGCCAAGACTTGTTCAGCAACGTGGGGTTTCTGCCGCTGTTGCTGTTGGCTGGATTCAAATGGCACGACCAACAAACAGGTAATGGCCGCGGCTATCGCCGTTGCCGCGAATCCCCAGCGAATCAGACGATCCGAACAGGGTGTCTTGGCGGTCGTCTTTTCGGTTGTTTTTTCGGCTGAATAAGGTCGCATCAGGTGGTCACTGCGCTGCGTAGCCGATTTGTGTTGTGCGACTTTTTGCATGACGCGTGATACGAACTGGTCGTTGCATTCAATTTGATTTTGCTGAGCCAGCGCGTCGTCCCGCAGGCGGGAATCGATCGCCGAGTCTTCGGCGGATTGAAAGGGTGGCTCATTCTTGCGAGGGTTCATTGTTTAGGCCGCTTTGTTAATCGGGTCCATGCTTTTTTTTTCAATCGGGTGATCGTCTACGAACGGTTTCAAGTGAGGGCGTAATCGCGTCCGCAGTCTGGACAGTTGCATCTTCAGGGC
>CAZPOL010000103.1:0-18371 GCA_964588195.1 uncultured Pirellulaceae bacterium | reverse complement strand
GGTCGCTGGCGAACGATCAAGAGTTTCGACGAGCTGATGGCGAACAAAGGGGTCGAGCCAATTTTGGAAGGCTACACCGATGACGACGGATTCAAATGGGTCGTTGACTGCCTGACCGCGTGTTTACCGACAGCGGAAAAGTGCGGCGTGGTGCTCGGGCTGGAAAATCACTGGGGACTTGGCCGAACTGCTGAAGGCGTTTTGCGAATCCTCAAGGAAGTCGACTCGCCGTGGTTAAAGGCGACGATGGACACAGGCAACTTTTTCGAACGACGCAAAGAGCAGCTGGAGATGATGGCTCCGGAAACAGTTTTCGTTCAGGCCAAGACTTATTTTGGTGGCGGCACCTGGTACGAATTGGATATTGATTATGATCATGTGGCCAAGACGCTACAGGACGTCAACTATCGCGGTTACATATCACTGGAATTCGAAGGCAAGGAAGACCACTCGACGGCGATTCCTCGTAGCTTGCGAATGTTGCGCGAAGCGTTCGGCAAGAAACAGACTGGACCAGACGACCCGTAGTGGACCTTGTTTAAGACTCACTACAATTCATCATCGGAAACTGGCAAACATTTTAATTTTTGAAGAACGAGTTTAACGAATCATGGACTTTGCCAATTTGCTGACACCGGTTCCCTCACTGCAAATCCTTTGCCTGATCTTTCTGGCGATCCTGTTCTTGCAATCCGGTCTGGACAAGGTTTTTGATTACAAGGGAAACATGGAATGGCTGACGGGGCACTTTGCCAATAGCCCGTTGAAAGGAACCGTTGGAATCCTGTTGCCTGTGCTGACCGTGATGGAAATCGCAGCCGGCGCCCTGTGTGCCGTCGGGGTTGTGATGTTGATCATCAGCGGTTCGACAACGATCGGATTAATCGGAACTCAACTCTCTGCGCTCTGTTTGATTGCCCTGTTTTTCGGACAACGAGTCGCCAAGGACTATCCCGGTGCTGCGACGTTGACTACGTACTTCCTGATCACCATGGCCGGGATCTATTTGTTTCGCGCCGTTTGATCAAACAGCGTGGCAAAAGACAACAAGGCCGCCGCGTTTTATTTAGTTAAGTCGACGGCCTTCCATGCCGCCACTTACCGTGATCGCTTGTCCGGTGATGTGCCCGGCAACCAACGTGGACGACAAGAACGAAACGGCGTTGGCGATATCCTCGGGCGCAGCGACTTTACGCAAAGCGACAGTGGAAAGAGCTCGCTCGATTGCCGCTTCGTCGGCCGTAAAAGAACGAGCCATTGGCGTCACCACCCATCCCGGACTGACCGTGTTGACTCGTCCAAGTCGTGAAACCTGAGCCAGTTCGTTTTTCAGCGTCAGTGTCAGCCCATGGATCAGCGCGCTTTTGGTTGCCGCATAGTCGCCATGTCCCGCCTCGCCGAAGACACCTGCGGTCGAGCCAATCATCACGATCGAAGGGTCATCAATACCGTTGGCGACAACTTGCTTGATGAATTGCCGACAGCACAAAAAGACGGACTTCAGATTGGTATCCATCGTGCTCTGCCATTGCTGCGCACTCATTTCATGAACCGGCACATGTTCTTCTGGCCAGACGCCGGCGTTGGCAACCAGCATTTGCAGATCACCGAAACGATCCGCCACCTGTTGAAAGGCGTCGCGAACGTCCGTCTCGCTGGTCAGATCCGCCCGCACCGCCATCGCATGCTCGCTACCCAGTTCGGCCACCAACGTGTTGGCTGATGCTTCGTTGCGAAAATAGTGAACGATGACGTTGGCACCCTCTGCCCGGAATTGACGAGCGATCGCCTGGCCAATTCCACCACTGGCACCTGAAATAAAAACGGTTCGGTTTTGAAAACCCAGGTCCATCGGTCTGCTGCGAAAAAAACGAGTCGTTGTCAAACAGCTCGTTATTCTAGCAGTTCCCAGTGATGATCGAACCTGACCACTCCGTCCTCACCCATACCGAAGCTGGCCGTTCGAGGCTCCGTGATTTCAAATGTAGCGCCCGGCTTTCTTCGATGGATGAAGTCCTCAAGTTCCGGACCGTACACTGTCGCACTCAACGTATATCCACCCATCAGCAATGGCAGCTGCGGAAGTGTGATGCGAACAACTCGCTGCGGCGGTTGGATGTCAAAGTGAAAATCGGATAAGGGCGATCCGAATCCGCCCAGCACGCCGGTTCGCGCCGATTCGATAGCGACTCGCAGCCGCGCCCCTTGCACCACTCGTTTGCTGTCGATCACAATTTTTGCGCTGATCGAATCGCCTGTCGTGAATTGCAAATTGCCTTTGCTGGACGGATCGATTTCAATCGCACTGATTAGACAATCTTCGTCGCCAGTGTCTTGATTGACGGCCGGCTTGTCTTCCAGCTGAATTTTCTCGTAAAGCGCCGCGCCTTCGACAAAATCGCCATCGAAGATCACATTGTGTTTGTGCATTACGATGGAACGTGTGGCGACTCGATTTAATTGCCCAATGGCGTGCGAGACGATGATCAAGGCCATTCCCGATTCGACCAGCTTCAGGATGTGGTTGAAGCACTTCATGCGAAAGCCGACATCACCGACCGCCAACACTTCATCCACCAACAGGATTTGTGGATTCATATGTGTGGCAACTGCAAAGCCTAATCGCAATCGCATTCCGGTACTGTAAGTTCGCACCGGGTCATCGATCACATGCCCCACCTCGGCGAAATCCAGGATCTCGTCAAAGACCTCATCGATCTCGCGTTTCTTGAGGCCCAGGATGGCTCCGTTGACATAGACGTTTTCTCGTCCGGAAAGAATCGTGTTGAATCCGGTGCCCAGTTCGATCAAGGCTCCCAGTCGTCCACGAATCGTGATCTTGCCGATGTCCGGTTTGAACAGGCCTGCGATCATCTTCAGCAGAGTGCTCTTGCCGGCGCCGTTGGGTCCCAGCAACGCGACGCATTCGCCCGGACGCACTTGAAAGTCGGCGTTGTTGACCGCGAAGAACTCGCCCTTGCGAAGCTTGCCGCGCCAGTCACCGCCTTTGGCTGTCATTTCGGAAACGAGGTCCGACATTCCGTAGCGCAATGATCGCTTCAGGTTACGACAATACTTTTTCGAAACTTGGCTGACTTCAACAACCGGTTGCCTGGAATTCATGGTTACGTCGAGATCCTTTCCACCAACACCGGAATCGACAAACGGAACAACACCAAACCGACCAGCAACATCGGAATCGCAATCGCCGCGTAAAACCAAACGTTGATCCAGTAGTCGCTGGAACCGAGTACCAACAGGTCACGGGCCACCGACAACAGCGGGCTGGCCGGGTTTAGATAATTCAATGGATTGGAAATCCAGTTCTCGGGCGGTGCATAGATGATCGGTGTGAGAATCATCCAGACGGGCAGGATGACACTGATCGTCCGCCCGACGTCCTGGTACAACATCCCGAATGGCATCAAGAACAACCCGATTGCAAACCCAAGCGTAATCAACAACAACACCAGAACCGGAGCCCACAACATCCCGGCATTGAATGGCGTGGAATTGAGAAAGACCAACAACGGAATCAAAACGGCGGTGCGGACTGCCAGATTGAACATGACTTCGAAGAAGCGGACCAGCAATATCGACTCGCGCGGAAACTTTAGTTTGCTCAGCATGTTGCGGTTGGATTGCACGGCTTGCATCGGTGCCTGAATGGCCTCAATGAAACTCTGCCAAATTACCATCCCGGTCATCACGTAGGCGGCGTAACTGACTTCCAGTCCACCCGCCAAATCGACCGCGTTCGCATTTCGCAATATCACCCAAACCGCAGTGTTGGCCAAAGGCGGCAAGAAAGCCCAGAACAGTCCGAGGATCGATTGGCGATACAAGCCGCGAATATTCCTGAGGAACATTCGCCAAGCCAACTCGCGACCCGCCCACAAATCCGTGGCGATACTCTTGAGCAACTTCACTGGCTCACGCAGAGCGGAATCCGGCGTCTGAATCGATACCGGTCCTTCGTGATCCGCTGAGTTTTCTTCGGCTGACGCCATGTTCGCTTGTACGTTCGATCAATGTCGTTGTTCGATGCATTTGCTTGATACCGTTAATATCGACGAATCGCGGCATAGAGGGCACATTGGGTCGCCCTTTTTCAAACAATCGTGCTGGTTCAGCGATCAGAATTACTGATACAACCGCTAAACCTGCAAAGCACTGCACTGCCTGTATTCTAATCGAGCCGCCTTGAATGTCCTGTCATTCAGCCACGAAAACAAAAAGCAAAGTGCCTTCGCAGCCTAGGAAATCTCGCTGTTTGCAACCTTCGAAGTAAAGACCAGCGAATAGATGGCAATCGAGGCCCAAATCAATTCGATCAGGATCGCGCCCGGGTTAGGACGAAAGTACAGCGACAACAGCAACAACGTTGCACCTGCAAGATTAACAACATGAAAGGTGCGAGCATCCGCGGCCATCCACTTCCTGGAAACGGAAAGGTAACCCGCACAGATCAACAGCGATCCAACGATTCCAACCCAATCGAAAACCGTCATCGTTTTGAGATAGTCAATCATGTTATTCCAATCGTCAACATCAGCCGTTTGATTTCAGTGTTACGCACCAATCTACCGAATCTCCGTCGCGTGGCGACTGATCATTAGTAGTTTGCAATCCTCCACACCATTCGTCGCATAGCGACTGAGCGAGGGGTGAGGAAAAAGATGTCTCGCACCCTTCGCAAAGCGCAATAAAAAAGCCCGGCATCTGATCGATACCGGGCGACGGTTTTCGGCCGTTTGTTTTTCTAGTCCCAGTCCAGCGAGCCACCTGATTGGTACTCAGTGACACGGGTTTCGAAGAAGTTCTTTTCCTTCGACAGATCCATCGTCTCGCTCATCCACGGGAACGGGTTGTTGCTGCCGTATTGGGCAGGCAACTGGATTCGTTCCAGGCGGCGGTCGGCGATGTACTGCACGTAATCGCGGAACAACTCGGCGTTCAGACCAAGCACACCGTTTGGCAAACAGTCCTTGGCGTAAGCCAATTCCAATTCCACCGACTCGCGAACGCGATCCACCATTTGTTGCTGGAATTCCGGAGTCCAGATTTCGGGGTTCTCGGCCTTGATGCCATTGATCAGGTCGATACCGAAATTCAGGTGAATCGTTTCATCACGCAAGATGTACTGGAATTGTTCGCCAATTCCTTTCATCAGGTTACGACGATGGAACGACAGGATCATCACGAAGCCGGTGTAAAAGAAGATCCCTTCCATGATCAAGTAGAAACCGATCAGGTTCTTCAGCAAGGCTTGCTGGCCTTCCAGCGTATCCGTATTGAAATCGGGGTCGAGGACTTCCTTGGTCAGCTCCATTTCGAAAGCGTCTTTGCGAGCGATCGCAGGCACTTCGTTGTACATGTTGAAGATCTCGCCTTCGTCCAGGCCCAGACTCTCAACGACGTACAGGAATGTGTGACCGTGGACGGCTTCTTCGAACGCCTGACGCAGCAAGTACTGTCGACATTCGGCATTGGTAATGTGCTTGAACACGGCCAACACCAGGTTGTTGCCAACAAGGCTTTCTGCCGTTGAGAAGAATCCCAGATTGCGTTTGATGACCAAACGCTCGTCATCAGTCAATTGGTCGGAGCGCCAAATTTCGATGTCCTTGTTCATCGGAACTTCAGTCGGCATCCAGTGATTGGCACAGCCGTTGATGTAGTGTTCCCATGCCCAGTTGTACTTCAGCGGCATCAATTGATTGACGTCCACCTGGTGGCAGTTAATCAATCGCTTTTCGCTGGCGATGACGCGGGCATCCTTACCGGGCGTGACTTTGTTTTCTCTAATGTCTGTGGCCATTTAGCATTCCATTGGTCGAAAGGGTAGGTATATATAAAAACGCGG
This sequence comes from uncultured Pirellulaceae bacterium, assembly GCA_964588195.1. Taxonomy (GTDB): domain Bacteria; phylum Planctomycetota; class Planctomycetia; order Pirellulales; family Pirellulaceae; genus CAJQPP01. Next base: position 12,505 of record CAZPOL010000103.1, on the reverse strand, counting down.
TTTTTGATTATTGCCCTCAACCGCAATTGGGCATTTTGATTTTGCTGAACGTCGCCGAGCAGCTTACTGACAAGCTTCGCAGTCCGGATCGTCGATCTGGCAAGCCTTCACCTGAACTTCCGGTTGCTGTTCCGGCAAATCGTCGACTGTGTCTTCGCGAGAAACTTGCACATCGCCCGAAGCACTCTTGTTCTTCATCCATTTTGGCTGGAGTCCAAACTTGTTGATGTCCACGGTCGACTTCTCGACTTTGGTGGCACCCAAAGAACGCAGATAGTAGGTCGTCTTCAGACCGGCCGTCCACGCGTGCTTGTACATCTCATCCAACTTGCGACCGCTGGGCTGATCCATGTACAGGTTCAACGATTGTCCCATGTCGATCCACTTTTGGCGACGACTGGCACATTCAATCAGCCACTTCGAATCGACTTCGAAAGCGGTCGCGTATCGGGAACGAATATCTTCGGGCAAGTCGGTGATGTCCGACAACGAACCGTCGTGATACTTGACTTGCTCCAGCAACTCATCGCTCCACAACCCGCGTTCTTTCAGTTCGTTGACCAACTGAATGTTGACCTGAACGAACTCACCCGAAAGGTTGCTCTTCACAAACAGGTGACTGTAGTTTGGCTCGATCGATTGAGTCACGCCGACGATCGTCGAAATCGTGGCGGTCGGTGCGATCGCCATGATGTTACTGTTGCGAACACCGTGCGAGGCGACTTGTTGGCGAACCGAGTCCCAATCCATCGTGCTGCTGCGATCCATTTGCACCGGCATGCCACGTTGTTGTTCCAGCATCTCGACGGTATCGATCGGCAACAATCCTCGATCCCATTTGGAACCTTGGTAGCTGCTGTAGGTACCGCGTTCTTCGGCCAGTCGACTGGAAGCCATGATGGCGAAGTACGAGATCGCTTCCATGCTGCGATCGGCGAACTCAACCGCCTTGTCACTGGCATAGCTGATTCCCGAGTACGCGATGGCGTCCTGGAAACCCATCAACCCAAGTCCTACCGGACGATGGCGAGAGTTTGAATTGCGAGCTTCATCGGTTGGGTAGAAGTTAATGTCAATGACGTTGTCCAACATTCGGACAGCCGTGTTGACGGTCTCTTCCAACATCTCCAGGTCGAGTCCGTTTTCGTTGACATGCTTCAACAGGTTGATGGAACCGAGGTTACAAACGGCAGTCTCGTCAGCCGAAGTGTTCAACAGGATTTCCGTACACAGGTTGCTGCTGTGAACAACGCCAGCGTGATCCTGAGGCGAACGGATGTTGGACGGATCCTTGAAGGTGACCCAGGCATGTCCGGTTTCGAACAAACGAGTCAGCATCTTTCGCCAAAGATCCTTGGCCTCAATCTCTTTCGTCAAACGCAGCTTGCCCTCTTTGGCCATTTGCTCGTACTCGACATAGCGTGTTTCAAACGCTTCGCCGACCAGGTCGTGCAGGTCGGGTGTCTCGTCCGGGCTGAACAATGTCCACGGCTGTTCGTTAATCACTCGCTTCATGAACAGATCGGGAATCCAGTTCGCTGTGTGCATGTCGTGAGTACGTCGACGATCATCGCCGGTGTTCTTACGCAGGTCCAGGAACTCCTCCACGTCCAGGTGCCACGATTCCAGGTACGAACAAACCGCACCTTTTCGTTTGCCACCCTGGTTAACCGCAACCGCTGTGTCACTGACGACTTTCAGAAACGGAATAACTCCCTGGCTCTGACCGTTGGTGCCTTTGATGTGCGAGTTGGTGGCACGCACGTTGGTCCAGTCATTGCCCAATCCACCGGCCCACTTGGACAAGCGAGCGTTGTCGGCGATGACCTTGAAGATATCCTCCAGATCATCCTGAGCCGTGCTGAGATAACAACTGCTCAATTGAGGATGCAAAGTTCCCGAGTTGAACAATGTCGGAGTGGCAGAAACGAACCGGTGATTCGACAGAATGTTATAGAACTGAATAGCACGCTCGGCCTTGTTTGGCCCTTCGTTGATCGCCAGCCCCATCGCGACACGCATCCAGAAAAACTGAGGCGCCTCGATGCGACGCCCATCCACGTGCAACAAGTACCGATCGTAAATGGTTTGCAAACCAAGATAAGGGAACAGGTGATCGCGTTCGGGGACCAATGCCTCAGCCATTTCCTGCAAATCGAATGTGGCCAATTCCGGCGACAGTCGCTTGTTCTTGATTCCCACCGCCACGAATTCGCTGAACTGTTGCTTGTACAGCTCGTTCAAGTCCTGGTCGTGAGCAACACGTCCCAAGGCTTCGCGATAAATGATATTCAATACCAAACGGCCAGCGACCTTGTCATAAGACGGGTCACGTTCGATGCGTGAGCGAGCAGCCAATACCAGAGCTCGCGCGATCTGTTCAGGGCGAATCCCGTTGTAGAACTGCCGCTGAACCTCAGCCAACAATTCTTCTGCCGAACATTCTGGCAAACCTTCGCAAGCCTTGTTCAGCTGCTTTTCCAGGCGAACCAGATCGAGATTTTCCATCTCGCCGTCGACCTCTACCTGCATGGCAGGACCAGTCGAATCCGGTGCAACCATGTTTTCGCCAACCAGCTGCTCACGGCGTTGAGCCTGGCTTTCACGATAAAGAATGTAACGGCGAGCGACCGAGTAAAAGTCGTTCCGCATCAACTCTCGCTCGACTTCGTCCTGAACGCCTTCTACATCAATTCCTGTCTCAGTCGCCGCACGTGGCTGGACTCGTGCCACAATCTCGCTGGTCATCGCAGAGATCTTGTCCTGCAATGCCACATCCAGTTCTGTCGTATCGATGACACCGTGCTCTGCACAAAACGCCTTGCCGATCGCTGCCAGAATCAGGTCAGCCCGGAATGGAACCAGTCGCCCATCGCGTTTTTGAACCAGCGTTTGCACGGCTTTTTCACCCTCTGTGTTTTTTGCCTGTTGGTTACCTTTGGATACTTCAAGCATTTTGCTTCCTTTCAACATTCCTTCGTTGATCGCTCCATCAGCGGACACGTGTCCACCGCAAGTCACAATCTGTCGGTCGCCATGTCGACGAAGACCCATTGAAATGGCTTCGGGTGACACGACTGGTCAAAAGGACATCTGTCTAGGCGATCCATGCCAAGCAACTATTGGTGACGGAGGCTTCCATACCTGCTCAGTTCTGTTTAGAAGGATCTGGAAACCCTCTCAAGTTCCCGGAACGATGTTGTCCTTATATTGACCTCCCGCAAAGAGAATAGCGTGCGAAGGACCCCCCATTTGGTCGCTCAACCAAACGTCATCATGACGCCAGTTAAGTCGCTCAAACCATCCGTATCTCGCTTACCTCTCTCCAGCAGTGGGGCCCAATATATCGTTGTCCAAAACAGTGTCAACACAAAATGTTGTGCTTGCGTACCATGCTATTTTAGACTGCCAGCATCTTTCAAAGCACAGCTTTTTGTAGCCTGGAACCAGTTTTTGGCAAGGTTTTCCGATTGGCAATCCGATCCATTTTCGCCTGTTTTCGCGCGAGCCAGGAAATACTCAACGACCCCATATGTTGTGGTCAAGAGGGCATTAGATTTTTGAAGAATTACACTCAAACTTTGGCGCGCGAAGATAGGGTATTTTTGCAGCCGTGAAAATCATTCCATGCGTCACTTGCTACAGCCCGATGTCGGCGGCAGAAGTTGGCGGGACCAAGCACACTTTTGAATGATTGTTCTTGCCTCGTGACCGACGTGTTTGTTCCGTTCCGATTCCTGGTAACAGATTGGAAAGGTCGGCCGGAAATTCGTTCGAATTCGGTGATGTTGCATCCGCTGCTGCTCCAAAATCCGACCAATAACGATCTCATTTGGTCCGGCCGTACGATTCAAAACTAACATTTCGCAATGGAATCGACTAAAATTCAGGATTACGCACCAGAGTTCAGAGGCAGTTGATGTCAGGCAATAAACCCAAGCGTTCCAAGACCAGAAATCGGGCAAACCAATCGTCGCAAGGTCAGCAGCCCACACCTTCTAAAAGTTCCCAGCGGAATCGTCCGATCGACGGATCTGGAAAGGGCGCGCCCAAATCCGAACGCAAGGATCTGAAGGGCTCCACGCTATTGATGATCCTGGTTCCATTTCTGTTGGCTTGCGCTGGCTTCGCTTGGTACGTATTGCAGCCAACCGACCAACCGGATCTTACCGATCCCGATTCAAGCATTGCCAGTCAGGACAACAGTCAACAGAAATCCGCAGGTGTCGATACGGGTGCCGGCAAAGCGCGTTCAACGAATGACGCTGCAACAAGTGGTCGAGTCTGGAAGACGGTCGAGGATCAAGAGAACGTATGGTATTCGCTGGACAATGCAGCGACCGACGGCTGGGATACTGAGGTCGCTGCCGATCAGGTCACCAGCCAATTGAATCAGATCAAGAAGACACTAGCCAGTTCCAAATCACTGGACGCCAAGGCCATTGGGCATCTGGTCACTGACGAACTAGCCGTGTATCCGATTCAGCCCACTGAATTAATCACCGCATTTTCGAATGAGCATTTGACGGTCCTCAGAGGAAATTCCGTGTATGCCGAAGACGGCCAACCTTTGGAGATGCCAGGGCCAATGTTAGGGCAGGGCGCGGGGGTGTTGGCCGACGAGTTGGCAAAGTTCGCGGAACCGTTTGTTGACCGCGAGAACTTGCGGTTGAAGTTGAAAGTTTTCCGCGTTGAAAAAAACTCGTCAACGATCACGACTCATCAAACACTGGAGGCACTCGGCGCGACCAGCGACGGTCTCCGCGAAGTGAATGCCGTATGGAAATGCGACTGGACCACCGATGCCAAGCCTCGCATGAAAAGCATTCGTTTGACTCGCTACGAGTCATGCGACCTGGACGATCAACCAATGTTCTCGGATTGCACCGAATCGGTCCTGGGAGCGAATCAGAGTTTTCAGGAACAGTTGTTGCGAGGGTACCCTCACTGGTTAAATCGGCAGCAGGTCCACAATACTTTTTTGCTGTTGGCTAACAATGGAATCGCCGTCGGCGATGTGAACGGTGATGGACTGGAGGATGTTTATCTTTGCCAGGAATCCGGACTGCCCAACTTGCTGTTTTTGCAGCAAAAAGACGGCACTCTCAAGGATGCCACTCGGGAATCCGGCGTGGATTGGTTGCAGAATTGCAGCACGGCCCTGATTGCTGACCTGAACAACGATGGACATCAGGACATCGCAGTTGCCATGTCGCCCAACCTAATTCTGGCCATGGGTGATAGTTCGGGAACGTTTCAGGTACAGAAGGCGATCGAATGCAAAGACGAAATCTGGTCGCTGTCCGCCACGGACTACGATCTGGATGGACTTCTGGATATCCATGTCGGTGCCTATTCCAAACAGGGTACCGGTACGACTGCCGCAAACGTCGTGTTGACCGAATCACTGGAAGGGTTCGATGACGGCGGTCTTAATATTCTGCTGCACAACGATTCCAACGCTGAGAAATTTGAATTTAGCGATGTCACCGAGTCGTCTGGACTGATGGTCAACAACCGTCGTCGCACCTATTCCGTGGGCTGGGAAGATTACGACAAGGATGGTGACTTCGACATGTATGTCGGCAACGACTTTGGATGGAACAATTTTTACCGCAACGATATGGCGGAGGATGGCACGGTCCGCTTCGTAGATATCGCTGAACCAGCTGACGCTCGCGACGATTCGTTCGGGATGTCCGTGAACTGGGGCGATTACGATCGCGATGGCTGGATGGACTTGTATGTCAGCAACATGTATTCGTACGCCGGCAACCGCATCACTTTCCAGGATCAATTCAAAGCCAAGGACGATGGCGTCAAGAAACGATTCCAGCGATATGCCCGAGGCAACACTTTGCTGCGCAACACCGGCGTTTCAACGAAGGACGGTGAAAACGAGATCGTCAAGTTTGAAGATCGCAGCATGGAAGCCGCCGTGAACATGGGACGCTGGGCCTGGTGCTCGCTGTTCCTGGACGTCAACAATGACGGCTGGGAGGACCTGTTTGTAAACAACGGATACATCACGGCCAGTGATGCTGGTGATTTGTGAAGTTTCCATTGGCGGCAAGTTTTGTCGAAATCAAACGAACAACTGAATCAAGACCAAAGCGTTCCTACCCTGCAAATCAGCGAAAGCGAACAGTCAGCGAGCCTGAATAAAATGCTGTTGCAAGGTCGCTCCATGAGCGGCAATGAACGTAACTGTTGCTTCCTGAATACGCTCAGCAGCGAATCGGCCGGCCGACGTTTTGCGACGGTCTCTGCAATCTCCGGCCTGGACTTTGCAGACGATGGTCAGGCAGCAGCACGAGTCGATCTGGACCACGATGGCGATCTGGACCTGTTGCTGACCAACCGAAATGCTCCCCGGCTTCGCTTCATGCGCAACAACGCGCCCCGGACCAATGACTCGTTACGAATCCTTTTGCAAGGTAACGGAACAGACACCAATCGTGACGCCATCAACGCTCGGGTCACCGTTACTCTGGAATCAGATGACGAACAACAACCGGTACAGCTGGTGAAGTCGGTGTATGCGACTGACGGATTCCTTTCGCAATCATCTCGCTGGTTACATTTTGGTTTAGGGCAAGGTGCGAAAATCGCCAAGGTGCAAGTGCAATGGCCCAACCGCGCAGGAACGATCGAGACCTTTGAAACACTCGAACCAAATCAACGCTACAAGATTGTGCAAGGGACGGGATCAGCGGTCATTGATGACAATCGATTGGAGAACATTGAATTCAAGTCCAGCCCCACCAAAATCCTGCCGACCGATCTGACGACACGCATTCCATTGCTGCATCGATTCCCGGCACCCGAGTTGAAATACACGGACATGACCGGGGAAAGTCAAACCTTCCAGCGAAATGAAAAGGAGATGGTGTTGGTCAATTTGTGGTCAACCACCTGCGTCCCTTGTGTCAAAGAGTTGAACGAGTTCGTGGAAAGGTATGATGAATTGAAAGCGGCAGGCATCAAGGTGTTGGCCTTGTCGATTGACGACCTGCAGGCACTGCCGGAAGCTCGAAAAAAATCGGCTGAAATGGCTAGCCGAATGAACTTCTCGTTTGATTCGGGCATGGCTACCGCGACATTGGTCGGCGACTTCGAACGTATGCACAAAGCGTTGATCAAACTGGAACAACCATTGCCGATGCCCACCAGTTTTCTAATCGACCGTAACGGCCGTTTGAATACGATCTACAAAGGCACGGTCGACGTGGATACATTGTTGGCCGATGCCGATCAGAAAGATCTCAGTTTGCATGAGCGTTACGTTCGTTCGGCCTCGTTTCCTGGCACCTTCCTGGACCTGCCCGATACGGATGTCAACGAACGAATGGAACGAGTCGAAACTTCGGCGCTGATCCAATTGGGCAAGGACTACTTCAAGGAACGACAGTTCGCCAAGGCAGAGACGGTGTTTAAGGATACTCTGAAACAGATCCCTGAATCGGCCAGTGTTAACAACGAACTGGCTCTCGTTTACGACGCTCAAGGCAAGAACCAGCAGGCTGCGAATTATTTCCTGGCCGCTTTGGAGATCAAACCGGATAACGTGGCCTTGAACATCAATGCCGCTCAGTCGTTGATTCGTCTGGGGAAATTCGAGGAGGCGGCTGGCTACCTGGATCGCGCCATCGAACTGGAACCCGAAAACGCGAACGCACACTACAACCGAGGAATGGTTTACAGCACTCAAAACGACATCGACCGGGAAAAAGCCAGTTACGAACGTGCGATCGAAATTCAGGCTAGTCACCCACAAGCACTGTATCGCATGGGGCGGATGTACGAAATTCAATCGAATTTGTCGGAGGCCCGTTCGTATTACGAAAAAGCTCTCGCTGCCTTACCCGCCAGATCGCAGGGTCGAGCAGCGATGCAAACAAGTTTGGGAAGAGTGTTAACTTCGGCAGGAGAGAACGCTCTGGCTCACCGATTGCTTGTCGATTTAGTACGTCGTTTTCCAAGATACGCCGAAGGGCGGTACCAGTTGGGACGAGTCCTGTTGGAATTGGGACAGAGACAGGAAGCTCGCAATCAGTTCCTGACGACACTTCAGCTCAACAGCAACCATCAAGGCGCGCTGCAGGCGATTCAACAACTTCGCTGATCCGGAATCGCTCGCGGCTAAGATCTTTCAGCGTATTCGGATTGCAGGATACGCCGCATTTCGATTACCGCTAAACTCAGACTAAGCCCGTCGTCGTCGAGTGATTAATGCGACCGTGCCAAGCATTGCCAAGCCAAGAGTGCCCGGTTCCGGCACAGCTTCTCCGAATGACTGTCCTTCATTGACCGCGCCCTCGGTCCAGATCAAGGGAGCAGACCAGGAGAAATCGGCAAATGTTAATCCTCTTCCGATCAAGCCGATTGACTGCCCGGTTGGTGTCGAACTGTTTTGCGAAAACCCAACGTCCTGCGAGGTCAGACTGGCCGACCCGGCGAATCCATCTTGAGCCGTGAACGTGCCATCCCAGGAAATGAACATCCGTGAACCGGTTGAGATGTCAATTAAGGCAATTCCATTGATCGCATTGTTGCGAATTTCGGCTGGGTTCCAGACGAAATAAGATGCAAATGCATCCGATGTCACGGATATCGATTCGTCGTCCAAGGTCACGGAATCATACAGAGTACCACCTGCAACTGTCGAATCATGCAACTCCACCGTGATGGCCGCAAGATCCGGCGGGGCGAACGCTGCATTGGTCACAACGATCTCAACAAATTCATTGGTATCGCCGATGTTGTTGAATTGAAATTCGTTGATCCAGATCTCGGAACTCGCGACTTTCGCAGCAAGAAGTGAGCCTATTGTGATACTGAAAATCGCAAAAGCGCGCACGGGTAGACTGATCATGGAAGGCAATCCTTGGAAGAAAACAGCCAGCCTCGTCGAAAAACGAGGCTGGCGTGTACGCACCCAGCGAATCTGGCAAGTCTCGAGAATCAGGGGGGAACGCAAGTAGCCTGATTCGCTGGGCTGTTATCGTAAAACCGTCTTTGACACAGATTCTCATGGTGCAAAATCGAAGGTGCTGTGCCACTCTCTCTCCTTACCTACCCGTCGTTGCATCAGCTTGCCCGCAACAAAAACGGAACAATTCAGAAAGTTCCTTTAATTTTGACCATCGGAGGCCGTTGCGGCGTGCTATCCCCAGAAAAGCCAAGGCTTCGTTGTGGAGGCGCCCCCAGCGGACTGGCGACCGTTAAAGACATTCCAAACATGGGTGCCGTGCTCACGAATGTTGATTCACATCGCTTATAGTTGCCGAACGACTAGCCCATGACCGCGCGGTAGTTAAATTTTCGGCGACGGGTCGATGCGGGAGTGTGAACGTTAGTGCGAGAAAAGCTGAACCAGTCAGCAGGCTCTCTCCCAAAATCAAAACCGGGATTCGTCTGGGGAGCGATCGCTAAACACCTCTCGCTGAAGTCGCTCCAGAGCACGGGAAAACCGGCTGCTGGCTCCATTAGGTGTCAGGTCGAGTATCTCGGCGACTTCAGTATTCGACATATTTTCGAATATTCGCATAATGATAATGTCGCGATCTTTTTCATCCATCTGACTCAACGTGTCACGGATGTGTTTCGTCACTTCCAGAGTAGCAACTTTTCCGCGGATCGATGTATCGTTGGCTTCCAGAGTCGCCGCCAATTCGGTCGAAGATTCATCTCCGACTTTTTGCGAAATCGAAACTTCGCGACGGGCATCACGCTTCCCGGCCCTGATATGTTTTCTGTGCTCGGCAATCAACTGATCCAAAACGGTCAAACGCATCCAAACGTATGGCGACATATTTGTGTCATACGAATCGATCTTTTTCGAAAGGATCATAAACGCTTCTTGCAAAATATCCGCTTCGTCAACACGCCCTTTTAAACGCTGATCCATACGAACCGCAATCATTCGTTGCAATCGATATCGATTAAGCTCGAACAGTTTCGCCAAGGCAGACTGCTCTCCATCTACCAGTTGCTTGATCAACTCTTCGTCGTTTGTTCTTGAATCCGACATTGCTGCTCCATCGAGATAATTCGACGTGAACCATGTAATTCGGACACGCAACCGCCGTAGGTGCGCGTAACCTTCCCAAGGGAGCAATTATGTTGGCTAAGATAATTCCGTTCCCACGAAACACCTGTTGTAGCGCACGATTACATCGCGCCTTGTTTGCCATCTTCCCCCCGGTGAATCACATCCGCCATCGTCATTCGTCGAGTACATAAAGTATAGATAGGCTTGAGATCAGTTTCTACCCAATTCCAGGGACGTACTCTGCTCGGAAATCTGGCGTTCAGTGGCCTGTTCAGGCTTTCTGCCGATAAACTGGTAGTAGGGCATCCTGACAAATGGCATATATGGAATCTTGCATTTTGCCTCCATGATACCATCGCTTAGAAAGCGGTTTTGCAGGTAGGGAAGATGTTCTGAAGAAGGATAGACCCCGTCGATTGCGAACCAATTTGGCCAAAATGTACGCGTGAACCAACCATGCCGTTGCAGGGATTCAGTGGGGAACTTTCTGGAGACATAAAAGTCCACGATCCCAATCACTCCCCCCGGTTTCAGCATCGCCAATGCATTATCGATCGCCGCAAACCAATCTGGAATCATGGTCAAAGAATATGAGAAAGTCACAACATCAGCCTGGCCTTCGGGGGGTCGGAAGCGGGTAGCATCGGCGACACACGTCGTCACGTTTTCCCAGCCTCGTTGCTGAAAGCGGTCCTTGGCGACATCCAGCAACGATTCCGCCAGGTCAACGACATACACCTGTTTGAGTTGATCGATCGAATCGGCCAGGTTCTCAATGTTCCAACCGGTGCCACCGCCCATATCGACCCAGACGCCGTTTTCCGGCACGGGCACGCTTCGATACATCTCTTCACGCCCGGTCAACAATCGCTTGCGATAGTCATCGTAGTCTTTTGCCTGAGCACCGTAGAAACTTTCCATCCGCTCAGCGTGCGTACCACCTTTGTGTCCACGGCTAAATGCCATGTGATACAGCACTCGTAAATCTTGACGAAAACCCATGGCATGAAAACTTTATCTGCAGTCAACAACATCCCGACCGGGGGTGCTGGTCAGGCATGACTCGGTGAAAAACAAACGCGGACTAAATCTACGCTGACAAGTCGGCAATATAGAAACTGGCGTAGGTGTGTACACGATCCTTTTGGTGCAAGTCATCTGCCATGTCGACATTGTAGGTCAGCATGTCGTTCACCTTGCTCATCTTGCCGTCGGTGGTAACGTGAACGTCATCGATAAAGTCAGTTCGCAAGCCGCCACTTCGCCACAGAATTCGGGCATCGGGCGTCGCCTTTTCCACGATCGCTTGCCACTCAGCTTCCAGATACGGGAAGAAGTGATCGGAAAGCCAATCCATGTGATCCAGCAGAATGAAACGTGAGATCTTTCCATCGAACTTTTCAAGGAATCCTTGAACGGAATCCGTATGAGTAGAAAGTCGTTCCAGCCCACCGTCTCGTAACGCATTGAAATTTTCTTCTTTCAAATACTCCGGACAACACTCGCGAGTGTACTTTCCGTCCATGTAGACGCGCCAAAAGTAATTGTCTTTCATGGGCAATTTGGCACACACGCCCTCGACGCAATCCTGAATGTATTTGACCAGGCCACCTGGATACTGGTCTTCAATTTGTTTCCGCTGAGCCTTGGGCACGCCGAGCAACGACATCGTCGTGTCTCGATTCATTGTAAACTTCAAGAACCCTGTCCAGAATTTGTCATACATCTCGTTGTAGTAAACGTGCTGCTGTTCTTCGAGCGTCTCGGCGTTCAACAGTTTCTGAATTTGCGGTCCTACCTTGACGATCTTGTCCGTGTACAACCTGATCATTCGTGCGAACGAACCTGAAGTGCCTCGGTAGTAAAATGAGCGGCGAGAATTCTCAAACCAGCGCATTCGCTTGTCCCAAAACATCTGGGAGCGGGCGGTCAAATGTTGCCGCAGTTTTTGAGAGTAGATCGACCGTGCACCGGGCAAGAATCCTTCACCGAACATGCGAAAGAAATCATCGAAGGACAATTCCCGGATCCCGGCCTGCTTAAGTTCCAGCAAAGCATTCTGCCGCGGATTCATGTCGACCGCGTAAACATGATTGGGACCAGCAATCGTGTAGTCCAACGCATTGCATCCCGCAGACGTGATCACCAAAACGTTGTCATCCGAGTCCAGATCGAGAGCGACCCGGTCCAGTCGTGGATCTTCCCAACACGTGTTGTAAACCAAATTGTTGCCGTGCACCGTCTTGAAAACGCGCTGGCTTATCCACTCTTTGAGTGCCATTAATCGAAGCCACAAAAGTCAAACTTGAGAAGATAGCAAAGACAGATATCGATTCTTGATACCGTCGCGGAGCGGGAATTGTATCAGCTGATTCCAGCGTCTGATAGAAGCAATCCCCTTGATTCCGCGACAATTGGTGCCCAATTAGCCGCTGGATTGACTTGGTCTGA
>CAZPOL010000102.1:0-18543 GCA_964588195.1 uncultured Pirellulaceae bacterium | reverse complement strand
GCCACCCGCTAAACGAGTGCCAATACCAGCACGAAGCGAATACCAGCACGAAGCGCAAGCGAGTGGTTCCAGGGCATCGACTGGTTCCAGGGCATACGAGTGGTTCGCGGGTATGCGGCTAGTTCTCAGCCAAACCAACGGCCCCACCGCACCCAGCACCAAAACACGCCGAATACACTCGCCAATCCCGTTTGCAACTGGAATAATACCCGGTAACGCCGGCAAGCCATGTTTCCGACCGGCCAAAGGTGCCTGCCAAAAAAATTCCGGTTCGTGTAATGGAAAAGAAACTTATCGCCTGGCTGCGCGAAGAATTTGGCAACGACACCGCTGGTTCTGATTTTGTACGAGTCGGGATCGGCGACGACTGTGCCGTTTTGCAAGCCACAGATGGTGAACTGGTTTTAACATGCGATGCGATTTGCGAAGGCGTCCATTTCGATAGCCAACAGATGACTCCGATCCAGATCGGTCGCAAGGCTTTGGCTGTAAACCTCAGCGACCTGGCTTCGATGGGCGCTGTTGCCAAGACCGCTCTCGTCTCATTGACTCTTCCGCGCAACGTATCGTTTTCGTATGTGCAGGAGCTGTTCCGGGGGCTCCGCCCACTTGCTGATCGCTACGACGTCGGAATTTGCGGAGGCGATACGACGGTTTGGGATGGCCCGCTGGTAGTCTCAATTACCGCGATTGGCGTGGCACCAAAAACGGGCGCGTGGATGATGGACGGAGCCCTGCTCGGTGATCATGTGGTGGTTACTGGATCGTTCGGTGGTAGTATTTTGAAAGAACATTGGGCCTTCGAACCGTCGCTTGATTTTGCCAAGCGATGGCGAAACGAAAAGCATCAGATTCACGCCTGCACGGATGCCAGCGATTCGTTGGGAATTGATTTGCAGAATTTGGCGGACGCCAGCGGAGTCGGGTTCGAAATAGATTTGAAGAAGATCCCTGTATCGCCAGACGCCGAAAAATTGGCTGAGACCTCCGGTTCGAGTGCCTTGCACCACGCGTTGACTGATGGAGAAGATTTTCAGTTGGTGATGGCGGTTGCCGCTGAATCGGTAGATGACTTGATCAAACGGTCCGAAACGAAACTGACATCGATCGGACGGTTCACTCAGGAACTCGATTACGTAGCGATTGATGGCGATCAGCGTGTTGAGTTCAAACCGGTGGGTTACGAGCACCAATTGGGAAGCGAAAGAAGGGAAGCGGAAGAAAATAAGTGAGCAACCGAGAAACGATAACGATTGAATCTGCCGGCCCTGCCGATACCGCGATTATTGGCCAGGCCGTGGGAACCGCTCTGCCACCAGGTACGTTGTTGACTTTGCAAGGTACTTTGGGGGCCGGCAAAACGAATCTGGTGCAAGCGATTGCCGATGCTTTGGGGATCGACCGAAAGAACGTCGTCAGCCCAACGTTTACAATGATCCAGATACACCATGGCCAATTGAAAAATGAGCCGCGGGAGTTGGTACACATCGATGCCTATCGAATCAACGATGAAGATCAATACCTGGAATTAGGCATCGATGAATATATCGAGAGCGACGCGATTGTGGCGATTGAATGGGGCGAGAAATTCCAGGAACTTTTGCCCAACGAGCGGCTGGAAATTGTGATTCGAGTGCTTGACGAATCGACTCGGCAATTTCAGTTCAGTTGGCTGGCCGATGCCCACTTCGCGGAATCGTTGACGAAAAAACTGGCGGATACCCAGGCTGGCCTGCAGGCTGAGTGACCTGCTACTGGTTTTGTTCGGAATTCGCTTGAACAATAAGCAAAATGCCCCGGAATTAATGTTCAAGCGGTGGGTGGGTCGCTGGAAAATCAGGCCTGCTGTACTACAATGTGTCCGTCAGGCCACCCCTTCGATTCGCAACACGTACCCCCATTCGGCCTGGCGAGAGTTTGAATTCGCTGGATCCTCAACATGATTTGCAAACGAGTCTTTGGAACTCTGCGCTCGCAGACCGTTGTACTCGCGGTAATCGCAGTTCTTGGCTTGGCAGCTGCCAGGCAAGAACTGCCGAATGAATACTATAACGGTGTTGAGCAGGAAGGTGTCGGTTCGTTGCCAGCGCCCCAACAAGTCGCCCCTGCTGTTCCTTCCTTCCCGTCTGCTCCTGCCGTTCCCTACGCCAACACGCCTTCTGTCCCGTTGACTGCTCCTGGGTTTCATGACGCAGGCGACTGTTGTGGAAACTGCGGACAGTGTTTGCCTCAGTGTGAAACCCGCACAATCATGGTGCCCAGATGGCAACGAGGCTATCGCACCATCTATCGAACTCGTTTTCGTTACGAACCCCGCGAGCGTCTGGTGACGAACTACCGAACGCAACATTATCGTGTGCCGGAAATTCAAAACTATACGGTTCAGGTTCCGGAACAACGGACTCAACAATTCACCACGTACCGCAACGAACCGTACCAGGAAAGTTACGAGCAGAATTACACGGTCTACGTCAAAGAGCCGAGAGTTCGCCAGGAGACCAGCTATCGAACCGAAACCTATCAGGTGCCGGTAGAAAAGAAGTACACGGTCAATGTGCCCGAAAAAAGAACGCGTACCAAGACCTTGTATCGGATCGAGCCAGAAACGAAGAACGAAGAGCAACAGTACACGGTTAACATTCCGGAAAAACGAGTCCGTCAGGTGACTTTGTATCGAGTCGAAACCAGACAACGCGACGTAGAAGAACCGTACACGGTCAATGTCCCGGTTACCAAAACTCGGTCGATCACGAAATACCGCACCGAGCCCAGGACTCGCGAAGTCTCGACGCCTTACACCACCTACACCACTGAGCGGCGGACTCGAACCCGGGAATATGAAGTACAAGTTCCCTACTCGCAAACGGTCGAACAGCCTTACACGGTTACCGTCCCGTATTTCGAAGATGTGATGCAGTCCTACATGGTTTCCGTGCCATACGAACAAACGCTGGAAGAACCGTACGAAGTAACTGTGCAAAAGTCGCGTGAGGTCAAACGACCTTACAATGTCCAGGTGCCTTACCTGGAAGAGGTGCTACAGCCCTACACGGTCAACGTTCCGTATCAGGAAACACTTCAGTCCAGCCGGACCGAGTACAGCAGCGAGCCATACACGGTGACTCGCACAATTTGCTGCGACACTGGTTACTGGAAAACGGTCGTGCAGCAAGAGCAAGGCTGCGAATGCGAGTGCTTTTGTGGCTGCGTTACCTGCTGCCCAACGATTCGTACCGTCTGCAAACAAGTCTGGTGCCCAAGGGTCGAGACTCGACAGATTAACGAGACTCGGTACCGCACGGTCAGCAAGCAGGTTCCGTATTCGTATCAAGTGACGCGAATGCGACAAGAGCAGAAGACTCGGGTTGTTTCCGTGCGACGGATGCGAACCGAACAACGTGAAGATGTTCGCACGGTCTACGACACTCAGAAAGAGAGTCGAGTTCGTCGATATTCCGTAGTGAAATATCGCCAGGAGTCAAAAACTCGCAAGGTGGCGGTGAAGCGGACTCGACAAGAGACCCGACAACGAAAGATCTCGATTGTCAAATACAAGACTGAAACGAAGTCGTATGAAGAGGCCTACACGGTCCGCATTCCCAAAGTGTTGGAACGAGTTACTCAGGAAAGATACAACGTCCGTATTCCCTACCAGGTCGAAGAGGAATACACGGTGCAAGTTCCCGAAACCCGAACACGGACCAGAACCGAAACGATTTACGTGAAGATTCCTTACCAACAGGAACAAGAGTATACCGTGATGGTTCCCGAGACTCGTACTCGCACGGTGTCGCGCAAAGTTTACAACAAGGTGCCATACGAACAGGAAGAGGTCTATTCGGTCAGCGTTCCCCAAACTCGCACAAGGATGGTCAACGAAACCCGGACTCGCCAAATTCCGGTTATCAAAAACGTGAACTACACAGAGAATGTTCCACAAGTCCGCACGCGAACTCTCTATCGAACGGTCCAGAGACAGGTCCCGCAGATTCAAACGCGTAACTACACCGTGATGGTGCCGCAGACTCGTTCGCGAACCGTCTACCGAACAGTTTCACGCCAAGTGCCATATCAAGTCCGTCAGACCTATACGGTTTGCGTCCCCTACCAACAGAAATACCAGGTCCCGGTCAGTCGCTGCGTGATGGTGCCGATGCAGATCACCGTACCGATCGAACCCGCCTGTGATTGTGGAATTGACTGTTCCTCTGGTGTGATCGAAGCCTGCGGCGGATACGTAGGTTTTTGCCGAGAGAGTATCCAACGCACCTTCGGCTGGCTTCGAAACGGTTTTTAAACGGCATTGTAAAGATTAGTGCTACCTTTTCACGACCACGATCAGGCAGCAGAATTGGGAACACTAATCCTCACTAATTGACACTAATCCTGAACTGGAAGAAGGCGGTCGCTTTCCGGGCGTTGATTAGTGGAGATTAGTGTTCCCCCTCCTCCGAACCACAACCGCAGCAGGATTTGTGTTCTTTCAATTCATTCTTGAGGGCATACCCTGTTAAGCTATGACGGTTACGTTGGCAAATCGGCGTAAAACGTAACGGTTGCATAAACATTTCGGAATCTGCCGAAGACAACAGTGAAGCGAAGTACAAGGTCCGGCACCGCTAGCGGAGCGTTGCAACTGGAAAGCCTTTTCAATCCACTGTTCGAAGGGATTCGAACCGATGCAAACCAAAACAAACAAACGTCTGCTCAATGTGTTGACCTGCTGCGGTCTGCTGTTCATCGTTTTGGCATTCGGTTTGAGTCGTCGAGTCGATGCGCAAGGGCTCAGTTTGCGAGGTATCGGAGCGGTCAATGAATCGATGGCGGGCGCTGGAACCGCCGCACCGCTGAGCGCGGCCGGAGCGATTCACTGGAACCCCGGTTCCCTGGCTGACTTTCGAAATAACCAGGCAGAGTTGGGTATCGGGTTAGTATTGCCAGACAGCCGTATCGAATCGACCGTTGGCAACATTACGGGTTCCAGCAGCAGTGAATCCGGCGTCTCTCCGCTGCCCACCATGGCAGTGGTCATGAAAACGAGTAACCCAAGGCTGACGTTTGGAATGGGCGTTTACGCCATCGCTGGATTCAAATTGAACTACAACAGTAGCACCACGAATCCAATCCATTTGCCACAAGGTACTTTGGGGCCGTTGCCAACGTTTGGTCGAGTAAATTCGGAGGCTGAGTTCTTTCAGATCGCTCCGACCATTTCTTATGCTCTGACTGATTCCCTGGCAATTGGCGTTTCACCGACGATTACGATTGGTCGATTGGGAATCGAGCCGTTAGTGGCTGCGGCGCCAACCGCTGGCGGTTTTCCATCCGGTAGTGCCACTCGACTACACTTTGGTGGTGGTGGCCAAATCGGCATGTACTACAAACCGAATCAGCAATTCGCGGCCGGGCTATCGGTGAAAACCGAACAGTACTTCGAGGATTTCCGATATCGGACTGCCGACAATGTCACTGGCTTGCCGATCGAAACGACTGCCGAATTTGAATACCCACTGATCGTGTCGCTTGGTACGTCTTACAAATTCAACGAGCGAACGTTGATCGCCACCGACGTCCGTTACTTCGACTACGGACAAGCCGAAGGATTCGGTACCGAGGGACTGGAACCGGATGGCTCAATAGCCGGTTTGGGATGGGATAGCGTCATCGCAGTGGCGATTGGGATCCAGCATCGTGTGACTGAACACTTCACGATGCGAGGCGGATACGTCTGGAATGAAAATCCGATTGATGCAGACGCCGTCTTCGTGAATTCCGCCGCTCCGCTGAACCTGCAACACGTCGCCTCGCTCGGCGTGCAAATGCAGCTGACCGACAATATGGCTTTGTCAACGACTTACTTGCACGCTTTTGACGAAGCAACCAGCGGGTTGTTTGCAGGCGTACCGGGAACGAATGTCACTATCCGAACCGCCGCGTACGCATTGAGCACTGGCATTACGATTGATTTCTAGTGGTGGGTTGCTGCTAAAGAATCGGCCGAAAATCAACGGTTTGGGTGATAGCCGGCGATAGCGACGGTTTCGAATGTTCGGGGGCGAGTCTCGTAGGATGGGCACTCTTGCCCGTCGTGCAGTTCTCGGGCAAGAGTGCCCAAGCTACGGTTGTATCGCTGAACGGACGACCCATTCAAATCGCAAGGCATACAAAGCCCATTACGGGCGTACCGGCGGCTAGCGCCTTGCCGCTCACCAAGGGCATTTGGTCGCCTTTCCTAAACACGTTTGACCGTTCATATTAGTGCTAACGGGCAAATCCAGTTTAGCAAAAGTGACCATGAAAATAATCGTTACCAATGACGACGGCATTGATGCCGACGGAATCAATGTGTTGGCTAAAGTAGCCGCGGAATTTGGCGAGGTGACTTTTGTGGCACCCAAAAACCATCAGTCAGGTTGCAGTCATCAGATGACGTTTCAGGGACACTTGCAAGCCGGGCAACGCGATGATGGACGTTGGTGGGTCGACGGTTTTCCGGCCGACTGCACACGGATCGGGATCGCCGAACTTTGCCCGGACGCCGATGTGGTGCTGTCGGGCGTTAACCACGGCAGTAACCTGGGGCTTGATAACTTTCTGTCTGGCACCGTGGCCGCTGCCCGTGAAGCGACCTTCTTTGGCTTGCCATCGATCGCGTTCTCTCAGTTTCACAAAGGGATCACCGATTCCGTTTGGGTAGCGGCGGAAGTGCTGGTGCGCCGCACTTTGAAAATGCTGTTGAATGATCAATTGAAAAACGGGCACTACTGGAATATTAACTTTCCAGTGGTCGGGGACGTCGATCCTGAAACGATCGAATTCGCCGAGCGTTCACTCTGCCTGTCACCGCTGCCTAATAGCTACGTCCGTAACGAAAACGGATTCGAATACGTCGGCGACTACCATGCCAGAGAAAAGACGGAGGGCAGCGACGTCCAGGCTTGCCATATGGGTTACATCTCGATGACTGAAATGCGAACTGGAAACCTGGAACGCATCAGTTTCAAAGATTGAGTCGCCGTGAAGACCGTCCGACGATCATTTTTTCTAGTCGGCGGTTTCGTTGGATCGGTTTTTGATCGCCTCTTTCAATTCATCGCATTCGGCAGCACGGCTGCATAACGAACATTCTGGCTTAATGTCCGGATTGTCCAAGGCTGCGATTCCGCCACATGATCCTTTGATCCGTTCTCGACCAAAGATCACGCCAATGGCCATGGCCACGATCGCGACGGCGAACAAAACGCTGGCGACGGCCATCATGCGGAAAAACGACAAGTCGCTGCTCTGCTTTGGCTGATTTGACGCGACAGAGTTTTTAGGAAAGGACTCCGTGGCGGTTGCGACTAATTTCGAACCTTGGCGAGTCAAAAACATCGCCTGGACCTTCATTGACTCTGCAAGCTCCAAACCGGCTTTCGGTCCAAGTACCATCAACGCGGTTGCCAGGGCATCGGCGGTCATGCAGTCGTCGGCGATGACACTGGTAGAGGCGACGTCATGTTCGACTGGCTTGCCGGTACGCGGGTCGATAGTGTGCGAGTACTTCTTGCCGTCAACGGTGAAGTAGTTGCGATAGTCGCCGCTGCTGGCCAATGACTTGTGATAGAGTTCTACCACTTGATACGGTTCGCGTTTGATTGCCAGCGGCTTTTCGATGCCGACTTTCCAGGGCATTGCCTCCGGTTTCTCGCCCGACGCGCGAACTTCGCCACCGACCTCGACCAAAAAGTTCTCAATGTCCAGTTGACCAAGCCGTTTCGCGACTCGATCAACGGCATACCCTTTGGCAATGGCGGACAAATCGATTTGCAGAGTCGGCTTTGATTTTTTTAATGCTGGAGGATCCAGACGAACCTGCAAGTGTTGCCAGCCGATTTGTTTCAGGGCTTCTGCGATCGCGTCGGGGGCGGGAATGCTGGGCTCGTCCTTGTCGGTTCCAAATTTCCACAGCTGAACCAAAGGCTGGACCGTGATGTCGAATGCGCCAGCCGACCGCTTGCTGATCTCCAGTGCCCGGCTGACGACGAGTGCCGTATCAGAAGAGACCGTAAACCAATCGAGTCCTTCGTGAAGATTGAACTGCGACACATCGGAATCCTTGATGTACGTGGACATCATCTGGTTGACGGATTCCAGTTCTGTGGCGATTGCGGTTTCGATCTGTTCCGTTTTCTGCGAGCCACTTTCCCCTAAGTCACCATAGGCGGTGACATTCCAGGTGACCACACCCATCGTGGTCCCGGTGGCGACCAGTTTTTCGTCGTCCTGAAATGGCAGCGCGATGACGGAAGAACTGAGGCAGGCAATAAAAAACGCGACCAGCATGAATGATACTGATCGCGAGTGGTTTGTTTGAAACATGTCGTATTCGACTTTGGTTGGGTTGCCGGTTAAATCTGGCAGCGAGGGGGTGTTATCCGCCGAAGTCGTCAAAGGAGATGTTCTCGGGCTCGACGCCGAAGTCTTCGCACATTTTTTGAACGCAAATGTTCATCATCGGAGGACCACAGTAGTAGTATTCAATTTCTTCGGGGGCCGGATGATCTTTCAGGTAATTGTCGATCACGACTTGATGAATGAATCCGACGTAACCATCCCAGTTGTCTTCTTCAGCGGGCTCGGAAAGAGCGATGTTGAACGTGAAGTTCGGGAACTCTTTTTCGATCGCCCGGAACTCGTCGATATAGAACAACTCACGCAAACTTCGACCACCGTACCAGTAAGTAACTTTGCGACCGGTTTTCAGGTTTTTGAATAGCTCGAAAATATGGCTGCGAAGCGGGGCCATGCCGGCTCCACCACCGACGTAGAGCATTTCGGATTGTGTTTCCTTGATGAAAAACTCTCCGTAAGGGCCGGAGATCGTTACTTTGTCACCAGGTTTAAGATTGAAGATGTACGAAGACATTTTTCCGGGTGGAACATCGGGTTGGCGCGGTGGAGGAGACGCGACACGGACATTCAACATGATGATACCTTTCTCGCCCGGGTAGTTGGCCATCGAGTAAGCACGCACGACCGTTTCATCGACCTTGGATGTGTATCGCCAGACATCGAACTTGTCCCAGTCCGGATGGTACTCTTCGCCGATGTCAAAGTCCTTGTAGTCGACGATGTGTGGCGGGCATTCGATTTGAATGTAACCACCCGCTTTGAAGCCAACGTCTTCGCCTTCGGGCAACTCCAGCACCAATTCCTTGATGAACGTGGCAACATTGTCGTTCGATCGAACGGTGCATTCCCACTTTTTGGTTTCGAAGGCTTCGTGAGGCACTTCGATTTTCATGTCGTTCTTGATTGCGACCTGGCAGGAAAGGCGGCAACCTTCGCGCTCTTCCTTCTTGTTGATATGGCCTTTTTCGGTGGCCAAAATTTCTCCACCACCTTCAAAAATCTTCACAGTGCATTGAGCACAAGTACCGCCACCACCGCAAGCGGACGAAACGAAGATCCCCTCTTCGGCGAGTGCATTCATCAGCTTTCCACCTTTGGGAACCACGATGTCTTTCTGATCGTTGATATTGATCGTGACATCACCCTCGGGCAGCAGGTACTTTTTCGCACCCAAAATGACACCGACCAAACCGATGACCACCACGGTGAACATGGAAACGCTAAGGAAAATTTCTACCAAAAATTCTTGCATTGTATTGCTTCGGTTGAGCTTCGATTAATTTTCGATGTTGAGCGGCTGCTAAATTCCATTGAAGGCCATAAAGGCCAACGCCATCAAGCCAACGACCATGAACGTGATCCCAAGGCCTCGCAGACCTTCGGGCACATTGCTGTAAACCAGTTTCTCACGGATACCAGCCAGTGCGGCGATTGCCACGGCCCAGCCAAATCCGGAGCCGACGCCATAGGTCACGCTTTCGACAAAGGTGTATTTGTTTTGCACCATGAACAGTGTTCCACCAAGGATCGCACAGTTAACGGTGATCAGTGGCAGGAAGATTCCGAGTGCGTTGAACAGAGCCGGGAAGAATCGGTCGAGCGTCATTTCCAGGATTTGCACTGCCGCGGCGATCACGCCGATGTAGCAAATCAAACCCAGAAATTCCAGGTTGTAGTCTCCAAAAAACCTCGAACCCTTCATCAACAAATTGCTATAGATCAATTGATTGAGCGGAACCGTGATTGCCTGGACAACGATGACAGCTGCCCCGAGTCCCAGTGCGGTTTTGACGCTTTTCGATACCGCCAAAAACGTACACATTCCCAGGAAGTAAACCAGGGCAAGGTTCTCAACGAACGCGGCTCGTAAAAATAGTTGGATGAATTCCATCGTGTAACTCGACTTTAATTGTCAGGTTTTGATTTCTTGTTCTTGAGGTTTCAGTTCGACCGGCAATCTAGTGGGCGTGATCGTGACCGACACCGGACTCGTCTTCTTCAACTTGATTCTTGTCGTAGGCCCGAATCAGCCAAATCGTTACGCCGATGATGAAGAAGGCACTCGGCGGCAACAGCATCAAGCCATTTGGTTGATAGATCGATTCAGGCAAGATCGTAATGCCGAAAAATTTCCCGGAACCAAATAGCTCACGGAAGAATCCGACGATCAACAGGATCAGGCTGTAACCGAGTCCGTTGCCAAGGCCGTCCAGGAAACTGTCCTTGACGTTGTTCTGCATCGCAAAACCTTCGGCGCGACCCATCACGATACAATTCGTAATGATCAGTCCAACGAACACGGACAGTTCCTTACTTAGTTCATATGCAAACGCCTGTAGAACCTGGTCGACCAGGATCACCAGGGAAGCGATGATCGTCATTTGAACGATGATTCGAATGCTGCCGGGGATGCGAGTGCGGATCAAGGCGACCGAGGCACTGGCCATCGAGCATACAAAGATCACCGCCAGGCACATCGTGAACGACTTGTCCAAGCGAGTCGTCACCGCCAAAGCGCTACAAATTCCCAGCACCTGCAAGGCGATTGGGTTGTTGTGAATTACCGGATTGAACAAGACATCTTTTGTGTTGTTCTCAGCCATGTTGATTCCTGTCTTTCAGTTTCTGTTCCGCTTTCAAGCGGTCGGTTCTGGTTTGACCCGTCATCGGGTCAGATTGCAGAGTTAAAACAGTGTGGTCTATTTCAGTGTTTCCAAATAAGGTCCGAACCCGGAATCACCCATCCAGAAATCCAGCATCTTTTCAACGCCTCGGCAGGTGATCGTGGCTCCGGACAATGCGTCGACGGTGTTTGGATTGTCTTTCCATTCCGTCTTGACCATTCGCATGGCGACTTTGCCATTTTCGTCGAACAGTCGTTTGTCCATCGTCCAGTGGCTTTTCCATTCCGGGTTGTCGACTTCACCGCCCAAACCGGGTGTTTCGGCGTGCGAGTAATAAGTGATCCCGCGAATCGTGTTCAGGTCAGAATCCAACGCGATAAAGCCCTTCAGAATTGACCACAATCCTTTGCCTCGAATCGGGAAGACGTACATCAACGGAGTGTCGTCGGTGGCACTGGTCTTCACGATGTAAACGTGAGCTCGCTTTTCACGACGTTTGATCGTGGCAGGGTCGTTCTCAAGTTTGTCCGAGTGCTCGTCGTTATTGGACTCGGCGTAATCGATCGCGTCGAAGTTGGCGACGCCCTGAAATTCTTCTTCGATTTCGTCTGTGACGTCTTCGCCAGTATCCAGGTCGATGACGCGGTCAATAATCCGACTATCGAATAGTTCCAGGACATCGGGATCATTTTCCATCAGCCCGGCAGCTGCCAGGATGTTCTTCTTTTGATCCTTCAGCTTGTTCGCCTGCTGCATACTTCGCAGACCGACGGCCGCAGCCGAGACGACCGTCGCGCAAATCAAGCACAACAAAGTCGCTACGATAAACGTGTTTGCAATACTGTCTTTATTACTAGCCATTTCGAGCTAACCTTCTTTTGATGTTGGCTTCCACGACGAAGAAATCGATCAGTGGGGCGAAACAGTTTCCGAACAGAATGGCCAACATGATCCCTTCCGGGAAGCCAATGTTCATTGAACGGACCAGCACGGTGACAAAACCGATCAGCAATCCGTATATCCATTTTCCTTTTTCTGTCATCGATGCCGAGACCGGGTCGGTCGCCATGAAAACAGTTCCGAATGCGAATCCACCCAGTACCAGGTGCCACAAGGGCGTGATTTGGTAGATCGCGGTATTTCCAAACATGTAGAAGACGGCGGACAGCGAGGCCATGCCGATAGTGACACCAGCCATAATTCGCCACGAACCGACGCGTGAGGCAATCAGGATGACCGCCCCAATTAAACAACAGAACGTCGACGTCTCGCCGATCGAACCGTGGATGTTGCCCCAGAAGGCGTCCCACCAACTCATGCCTCCCGCAGTTACCGCCTCTCCGTTGGCCGTGCCGGACAATCCGGCGACGATTTCTGAGACTCCTCGGCCCGTCTCGTCGGCGGCAATCGCACCCAATGCCGTAGCACCAGTGAAACCATCGACAGCGGTCCAGACTTTTTCACCACTCATTTGCGGAGCGTAGGAGAAGTACAGGAAGGCTCGCGCGGTTAAGGCCGGGTTCAGGAAATTGGTGCCTGTACCGCCAAAGATTTCTTTTCCAACGACCACGCCAAAGGCGATACCAACCGCGACTTGCCACAGCGGAGTATCCGGCGGCAGTGTCAACGGAAACAACATACTGGTGACCAGAAATCCTTCATTGATTTCGTGTTTTCGAATGACACTGAAGATCACTTCGCAATGTCCACCGACGATTAACGTCACGATGTACATCGGCAGGAAGTAAAGAGCGCCATGGAACATGCATGCCAGGATACGGCCGATGTCGAACTTGGTGAAATTCTGGTAGAAGTCGCCGGCTTCGGTATAGCTGATGCCGACCACATCCATGACCTTGTACCGCCACCAACCGCGGCCTTCTTGCAACGCCTCGGCAACCTGACCGTCGCTGACGGTGTAGGCTTGCTCGATGACCTTGTTCGCTTGATAGCCCGTATTGTAAAGAGCCATGAAGACGCACGGCAGCAATGCAACGATCACCATCGTCATCATCCGTTTCGTATCCAGGGCATCACGAACGTGCGTGCTGCCTTTGGAGACGTGTCCGGGCGAGTAAATCAAAGTGTCGTTCGCTTCATAAAGAGGGTAAAGCTTTTCCAGCTTTCCACCTTTCATGAAATGCGGTTCGATCTTGTCCAGCAGATTGCGGAGCAATTTCATGGGGACGTTATCCTTCTTTTTCGATGCGAGTCAAATTCTCGCGGAGGATGTTGCCGTATTCATACTTGCCTGGGCAAACGAAGGTGCAGAGTCCGAGATCTTCCTCGGCCAATTCCAGGCAACCGAGCAACTGAGCTCGTTCGGTGTCGCCTGTGATCAAAGCACGCATCAATTGCGTCGGCAGAATATCCAGTGGCATGATTCGTTCGTACATGCCGATCGGCACCATCGTTCGATGACCACCGTTAATGTTCGTATTCATTTTGAATCGCTTGCCTTTCAGCCACGATCCAACGAATGATTTTGTTACCGAGAATTTGTTGACGCCAGGCTTTTGCCAGCCCAGAAACTCACGGAAGTTTCCTTCCTCAACGGCCGACACCTGATTGTGGTACCGTCCCAGAAAGTTGACCGGTTCGGCCGCTGTGCGTCCGCACAAGACTGAACCGCTGATGATTCGATTGTTATCGCCGTCCAGGTTTCCGCCAGCCAATTCCAGAATGTTGGCGCCTCGGCGAGTCGTAAACAGCTGCGGCTTTTTAACGACCGGTCCGGCAAGCGCCACGGTTCGCTCGGTGAAGACTTTGCCTTCCAGCAACAGATGCCCCCAGGCGATGACGTCCTGGTAACCGATCGTCCATACCATGTGGTTGGCACTGACCGGATCCAGAGTGTGAATATGAGTTCCAGCAAGTCCGGCCGGGTGCGGGCCAGAGAATGATTCGAATTGCAATCCCGGAACATCTTTTCCAGGAACACGGGAATCGTTTCGTGTGCAGACGAAGACTTTGTTCCCGGCATTGATTTTGACAACCAGTTGCAAACCGGCTACGAAAGCTTCCTTGTGTTGGCTGATGATCAATTCAGCTTCTGGTGCCAGCGGGTTAGTGTCCATGGCGGTCACGAAAATCGAAGCCGCTGTGGAATCGATGGCCGGCACACGGCTGTAAGGTCGAGTTCGCAAGGCGGTCCACTCGCCACTTTTAACCAACAAGTCGCGTGCTTCTTCCTGCGTTACTTCTTCCAACGAGTTGTAACTTTTGAATGACTCGCAATCATCGCCATCCAGTTCGATCACCATCGATTCGAACTTACGCTTGGCACCGCGATTGATTGCAGCGACTTTGCCGCAACCTGGCGAAGTGTAAATCACTCCCTCTGTCTTCTTGTCTTCAAATACCGGTTGGCCAGTCTTAACCCGATCACCTTCCTGAACCAGCATCCTTGGCCGCATGCCAACATAGTCGTCCCCGATGATGGCAACGGAAGTTACCTTGGGCGCGACAGAGATACTCTGAACCGGTTGACCAGCAATTGGTACGTCCAATCCTCGAGTGATTTGATGTTCCATTTTCGTCTCTTTTCAACAGCCGTTTGACGCCTCAGTTCAGCGGCTCGGCTGGACGTCAAGTTTTCGTAACGATCGACCTGCTTTAAGTTTACAGGGCTCGTGAAAATTTTCACAGAGTCAGATCAAAATTATTTATCGGTTTTTGAGCGTGGATTTATAAGTCCGAAACCAGAGGGTTTGGGAGACAGCCAGAATCAAAAACGATCTGCTATTACAAGCAGTTATGGTAGAAAAATTGATGGAAAGCACAACACCATCCGAGCTTTTTCATAGTTTCCGCCGACCTGACCGGTTCGACCGTTTTGCATCGCTGATTGGACGCTGGTTGGGCGCTGATTTTTTCGTTCAAGGTCGCCGTAGGTCATCTTGGGCTCCCAAAAATCCGGCCTTGCGTCGGTCCTTTTCACCATAGGCTCGTTTAGTCATGTCGAGCTGGCGGTCCAGTCGATTTGTTTACGTAACCGACCTGGCAAGCTTGTTAAAGTGGAGGCGCTCCACACGAAATTTTACTTCAATTGAAACGCATTAATTCCAAGCCCATGATTCGCATTGCCACCAACACAGACTGCAAAGGCATTATCAACTTGATTGGTGCCGTCTACGCAGAATATGGTGACCGGGTCTGCCTAGACGAAGGCGGTGCGGAGGCTGAATTGCAAGATGTCGAAGCGAACTATCGAGGGCGCGGTGGAGACTTCTGGGTTCTGGATCTGGATGGCAAGATTCTGGGTACGCATGCCGCTTTGCCAGACAAGTCAGATCCTGCCGTTTGCGGTTTTCGGAGACTGTACCTGGACGAGTCGCTGCGTGGCGAAACAGATTGGGGGCACCAGTTGATGCAGGTCACGATCGATTGGGCTCGTGACAACGGGTTTCAGCGAGTTCAGTTCTGGTCGGACACCCGGTTTGAAAGGGCTCATCGCTTCTTTGCCAAATTCGGTTTCCAGCCGGACGGTCGCAAGCGCGAAATGCTGGACAGCCACGAACCGTACTCGGAATATTTTTTCAATCTCGAATTGTTTTGAGACTTTTGCTTGAACCAGAGGAAACACGAAGGCATAAACTGCCGCGACCCTCTTCGTCTTCTTCTCTGCGACTCCGCGTCTTCGCGAGCCACTTTTTTCCAGTAACCGTCGAACCGATTACTTGCCGATTTCGACGAGTTCGATTTCGTAGATCAGAGCCTGGTTTGGGCCGATGCTGGGCGTCCCCTGAACTCCAAATGCCAAGTCGGACGGGATGAACAGTTTCCACTTGTCGCCCGTTTTCATTTTCTGCAGAGCCGTCACCATGGCTCGCATACCGGCTCCGCCAACGGTCAAGGAAATCGGCTCGGTTCCGGATGTTGATTCCCAAACGGTGCCGTCGATGAACATTGCTTTGTAGTGAACCTTGACGGTGTCGGTGATTCGTGGCGACTTGCCGGCTCCCTCTTTGATCACGGAGTATTGCAATCCGTTTTCCAGTTCCTTGACGCCTTCTTTCAGCAAGTTGGCTTTCAGGAACTCCTTGCCTTTCCGCATATTCTCGTCGGCCAGTTTGGCCATCATTTCTTGTTGTTTCTGCACAATCATTTTTCGATAGGCCAATTCCACGGACTGAATTTCCTCGTCCGTCATCGATGGTGCTTCGCCCTTGGACGCGGCTTGAATGCCTTTGATCAACTCCTGCAGGTCGAATTCAACTTCCTCGCGTTGGAAGTTCTTGATGAAGTTGTAACCGAACAGGTAGCTGTATTTTTGCTTCAACGATTCGGGAGTGTATTCCTGAGTCGCCGGCTTGGTGGTGCTGCCCTGATTTTGTTGGGCAACGCATTGATGGTTCAATCCGAAAACGAGTGTCAGAGTCAACGACACAATAATAAACCTGATCATATTCGATGCCTTATGAAATGTTCCTGTTCAGTGGTCGATGCGTTCGTCCGACCGATTCACGCCGAAATTATAGTAAACATTCAGATTCGAAACACTCTCGATTTTTCAGAGCGCACTGATTTCCGGGCCGTTCTGGTTTCTGTTGCAACGCAGGCAATAAAAAACGACCGCGAATACTGGATTCGCGGTCGTTGATATGTCTTTTAAGTGTGTAACCGACGCTACGCCTGGAAACTGGAACCGCAACCGCAAGACTTTACGGCGTTTGGGTTGTTGAACGTGAATCCACGTGCATCGATACCGTCATGCCAATCGACGGTGGTGCCTTCCAGAAACAGCGAGCTCTTCTTGTCGACCACCAGGGTGATACCGTGTTGCTCAGTCTTGTTGTCGTTGGCTTCATCGAATTCTTCGTCGAATCGGAAGTCGTAGCTAAGCCCGCTGCAACCGCCACCGGTGACGCCGATACGCAGCATGGTGCCGGCCTCGGTATCGTTTTCTGCCATGACTCGCTTGACCTCGATGGCAGCTTTCTCGGTTAGGATCACGCCTGTATTTACAATGCTCATCTCATTCTCCGCTACGGATTGTGCTTTTTATCTGGTATCGGCCAATTCAGGCGCGATTGATTGGTTCAGCTCAGAACTTATCTGATTGTTCGGTAAACCGAAAGTTCAGCTTATTTCAGGATATGCAGGAAGGCACCGTAAGTCAATTCAATGCAGGGGCTTAGGCGATTGGTAATCCGAATTTAGAGGCTGTTGTAAACGTCCAAAATGCCTGTGTTCGAATCCGTTTGGTGCCCGGTTCGACACTTTTCGCCCTGTGAAAAGGCAGTGATTCAGCCGTTGTCTACCGCCGTCAGCTTGCTTGCTACCGGAACGGCCAGAAGCCTTTCTTGCAGGTGTTTTTTCGTTTTATATCGACGACTTCGGTCACCCCGTTCTGCTCGAACTTTTCCAGCAAGGCTTCCGCCCCGTGCTTCAGCTTGAAATTCATTTCAGCATTGTAGAGCGGGAAGATCGCCAGAAAGTGGATCGTTTTTTCTTCGTTGATTTTTAACTCCCAAAATTCTTCCGGAGCCAACACAGGTAGAAACAGCAACCAGCCATTGAATTTTGTATTGGGAGCCAGCTGTTCTGGCGGGTCGCCGTTTGGCAGCGTGTGGCATTCGAATAGCCAGGTTTCGTACTCGTGTGGAAAACGAGCCAGCGACTTCAGCCAGTACATGGGCCAATAGTTGTTTTCGTCTTCAAATGCTTCCTCGGAGATCGGCCAATCGGCGGGCAGGCAGATCATCAGTTCAGCATAGCCACAATCTTCGGCGCCCTCTGGAGTCTTCATTTTTCGGTCACTCATTCCGCTGGTGACCCACGTGTGCCAGGGTCGTTCGGCGGTGGCTTCGACCCAGTGGACGTCCAGGTGTACCAGGTCAGAGACCAGTTCGTGAAACACCATCTTCACTTCGCCGATATGTTTCTCGATGTGATTCGAGATGACTTCGATGTTCTCTTCGTCACCGATGGCCAGTTGCAAATCGGAGGCTCGTTCTTCGTAGCGATAGATCGTGCTGCCGCCCTCCGAAACTTCTCGAGGCAATTCCAGGGGAGGGAACGGGATCTCCAGGGGCTGTTCACATTTTTTACAGCGAGTCTTCTTGCCGGCCAATTCTTCCTTGACTTTGTAGCGGGTCCCGCAGTTATTGCAACGAAACTCGATTTTCATATCAGGTGGTTCCGTTGAAGAGTGCTTTCAAACAAATCTGTGACCAGGTTTCGTAGGAATCGATATCGGCGAGAATGTTTTCCACGGAATCAAATCCGGCTTCGATAATTTCTGTTTCCCGCGCCTTCACGTTGGGCTCAGCGACATCAAAAATGTGCACGACGCCCAGGTGAACTTTTCCGACCTCGGTTTCATCGTCGTTGATCATGCCAACGCAACGGTTGTCATAGGTCGTTTCGATAATCGTTTCTTCGTCCAGTTCCCGCTGCATTCCCTGGTCGTAAACCGACGTCGCTTGATCATCGAGCGTGGAAATGTGCCCACCAATGCCGATGCTTTTCTTGGCGTGCAGGCGACTTTCGCCCTGCCCTGATCCGCGAGTGTACCGAAACA
>CAZPOL010000101.1:1284-19245 GCA_964588195.1 uncultured Pirellulaceae bacterium | reverse complement strand
CATTATTGTGTTCGCCATTTACCAGGTTCAGGATCGGGTTGGTTGAGTCCGCCTGGATTTGTTGCGCAAGCAGCTCACCACCCACCAACGGACTGGTTGGCAAAACCAAAACAGTCGCACCGGTGACGAAAACCAGCACGAGACATGCGATGATCGAACGGATCACTTGCATTGAAATCTACTCTATTCCAAAGCTGAGAAAACGAAGGCGCAGGATTGCGCGGAGGGAGAATAGATCGAGTGCACAGAACGGGCAATATCAAATGCGGCGGGGCGCTCGCCGGACAGCGAATTTGAATCAGGATTCGTTGGGCCGCGTGTCGCTCGAACCAATAATCTGCGCGATGTCTGCCAGCACAACATCCAGCGGTTTGTCGGCAGGCCAGGCAACGTATACCGGACGCCAAACTGGGTTGAAGCGGTCTTTGTAGTTTCGCAATCCCTGGTAGCTGTAAAAGTGTCTGCCGAATCGGAACCCCAGCGACATCAACTGCGAGCGCTTTTCAATATGGTCATCCGAATGCCAGTTGGCCATCGGTGCTTCACCAAGGCTAAGAAATCGATACCCTTTGTCACGCGCCCAATTCATGACCTCGACAAAAATAAAGTCCAGGATTCCCGGCGAGGCATCAGGGCTGTAACGAGTCATGCCTACCGTCAATTCATCGTTGTCCGCGCCCAACCAGATCGTGGCGAACCCGATTAAACGTCCGTCTCGTTCCACAATTCCAACAGGTTTCTTTTTGATCGTCTCCGGGTGAAACCCGCTAATTGAAAATTTCAGATTGGCTCCACCCCGGTCGGCACGCCACGATTCCTGAATTCGTTCCAGGTCCGGCATGATCGCTTCCAATTCCTCGTCTGACACAACCGAAAACTGATACTCCTCCTGATGACAACGCGACCAGGGCAAGTGTACCGGTGACGAATCGTCGCGCGACGGGTCCTGTTGTTTCAAATCCACCAACGCCTGATCCCCGATGTGAAACAGTCGGAGACTCATTTCCTGGTAAAGGGCCGCAAAACGATTGTCGACCAGGTAGAAGACAGGCCACCCGGATTGTTGTTGGCACATCTCCTGGAAATCCCAGGCCATCTGAATCGCGTCTTCGGTTTTGCCAATCGGATTGCCGAGTGCGACGCAACTTTTTCCGAACTCGGTGTAGGCGACGGCCGCCGTCTTTGCCTCATTGAACAACAGCCTCTTGTCGCCCTGCAAAGCCAGGTGTGTCATCGGTTGATTGGATTGCTCAACAATGTCCTTGACCATCTGTAGTTCTGCGTGAGTCGTGGTTTCTGGTCGACCGATAGAGATCTGTAGAACTCGTACAAGGTAAAAACCTGACGCCATCAAGATCGCAGCCACTAATGCTCGCAACGATCGGGGGCCATCGGCATGCAGCGAATATTGCCAGAACTCCCACCCCAGCGAGTCCATCTTTTTGTAGGCGAACCAGTACAACCAGCTGGCCAGAATCAACACGACTGAAATGGCAACAAACCACTGGTACGCAATTTGATCAGTCAACAGTTTGCCACGGCGGTGGAAATAGTGGCGCACCGGCGCGACGACAAGGATGGCGGTTATCAACAGAACGAGCTTCCAGGTGCCAGGCGATCCTGCCAGAGCAAACACCACAGACAACGCCAACGTTGGCAGTGTTAAATACCAGGCCGTGCGAATTCGGCGATACAAACCACGAGAAAATAATAGCAGTAGCACGCCGCTGATCCCGGACAACAGATAATTCAGCTCAATGAACCACAGCGGCAGGAACCGACCCAGTGACGCCATTCGTTGATCTTCTACCGGTAGAGCCGCTGCGAACACCGAGCAGACTCCAGCAGAAAAAACCACCAAGCTGGTAATTCGTGGACCGATATCCGGCGTCCAGCTTTCCAGTGAAGAGAATGCCTTGTTCAAGGACTCACGATGCATTACGACTTCGTGTGCGCCCAGAATCAATATCCCGATCACCATAGGCGTCAGGAAGAAGATTAACCGGTAGGCCATCAACGCCGCGAACAATTGAGGTTCAGCCTCTGCCGATGGGGCCAGCAAGGTAATCAGACAGAGTTCCAATACGCCAAGCCCGCCGGGTACTTGCGTCACAAACACGGCGACCTGGGCCAGCAGAAAGATTCCGACGAACTTGAAGTAGCTGATCTCGATCGATTCCGGCAGCAATACGTAAACGATCGCAGCGGCGACCAGCAAATCGATAGCGGCGACTATGTATTGAGCGACGGATAATCCGAATGGCGGCGGATGAA
This sequence comes from uncultured Pirellulaceae bacterium, assembly GCA_964588195.1. Classification (GTDB taxonomy): domain Bacteria; phylum Planctomycetota; class Planctomycetia; order Pirellulales; family Pirellulaceae; genus CAJQPP01. Next base: position 16,971 of record CAZPOL010000101.1, on the reverse strand, counting down.
ATTGCTTCTTCCAGATTTTCAGTGGCTTGCCAATCGCGCTGAACAACAGGTAAGCCGCTGCCAACGACGTCAAGATCCAACCGAGTGGACGTGTCGTACTCATCGGCAACTTGACAACCTCAGGGATTTCCAACGGGTCGATCAGAAATACGATTCCAGAAAGAGCGAACAGGCCGATCCAAAAAGTGATTGCCAGGATAAATAACAGCTTGACGATTTCGGCGGCGGAAAGACCCCACGTGGAATACAACCGGTAGCGAATCGTGGAGCCGCCGAACAGCAAGCCAAAGTTGTTGCCGACCGAGTAACCCAGGAACGAAGCCAAGGCGACTCGCGAAAACTTCATCGGGTGGCGAATGTACCAGATGCCAAGCCAGTCGTAACAAACCAGAATCGCATAATTCAAAACAGTAAACAGAACGGCCAGCCACAAATTCCATGAAGGAATCGCCATCAGCCCCGCTTTGAATTCCTTCAGGCTGTACTCTTTCAGTTCCAGGTGCAGGAACCAAAGCGCAGCCACCAGCATGACCAGTACGAACAAAGGACCCGCCCATACTTTCAGCTTTTCAATGCGGTCTTTTATTTCCGGTCTATTCAATTCAGTCCTGAATTATTCTGGCGATCACGCAACCGATGAATCACTCAATTTTATAGTGGTTGGGCAAGTCAATTATCGTCCCAAGAACAGAGGCTACGGGTCAACCACCGTTTGGATTGGTGCCGCAGTGAGTTTCGGCCAGGGCGAAAATCGTGATACAATGTTTTCAGTCCTCTCCGGGGATGAATTCGTTTTCCATGTTGCGGTACCTGCCTGGATTCACAATGCCTATGACCCGTCGAAACTCGATCGCGCTTCACTTCGCATTGACTCTGTTCGTTGCGGCCGTTGTTTTTGCAGGCATGCTGTCGGGCAAACCCCAGGTCAGCCAATTCATCCCGTTTGCCGCGGTCGGAATTTCAAATGTCACTTCTTCCAAAATTCAGGAAGAGGAATCACCAGCCGCCAAGAATCTGATCGAAAATGCTTCCTTCGAACGCGTTTCGGAAATCGAAGGCTTCGGTACCAAACCAGACGATTGGGAAACAAACACATGGAGCGGGGATCCGATCTTTGAAGTCGAGGAGGCGTTTGCTCATTCCGGTGACCGTTGTGTGAAGATTCATTCCGCGGATGGTGCCGACGCCAGCTGGAGCTTTCGGGTCCAGTTGAAGCGAAACACCGATTATCAACTGAGCGCTTGGATCAAGACCGAACAAGTCGGTGCAGGTGGCTTCGGGGCGATGATGAATTTGCACGAACTGCAAATGGAAGGAAAGTCCGAAGCGCTGCAAGGCACCAACGATTGGAAGTTGGTGACCACGAAATTCAACTCGGGTAATCGAGAGCAAGTATTGGTCAACATGTTGTTCGGCGGTTGGGGACGAGCGACCGGAACGGCCTGGTTCGACGACGTTCAATTGATCAAAGTGACCAAGCCAATGCCCAAGGTGTTGTCGACCGATGAAGCTCTGGTTCTGTTCGAGTCTACGGTTCTGCCGATCTTGAAGGAGAATTGTTTTTCTTGTCATGGCAGTGGCGAGAAAATTCGTGGCGAGTTTGTCATAACCAACCGCGAGGACTTTATTGCGGGCGGCGAATCCGGCGAAGCAATAGACCTGGCTTCACCAGCCGACAGTCTGGTTCTGGAAGCGATCAACTACGACAGCTATGAAATGCCACCGAGTGGCAAAATGAGCGAAGACGAAATCAAGGCGGTAACACAGTGGGTCATGGCCGGTGCTCCATGGAAAGGCGAGAGCTTCAAACCAGATCGCGATCACTCCGACGATGGCGGCGTTCCGCAAGTCAACGCGGAAACCAAAAAGTGGTGGTCCTACCAACCAGTGGCTCGACCAGAAGTTCCGACAACGCAAGACGACTGGGGATTCAATGACATTGATCACTTCATTGCTGCCAGGTTGGAAACCAACGATTTGAAACCAGCAGGTACGGCCTCTCCACGGACGTTGATCCGTCGTGCCTACTACGATTTGACGGGCTTGCCACCAGAACCCGAGGCAGTCGAAAAATTCGTCGCTGACTATTCCGTTAGTGCCGTTAGTGCGTGGGAGGATTTGATCGACGAGCTGTTGGCCTCTCCTCACTATGGCGAAAAGTGGGGACGTCACTGGCTGGATGTTGTTCGGTACGGCGAATCCAACAGTTATGAACGCGACGGCACCAAGCCTTTCGTTTGGCGATATCGGGATTATGTAATCCAGGCATTCAATGACGACAAGCCGTACGACTTGTTCTTGATGGAGCAATTGGCTGGCGACGAAATGGACGAAGTAACGCCCGAACGGATCATCGCCACCGGATACTACCGGTTGGGACTTTGGGACGATGAACCCGTTGATCCCAAGCAAGCCTGGTTCGATGACATGGACGACGTCCTGGCGACGACCAGCGCGGGGATGTTGGGGATGACGATCAATTGCGCCCGCTGTCATGATCACAAGATCGATCCCGTCCCCCAGGCAGACTATTACAAGTTCCTGTCGTTCTTCCGAAACGTACGTCGCTACGGTGTGCGTAGCCACCAGACTGTTGAAGATGCCTCGGTGCGAGTGATTGCGCCGCAGGAGGTGCGGGAAAAGTATCGCGATGAAATGGAACAGTGGACTGAGGACGTGGCCACGAATAAGCGAGCGTTGGAAACGATCGAGGAGCTCGCCAAAAAGGACTTTATCCCCGTCGAACACGAAGACTTCAAAAGTGAAATGAATCGTGTGCAACTGGTAGAAAAGCGTGCCGGGGAATCGATCACGGAAGAACAAGCAAAAGAATACAAGCAGCTGTTTGACGAGATGAAGCGGTTGCGATCGTCGCGACCGGCCGCTCTGGAAGCCGCACTCTGCGTCAAGGAAACTGGTAAAGATCCCGCAGCGACCTATGTGTTGATTCGTGGCAACGCGAATGTGGAAGGCGATCAGGTTCAGCCCGGGTTCCCTTCAATACTTTCTCCCCCCGAACCGAAAATCACCAAGCCTGCTGAAGGCAATACGACGGGACGACGTTTGGCGTTGGCTCGCTGGATCACTGATCCTGCAAACCCGCTAACTGCTCGTGTGATGATGAATCGAATCTGGCAACATCACTTTGGTCGCGGCATCGTTCGTTCGTCCAGCGACTTCGGGTTTCAGGGTAGCCAGCCGACTCACCCGTTGCTGCTCGATTGGTTGGCAAGTGAATTTGTGGAGAACGACTGGAGCATCAAAGCGATGCACAAGTTAATCATGATGAGCTCCACGTATCGAATGTCATCGGAGTTCCGGCAAGCGGCCTACGATGCTGATCCCTTAAACGACAATTTCTGGCGGTTCGATATGCGTCGCCTGACGGCTGAAGAGGTTCGCGATTCGATTCTGGCGGTCAACGGAAAATTGAATCGAGACAAAATGTATGGCCCCAGCATCTACCCAATCATTCCGGACGAGGTGTTGCATGGGCAATCGGTTCCGGGTGCGAATTGGGGGAAGTCTTCCAGTGAGGATTTGAATCGTCGCAGCATTTACATTCACATCAAACGTTCGCTCCCTGTTCCGTTGTTGGCCAGCTTCGACGTGGCCGAGCCGGATACACCCTGCCCTGTTCGTTTCAACACTGTCCAGCCAACGCAGGCGCTGGGCATGATCAACAGCGATTTCCTGAAGCGTCAATCGGCCGAGTTTGCGAAGATGGTAACTCAAGCTGGCTCCGACCAACTGGCTGACCAGGTTTCGTTGGCGTTGCAAAGAGTGACTCAGCGGACACCGTCGTCTACTGAGATTGAACGTGGTGTCAAGTTTATCGAGCAAGTGGCCGCGGACAGCGAGACGGACCAAAATGAAGCGCTACGCCAATTTTGTTTGATTGCCTTAAACCTGAATGAGTTTCTGTTTCTGGACTAGCTCTGTTCCGGTGTCCTTTTTCACGTCAGTTTTTTTGCTAACAACATGAACGATCGAAACATTAACAAGCGAAATTTTTGTGGACGCACTCGCCGTGAATTCATGTGGCAGGCCGGCGGAGGGTTCGCGGGTACGGCGCTGTGTGGCATGCTGGGTAACAGTTTCTTTGCCAACCAGGCGACGGCTGCCAACCAAACGGATGAGTGGCAGAATCCACTGGCTGCCAAACCATCACATTTCGCTGGCAAAGCGAAATCTGTCATCTTCCTGTTCATGTACGGCGGCCCCAGCCATATCGATACCTTCGATTACAAACCGGGAATGGTCGGTATGGACAATAAGACGATCGACGTGAAGACGTTCGGTCGCGGTGGTCACAAGAACCAGGGGCGGATCGTCGAACCCCGCTGGAAATTCAAGCAATACGGCGAGTGTGGCAAATGGGTGTCGGACTTGTTCCCCAACGTTGCCAAACATGTTGATGACATTGCCTTCATTCATTCCATGACAGCTGACTCGCCAATCCACGGCAGCGCGATGTTGCAAATGAACAGTGGCGAGATCCTCAGCGGCAGTCCTTGTCTGGGGTCGTGGATCAACTACGGTCTGGGCTCGCAAAACGACAACTTGCCAGGATTTGTGGTAATGCTGGACAAGCGAGGCGGTCCGATCAGTGGACCGAAGAATTGGTCTTCAGGTTATATGCCGGCCAGCTACCAGGCGACGGTAATGCGTTCTTCCGGCAATCCAATTTTGGACCTGAAGCCAAACGGGATGAGCAAGCAAGCCCAACGTCGACTGCTGGATACATTGCAAGAATACAACCAGGAACATCTGGCCGAGAGAGCACAAAACAATGATCTGGCTGCGCGGATCGCCAGTTATGAACTCGCGTACAAGATGCAAGCGTCTGCTCCGGAAGCTGTTGACCTGAATCAGGAATCGGAGAAGACCAAGGAGCTTTACGGCTTGAATCATCCGACCGCGGGATATTTTGGCAAGCAATGTCTGTTGGCCAGACGGTTGGCGGAACGAGGTGTCCGCTTTATTCAGGTCTACAGCGGCGGCAATCACAATGACGCTAACTGGGACGCGCATGGTGACCTGAAGACCAACCACGACTTGCACGCTTTGGAAACCGATCAGCCGATTGCCGGTTTGTTAAGCGATTTGAAAGAGCGTGGGATGCTGGACGAAACGCTGGTCGTCTGGGGCGGTGAGTTTGGTCGCCAGCCGACGGCCGAGTATGCCAAAGGTACGGGACGCGATCACAATTCCTACGGCTTTACGATGTGGATGGCCGGAGGCGGAATTAAGGGCGGTGTCAGCATTGGCAAAACCGACGAGCTAGGGGCGGCAGCGGTCGAAGATCGTTTTCACGTCCGCCGAATTCATGCAACGATCCTGCACCAGTTGGGCATCGATTGCAATCGGCTCAGCTACTTCTTCGGCGGCCTTGATCGTCGCTTGGTCGGTGTCGAGGGAGCCGAACCTATACCGCAATTGATCGGTTGATTTGGACGCAGAATCACTCAGTTGCAGATCAGGCACTAAACGACGAAGTCAAAACTGTCGGACAGATCCATGTCGCCAAACGCCAGGTCGGTTTGTTGAGTCGCCTCGCTGGACTCAGTGTCGTTGCTTTGCACTTCTTCCAACCAGCTGTCGTTAGAGAAAAACTGGTCAACGGCGCCAGCCAGCACCAGCGAGGATGCCTGAGTGATCGGAGCAACCGATTCCGGAACTGAATCTGTCGAAACATCGATCGAACTTCCAGTGACTTGCAAGGCGGTAGCGATCGAGGCGTTGATTGCCAGGCTCGATTGTCCATTCGTGGACTGATTGGCTGTGTTGCCCGTTGCTCCGTTGCTGGAACTTGAGGAATTTCCCAGGTTCCCGTTGAAAGCCAATGGTATCGCGGTCGCTGCATTGACGGCTCCGATCGCATCCGATCCACCAGCATTTTGCAGCGAACTACTGACGATGATGTTCCGCAACGAGTCGGCAGTCAGGTTCGGATTGGCCGAAAGCGTCAAGGCTGCGACGCCAGCAACATGCGGCGCGGCCATGCTGGTCCCGGAGATTGTTCGAAATCCGCCATTGCTGGCCAGACCGTAGATATTCACGCCAGGTGCGTCGACTTGAACGGCACCCGAACGCCCTACGCCGTTACTGAAACTGGCGATGTTGCCACGACTGTCATAAGCACCGACCGACAGCACGTTCGAATAGATGCTGCTTAGTGTTGCCGGGTTGCTTGGAACACTGGACGATTCGTTTCCGGCCGCGGCGACGACCAATACGTCGTTGGCGGCTGCGTAACCGAGAGCCGATGCGATAGCTGTACTGAATCCGCCACCAAGGCTGAGGTTGATAATGTCAGCACCGCTATCAACCGCGTATCGAATTCCGTTGGCAATGGCGCTAACAAATCCTGATCCTTGTTGGTTAAGCACTTTGACTGACAGAATTTCTGTATCAGGTGCTACGCCCGTCGCGCCAAACCCGTTTTGCTCAGCAGCAATCGTTCCAGCGACATGCGTTCCATGCCCGTTGTCGTCGAAGACATTTGGCGAGTTGGCAACAAAATTCCAACCATAGAAATCATCGATGAAGCCGTTCCCATCGTTGTCAATTCCGTCGCCAGCAATCTCGCCCGGATTGGTCCAGATGTTGTCGTTGATATCCGAATGAAAAACGTTGATGCCGGTATCAATCACTGCCACAACGACATTGTCGCCTCGGTAACCTGCGTTCCATGCCTCAGGTGCTCCGACGGCATTCAGGTTCCAATCGAGATTGCTGCCGTAATAGGGCGCGTTTGGCAACGCGGCAGGTCGCGAAGTCTCGGTCGAAGGCGGCGCATCCGCAACGGGTGGAACGACGGGCTGGTCAACAGAACCCTGGCCACCGCTGTTTCCATCAATTGGATCTTCAATCGGTTGCGGGACTTCAAAATCCAGGTTGAGTTGATAGTCTCCGAGTCCTCGATAGACGATGGCAACGTAGTCACCTGCTTCAAGGCCGGTCGACAATTCTGCTTGAGAATCGCGGTCTGTTGCCGACCATGCAACCAATTCGCGATTGGAATCGAATATGTAAAGCGCACTCAACGTTTGGGATTCGAATTCCAGCGAGGCATCAAGTTGGCCAGCCTGCTCCACTGAAAATTCATAGCGATCGATTCGGTCGAAAAAGCTGTTTGACCCAGACAAATTGACCTGGTCCTCGACAACGCCGACTTCGACGGTAGTCGGAAGTTGAACGGACGGCAGCCGCAATCCAAAGAACAGGCCTCTAGCGACTTGCGACACGCCGGTCGCGGCCAGTTGTTGAATTTCAGCCTGAGTTTCCGCGGATGTACTTTCGACAACTTGCACCGCTTGCACTTGCATTTCGCAACAGTCCGGCATCGACGTTCCGGAAAGCATATTTCGGTCTTCCAGCTGCTCAATGGAAAGGCTTTTGTCTCTTCGAAAGTAAGGTGATTTCGATGACATAATGTACTCCTGGCAGTGAGAGGAATCGTTGCTTGGATAGAAAAGTTACGATTTGATTAGGCGACCGGTCACGGCTTGATTCCTAAGCGCTTTTGGACCGGATTTGTGTCCTGTTAATTTCCAGGAATTCGCAATTGAAAAACAGTTCAAACGAGAGTCGTTTTTGCCAGCGAAATGCTAAACTGTTGCTGTCGGACGAGTTGCGAGGAAATGATAATTTTCCGGCGCGGAGCGAGAATCTACTTCTGTGAAAGCGCTTGCAAAGCACAGGTGGTCAAAGCGAAATCGCGGCTTACTGGCGGCCATTACCTGGAATACCAAAGTTGAACCTTTTGTTGATCCAACTGTCGATTTGTGACATGTCAATCGTATCGGTATGCCCATCCAGGTAAACGTAGTTGGCAAGCGTGCCGAAGTGTCGTTGGCCGTCTACTTCCGCCAGGAAATTCTCCAACACCTGGGTCGGTGAAGGATCGGCAAACCAGTTCCTGGGGTTCACGCTGCTCTCGTAATTTCCGGGCGCGGCTTCGAACAGTATGATGGACCGGGAAGTATTTTGATCGGCCAGAATTCGCGAACGGAAAGGCAATTGATTCCACGTGTATCCGAACAACGAGTTGTCGCGTCGGAAACCAAACTCGGGATCGGTCGGGCAGATGGTTACCAGGTCCAGGTCGACGGTTTGTAAATTGCCAATCCGGTCCAACCCAATTTGTCTCATCTGGTTGGCACATTCCGTTTTCCGAGCTGCCTCACGTGTCCTTTGCACTGCCGGTAGTAACAGGCCCATCAGAACGGCGATGACGGCAATAACCACTAACAACTCAATGAGTGTAAATCCGTTTTTGCTTGATTGTCGCACAGTCTTCCCCGTTACCGAATTTTGTCCTCACTCTACGTGGATAGTCTATACCACCGTTCCGATAAGGAAACACTGTGACACAAACTTGTTACGTAGGTAACGGAAGACGGGCGGATTATTGCCCGAGTGGAATCAGCGCTCGAAGTAGCGGGATATTGAATTCGTCGGGATCGGGCTCATAAAAACCCATGGATCCAGCAATCGACCAGTAAGACCAATCAATATTGTATTGATCGGCCAGCGCTCGAACGGTGCTGGTCCAAAGAGCTCGTGAAACCAGGTCACCTTCGTTGTGAGTTCCAAATTCTCCCAGGTGAAGCGGGATCGAATTGTCATTGGCCCATTGCTCAGCATTGCAAAATAAGGTTCTGAGTGCGAACCGCTCGGTTTGTAATAAATAATTAACGCCACCGGACGATCTGACCAGCATTTGATCAATGTTGAAGCTTGGCGGATCGGAATCGCCAGTGTTCTGAATGAAAATTTCTCCAATGGTGTTGGGCGCACCAACGGAATTCAAATTGATTAGGTGGCGTTGGCGACCGGCCGGTGCCGAAATTCGTATGACTGGTCCGTTGAATTCAGGGTCGAGAATGCTGATGTCCAATTCCATTGCTTCATCGGTTGTGAATACCAGCGTTCGAGCGTTTTCTATTGGCTGATCGGCATGCAGGTAAAAGCCGGCGTAAGGAGATTGGAATTGAACATTGAACTTGCCTTGCTCTCTGGTGACACTCGTTTGCCACGACCAGTTCTGCCAACCCGGTTGGACGGTGAACGTCAGTGGATGCCAGGTCAATCCGATGGGAGGAGCTGGATTTAGCCAGAATGCACCCTGATGCGTGAATTCGAACGGTGCATAGTTGTGAACGGATGCAATCAGGTTGGGGTCATCGGGCAGGCTTAAAGACTCAACTGCGGCAATCGAATTCCAATCCACTGGACCGACAAGTACCTTACGGTCTGGATTGGTCTCTCGAATGACTGCCAGAGCCTCCCGGAAGTAAATGTTCCAGAGCTCCGGGAACTGATTGAACTGACCGTGTGGTTCGTTCAGAATTTCAAAAAACACATCGTCGGAGTAGCCCGCGTATCGACTCGCGATTTGCTCCCACATTGCCAGTGCGCGAGGGCTCTCGTCAATTGGATTGTCATGAATCTCGTCGTAATGATGTACATCGACGATGATTTTCAAACCTCGGCTGAGTGCCTGATCGATAGCCCATTCGACTCGGTCAAGTATTGCCGGATCGATGGTGAAAGGCTCGCTGGTTTCGGTGTAGTGAGTCCAGCTGACTGGTAACCGAATATGCTCAAATCCGACTTTGACCGCCTGATCAAACAAAATGGGTTCCAGGGTATAGCCCCATTCGCCCTCGGCAGGTGCATCCAGAATGTTGCCGAAGTTGACACCCCTTCCAAGTTCTGCACTTTCGACCTGAGCATTCAGGTCGCTGCTGGAAAGCAGCAAACAAATTGACAAGAGAATGGTTGATGCGATTTTGCTACTGAGTCGGCGGGAGTCGAAAAACAGTCTCATTGCAAATCCTGAATAGAATATTTGGAAGTATGAACGACACGAACACATTATGACGAACGTCAAAAACGATTGGCGTCACCGCATGTTGTAAATCTGGTTGTGTGGTTGAGTTACCGATGCACGTTTCACCACCGAATACCGGCGGCATGGGTGTTTTTGAAGAGGTTGTCGAGAATGCAATCGGAGAATGGAATAGGATTAACTCAGTTTGCTTATAAACCTGCCAGGCAAAATCACCTGACAGGTTGCTTGAGTACCGGTGGCCCGACTTGAACGGGCACGCCCTTGCGGGCAATGGATTTTGAATCCATCGCGTCTGCCAATTCCGCCACACCGGCATTGAAAAACTGGCTCCCGAGATCTTAGCAATTGAGCCTCGTTTTTCAAATGGGACCTGACAATATCCTGCAGATTCTGCGAATTTTTACCCATGGAACGATCGAAATTCAGGTCCGGGCGATTCCTGTTAATTCAAACGAAGCGACTCAATCAGAGGAGCCTTGAATACGCGACGTGAAGCCAGCCAGCTGGTCAGCAAGCCGACACACCCGATGAATCCGAACATCGTCAAAAGTGCGGCCCAAGGGATCGAAGCGTCCCCGAAAAAGTAGTGTGGCAAAGTCGTAACCAGTGCCGCCAAAATGCCAGTGACCATGCCAGCCAGTAATAGCCAGGCGTTTTCGATCAGAATCATGCGGGCCAGTTTTCGCCTGGTATATCCGACGGCTCGCATCAGCCCCAGTTCCTTTCGCCGCTCCATGATCGCCCGCAGTTGCACCGCGGCCAAACCAAACGTGCCTAACAACAATCCCAACAAGCCGAGACTCTGGAACGTGCTGAGGTAAGTGTTCTGAACTGCCAGGAAACCATTCAACAGCCGCTCCGTACTTTGAGCGTCGAACCCCTGGTCGGAGAGTGCTGTGGCCAGGCGATCCGCTTCATCGGGACCACTCAATTTCATCAAGAAAGTTCGATAGCCGCTCAGGTCAGGAAACGCACTGGTGAAGTTGGATTCAGAAACGATCAATGTTCCTTGCAAGACGGAGTTGCTCAACAGTCCAACCAGTCGGAAAGTAACGGTCTCGCCCGAATCGTAGTTGACGGTGAATTCCGTGCCTGGAACGTAAACCTTCAAGCTGTACCACGCCGTGTTCTTGTCGATGATCACCGGGATCGCATTGTTCGCGGTTTCCGTTTGTAAGGCTCGCCAGGGGTTTTCACCGCCTGTCATGGCGAATGAAAATTTGTCGACGGAATCATCATCGAAGTAAGCCATCGTTTCGGGTGTCAGTCCCAAAACCTGAGGTTGAGAGGATTGATACGGGTTGTTGCAACTGGCATCCTGCCCAGGTTTGTAGCGGAACGACAGGACTCGGCTGGCTGGATCCAACGTGTCGTTGTCGCCGGTCAGGATTGTCTGTTGGCCTTCGACAGTATTCAGGTTGGCGAAAATTGGTTGGCTTGTGGTGGCCAGGTAATTGAAGCCAGCAGTCCCCTCTTTCGAAGGCGCCAAGCGAAAAGCACTGATCGCCAGAATCAAAAAGCAAGCCGATGCCACCAACCCGATCGTCAAGGTGCTACGCAGCGGATTTCGGCCAGCACTGGTTTGCGAAAGTCGCATGAGACTGTTCGTCGCCGCCTGGGATTGGCCAACGCGTTGCAAACGAGTGAAGATCCAGACCAACGCAGCGGCCAGCACCAGAAACCCGGAGGTCATAAAGCCACCAGCTTGCGATTCGCCAGTCAATGTCGTCGCAGCCAATACCGTCAAGACGATCGCCAGTAAACCACAGGCAATGATTGTTACTTTTGAGTATCGATTGAATCTGGAAGCCTTGTCCACCGACAACGATTCCAATTGACCACTCAACAATGCCCGCACCGATTTCTTTCGCGCGGAACGAACCGAAATGTAAATCGTAACCGCGCAGATCAAGACGCCAAGAATCAGGCCGGCCGGCAACGTCCACCAGTTGATGTGCATATTCAGGAACGGAGTCGTGATCGCGCCGACCCACCAGGTCTTCAGGCCGTACAGCATCAAGGCGGCGTAACCGATACCCATCAGCAAGCCGGTCAATGCGCCGATCAGGCAGACACCCACCATCTCGATCAACCAGATTCGGCCCACTTGTTTTTGTCGAAAACCATTGGCCAACATCGTCCCCATCTCCTCCGACCGTTGTTGCAAGGCCAGGCGAAACAGTAAAGAGACCAAGGCCAACGCTGCCCCAATAACGAACATGCTGAGTCCCAGGAACAAGGCATCGAAAGGTGTTGTGCCAGAAGATGCTTTCAGCCCGTTGGCTTTCACCGGAACAACTTGCAAACTCGGCAGATGATTTGCCGACCGAAATTGCGTTACCAGTTTTTCAGCGACTTGCTCTGTGGTCTGTTGATTCGCCGGAATGCGGAAGGAGGTCGTTTGCCCGAAACGACTAGCCCACAATTCACGAGCGGTATCCAGAGAGACATATACTTTGGGAGTCGTTCGATACAGATTCCAGAAGTCATCATCCTGGCGACGCATGTTGTTGGTTTCGAATGGCAGGTCCCAGTCGTCGATGGAATCGGCGTCGGTCAGGCCGGGCACTGATGGCGTCATGTCGGGATCGTTGGCCAGCGTCGGTCGCTCGTCAAACACGGCCGGAACCCGGGCGCGGCGTCGCGGGTCGCGTGGACCTTCGGAAGGCTCGACCAACCTTACGATGTCGGCAACAACGAACTCACGAAAGACTTCGTTCTCATCGCCGTGAGTCGTTTCCGGTTCGAAATAACTGATTCGAACCTTGTCACCAATCTCTAACGCTTGGTCATCGGCAGCCCAATCAGTGATTGCGATTTCGTTCTCTTTTAACGCAGCAATCGGTTGTCCGGATACCGATTCCAATTTCACTTCGTCCAGGTCCATTCCAGTGACCATCGAAAACGGGATACCGGAATCTTCGGATGCTTCGTTTTCGGCGTTGGCGATGTCGTTGGCCAGATAAGTCAACAACGGCTGAGCACCTGGAAAAGCTTGTTGAACATTGTTGGCCGTCAATGTCGGCAAAACCAGGCGATCGGATGCGAGACTGAAGTACTCGAAAACGGTGTCTCCCTGGAACTCCCGTTTCACATGTTTCAGACTCAATCCCAGGTCGGCCAGCGGTGGCTGCAATTGACTTGCCAGTTCGGCCGACTGCTCTGGCGTTACGGTTTCCGAGTCAACTTTCGACGACAGTAGCAACACGTTGGCTTGTTGCCGCGACGCTTTGTATTTGAGAATTCCGTCGTTGAGCGCATCCTGCATCGCTTCGATCGACAGGTAGGCATTGCGTGGAGGGATTTGTGTCGGGTGTAAACCGAAACGCCCCAGACCAGTCGCCGGGATCACACCTACCACTTTCAGATCGACGATCCGTTCCACCAAATCCTGTTTGTCACCCAGGGAGCTGTCCGAGGGCAGCAAGGATTGTTTGGGAACGCCAACTGTAATCGTGACGTTATTCAGGTTTTGCGGATCGATGCCAAGGTCTTCGGCAACCACGCTGTTGATGATGATTTCGTTTTCGGCCAGCGTCGGGCGTGAAGATTCGGTTGTGTTTTCGAATTCCCAAAAACCGTCACGGATCCCCAGTAAATTGACTTGCCCCAGGTTTTTTACGCCACTCGACGTTTTGGTTTCTGCGGTACCGTTCGGAAAGAAAATAATCGGAGTCGCCTGGCCAAAGTGACTCTGGAATGCTTCCGTTTCTTTCAGGTCCTCGCCAAGTTGTTCGCGGAAGAAGCCTTCGCTAAAGATCATCACGTCGACTTGTCCCAGTCGGTCGAGAGTCAGATCTCGCAAGCTGCCGCGCATACTGTCCCCGACAATCAGGGCACCGGTTAACACGGCGGTGGCGGCGGCGACTCCCAACGCGATCGCAAAGTTGACTCGCCGATGAAAAAACAGACTTTTGAGGGCGATCAAAAATGGAGACATGATTTTGTCATCAAAAAGAAGTGCCAGAGATGGTAAGTCCAGTATTTCGAACTCAGGAATTCAATTCCACGAATTTGCCGCTATCCAGTCGCACACCACGGTCGAACCAGCCAGCCAATTCGTCGTTGTGAGTCACGCAGACCAGTGTCACGTTGTCCTGTTTTTGCAGGTCCAACAACAGGCGGCCGATGCTTTGAGCGTTCGCATGATCCAGACTGCCGGTCGGTTCGTCGGCCAACAGAATCGAAGGCTGGTTCATTAGTCCGCGAGCGACGGCAACGCGTTGTCGTTCACCACCAGACAGATGTCCGGGTCGGTGGTTTAGTCTTTCCGCCAGACCGACGCGGTCTAGCAGTTCCTTGGCGCGGGCCTCGTCATCGCTGGTCGCCTTGCCTTTGGCGACTGCTGGTATCAGCACATTTTCCAGAGCGGAAAGTTGTGGCAACAAATGGTGTTCCTGGAATACGAAGCCGATGTTCTGGTTGCGGAACTCGGCAAGTTTCGGTTCCGGCATCGTAAACGGATCATCGCCAAGCAAGTTGACGGAACCCGAAGTCACGGAATCCAGAGTGCCGATGATGTGCAGAAACGTGCTTTTGCCCGAACCGCTGGGCCCGACCACGGCCATGTTTTCGCCAGCGGCCAACTCGATCGAAATCTCGTCCAGAATCTTGAGGGCGCCGGCCGGGGTTTCGAACTCCTTGACCAATTGCGATGTGGCAATAGTTGGTTGAGACATGGCTTGCCGAAAACGCTTTACGTTATCGTTGGTTATGAACTGTGTTTGAAATTTTCATGTAACGCCAGACAACCGAGTCCGTAAAAGGTGTACTCGACGTCATGCGAATCATCCCACTCGGCCGCTCGAAAGCCGCCGTCTGGCAATTGTAGCGAGTCAATAAAACGACGCAGAGGGTCCAATTCCAATTCATGCAATTCATTCAAGTCGTCGATGGTCAGCATTCCGGTGAAGGTGCTGAGAGAATCGGCGATCGGGATTCGGGTGTTGGCCCGCAAGCCTCCCTCGTCTGTTTGCATATCCAGCAAAAACTCCATCGTGTCGTCGATCGTTTTCTCGTCCAGACGATCAAGAATTTTCAAGGTGGCGATGGCAGCAGCGGTAGGATTGGTGCCGGCTCGTTTGGCGGCCCGAATTTCACGAAAACCGCCTTCGTCGTTTTTTTGGTTGTTCAGGAAGTTCACGATGTCGTCAGGGTTTTTGATCTCCTGGCCAATTAACTGCAACACCAACAAAACCAGAAACGTGTGGTATGTGCTGCCGGCATGACCTTCCTGAGCTTTGGCAAATCCACCGTCCTCCCGCCGCAGTCCGTTCAGGAAGTCGGCAACATTCTGGTCCCAGTTCTCGTCGGCCGCGTCAAAAACTTCGACACCGCACAGGGCATAAAGTAACGCGGACGAATAGATCAGGCTGAAGAAGTCCACGATTGACTGTTGCGATTGCATGTTGGCTCGCAAGAACCCGGCCGCCTTTTGTGTCGTCGTTTCGTCCAGCTCTTCCAGAATGGCCAGTGCTCGCAAGGCGAACGAGGTGTAGTAGAGGTCACTGTCACCCATCCGTCCGGCAAATCCACCATCCTCTCGCTGCGCTGCTTTTAAATACTTCGTATGTTTCTCACGGACTTCGATCGGCAAATGCGAGATACCGCCGGCCAATCTCAGAGTCAGGTCTTGAAGGTAAGCGGACATGCTGGGGACCGGTTTGATTGGGAGCGAGTGATGTGACTAGCAACGTGGTTAGCAGATTGGCAATCTCCCATTCTGTTGCCAAGCATGCGAGGTTTATTTCGAATCTATTCCGTTTTTATTTATTCCGCATTCAAATAGGGCTGCAGCTTTTCAATGAATGAATCCGGGATGTTGA
>CAZPOL010000101.1:0-1184 GCA_964588195.1 uncultured Pirellulaceae bacterium | reverse complement strand
TATTCCGCATTCAAATAGGGCTGCAGCTTTTCAATGAATGAATCCGGGATGTTGATCGGGATCGGTTTCATTGCCGCATGTGGATCGATCTTGTGCGGGATTTCACAGCAAACGGTCGTGATCACGCCTTGGGCGACCGATTCGCCCTCGGAATTTTTGAATTGATGATTGAACGTCAGGCTCTTGGTGCCGATACGGTCCAGGGAGACATCGATCGTGATGACCTGTTCGAACTTGATCGACTTTCGGTAATCGCATTTGGCAGCGACTCGCGGAAACGAGACGGTCTTGCCATCGATCTGACTGACGACGCCGAGTCCCAGGTGACGCAGCATTGCGTGCTCCGCTTCTTCCATGTAGGCGAAAAAGACTGAGAAGTGGACGATGCCGGCAGCGTCGGTGTCACGAAATTCAACTCTGCGTTCAGCTTGGAATGTTTCTGGCATCGGATTGGTTGTAAAAACGTGGAGTGCGAAGGAATGCTGAGTCCAAAAAAATAGCCTGTCCAATCGACAGGCTACGTTGATTTAATGTTCGAACTAAATTCGAAATCAGTCGCCAACAAACGGCAACAATGCCATAAAGCGTGCTCGTTTGATCGCTTCGGTGACCGCACGTTGGCTGATCGCCGAGCAACCAGTCTTGCGGCGTCCAACGATTCGTCCGTGACGGCTGACCAGCTTCTTCAGGAATTCCACGTCCTTGTAATCAACGTACATTGGACGTGGGCGTTCGCCATCGACGTACAATGGATCCTTGCGGACGGTACGCGCTTTGGCTTTTAACTTGCGACGCGAACGTTTGGGACGACTTGGTCTTCTCATGGCTTGGGCAGTATCTTGATTTTTGACTAATCTTGACGTTACAGAATCGAGCATTATGAAGATATAGGCGAAAAGTACAAGGCGTTTTCTGCCATTAACTACCTGGAAATCAGGGATTTTGAGCGGCTTTTGGCGACGTATTTGGCGGGCAACTGCCAGGCCCAATCAATCATCCCAATTTTCCGGCGAATATTTCCCGCCGTATCGGGCCGCGGTCGAGCAAGGTTCTGGCTGCGACAGCAACACTGTCAAATGGAATGTGTATGAGTCGGCACGCCGACGAGGCCGACGAGGCGGGCAAACCGGCAGATAATCTTTCCAGCCAATTCGCCCAATCGCCAAAATCACAAATCGCCAAAA
>CAZPOL010000100.1:0-19341 GCA_964588195.1 uncultured Pirellulaceae bacterium | reverse complement strand
CCCGATCTACCCCTGATCATCAAATCACGATCGTCGAATATCAGAATTAACGAGCAACATCGCGCTGACGCCATCCATCAGCGACTACGCCATTCTGTTGACCGTAGTAGCCGTTGTTTGGATTAACACCGTTTGGATACGTTCCATTTTGGTAGGAGTAAGATGTCGGACGCGGACCGGTGAAATTGCCGGTTGAATTTGCTGCAACAATCGTCCCGTTGGCGTAAAACTGCTGATTCGCGTACTGATTCGGATTGACCTGGCTGGGTACGTAATTCTGAGTCGGTGCCGTTGGCCGCGCGACGTATTCCCATGCCCTATTGAAGATTCCTGTATTAGGGTTGGTCTGTTGTGCCGGGGCGGTCGCGACGCGTGTCGCATCATTCAAAGGCATGCCGCCCGACACGGACGTTGATGCCACGACGGGCGTTTGCGCGACGTTTGGAATTTGAACCGGCGTTGTTGCACGCGGCTGAAGCTGGGAGGTGCTGGACGCCACCACCAGGTTATTCGCTGGAATGGTATTCGCAGGTACGTTTTGCGAACTCGCCGCGTTCGGATTGTAGTTAATCGGGTTAGTAAAACCGGGCGCCGGGTTCGCAGGACGCCACCCTTGATTCGTGTTCACACCAGTGCTGACGTTGTTCGCAGGTGTTGCAACCGTCGGTGTACGCCCATAATACTGGTCCGGTAAATTGGCGACTTGTTGTGGGTACTGAATCGTTCCTGTCGCTGGCGGAGCAATTCTGGCTCCACTAACACTGCCAAAAAGGCTGGGGCTGTGGTTGGGGCAGGTACCACACTGGTTTTGGCCAAGACATCCGGTTAATCCGGCAAGCAACCCGGCCATCGCCAATAGAAAAAATCGATGATTCATTCGCTCAACACCCTGATAAAAACTGAGTTTGCTGGAACCGAACGCTGAACCTTTTGGTCCGGTTAGCGGCAGTACATTAGCGGCATCAGCACCGGCATCAAGACGAATGTTTACAACGGATCAGAAAAAACAAAATTAATTGATACTCCCACGCTCGCCGCTGCCAGCAAGCGGGTGATGGCATCACTGAAAAAACGTGGGTAGGCTTGCCAGAAGCCACTACCACTGCAATCCCATCATGCGCGTCAAACATTCAAGCGCATAAAAAAAGGCAGTTCCCGATTCAGAACCAGGAACTGCCTGTGCATACCAATTTGCCCCACTGGTATACTGTCTCGCAGATTATTCGAAACGTGCGACTAGATGGTTAGGTGCCCGTATCAAGACGGCCTGAAGTCACCGGCCGAGCAAGTTGCTTGAAATACGGATTCTGAACCATCGTTGGCTCACTGTGCACTTTCAATTCCGCCGGAACGATACCAGGTGTCGCTGCGAATGGACTGATACCAACCGGTCGACGTACGATTTGATCGCTGTAGTAGACTGGTGGGAACAGCGCGAAGTGCGGTGGACGCTCGAATCCAGAGTTGTTGAAGTTGTAACCGAATTGTTGGAAGTTGAATCCACTGTTGTTATTACAGCACTGAGCTTCGGCTTCGCTCGCGCCAACGGTTGCGGCAGCTACAAACGCAACTGCCAGACATAGAAAGCGTTTCATGTTGACCTTTCAATAAGTTGATGCATCTTGTCGTACGATCCACGGTAAGCTGGGGTCGCGAATAATCAAAGAGGCTAAAGCAAGCAAACGACCACGTTTTTATGGTACTTTGGTGCCATGACGCCCGCACAACTGTCACAATCGATTAAATCCGCAGCCGATCGTATCGGTTTCGACTGTTGCGGCATTTGCCCCGCCGTCCAGCCAGCAGGCCTGGGCAGGTTTCATGAGTGGTTGCAGGCCGGAATGCACGGCGAAATGAGTTACCTTGAGACCCGCAAGGACGCCTACTCGCATCCACGCCACGTTCTGGAGTCAGCAAAAAGTGTGGTCATGTTGTCGCTGGGATATGACACCGTCGCTCACAAAACGCCGGCACCGGGTCAAGGCATGGTCTCTCGTTACGCCTGGGGCGAAGCCGATTACCACGACCTGATTCACGCCAAGCTTAAACAGCTGAAATCGCACGTCCTGGAAATTAATCCGGACGGTAACGCACGGGGTGTCGTCGATTCGGCGCCATTGCTGGAGCGAGAGTTCGCCTCAATGGCCGGGCTCGGCTGGCAAGGTAAGAACACGCTGGTTATCAGCAAGCAATCTGGCAGCCTGTTTTTCCTGGCCGCTTTGCTGCTCGACTTCACCGTCGACTACGACGAACCACATCAAACCGATCATTGCGGGACATGCCGAGCGTGTCTGGACGCCTGCCCGACAGACGCTTTCGTGCAACCAAACGTCCTGGACGCGACGAAGTGTATCAGCTACCTGACGATCGAATTGCGTGAACCGATTCCGGTAGAGTTGCGTGAGCCGATGGGAGAATGGGCTTTCGGCTGCGACGTTTGCCAGGACGTTTGTCCCTGGAACAGCAAGTCACAACCTAGTTCGCTTGCCGCCTTCCAACCCGCCCCCAACATGAATCCGTTTGAGTTGTTGGAATTGTTTGACATGGACGACGAACAATTTCGAGCGCGTTTCCGAAAAACGCCACTCTGGCGCTCGCGACGTCGAGGCATCCTGCGCAACGCCGCCATCGTGCTTGGAAATCAACAGCACGAGTCAGCCGTTCCTTCGCTCGTCAAAGGTTTGAACGATGTGGAGCCACTCGTGCGAGGCGCCTCGGCGTGGGCACTCGGAAAGATCGGTTCGGAAACCTCGATCAGTGCGTTGAAAGATCGTCTCGAAACCGAAACAGATCCAGGCGTACGGCAAGAGATCGAAGGCGTTTTAAATAGTTGAACGGCCGTCCCGGCCGTTTTGGGTATGTGAAGAAACGGCCGGGACGGCCGTTCAACCATTTAAATTCCGCCTTGCCCTACAAACCAAGCAAAAGAAAATACACGCCGATCGAGACTGCCAACGAGGTCAGCATTACGTACAGGGTAATTTTTCCGGAGGTCCTGAATCTCGCGGGTGGTAACTCATCAAGTTTCCAAATCGCATCCCATTGCGAATGGGTGAAAGCGAAACAAACAGCAGCTTGAGTCAGAAGAATAATAAGGCTCATCACACGGATTGAGTTTGGCACGGTTTGAACGCGTGACGACGCTCCAAAGTCGCTTGCATACAGCAAAATGGCAAGTACAAAAACGTAGACGACTATTGCCGCCAACATTGCCAGAATCGCTTGAAACCTTTTCCCAAGTCGGTGAAAGTTCCAGGCAATCATTCCACCACCTGCCAACGGCCCGCCTAACCACGCACCAAGTCCGACTTGAAATGGGCGAATCATGGAATCGTACATCGCCATTTGTTCCTGAGTCGGCTTGGCTCTCAGCGTCTGCGATAGCACCGCGACTTCAAACGCATTGGTGCATTTGGGGCAATTTACGATCTGTCCAACATAGGTAGATCCAATTTTGAACACTGTGCGGCAATGCTGACACTGACAGCGTACTGTTGGCTGGCTGCTTTGGCTGACAACTTGTGACATTTGCGGGTCCTTCAACAGGAAACGGTGGCAATCGTTCGCGTGCAAACCCATTTCGGTTCACATCAAATAGAATCCGTTTCGCAGCTGAATTCGCCACAGCAAATGAAAAAACTCGCGACCGCTTGTTTGGCGCAAGCTGAATTCGCAGTCTCAAAGAATCCATCCTCAAAAAAGTGTGCTATTTGCCAAAATCCAGATAGCCTCGTCCGTAGGCCTTCAGCGGCTGGGGGCGCACTTTGTACGCGAAGTCTTCTTCCTGTGCCAATCGAAATGCGATCGCCAACGGGAACGCTTTTCCCGGCGCACCGGGATTCCACCTGCCCATTCCCTCGTGCATCCCTTTGGCAACCAGGTCGAAACGTTCGACGTTACCATCAACCACATCGATCACGCCCAGAATTTCCGCCGAGTACGAACGAGTCCCATCGGTCGTACGAAATTCGACCTTGCCGGATACCAGTCCTTCGTCGTCCATTTCGATTTCTAACGCGACACGATCCTGGTCGCTCCACATTGGCGGTTCGCCACGCGTGTTATCAACCAAATGGAAACGAGCCAGTTTGGTAGCCAACGATTCCGGGAACTGGCCTCGTTTTAACGCATCGATTTCAGTTGGCAGAATCCACATGTTGTCGCGGCCAATCGATTGTTGTTTGATCAGATGGTGCCTTGATCTTGGTTTAGCGTAGCCACTCAACACTTTCGAATTCACTTGCACGACAATCGCGCCCTCAGGAATTCCATGTTGGTAGCCACTATCAGGCTGGAAGTCTTCGATCGGTTCGGCGGACCAATCACGTTTTCGAGCAACGGCCCCTCGCATCAAATTGCGCAAACGCTGGGCACCGAAATTGTTGTTGTATCCCAGCAAGACGCCATCAGCGGAGGCCACGTAGCTGCCTTGCGTCGTTTGACTCATGTCTTTTCGAGGGCCCTGACTGGCGATCTTCTGGAAAAATTCACCTTCGGCATCGCCCTGGCTTCGCTGGTACCATTGGTCGATGGCGACTGGAATGAAGTCTTCGTTCAGCATTTTCACAATTGCTGGATCAGAGAATTTCGACACACGGTCGAGCACACCATTGTTTCACGTGCAGGTCAATGGATGCCCGTCCATCGCCCAAATAAACAACGGCTTTTCTTGTTCGGCGGCCAGCCGTTGTGCTGAAACCAAATCTGAGTGCCATGGAATCGCCTGCCAAGCCTCACTGGCCGGGTTCAGCTGTTCGTGAAGTATCGTGAATTCATCTTCGCCCAATTGAAATGCAACCGCGGAGATGTTGGACCCGAAAACCAATGCCAGGCAAACCGCCAGGCTGGCTAACTGACGAAGAACTAAATCGAACATCCGATCGGTGTTTCCACCGCGGGATCGAATCTCAACCTGATTTTTATCAAACGCCATTTAACAGTCCTCGCCTAAATCGAGCGGCCTTTTCGGGCACACAATTGTCCACCACAGTCTACGTCACATAGTTTCTGATGGCTTCATCACACTCGGAAAGCATACAAAAACTCCGGAACAAGCTCAAAATCAATTGCCAGAGGTTGTTCCACCTTCGGTTATTTCCGAAACTTCAACATTGCTGCAACTTCGCAACAAGTTAATAAATCTCGCTAATTCGCTAATTGCCAGGGACTATGAATATGAACCGTCATTTCGCATTCTTCAAGCAAGCATTGCTAACCACAGTGTTTTCGTCATCCATTCTTGTGGCCATGCTGTTTTCGATTCCTTGCACAGTTGGTGCGCAGGAAACGAACGAATCAAGCGAGTGGTCGCAATGGCTTGGCAATCATCGTGACAGTGTTTGGAAAGACGACGAAATTATGGATTCGTTTCCAGAGGACGGTCCACAGCTGGTTTGGCGGGCGCCCGTTGCACTAGGGTACGCCGGCCCGGCAGTTGCCAGAGGCAAAGTCTACATCGCCGACTATGTTCGTTCGGATGGTGACACGACACCTGACGCAGCCAAAAAGAGCGAGTTGACCGGGCAAGAACGGATTACTTGTTTCGACGCCAATACGGGTGAGCAGCTTTGGCAACATAGTTACGACTGTGCGTACAAACTCAGTTACCCAGGTGGCCCACGCGCCACGCCGACCGTCAACCAGGGTCACGTCTACGCACTGGGAGCAGAAGGGAACTTGCTGTGCCTGGACGCCGACGATGGAAAAGTCGTTTGGGAAAAGGACCTCAAGGCAGAATACAAACTCGACCTGGCACCACACTGGGGCTTTGCCGCACATCCACTGGTTGACGGCAACACTCTCTATTGTTTGGTCGGAGGCGAAGGAAGCGTGGCCGTTGCCTACGACAAAAACACAGGCGAGGAAAAATGGCGTGCTCTTTCTTCAAAGGAGCAAGGCTATTGCCCGCCTACCATGATCAAGACCGGGAACATCAAACAACTGTTGATCTGGCATCCCGAATCCTTAAACAGCCTGAACCCCGAGAACGGCGAGGTCAATTGGTCGTTCGATATGAAGCCAGCTTACAACATGTCGATCATCGCTCCCGTCAAGCATGGCGATTTCCTGTATGCGACGGCACTGCGTGGCACATCGATCTTGTTGAAACTGGGTAACGACTCTGCCACCGCCGAGGAAGTTTGGCGTGGCAAAGGCCTGCACCCCGATCACAACCCGCCCCTGATCGTCGACGGTCATATTTACGGGATGGACGAGCGGGGACAAATTCGCTGCTTCGAAATGGAATCCGGCGAACAACTCTGGGAAACCCTCGCCGCGTCGACAGGCAAGCGACCCGTCAGTTCGGCCACAGGGTTTATCGTGAAGAATGGCGATCGTTATTTTATCGCCAACGAACAAGGCGAATTGATCATGGCCAAAATGTCGCCGACTGAATTCGAAGAAATCGGCCGCTTTAAGATGCTGGAGCCAACCAACCAGACCGGCAGCCGCGATGTTGTTTGGAGTCACCCAGCTTTCGCCAACCAATGCGTTTACGCTCGCAATGACGAGGAAATCGTTTGCTATTCCCTGGCCAAGTAACGCCGCTTGCCTGGTAACAACTCAAGCAGTGATTGTTTGCCAAGCCGAGCGGTAATCGACTTGCGGGTCGTCCAGAAGATTCAACATTTTCAGATAGTCGAAAACTGTCTTAAGCGAGTCCTCTGGAAACTCAAAGTCGTTATTCCACTCGGTGCGCTGCAACCACGCTTCAGCATCTTCCGGCAACAACTCATACCGCTGCGCAATGACCTGCTTGGCGGCAGGGTCGTTTTTCAATTTCTGACAGACGTCCGCGACGACTTGCAGGACTTTGGAAACCGCGACCTCGCACGATTCCAACACGTCATCGCGAACAGCGATCACAAATGCCGGCCAAGGAACGATTCGATCGTCGATTCGACGGAACTCACCAAGGTCCACCAGCGGCTTGGTCATAAATTTTTCCCACAGGAAAACGTCCGATTGGCCAGCCGCCAACGACTTGCGAGCTCCCGACAGGTCGCCGATCTTTACGAAGTCGATATCGTCGGTGGGCCAACCTCGCTCGGCCGCGTCGACGATGGCGATCAAGTGAGATCCGGACCCAAAACGGCTGATCGCGTAACGTTTCCCTTTTGCCTCTTCGATCGATTGAATGGGACTGTTGTTGGCGACATGCAGGCCCCAGATCAGTGCCGTATCAGTAAACAACTTTACGACACGGTAACATCCGCCGTTGAGAATCTTGCGTACCGCGCCTTCGAACAACAACACGGCGATGTCCAGGTCTGAATTTTCCAGTGCATTGGTTAATTGACCGGTTCCGCCACCGTATTCGCTGAAGGATACATTGGCGCCAGTATCCGCGAAGGCATCGCTTTCAATTGCCAAGTGCCAAGGCAGGTTGAAGTGCTCCGGGACACCGCCGACACGAAGATTGATCTGGTTCAATTTTTATTCCACTATGAAGGGCAGGGCAGAATGAGCGGGGAAGTATTACCACGCGATTTGTTAATTGGATTCGATTACTTCTTGTTTGAACCGCGTGAGCTTGATCCGCCTGAGTTCGAGCCGCGTGAGCTTGAGCCATCTGAGTTTGAATCGCGAGTGTTTGAGCCACGCGAGTCACGTGAAATCTTTCCTGACTCAACGGCTGAGATCACAGATTTCAGTCGCTCGTTTTCCGGGTGACGTTCCGCGTAACGATTCAGGTAATCCAGAGCAAAGTCTTTTTCACCCAATACGGCGTAGGCCATGCCTAACGTGTAGGCGGCCGAATCAAATTCCAGTTCATCAGCTTTCTGCAAATACGGAATCGCCTTTTTGGTCCGATTGGAACTGGCCAGAAACGCACCAAACATGTAATTGACCTGCTTGTCTTCGGGGCTTCGCTTCAACAGAATTTCGTAACAGCGATCCGCTTTGGCACTAGCTCCTTTCAGCCCCATGTTGTGTGCTATGTTATGAGCTACCGCCGACTGATACATCAATCCGGAATCAGCGTTATCGTCCTGCGTCATCCGTTCCAAAACCCGCGTCAGTTGACCGACGTTGGTTTTCGCATTCTCTTTGTCCTGCTCATTTGCAAACCGCGTTGGGTAGTTCATCGCGTGCGGCTTCAGATTTTGCAGGATCTCGGTGATAAGTTCGGTATCCAGCGAGTAGCTCTGGTTACCATCTCCGTTCTCAGTCACCACAAGGATCTTGGACACATCTTGCTTTTCGTACGCTGGTATTGCGCTTTGAGCCACCGCGGCAGTCGGCGCGAAAACGACCCCGACCCAAATCATGGCCACCGCCAACAACGGGCGCAAAGAAACATCAATGCAATAAACAGTAAAACACTTTGACATTTTCGATACCTTCAATTGAAAACTATTTACCAAAGCAGTAGAGAGCCGATTCCGTTCGAACAAAGATCTTCCCATCAACGATCGCTGGTGACGATGTCGCGTTTTCGTTCAGTTCGTTTCGACCTAGTTCCGCTCCTTCTCGATCGGCAGACACGACCACGACTGTGCCATCGCGCCCAACGACAAAGACCTTGCCGTCCGCATAGACTGGCGTACTGCGATGCCGATCGGCAAACATCCGCTTTTCATAGATTTGCTCGCCCGTTTTTGCGTCGACGCACAACAGAACTCCGTTTTCGCGAGCCAGAAAGACCAGCCCGTCATGGACAAGCGGAGACGCAACGTCCGGCGTGCCCTGAGTCAATTTCCAGTTGAAAACTTCTTCGCTCTCCGTCACGTCGCCGGACAGAGTCGGCTTCATCGAAAAGACCGGGCCGTTCTTCGCAGAAGGCACGATCAATTGCCCTTCCGCAAAAGTTGGTGACGAAACAAAACGCAGATACGGGTTGTAGCTGGAACGAGGGTTGATTCCTCCGCATCGCCACAACTCGCTGCCATCATCCAGCGAATGCCCGATCACGTAGTCACCACCGTGGGTCACCAGATACTTCGTTTCGCCGTCCATAACCAGAGTCGGTGACGCGTAAGAGTGCTTGTTTTCCGAATGGCCGTCTGTCTCCCGTTTTACGCTCCAGATCTCGTCACCCGTTTTTGCATTGAGTGCCGCGACCGTGCCGACACTCGTTTTGGAGCGGTCACGCATCCGACCATGAATCATTTGCATGTAAATCACCCCATCGTGCAAAACGGGTGTCGACGACATGCCAAATTGAATTTGGAAGTCGCCATAAGCCTCTTGCAAATCCTTGGACCAAACCGATTCGCCTAGCATGTCAAAGCACTCAAGAAATCCAGCCGAGGTCGTTGCCCAAACGTGATCGCCATCCGTAAACGGCGAGGCACTCGCTGAGTTGGCCGAGTCCATGCGAATCTTCTTGTTCTTGCCGCCCAACGCAGCTGTCCAGGTCTCGCTGCCGTCCAACCCAACGCAGACCAGTTGCAAAGAGTCATCGGAATCGACGACGGTCGTAACAAAAACGCTGTCCTTATAGACGACCGGACTGGAACCAGCCGGGCCGGGAAGCGGATGCCTCCACAACAGATTCTTGTCCTTGTTGAATTCAGCCGGCAAATTCGTGGCCGTACTAACGTTGTCCAGGTTGGGACCACGCCACTGTGGCCAGGAGTCTTGTGCGTATGAGTTCGTCGAAGCAATCGCTCCGCAATAAAAGACCAGAGCGGTAATTGCCAGCAGGTTTCTCATTCTTGTGTCCCAGTCATTTGCTTATCTTGAATGTGTTGGAAGGGCTGCAACTCCGCGACCAAGGTGCGAACCAGCAGCCGAGTTTATTGTAGCGTGTTGGCGACAAGAATTCCCCCATGCACGTGCGACTTAGTGCCCGTCGCTCGCTTCGCTGGCCATACTCTCCGAACCAATCAGTTTTCGAGCCAGAGGCCCGACTGTAAGAGCTTGCACAATAATGGAAAACACCACGACGACGTAGGTTACCGCAAGGAATAGCTCGCGATTCATATCCGCCTTCAGGCTCAACGCCAAAGCGATCGAAATCCCGCCGCGCAAGCCGCCCCAGGTCATGATCGCGGTCGTGTGAGGAACGAAATCGAGCTTCTTGCGGAAGAACATCACGGGAGCCAACAACGAAACATATCGACAGACCAAAACGATCCCAATCGCCATGCCACCGGCCTGCAAGTACTCGGTGCGGAAGTCGACGACCAACAACTCAAGTCCAATCAACACGAACAAGATGGCGTTCATCATGATGTCCATCAATTCCCAGAACCGATCAACGTATTCCTCAGTCTGTTGACTCATCGCCGTTCCGCGCATCGTATCGTGACCGACGATCAATCCCGCCACGACGATGGCCAGTGGAGCCGAAAGATGCAACCACAACGCCATCGAGTAACCGCCCATGACGCACGCCAAAGTAATCAAGACCTCAATCTCGTAGTTGTCGATTGACTTCAGCAACTTGTAGGTTGCAAATCCCAGGATCATCCCGAACCCGATCCCGCCGATCACTTCTTGCAGGAACAAGCGAATGATGCCCATGACAGATGCGTCCGCCGTGTGAGTATGCCCATCCGCCGCATGCTGTTCACTCTCTTCTGAAGTACCTTCCTCTGATTCAACCTGGGCAGAATCTGCAGCAGCCGGGTCGACATGAACATGATCGTGTGAGTTATCTCCAACGGTGGCGATCGTCATGATGGTCAAGAACACAACCACTCCGACTCCATCGTTAAACAGCGACTCGCCAACGATTTTGGTTTCCAGTTTTTTGGGAACTCCGCACTTCTTCAAGATTCCGAGTACCGCGATCGGATCGGTCGGCGAAATCAGGGCGCCAAACAACAAACAGTGGATGAACTTGAGTTCGAACCCCAGTTTGGGAAACAGATAGTAAACCGCGATGGCGACCAGGAATGTCGAGAGCAACACGCCGACAGTCGCAAAAACCAGCACGGGCCAACGTTGCACTTTCAATTGATCAAAATTCGTGTGCATCGCTCCCGCAAACAGCAGGAAACCCAACATGATTTTCAACAAAACGGTTTCGAAGTCGATCGAGCCGATCAACGTCCGGGCTCCATCCAGCAATTTGTCGGTGAATAGAGAACTGGCGAATAGAAACAACGTGAAGGCAATCGCCACCACCATCAAACCGATCGTATTTGGCAATTTCAAAACACGTACATTGACGTATCCAAAAACTGCCGAAAGCGAAATTACAATGGCAGCGATCGTAAACAGATCCATCCGTTAGGTTCCAGGCCAGACGAGAAGCAGGTAAATTCAGACTGATACGATACCAATTCTGCATCGGTTCTCCTACCGAGCCTGACATGAGTTGTCGCCGTTCGGCTTGTTGCAATTCAATTTACCCAGCAACTTGCCTCAACAAATGCCTCAACAAATTGACACCGGCGCGAGCTAAACCGAACTGCGCCCGTTCCTGAAATCATCAAAACAGAATTTAATGACTGACGACTCTGAAACTCCGCTACGCTGCATAGACATCGGTGCGAACCTGACCAGTAGTAAATTCGCAAACGACCGTGAAGCAGTCCTGGCAAGCGCCAAAGCAGCAGGTGTTTCACAAATCGTATTGACCGGGTCCAGCGAATCGAACAGTCAACAGGCGGCTGATATGTGTCCGGAACATCCGGGATTCCTGTTTGCGACCGCCGGAATTCATCCGCACGACGCCAGCAAATATGATTCGAATCGCACACGAAAAGTGCTAATGGATCTATTTCAGCAGGACCATGTGGTTGCCGTTGGCGAATGCGGGTTGGATTTCAATCGCGATTTCTCGCCACGCGACGCTCAACGGTCCTGCTTCGCCGAGCACCTGGAGATGGCTGCCGAATGCGGGTTGCCGCTGTTCCTGCACGAACGCGACGCCTTTGATGAATTCATCGAAATGATGCGCGGTGTACGCGACAAGGTTACCGGTGGCGTCGTTCATTGCTTTACCGGCACCGCCGAGCAAGCCAAAGCGTATCTGGACCTCGATTTGCATTTGGGAATCACCGGCTGGATCTGCGACGAACGACGCGGGGTTCACCTGCGAGAAGTTGTTAAGATGATACCGGCGAATCGACTGATGATTGAGACGGATTGCCCGTACCTGGCCCCTCGCGATTACCGGCCTCGGATTAAACGCAACGAGCCAAAATATTTGCCGCACATTCTGAAAACCGTGGCGACTTGCCGTGACGAGTCACCGGTTGAATTGGGCAAACAGATTCTGGAAACCACGAACCTGTTCTTCGCTCTGTAACATTTTGCTTTTCACTGAGTACTACCATGCAAACTTCCGATGCTCCCGTCGTTGTAACTCAATCTTTCGATTGCGATATCGAAACGGTTTGGCGGGCGATCACCGAACTGGCTGAAATGCAGGCCTGGTTTTTCGCTGAAATTCGGGAGTTCAAAGCGGAGGCTGGGTTCGAGACAGAATTCGAGTTACAGCACGAGCAAAAAACTTATGTGCATCAGTGGAAGATACTGGAAGCAAGTTCACCGACGAAGATCGTCTACGATTGGCGGTATCGTGACCTGCCAGGCATCGGGCATGTCACGTGGCAACTCGCCGCTCAGCAAAACCAAACGACTCTGACGTTAACCAACAGTGTCGTCGAGTCGTTTCCGGATGACGACCCGGCGTTTCATCGCGATAGCGCCGTCGATGGTTGGACGTATTTGATTCAGCAACGTCTGAAAGAACACCTGGAAGGTCTAAGCCAGAATCAGTGATTCGATTTCGGAACCAGCCGTTTTGGCGATAGCCGGCGATAGCCACGGTTTCCACGCATGCCGAACCGGGGCTATCGCCAAAAACGGCTAAATGAATCGGCTGACCTTGTCCTAACCGACCGCTAATCCTTCTTTTTTGACGGCTTCGAATCCTTCTTTGGCTTGCTGTCGCTGGACCCTGAATCGGATTTGGATTCGGATTTCGTTTTCGAATCCGAACTGGACTTGTCGCTCTTGTCTGATTTGGAATCAGACTTCGAGTCCTTTGCCTTTTCCGCGCCCTTTTTATACGAGTCGCTGCGGTAATCGGTTTCGTAGAATCCGCTACCTTTGAACACGATCGCTGCTCCGGTGCCGAACAGACGACGGAGTTTGTTTTTCTTGCACTCAGGACATTTCTTCAGCGGATCCTCGCTGATCCGCTGAAACAGTTCCATCTCGTGGCCGCAGGCGTCGCATTCGTAATCGTAGGTTGGCATGATTCGTTTGAACTCGGGTTACTTTTTGTCGGCTGGGCCGGTCGAGATTATCACTTTGGCGGGTCGAACGACGCGGTCATGCAACGTGAAACCGGTTTGTACTTCCATGATGATCGTGTTGAGCGGTTCTTCGCCGGGTTGCATTTGAATGGCTTCATGTCGATTGGGGTCAAAGACCTGTCCCAATGCTTCGATCTTCTTGCAACCGTAACTCTCCAACGTTGCGATCATTTGAGCGGCCACAATTTCGACTCCCTCTCGCAAACTGGCAGCCCCTTCGTCTTCCCGAGCTGATTCCAATGCTCTGTGCAGATTGTCGACGACCTCCAATATTCCGTTGATCAAGGGCAGCGACGAATAGCGAATCGCGTCTTGCGACTCCTTACTCTTGCGTCGACGAAAATTCTCCAGATCAGCCTGGTGCAACAACGCCCGCTTCTCTGCCTCGGCAATTTCAGCTCTCAGCGATTCGATAGTTGCCGAAGCATCGCCCTCGTCATCGCTTTGGGCGGGTGCTTCCGAGGCGATTTGGTCAACGATTTCAGCGATTGGGGGTTCGTCGGTCCCTGTTGATGCAGCAGCGTCCTGTTCGGCCGACGCGGTTTCTGGCTGCTCAGTTTCCAATTCAGAATTTTCGTTATTCATATCTCTGTTTCTCGATCAAAATCGTCGAGGACTTTGGTGTTAACGTAGACGTCGTTTTTAACAAATGTTTTTTTGGGCGATCAATACCCACGTTCAGGATCTATTTCTTATCCGACACGGCGAAATAGTCCTTCAGTTTCTCCGTGAATGATTTCCGTTGCGGCGAAACATTGGTTTGCTCGATCTCAGCAAGTTCTCGTAATAATTCTTGTTGGCGATCGTTCAACTTCTTTGGTGTTTCAATAAATGTCTGGACCAGTAAATCGCCTTTGCGACCCGATTGCGGGTCAGGCATCCCGCGCCCCGCGATTTTGAATACGTCGCCGGATTGAGTCCCGTTTGGGACAGTCAATTCGTCTGGCCCTTCCAGGGTTGGCACTTCGATCGTGGAACCGAGCGCCGCCTGGGAATAGGTAATCGGCAATTGCAACACAAGGTTGTGCCCATCGCGGTGAAACAGCTTGTGCTTGCGAACCCTGATGAAGCAATAACAATCGCCTGGAGCCCCATCGCCGTTTGGGCTGCCTTCACCTTCGCCCTGTAAGCGAACTCGCATCCCGTCATCGACTCCCGCAGGGATCGCGACTTCCAGCTCGATATTCTTTTTCTGAATTCCGTATCCGCGACAATCAAAGCAGGGATCCGTGATCATCTGTCCGCTGCCACGACACGACGGGCAAGTCGTTTGAACTCGCAGAATGCCATTCGATTGCAGGACGATGCCACGGCCGCCACATTGAGTGCACATGGATGGTGATGTTCCGGCTCGGGCGCCCGAGCCGTCGCATTTCTCGCAGGATTCTCCGCGTTGGAACGAGATCGTCTTGGAGACGCCAACGGCCGCTTCCTCCAGCGTCAGAGTCACGTCGGCGCGAACGTCCGAGCCTCGTCGACTGCGACGACCGCCGCCGAAAAGGTCACCGAAGAAGCCACCTCCGCCACCAAAGATCTCGGAAAAGGCGGACATGATGTCGTCAGCGTTTCCGAATGAGGAACGGCTGCCATCGACTCCGGCATGTCCGTACTGGTCGTATCGCGCACGCTTGTCGCTGTCACCAAGCACGTCGTAGGCTTCGGCCGCTTCCTTGAACTTGAAATCCGCCTCTTCGTCATCCGGGTTGCTGTCAGGATGAAACTTGACGGCCAGCTTCCGATAGGCCTTGGAGACCTCTCGTTCCGAAGCAGACTTGTCCACGCCCAGAATTTCGTAGTAGCAACGTTTTGCCATGTCGTTCGCGATGTTGAGGGGTGATTGCCGGGAAGCTGAGCGTGATAACAGCGGGAATCCGTCCCGTTTGCCTGCCCCCGATTGCAAACCATGCCTTCCCTCCGGATCGGAGAGAAGGCAGGCCGCATATGAAATTAAAATGGTTCGAATAGAATCTCCAGACAAGGTCTAGGAGATTGCGCCTTCGACCATTGCTTTCTTCTTATCTTCCTCTTCGAAATTCGAAACCATCGCATCGGTGGTCAGCAACAAGGCTGCGATGCTGGCGGCGTTTCGAAGTGCTGTGCGAACGACCTTAACAGGATCGATGACGCCTGCCTTGATCAAGTCACAGTACTCGCCGGCATTGGCGTCGTAACCGTAGTTCTTCGGCTTGCTGGCGATCGTATCAGCAACCACCGAGCCGTCGATTCCGCCGTTGTCGGCGATTTGACGAATCGGAGCATCCAGGGCTCGCAGGATAATGTCGATCCCCATTTTCTCGTCGCCCTTGGCGCCCTTGCGGGATGCTTCGACAGCTTCCTTGGATCGCAACAAGGCGACTCCGCCACCAGGCAAAATGCCTTCTTCGATCGCCGCACGTGTGGCGTGCAAAGCGTCTTCGACACGAGCCTTCTTTTGCTTCATCTCAGCTTCGGTTTCCGCACCGACCTTGATGACGGCAACGCCACCAGTCAGTTTGGCCAAACGCTCTTGCAACTTCTCGCGATCGTAATCGCTGTCCGTGTTCTCGGCCATCTTGCGAATCTGGTCGATACGAGCGGTAACGTCCTTACGAGTTCCAGAGCCTTCGACGATCGTCGTGCTGCCTTTGTCGATGTTGACCTTCTTGGCTTTACCAAGATGTTCCAGCGTCAGGTTTTCCAACTGGATTCCCAGATCTTCACTAATCAAAGTACCGCCGGTCAGTGTCGCAATGTCGCCCAACATCGCTTTGCGGCGATCGCCAAAACCAGGAGCCTTAACGGCACACACATTCAATGTGCCACGCAGACGGTTGACGACCAACAGAGTCAGCGCTTCGGCGTCGACGTCTTCGGCGATGATCAACAACGGTTG
Organism: uncultured Pirellulaceae bacterium; assembly: GCA_964588195.1. Classification (GTDB taxonomy): domain Bacteria; phylum Planctomycetota; class Planctomycetia; order Pirellulales; family Pirellulaceae; genus CAJQPP01. The sequence continues at coordinate 3,246 of CAZPOL010000100.1, read as the reverse complement.
TCCGGTTGCGCCGGCCTTTTCCAGAATCGGCACGATGTCACGGATGTTGCTGATCTTCTTTTCGAACAGCAGAACCAGTGCGTCATCGAATTCGCAATCCATTTCGGCAGGACGATTGATGAAGTAAGGAGAAATGTAGCCCTTGTCGAACTGCATTCCGTCAACATACTCGACCGTCGTCTCGCGGCTCTTGCCTTCCTCGACCGTGATCACTCCGTCGTTGCCGACGCGGTGCATGGCTTCGGCCAACAGATTTCCAATTTCCATATCGTTGTTGGCAGAAATCGCGCCAACGTGAGCCACGTCCTTTTGCTCCTTCTTGGAAACGGGCTTGGCCATTTCCTGCAAGAAGGCTTCTGCCGCGTCGACCGCTCGATCGATCCCGCGACGAATCGCCGCAGGGTTACAACCAGCAACGATAGTGCGAACACCTTCCTTGAAAATTGCTCGAGCCAAAACGGTGGCGGTTGTTGTTCCGTCACCGGCCAGATCGGAAGTCTTTTGAGCGACTTCCGAGACCAATTTGGCTCCCATATTTTCGAAGCGGTCTTCCAGTTCGATTTCCTTGGCGACCGTTACACCGTCTTTGGTAACGGTCGGGCCACCGAACGACTTGTTGATAATGACGTTGCGACCGGTTGGGCCCATCGTCACGGCGACGGCGTCAGCCAGTTTCTCGATACCTTTCAGCATCCGCTGGCGAGCGTAATCGTCAAAGATTAATTGCTTTGGCACGTTTAGTTCCTTTGTTCGTTTTTACGTTTGTGTTTTTGGATGTTCGAAACCTGAGCGAGCGATCGGTTAGATCACTTTCGCCAGGATGTCTGATTCGCGAAGGATCTTGACTTCGCTGCCGTCGACTTCGATTTCTGTTCCGCCGTACTTGCCGAAAATCACTTCATCTCCGACGGCGACAGCCACGGCACCACGCTCGCCGCTATCCAGCAACTTGCCAGGACCGACGGCGACGACTGTGCCACGCTGCGGCTTTTCACGAGAGGAATCGGGAAGCAAGATGCCTCCAGCGGTAGTCTCTTCAGCGTCCATGGGCTCGACAACGATACGGTCATCCAAAGGTCGAATGCTAATTTTGGCCATGATTAAATTCCTTGTTTGTATGTTTGAATGTGTTCTTGATTTGTATTTGAGTCTTGAATATTGAAGTCCGAAAATCGAGTTCCGAAATCGGACGCTCAACCTACATCATGCCGGGCATTCCCATGCCGCCCATGCCGCCCATTCCGGGCATGCCACCCATGCCGCCCATGCCCATGTCGCCACCCATTCCGTGGTGGTCATGGTGGCCGCCTTCTTCTTCCTCAACAGGAATTTCGACGACCAGCGAATCGGTAGTCAGCAGCAGCGATGCGACACTGGCTGCGTTTTGCAAAGCGGTTCGCACGACCATTGCCGGGTCGATTACACCATCTTCCACCAGGTCGACGTACTCGCCGGTGTTGGCGTTGAAGCCTTCGTTCTTGCCTTTCATGTTGCGAACGCGGTTCACAACAACGGCTCCATCGTGGCCTGCGTTTTCGGCGATGCTGCGGAGTGGGTACTCCAGCACGTTGGCGATAATGCGGGCACCGGAATCTTCGTCGCCTTCCAGACCGAGTTTGCTGAGTGCTTTGCCGGCTCGGATCAGAGCGACGCCGCCGCCTGGTACGATGCCTTCTTTCAGTGCGGCGGCTGTTGCGCTCTTGGCGTCTTCCAGCAAATCTTTCCGCTCCTTCATTTCAGTTTCGGTGACGGCACCAACGTTGATCTGAGCCACGCCGCCGGCCAGCTTGGCCAAACGTTCTTGAAGTTTCTCACGATCGTAATCGCTATCGGTGTTTTCGATCTCGCGACGGATTTGGTCCGAGCGATCCTGAATCGCTTGCTTGTCGCCACCGCCGGCAACGATGATTGTCTCGTCGGCCGAGATGCGAACTTTCTTGGCGGTACCAAGATCGCTTAGCTGAACGCCTTCCAACTGGACTCCCAAGTCCTTGAAGATCGCCTGGCCACCAGTCAAAGTTGCCAGGTCACCCAGAATCGCTTTACGACGATCGCCGTAGCCCGGAGCCTTCACGGCACAGACTTGCAGGATGCCACGCATCTTGTTGACCACCAAAGTCGCCAAGGCTTCGCCTTCCACGTCTTCCGCGATGATCAGCAATGGCTTCTTCGATTTTGAAGCGGCTTCCAGTAGAGGAATCATCGCCTTGTTGGACGAAATCTTCTCTTCGAAGATCAGCACATGGCAGCTGTTGAATTCAACTGTCACGTCGTCCTGGTTGGTGACGAAGTGAGGCGACAGGAATCCGCGATCGAACTGCATGCCCTCGACCACATCAACAAATGTTTCTGCACCACGGCCTTCTTCAACCGTGATCACACCGTCCTTGCCGACTTTCAGGAAGGCGTCGGCCAGCACGTTTCCGATCGAAGGATCGTTGTTGCCAGCGATCGTCGCGATTTGCTGAATCTCTTTTTTGTTCTTCTCGTTGATCGCCGTGGCTTGCTTGGTGATCGCTGCCGAGATCGCCTCGGTGGCCTTTGAGATACCACGCGACAGAGCCATCGGATCGCAGCCGGCGGCGATCATCTTCAGGCCTTCGCGGAAAATGGCTTCGGCCAACACGGTGGCGGTTGTAGTTCCGTCGCCGGCAATGTCGTTTGTCTTGCTGGCGGCTTCCTTAACCAATTGGACTCCAAGATTCTCGAACGGGTCGTCCAGTTCAATGTCCTCGGCGACGGTGACACCGTCCTTGGTGATTTTGGGCGAGCCCCAACCTTTGTCCAGCACGGCGTTGCGACCGCGTGGGCCGAGGGTGCTACGGACGGCTTTGGCCAGCTTGGAAACGCCTGCCAACAACGGCTTGCGAGCCGCATCATCAAATACCATTTGCTTTGCCATTGGTTATCTCCCTTGGGGTGGCAAATTGTGTGGTTCGTAAATTCGGTTTATTCAGGGAACGCGATCAAAGGTGCTGATCACGATTTCCATCGATTTGAGGAGGAATCGAGCAAGGCCAGAGGGTTCCCGGTCCAGATCGTCTGCGCGCACATTTGTCAGGCGCAGTCCTCAACGGATCTCCTAACGGCAACCTGCGTGCCAATCGAACGGGGTGCCGAGAAGAAGGCTGGAAGAGGCTGAAAACGCGGGGTTTTTGAATGCGGTTATTTTCGCCGCTCGCCGGGCTGGCTCAAAGCCTCGGTTTCAAGCCCGCCAACTGACAGCTTGTCACCCGGCGTTTGTCC
>CAZPOL010000099.1:17183-19373 GCA_964588195.1 uncultured Pirellulaceae bacterium | reverse complement strand
GGGTGGCATAAAGAAGGGGCGTCTGTGTTTAATTGCAATCATAGGCTATATTTTTTCACGGTTCGCTCAGGGGTTCTCTGCAACTGCCTGTGATTGAATTTCTCGTTTTTGCCGGAGGATAAGGCTATGCGTCAGTTGAACTGGGAGCAGGAGCAGGCTCTGAAACGTCACCGTAGCGGCGGTGGGCGTGGCAGAAAGGCGGACCGCGACGCGGTCGTCGACGTACTGCAGGGCGACGACCGCCCAAGTGTGGTAAAAGGGACGCCAACCATCGAGGAATTCATGCGGAAGACTCGTGAAGAGTTGATGATTCGCCTCTATGAGCGGAGAACAATCAGCACTTACCAGAGTCACGTCATTGCACTGTTGCGATGGCATGGTGGCCGCCCTAATCTGGTAACTCGTGCCCATGTCCGCGAGTATTTGAGCATGTTGGCCGAGACGGGCGTGAGTTCATCGAAGTTATCTGGTGCATTGTCGGCGATCCGCACCGTGTTCGACGATCTGTGTCGCCGCCAGATCACTCTTGGGTTGGTGACTCCTCGTCGATCGAAGAAATTGCCGACTATCTTGAGCTCGGCAGAAGTACAAAGGTTGATCGATGGCTGTCGTTCATTGCGTGACAAAATGCTGGTGTCACTGATGTATGCGACTGGCTTGCGAGTCAGTGAAGTGGCAAGGTTGAGCTGGCGTGACGTTGATTTCGATCGCCACTGTATCAATGTCGTTCGTGGCAAGGGGCGAGTCGACCGCAATGTGATGCTGCCTGAGACGTATCGCGACTTGCTGAAATCGATGTCTGATCAAGTAAGTGCAAAAGGATACGTTTTTCCTGGCGAAGGCGTTCGCAAAGATCGGCATTTGAGCGTGCGAACGATTCAAAGGTGTATCAAAAACGCCGCGGAGGTCGCGGGAATAGCAAAGAAGGTGACGCCTCACTCGCTACGACATGCGTTTGCTACTCACTTGTTCGAATCGGGTACGAATATCAGATTGATTCAATCGCTTTTGGGACATGCAAATCTGGAAACAACCTGCATCTATACCCATGTTGCTCATCAGGCAAACTCAACCGCGATAAGTCCGCTGGATCGATTGCATCAAACAAATGGGGCGAAGGGAGCGGATGGCTCGAAAGGGAACAACCAGCACCAAAGCGACTCGGACACAGGCATGATGGCATCAGACCTGGAATTAAGAAGGTCAACGGATGCACAACCAGCAAAGCCAACGTCGAAACCAACGGTTGGTCGGATGCAATTGCACGTTGCAAAACCGACCAAACCGGGCGCGCCGCGGGACGTTGTTATCGAAGTATGGCAAGATCGGGACGAGAGTGCCCAGTCAGTGGATGCTTCCGTACAGAGTATTTTCTTGCGTGGTGCACAGGTCTCAATGCCGCGACCCGACTGGGTTCAATTGCAGATTCCAACTCTGGATGCCTGGGCGTCGGAGTTGGCGAACCTGCCCGTTGCGGTGCGGAATCGTATTGCCGAGCCCCGGTTTTGCCAGATATTGCATTCACAGCTGACGAAACGGTTGGTGATGGAAAAACAGAGAGCTACGGAACGGCAGAGCCCGGCACAAAAAACCAAAAAACAAGCCGTGGAAGAACCGACGCAGCGATACGCGATTCACTGCGGGCCGAAGGCCTTAGCGTAAAGACCATGTTGTCGGTCGTGTTCCATTCCTAGAACGGCGCATGCTCCGCCCAGTTTTGGCGGTCACCGAGATAGCTGAATACGACGATGGCGCCTAAGAGCAATCCAAAAAGCACGAGCGATATCAGCGCGAGTGACACGGGCGGCCACCAGTTTTTCCTGACGGCGATCACAATACCAGCGCCCCAGGTAAGCCAAAACAACAGGCAAACGCCGCCACCAACAAGACTTATTACTGCAGCCTGAAGATCAAATGGCCCAAAGAAAGGCTCGGTATCACCACTCCAGTAAACCATTCCAATGGACACCAGCAACATCGCCAGAGACGACAATGCCATTGCCGGAGAAAACCAACCGGGCATGCTGGATCCTGATTTCAGCGATACAAGATTGGAATCGGCGGGGGCATCATATGTATTCATCGTTCGCAACCAAAAAAGACTAGCGATCGACACCGGAAGGTTTTTACGACACCGCTTCTCACTGAAGCCAACAAGCGTCGCCCAACAAGCGTCGCAATACCAAACAG
>CAZPOL010000099.1:11676-17083 GCA_964588195.1 uncultured Pirellulaceae bacterium | reverse complement strand
AGGCCACTGGCACATAAAAGAAGCTTCCACACGCATGCGGAAGCTTCTTGTTTTATCGTTTCTTCAAATTTTACCGTCGCGGCATCTTTTGACTCGACAGTCTATTTTTTGTCCGAACCGGCATCTGACTCTTCTTTGAACTCACCTGTGATCTGAATTGAATACAGACGAGTTCGGTCGGTCAGGAACATCTTGCCATTGGCAATTGTCGGCGTACTGTAGATCGACGAGTTGTTGATCGTATCGTACTTCTTCAGCAACTTGGCTTCGTCCTTGTTGGCTGCGAAGACGAACAGAGTACCATCTTCTGAACCGAGGAAGACTTTGCCATCGGCGACCATGGTTGATCCCCATACGCCCGTCAGCAAATCCTCTTCCCAGTAACGGGCACCCGTTACGAAATCGACACAGTGAACGTAGCCGCTGAGATCGACGGCGTAGACAACGTCATCCACAATCGAAACGGTAGACATCGTACGCCGGAAGACATCGGGACCACCGTAGTGCCAGATGACGCCCGAGTTTGGATTGGCTTCACCGGGCTTGCCGATTTCACCGAGTTCAGGACTGATATCGCCCGTCTTGGTGGCATCGATTCGCCAAAGGTGGCCAACGCCCTCACCGTGTTCCGGGTCCTGCCCGACGGCGATCGTCAAGCTGTTGTCCTTGAAGACGGCGGTTGAAATCACGGCGTTTCGCGTACCGCGACCACCCAATTCCCAGGATGTGTTCTTGGGATTCATGTCAAATTTCCAGATCTCTTCGCCGTTCTTGGCGTCCAGAGCGTAAAGCCATCCGTCTCCACCTGGGAAGTAGACTTGAGCCTTACCGTTAATCATGCCGATCGTTGGTGATGCCCATTGTCCGTGCAACACTTTGTCACGAGGCTGGTTGGCTTCCCAAACGACTTCGCCAGTATTCTTGTCGACCGCCAGGAAGGAGGGAGCACGAGGCGAAGGCAAATCGAGGTGCCCTTCGTCGACACCGTTGGATGTCAGGATGTAGATCATGTCGCCGTGAATGACTGGAGAACTGGTCGCCAGGTTGTGCGGGAACACGCTCAAGTCTTCGATCATGTCCAGGTTCCAGATGATGTCCGCGTCTTTCGGCTCGGCATCCACCTCGTCATTGATTCCGTCATTTCCGTCGGCGAACCCGTCCAGGTCAACACACATCAGTTCGCAACGGTTAGTGACGACCCACAATCGGCCGCCAGTCTTCTCTTCTTCGTTCTCGAATTCAACGACGGGCGTCGAGCAAATACCTTGCAGAGGCCAATCGCTAACTCGGCCGACCGTCAACTTCTCGCGGGTAAGCTGCCAAAGGAACTCGCCAGATTCTTCATCGAAACAGATCAGGCAACCCTTGTCCTGTTCTGGCGGATGTTTGTCCGCGCGGTATCCGGCACCGTTATTGCATCCGACCAAAACTCTGCCGCCTGCAACAATCGCGTTTCCGTAAGTTTGCGAGCCAAGGTTGGCAACCCAATTGACTCGTTTACCTTCCTTCAAATTGAAGTCCAGGTTTACGTCTTTGAGGCCGCTAACCATATTTCGGCCAATGTCACCGCCCCACATCGACCAGTCGCCGGTGGACGGAGCAGTTTCCTGAACGGTCTCTTGCAAACCTGGTTGTGGTGTGACGATCGCAGCGACGGCTGAATCGGTGACCAATCCACCGGGAGCTTGAGCCGCAATGACTGATGATCGAGACGCGTTAGAATCCTGGCAACAGGAACTCTCCGGGCCACATCCTTCGCAACAACTCGATTTCTCTTTCGAATCCTGGCAACACGAGCTGCCTTCGCCGCAACAGCCATCGCATTCAGATTTGACAGCAGCGGCGGCGGAACCACAATCGGCACAATTACAGGATGCCTGGTCAGCCGTCTCGTTCAGTTGCCCCGCGTCAACATCGGTAGTGGAATCGCCTGGCATGAATGCACCAGTCCCAAACCCGATACCCAGCAGCAAGGCCGTTGCGACGGCGAGTACTCCAAAAGTCTTCATCAATATTCCTTGTTGAGTTTATGAGTGTTTTGTCAGCGACGAATTAACGTCGTTCTATTTTCCTTGTTCGGCGGCTTCCATACCGTCTTTCTGCACGACGATCACGTTGTCGAAGTAGCTGTCGGACAGTGAGTACATATACAGACCTGGCGAACCACTCTGATTACCCCGCGGGTCATTTACTTCCATCGTCCATTCTTCGGGTTCTGCCTCGCCTCTTTTCCAAACTTTGCCCATAACAGTGGCACTTTGGTCTTCATTCATCTTGACCTCCATTTTCATGGTGTACCAGGTGTCAACATCCGGCACGAATGGCTGGATAGCACCCAAACGCAAGTGAGCGGTCCAGCTTTGCAGGGACAATTTTTCGTTGTTTCCCTTGATAATGAAGTTGTAACGATTGGCCGTGATTCCCACACTGGCGATTCGCCGTTTCTGCTCGGTCACGTAAACATCGGCTTGCACCGTATAGTTTTTCATGTCCGGCAAACCCATCCAGACCAGGTGGCTGGGACGACCGCGAACTTGCTCAAGACCACCCGACTTCATGGCAATGTTGTCGGAACCCGGAACCGCCGTTGGCTTAAGCTTGGCGAATGCACGAATCCATGTTGGCGGGACCTGCATCGGTTTGTAGTCATCGAAATTCCATGACCACGTCTTCTCGCTACTGAATGCTCGAACGCGACCTTTGGCGACGATGTCATTCACTTTCACTGTGAAGTTTCCACCGACGGACTTATTCCAATTGGCAGGGACGGAAATTTTGTTGCCTTCGACAGACAAGCCATTCAATCCCTCACCAAGTTCCAAACCGGAAGCAGGCATTTCATCGCCACCGAACTCCTTAATGAAGTTTCCGTTGGCATCGTAAGCCTTCAATGTAAACTCAGCCGATTCGCCGGCTCGCAATGCCACCTCGTACGGTGTCACCAGCAGAGTCGCGATTTCATCGGAAGTCTCTTTCTCGGCAGGCAACTTCAAAGGCTCGCCAAGACTTGACGCTTGGCCTTCTTTGCCAACACAGATTGTTCGGTCTCGCGTGACGAAGTAGACGCGGCCGTTGGCAATTGCCGGAGACGCATAGATTTCGTCCAGGCCAGCCGCCTCATCAACGGCCTTCAACTGGATCTTGCAAAGTTCTTCGCAACCTTCGCGAGAAGGTTTCAGGCAGTGAATATGGCCATTGACCTCCATCACGTAGAATTTCCCATCGGCCCAAATCGGCGAGCCTTTGCCTACGGTTCCGATCGCGTAGTTCCACAACGGCGTTCCGTCTTTCCCATCGTAGGCATAGATTTTTCCAGTATCCGACGTGACATAAAGAATGCCGTCTTTGAATAAGCAGGCGGTATAGCCAGCTTTGACGCCATCGTGACGCCAGACGCTACCCGATTCGGTAATGTCCCCGGTGCCCGAGGCGTCGATGCATTGCACCCGGCCGAATTCCGTGTTGTCGATGTTATCTTCACCGTGCGACATGTAAACGTACTTGCCATCAACCACGGGAGTCGTATTCAGGCCACGCTTTGACATTTTGAATTCCCAAACCTTTTTACCCGTGCGAGCTTGCATCGCGTAAAGGTTTCCGTCGCCGTTTCCACCGATCAACAATCGCTGCCCATTGATCACTGCAATAACGGGAACCGAGTAGTTCGTGTCACGAGGTGCAACGCCTGGTGCCGAAGCCCATTCCAGTTCACCCGTCTTTTTGTCAAACGCGTAGTAGTAATGTTTTGGTCCCGGTCCCTTGGTGTCGCCCCAGTTGGCGGCGAGGAAGCTGACGATGACACGATCTTCATCAATGATCGGAGTTTGAGTTCGGCCACCGTATCCGGACAACTTGCCGAATTTTTCGTGCAGCGAGTGTTCCCAAACCAGAGTGCCATCGGGTTGGTAACATTTGAAAATCCCGCTAACCGAATGCACATAAACGTAACCGGTCTCTTCGTCACCACACATCGACGCCCAACCGACTCGAGGAGCCGGAATGTCGGTTTGAAAGACGTTGAACACATCTCGCCACAACAGCTCGCCAGTGGCAGCATCCCAACAAACGACTTGTTCGCCTGCGTTGATTTTCTCATCCGGATCATTGACGTCGTGGTGCGTTCGACAATTCAAAAAGACGCGACCGTTCAACACGATCGGTGTCGCTCGTCCACCAATATCCGAGGACCAAAGAATGTTCTCTCGCTCCCCGTCTTCGGCGAATTTGAATGTGTCGACCAATCCGGTTTCGCGTGAGATTCCGTTTTGCTCGGGACCTCGCCAGTTCGCCCAGTTTTGAGCGAACAACGAACTGAATTGCGGAGTCATCAATCCGACGACGGCGAATGCTGTCAATCGAAACAGCGTGTTGTGAATAATATTCTTCACCAGCAAATTCCCTGTGATTTGAGATCAGTGGTTGTGGGTTTAGTTTCGTTTCGTGATTCGCCGGACGCTTAAATGGCAAAATGGCAAATGGCCAAAGCGATCGTCCGCCGAAGCTTATCCAAAGATTTTATTTGGTTCGGTTCCAATTGCTATGGGTCGCAGCTTTCCAAGAGGCCAGCCAAACGCAATTCGCACCATAACCAGCAAGAATAATGTGATTCCAACCACTATTTTCTTGCAGGTTCTTCCTTGCTGAGCCTGAATTTTCTGCTGTTCCTCGGTTGCTCGAACCCGCCTCGGTCAAATACCCAACGAATACGTCCACAGCCCTTCGGCTTGCCGTTAAACGATTTTTGGCGAGGTTGGCGCCATTTTGCAACCTAGGGGCGTAGATGTCTGTGGCTCGTCGGTTGATACAAGCACGACGCGCAAGCGAGTGGTTCTTGCGGTTTGGAACCACTCGCTTGCGCTTCGTGCTTGTATTTTGAATGCTCGTGTACTGAAGGATGCTTGTGACGCAGTCGCGCGAATCCGGACCCGTGCAGGTTACTCGGAAATCCCTGCCAGCTTCAACAGGAATGCATGCCGCAAAGCGACCTCTTTGAAGCGGTCAAATCGGCCGGAGGCACCGCCGTGCCCGGCTTCCATATTGGTCTTCAGCAACAGCAGATTGTCGCCCTTGCGGTGCTTTCGCAAACGAGCAACCCACTTCGCCGGCTCCCAATACTGGACCTGCGAATCGTGAAGCCCGGTCGTCACCAACATGTTCGGGTACTCCTTCGCTTCGATGTTGTCGTACGGCGAGTATGACAGCATGTATTCGTAGTAGCCTTTCTCGTTCGGGTTTCCCCACTCGTCGTACTCGAACGTCGTCAACGGAATCGTGTCGTCCAACATCGTTGTAACGACGTCAACAAAAGGAACGTCGGCGATGATTCCGTCATACAAATCAGGCGCCATGTTAATCACGGCTCCCATCAACAACCCACCGGCACTGCCACCGCGAGCATACAATCGGT
>CAZPOL010000099.1:0-11576 GCA_964588195.1 uncultured Pirellulaceae bacterium | reverse complement strand
TGCCGTCGCCCACAACCGTTCGGTTTTGTAGTTTGCCGATTTGAAATCGCCGAGCACTTCATCTTGCTTCAACAATTTTTTCTCGCCGGTCTTCAAATTGATTTCAAAGGTCGAACCCGGCGTTGTCAGCGACGTGTAATTGTAACGCAGCCAATCCGTGCCTGGTTCAGGAGTCGGCGAAGAGCGAACCACGTAGGCCGACTCGTCAAACGGCATATACTCGTCTCGCGTCCCGTCCAAAGATCGAATTCGCAATTGAGTCAACGCGTCCTTGCGTTCCTCGACAATGAGGTAGTCGTCGAACAGATCAAAATCCAGCAAGTAGACGTCCTGGCGATGTGGAACGACTTCCTGCCAGGCGTCTCGCTGCAGTTTTTGCTCAGAGACCTTGAACAAGCGGAAGTTCACGGCCTGTTCGTTCGATCGGATGTAGAAATCGCCGCCCAGGTGATCAATGCTGTATTCGTGATTGGGCTGACGCGTGTGAAAAACCTGGAACTCGCCTTCCGGATCATCCGCATCCAACATACGGATCTCTGTACTGAGCGTCTGGCTGCTGACGACAAAGATGTAGTCGCGAGAACGGGACTTGTACATATAGCAATTGAATTGCTCGTCGGTTTCCTCAAACACATCCACGTCGCTGTCCACACTGGTCCCCAGTTTGTGGCGACGGACCAAATAGGAACGCAGCGTTTGCGGATCCTTTTTGAGGTAGAAAATTGTGGCGTTGTCGTTCGCCCATTCGCATCCACCGGTCACGTTTTCGATCATGTCCGGTAACAGCTCACCGGTTTCCAGGTTCTTGACGTGGATGTTGTACTTTCGCCGGCCTTGAAAATCGACGCCATAGGCCAACAGCTTGTTGTCCGGGCTGACCTCCATCCCGACGACGTTGCAGTAGGATTTGCCTTCGGCCAGTTCGTTGACGTTGACCATAATCTGCTCGTCCGAATCCGGTGCCAACGGCTTGCGACAATAGATCGGGTACTGCTTGCCTTCTTCGTAACGGGTGTAGTAAACGAAACCGTTCCAGGTGTAGGGAACCGACTGGTCGTTTTGCTTGATGCGGGCCACCGTCTCATCGAACAGTTTCTTCTGCAGTGGTTCGACGTCAGCCATCTTCGACTTGGTGTATTCGTTTTCCAGATTCAGGTAACTGATCACGTCCGGGTTTTCGCGCTCCCGCAACCAATAGAATTCGTCATTACGAGTGTGACCGTGCATCGTCATCTCGTGTGGCACTTCGGTCGCCTTGGGGGCTTTGGGGTCCTGGGCGTTGACGTTTTCAACGACGTTCATAAATGCTCCGACGAACAGAATGAGGAGAAGTTTCTGGAGGGGGATTTGAGACAGGTGCATTTTGAACTCCTGCGGGTGTTATTCGCCATGCCAAAATCGACATTGGCATTCATCGGCTTTCAGTTTTATCAGCAATGACTTACCGGCAATCAGTATACCGAAATTGGGCAAGTTGTTCTCTCCACCTTTCTTAGCCACTCATTGCAACACCGATTACCCCTGGCGTTTTACGCGTGCCAGTTCACAAAAGTTCAGGCGGAGGCGAGATAACCGTAGCTACGACTTGCCGCCACGGCCCAATGGCCAGACTTTTTTCTCTCTGTGGATATCGGATTGGGCAGAGCGAATCAATCAGTCGCAAGACGTGGGCAGGAACAGCACGTGGTTGGGACGCGCAGCATGTTCAACGCAAAATGTTCACCGCAGAATGTTCAATGCAGAATGTTCACCGCAAAATGTTCAACGCAGATTGTTCAACCGTGGATATCGCCGGCTAGCGCCAAAACGGCTATACCCCTGAAACTACGCTGTAACCAGATCAAGCTCTAGATAGAAACTTCCGAAGTCGTCGCGCCGGCCTGAACATTATTGTTGATCGGCTGGTACTTCAGCATGCGGACGTCATTGCGGCCCTTGATCTCGTACGTAATCTGACGCCAGGCGACACGACGCAAGAAGATCGACTTGACTGTCCAAAGTCCGAACCCGAGTTGGCACAGTGGAACCAGCATCGCCAATTTCAGGATTCTTCCCGGGCTTAAGTGAGCCAGATAGTGCTGGTGCTTTACTTCGTCACGCCTTGATTCGATGCGACGTATGCCACCGCGAACAATGATATAGCCGGTAACGTTCAATACGATATTCAGCATCAGTGCTGCCAGACAAATTCCAACACACATCCATTGGCCCATGACCATACCGGCAATCGCCAGCCCAATGGTTCCGACCAACGACCCGACCAACAGCATCATATGTATGAACGTGTTGATGAAGGTCTTTTCGTACATCCGAGACCAACGCAACATTCGCGGTACGTATTTGTCGACGTAGCCGACGGTGCAATTTTCCCGGTTGACCATGATCAATTCGGGATTGAAGACAACTTGTTTCTTGAGCGGCTCGAAGGCCTTGCGAATCGGACCGTCGTCGACGATTGACTCCATCCAGGTTTCCAAAAGACCTGACTGCTTGATGTCTGCCAAACGCATCGCACAAGTTCCAGCCCATGGATTTGCCAAAGCAGCGGTCGGCACCAGGGCACCGGCGTTCCACAAACTTCTCAGCAAGGAACCGGTCGTATGATTCGAAGATTCAAACCACTGGTTTCCGGACACCACGCCGACGAACGGATCGGACAACGGGCTGGTCGCTTGAAGTAACCATTCGCGATGCGGCACGACGTCGGCATCAACCAACACCACGACCTCGACATCGTCGGTTAAAGACTCGATCGCTTGAACGAGAGCACTGCATTTCAGACTGCAGGAATTCCCAGGCTCCGACAACTCGACGATCTTCAGTCGATTCTCGGTGTCGAATTCACTCTTCACATGATGAGTCGCCGCCCAGGCTTGATCCGATTGATGATCAACAACCGCGACAATTTGATAGTTCTCAAAGTCCTGCTGCAGCAGACCGACCAGATTTTTTTCCAATGACGGGTCGCAGCCACGAATCGACAGGATCACGGTCGTCTGCGGTTGGAACTGACGATCAACTGGCCGCTTGCCATTGACGATGCAAACAGAAAAGTACTTGGCGGCCAGCGCATGAACCAGCGCTAAAACCACCATTGTACTGGCTGTGATCATGACGGCTATCAACATGCACGCGTGCCTTTATTGTTGGTTCGTGCAACCCCTGCAATCAGTCGACTTAACGGACTAATGGAGAGTGATACCGCCCTGGAAAAGAAGTGGCCAGATCGAATCATCCTGATGTTGCTGCTACTTAATAATGTGAATCTATGTTGCTATCGATACTAATAAACGACCATGCAGCCGCCGCAAATCTACCATCCCGCCTAGTGTGACGCTCGGCAAACCCTGCCTTAATAGTGTAATTCCTAAAAATCTGTATGCACTACTACATTCAGTACGTCAACGCAGTCGATGCGAGCATGTACCCTAAAATCAACAAATTCCTCAGGAGCGTCACGAACTTGGGCAAATCAGTCACCATCCCGAGCCAAGGTAATCGCCGTCGTTTCGCCCCTTTTTCGGACAATTCCCACGTGGCGGTGCTGCCTCGGATCAGATTTCGGCCACCCGCAAGCGCCTGATTTTCTTTCGCTTCTACACCAGAGACGTAGGCCTTTCGGCGGCCGCCTGTGACGTGCGTGTAATCATGATGTTGGTGAACAGCGGTCAATTGAGCAGTCAGATCGACGACTGGGACGCCATTCGATTTTGCATTGGCAACCATCCAGTTGTCCCAGTTGCCACGTCCGACCAGGAATCCTGGAATTTCAGAATACAGGCCTTCCGAGTACAGAAAGTAATCCTTGCAAACGACGGAATCCAGTTCGCCAGATTCAGCCGCCTGCTGAATCAGCTGTTCAAAACGATCCGCTTCGTCCGGTTGATACTCGCTGGTGACTTGCAGAGTCGAACGCTGGCCGATGCCAAGGAAAGATCCGAGTTCAGCATCCCGCAGCCGTTCGGTCGCCTCTAGCAACTCGGCACCAAAAACGATATCGCAGTTCGCGTAACACTTGACTGGACAGTTGCTGTTTTCGTGTACATAGGAAAACGCACCGGCCAAAATTGGTGTGCCATGTTCGTTCATTCGCAGCGGCACACAGCGAGCGTCAACTTCGGCAGCGATCCTGTCCAGCTCGGGATCATCTTGCCCGAACAAGATAATGTCGACGTGGGGTTGCAATTGAGCCCAACTGCGAATGGCGTTGCGTTGAATCACGCCAACATGCCCTTCGAATTTCTTGGGGATGGCAAAGATTGTCAGCCGGCTTTGCGCGACGCCTGCAACGTCAGCGCTGGCGACTCGATCAAGTAATGGTTTTTGAATCATCGACCAGGTACCGCCCATACGGAGGCAACTTTTCGATAATTGATCACGAACCACTTCACCAGCTTGACGGATTGACGCTGCTGGAATTCTGGCCACGAAAAACCGGTGTCTTCCGGGCGCCAGCCTTTCCATGCAGTTTCATCGAGTTCGTTAAAAAACATATCGCCGCGCAAATGAGTCCAGTGGAAATGCCACGGCTTGAATTCTGTCGTGAAGTGAATAATGCCGGGATCTTCCAGCATGATTCGAAACTCGTCCCGATCAACAGGAGAGCATGCCGAATTGGGATATTCCAGGGCATGAGCTCCTTGATTCCAGCGTAGCGGCAATTTCCCCCAGCGTCCGTACATCACGACATTCAACGCGTATTGGTCCCAGCACCAAATATGCTGACGGTTCTGTTCCAGGCAATCCAGCATCTGGCCAGCCAATTGGTCGCGACGCCACAAATCCAGGTTCAGCACCATCACGCCACTGTTGAAATAGGAATCCGCACCGTCCATGCCAAGTTCTTTGTAGTTCGGCACCGGGCAGAACGCGGCCATGAATGGATTCGCCTGGCGAAAGTTTCGACACCCTACCCTGGCGTCCACAAAGGGACAGGCAATATCGGGGGCCGCCAAACAATAGTGGTCCGCCATCGGTAGATTCCACAACCTGGTCAAGTCGTCGCAAACCAACAAATCGGAATCCAGATAAATCGCTTTTGAAATCGAGTCAGGCAGGATCTCGGCGGTCAACAGTCTCAGATATGCGGCAGGAGTGACGTGGTGCGAAGTATGCAGGTGTTCGACGAGTGAATAGTCGGGCCGTACCGAGCGTACTTCGATTGGCAAATCGATTAACGTCTCCTTGATTGCCTGCCAGTTCTGTTCACTGACCCCGCCGTCGATGAAATACACGTTCAACCAGCTGCCTTCATCCAGGTTCCTGGCAGCTGAATGCAACATCACGGTCAATGGCATGGCGTAATTGTCGTCGCAAGCGCAAACGACAACCACCTCGGTCAATGATCGATCGACCGAAGACGATGCAACTCGCGTTGTCAATTTGGTTTGAGCCACGATCAAGTCTTCACCTGCATGTTACCGGGTGAATTGGACTTGTCCGAATCGATGTTCTTGCCTCGCGGCAATAGCTCGGCGATTCTGCCAGCCATCTGTGTCGCAATTTTTCTGACTTTCACCAAAGGGGCCAGGATGGGATTGCTGGCGATCCGCTTGAATCCCTCTTCTGCTTTGGTCAGTTCTGATTCCAACAATTCGATGCGAGCTTGCAAATGGTCGACGCGCCGTAACGCTTCGGAGGCGACCGCCTGGCATTCGGTGACGTTTGCACCGCCCGCAATGGTTGCTCGTTCAAAGTCCGCAAAGGCTGATGCGAAATCCAGTTGAGCAGGCTGAGCGTGCGACGATTCTGGCACGGGCAGGATTTGCGCCGGGAAGACAACGGGTTTATTCGCCGTTCGACAATCGTGCCCAATCCGTATCATCTCGTTGGCCAAAGTCGCCAAACGGGCTGTCGCGTCGTCGGTACATTGCAAGGCATCCTGCAAACAAGCGTCTTGCAAGAACATTCGCCGATGACTCGGCCTGGCAATCTGGTTGAGTGCGTTGGCGATTTGCGGCTGGGCCGAGATCGACCAGGCGGCGTCGACGTAGCGAGGACTGTTCGTGTAGTCCAACAAGCAAACGGGCACTCGCTTCAACATCGCTTCCAACATGACCGTCGAAGGCGTCGTGATGACCGCGTCGACTCGATCAAGCACCGACTGCAAATCGTTTCCTGTGACGTCCCGCAATTGATTGGGCACGCCAATCGCCTTGTCCAAGTCGCCCGTCAATCGCCAAACAGGTTCTATCAACCGACCGTGAATCGTTGGATTGGCGACCAGAAACTCTTTCAATTCCAGCAACGATTGAGTCGCCAATTGAATTTGTTGCGGCGAAAAGCCTGGCCATTTGGCGGTCGTAATCAACAGGCGAAAAGGCTGGTCATTGTTGTTACCTTCGATCCGCGATGCGTTGTCCCTTCCCGAATCAACAAACCCGGATTCAACAAACCCGGAATCAGCGAACTCAGTAAGCCGAGGAATTCCAGTGACCTCGGTTTTTCCTTGATTGCCCCATGAGTTCAAGACGCGAGCTTGCGAGGCACCGATACAGGCGACTTTGTCGGACAGAACCGGTCGCATCGTCCACGGACAAGCCGGTTCATCGTCCCGATTCTCCCATGCGTTTCGCCACTCAAGAATGCCATCGATGGCGTACAGCGTGTTGCAACCCTTTCTGGAAAGTTGCAACCAGGCGTCCCGGAAACGATGAAAGTGTTCCGAGTAAAAGATTGCCAGGTCGTTGGGTTTGGCCAGTTTGGCAACCTGTTCAGGAGCAACGATTTTCACGTCGATTTCGCGCTGCAACGGGGCCGCATGATGAGCGACCTCGGATTCAGTCCCGACGTAGTAAATCTGGTAGTTGGCCACTCGGTGCAATCACGTTGAATATCAAAAGTAACAGCTCGAAACGATTGAGGCCATTATCCCTTGGACATCAACGTATTATTTACTGCACGGCAATCTCGAATACTTTGCGGCATCAATCTGCGAGGACAGGATGCTAGTCCAGTTGCGGAGCTGGCATGCCGTCGTTCCTTGAACAAATCCGGTGCAAGACATCTTCGTCGACTAACTCGCTGATCCCTCGTGTACTGCCATCACCAAAGACAAAGTTGCAAGTTGCCGCGTGAGCACTGCCAAACGTTGGAATGGAACCTGGTCCAGGCTCGATCTCTCCATCCATTTGAATCGGCAGACCAAACCCACCCAGCCGCATGAACGTTCCAGGTTCGTTGCCATTGTAAATACTGCCGTCACCCCAACCACCGGGTTCACCCATATGTCTGATGTTCATCGACTTTTCGCCAACGAACGCAGTGTGCGATGTTCCATCGGTCATATCACGGCTCTTGTAACGACCGCGTGGTCGTGCCTTTAGTCGTCCAGTCGCCGCATCGATCAGGTTGTTGTGCGAGAACCCGGAATTGAAAACGCCATCGACTTCTACATCGAACAACGACCATTCTCCGGTAAAGGCTGGGTTGCCAGGCACGAAGAACTTTTCCGAACCAGCGTTCCCGGCGTAATCGCCAAGGGCACCGACATGCTCTCCGAACGTTTCGAATTGACTCAATTCCTCGCCCGAGCGGCGACTTGGGCAAATGTAAACCAACATCTTTGAAGCAACGGCTTCGGCTGATTGATCTGCATAAGGCAAAAGCTCGTCAAACAATCGGTGCTGGTTGTCGCCTTCCATGAAGGGCATGATCGGAACGGTCCAGGTCAGGTAAGCATCCGCCGCACGAGCCGCTGGAATCTCGCGGCGAGTCCCGTTGTAGTTCTGAATCGCCAGACCAATTTGTCGCACATTGTTCAGGCACTCGGCGTTGCGAGCTGTCTCGCGCACTGCCTGAACGGCAGGCAACAACAACGCGACGAGGATGCCGATAATTGCAATGACAACCAACAACTCAACCAACGTAAATCCACGACGTCCAGTTTTGTTGCTGACTCTGGTTCCTAAAATCATGCCGGTCTCTCTTCAGCCTGGGAGTTTTCTCTTGCTTGTACCGCAAATGTGGTCCAGCGAATCGCCTTCCCGCATTCCACTATTTCGCCTCGCTTCTGTATGATCTACAGAATGGTCAAACGATTACCAACAAGGTCTACAGTAATTGTTAAGGGCTGGTAAATCAACACTCGGGACAGTGACAGGTACTCTTCAAATCCGGTGTCCAGGTCGCGTTTTTTGCACAATGATGCATTTTCGCAACTCTATCAATAACCTACCCGGTGCTTAGTTGGACGGATCGAAAGTCCTCTGCAAATAACGAGATAATTCCGCGCAAGCTTCCGAATTCTCTGAATCTGCGTTTTTCAACCAAATTGCCCGTTTCACCATGAGCCCGATTAATCCCTGTTCAACTGGCAATCGGAACGGAAGGAGCAAAACGCCGAACCCGCCCTTCGACGATTCGCACCTTTCGAACGACATCGCTGAATTCCAATCGCGGAACCCTACAGGTGGGGTATTCTAAAGAGGGTCACCCCTGAGTCTGTCCTGCGTCTCCTTGTGTTGCCCTATGTCCATTAACCTCAAACTGTAGTCCTTAGCAATTCTGACCATGAAGATAACGATCGCTATCTGCACATGGAATCGTTCCCGGCTGTTGAGGCAGACGCTCGAGTCGATTGAACAGACCCGCCGACCAACAGCACTCGATTGGCAAGTCGTGGTCGTCGACAATAACTCGACCGATGACACTCGGACAGTCGTCGATACGTTTCTGGATCGAATGCCTGTTAAGTACGTCCTGGAAACTCAGCAAGGACATGCGGTCAGCCGCAACACCGCGATCGCCAACGCCACTGGCGACTACATCATCTGGACGGACAACGACACGATCGTCGATCCCGGCTGGTTACAAGCCTATGCATCCGCGTTCGAACAAAATCCGGAGGCGGCTTTTTTTGGTGGTCCGATCATTCCGGTCTTTGAAAAAGGCAAACCTGATTGGCTGGACGCGACCTGGAAAAAATGCAAAGGCGTCTATGCCGAGCGTGATCTTGGCGATGAGAAGATCGAGCTAGGAAGTGGCATCTTTCCTTACGGTGCGAACTTTGCCATCCGCACGGAGACTCAAAAGCAGTTTCTCTACGACACCGCCGACGGTCGTAAAGGGAGTCAAATGGTTGGCGACGATGAAATCCGTGTACTGCGTTCCGTCTGGGCCGCTGGCAACCGTGGGTACTGGATTCCTGCAGCGAGCCTGCAACACGTCATCCCGGACGACCGCGCCACGACCAAATACATCGGCCGCTACTTCGTCGGGCAAGGGATCACAAATGTGCGACTCGAAAAAGTCGACAAGACTTCGTCTACTGCGTGGCGTGAAGCAATGGCCTGTCAATTCAAGTGGCGTTTGAAACGTTACCTGAGCGAACCGGAAGAGTGGGTTTCGCATTTGATTCGTGCGAACCTATCGTGGGGAGAGTACCTGGCTATTCGCTCCCAGACCGGTAGCGAAAACAGTAGCCGAGCCAGCGGCAACAACAGTTCTGCGGAGGCTTCATGAACAGCCTCGCCATGAAAACCAGATTGGTCATCGCCACCGACGTACGCTTTTGGCATGCAAAAACCGGAGCACAGCGGCGAATCCACTCGATGGTCAAATACCTGCAAACGCAGAACTTCGAAATCATCACGCTGCTTGCCGCACCGCTTGACGATTCCGCCAATGGCCGCTCGGCAAGCGAAGAGCGACGGAAAATCAGCGCCGAAAACCTGGACGTCCGCTCACTGATCGACGACTGGAAACCGGTCGGCCTGATGGCGAACATCGTTTGGCAAGTTAAATGCATTGCCAATTGGCTCTCCACAATCACTCGCGGCACCGACAACAACCAAACCGCTGCACCAGCCAAAACAGTGATGTACCTGGCCGACTTCGAATCGAGTTTGTATTACGAGCGGTTCCATCAAATGCTGAATCGGATTCAACCGCAAACGGTGCTGGTCCAGTACGTGACGTTGTCGTATCTTGTGCCCGAGCGGCGCACAACGCACGACCCCAACTACATCGTCGATACTCACGATCATCTGTCTCGCAGAAACGAACTGTTTCGAAAGCACGGCTACCAGCACTGGATCCGCATCACGGCTGACGAGGAAGTCGCCGCGTTACAAAAGTTCGATTCGGTCATTGCCATCCAGCATCAGGAACAACAGGAATTCCAGCAAATGATTCCTGGCGATTCCGATGTACTTGTGGCCGGGCACCCTTGTGAACCCGCCGCACCGTCGACAGTCGACGAAACGCTGAATGCCGAATTTACGCTTGGCTACTTCGGTTCAGACAACCCGTCGAACGTTCAAGCGATGGAATGGTTCCTGGATAACGTTTGGCCGTTGATCCTGGCGAAACGCCCTGAAACCAGACTGTTGATTGCCGGAACCGTTTGCAATGGCCTGCAAGATTTCGTGGCTGCAAATCAGCAACAAAACGATCGCCCTGATTCGATCGAGTTGCGACCAACCATCGACGATATCCCAGCCCTGTATCGCTCGTTCCAAATCGCAATCAACCCGGTCCAGTTTGGAACAGGGCTGAAAATCAAGAATCAGGAGGCATTGGCGTACGGCAAACCGATTGTAACCACCGCCCAAGCCGCCGATGCGATGTGGCCAGCTAATGGATTTTCGCCAATCATTTCCGCCGACGAACCGGGCGAACAAGCGGATGAAATCGTCAGTCTGGCGACCGACGCAGAACGGCTTCGAGAATCCGCAGAATCCGCGCTTCAATATGCGGCTGAAAAACTGACCGCCGAATACATCTACGACAGCGAACTGACTGCGCTGCTGAGGAATCCGCGCTACAAAAGCTCGGTCAAAAAGTAACGAACTCGCAGCAACGAATTCGCGACAACAAGTTCGCGCAACAAAAAAGTGATGGCTCACAATGAGCCATCACTTTTGGTTGATTCAAATTCAGTTCGTCAGACTAGTTGTCAAACTTCTTAATTGTTTCCAACAACTCGTTTGACTTGGCACGATTTCGCAAGTCACCACTGATGACTGCCTGGATAACTCCAGACTTGTCGATGACATAGCTGGCGAATTCTCTTCGACCAGGGCTGTACTTGCCAGTATTCTCTTTGCCTGTATCCAGGGCCAGAGTAAAGTCAGCTTCAATCTTGTCTTTGATTTTCTGCAGACCGGCAACACCTTCTCGCTCTTCACGAAAAACTGCGATGACTTCGACGTTGTGTTCTGCAAACTTCTCTGCACTCTTTTCCAGCTCACCTAGCTGGGCCATGCAGTACGGTCACCAATTGGCACGCGAAAACAGCAGAACAACCGGACGACCTTCGTCGCCAAACCGCTCAGACAAAACAACATTCTTATCTTCGAATGTACCAATTGTGAAATCGGGAGCTTTGTCACCGACTTTCAAACCCGCGCTGGCAGTTGCAGCACCTCGTGATGTACTTCCCTTTTTGGAACTACCCTTCTTACTACTTTGAGCCATTGCGTCACTGGAAATGCCAATCAGCATCGCCACTGCGACAAAGGCAATAAAGAATTGCTTCATTTTTCTAACCTCAAAAAAAGTGATCGATCGGGTCAGAGTATAACTTAGATGACAAAACGGTACGTATGAAGGGATACCAACCGGCATTTGTTTCC
>CAZPOL010000098.1:6600-19385 GCA_964588195.1 uncultured Pirellulaceae bacterium | reverse complement strand
CCGCCCAACAGAAATACCAACAGCAAAACGAACCAACGTGTAGAATGCGGGCTGCGTTGATCGCGGGCGTTTTGAACTCGATCGGGCCGAACGACTTTGGCGTTTGGCAGATCGGCAGATGCAGATTTAGACTGGCGAGTCATTTCGGTCTCTTTTGCGATGGGTCATTGACCCAATGCGCAGATAAGCCGTCGCCAATGGGTCAGTAGGCGGTCTTGAAACTCTAGGACGGCAATATTGCAATGAGACACAATTCCAATCCCATATTGAAAAGTCTGCGAAGACGGCCTCGCGATGTTTTCCGCATGCCACATTTCCAGCCGTCCAGGCAACCGTTAATCGTCGCAATCGTTACAGCCCTCAGTTTGCTGGCCGCCTCGGTTCCCGGCGACTTGTCCGCGCAAACCAGCCGGAATGACGAAGCAGTAATGAACTTGATACGCCAGCTTTCCAGCGGTCGTCTGGCCGAGCGAAATTTGGCCGAGCAACAACTGATCGAAGCCGGCGAACCACTGCTCGATTCGTTGCCGCGGCTACAACGACAAATCGCTTTCACATCCGAATCGCACCTGCGACTGCAACGGATTCGCGAACAGATCTTTCAGGGCTCGGTCGATTCATGGAACCAGCCGAGTCAAATCCAGGTCGACGAAACACTTGGTACCGAACAATTGATCGAAGCGATTTACGAACAAACGGGTAACAGAGTCCAATTGCCGAATACCGAATGGAAATCATCCCAATCACAACCATTCTGGACGACCATCGATACGATTTGCCAAGCGAATAACCTGGCCATTGATCCTGCGGCATCGAACGACAACACGTTGGCACTGTCGCCGACCAGTGAGACACTGAAACCGGCTCGCTATATTGACCAGCAAGGACTACTACGTGTGGAATGGCTGGAAGGTGGCGACGAAGAGTTTCCGCAGGCTCGCTTGCGTCTGTTTTGGGAGCCGCGAATTCGCATGCTGGCCGTGCGCGTCCCAATGAACTCGCTTACCATCAAGGACCGTCAGGACCAGGACTGGGCGCAATTCAACAAGGATGCCATCTACAATATTTCAGCACCGCGGACTCGGAACTTCTCCAATATCCGGCTGCCAGTTCGTCACAACGAATCCGCCGAGCGAGCGCCGAATCGATTGGCGATGCAATTGAATCTCGTCAGCCTGGCACCTGATGCCGTTTGCCAATTTGAAGACTTCCTGTCCAACGAATCACCTTCGCGAAGCGTATCGGGTAGGACTCAACACTTTGGCATGGCCGCTGTTTCGCTCGCTTCCGTTCGATTGGACGAGACGCAAATCCGGGTTCGAATTCGCACTCGGTACGACACTGCGATGGCACAACCCTTGCGTTCGCACACGGATTGGGGTCGCTTTTGCAAGGCAGAAATCGTGTTGAGTAACGATGAACGAAGCCAACCGATCGAATCAGCACAGATTCTGCAGGAGCCATACCAATACGTCATTCAATACACATTCGCGAGGCCCAAGGCGGGACTGGAGTCAGTGGATTTGAAGTTTCGAATCCCATCTGGCATCATGGAATCAACTCAAAACGTCACCCTTGGGCTGGGTGACCTTCAGAAAGAACCGTAGATCCAATGCTTTTTACATCTTGCGCCAGACCTCGCCGTTGCGTCGAGGTCTGTCACCTTTCTATTCTCTCAATCGTTTACGTTTGCGTTTTGTTCATTTGCCTTTTGTTCTTCAGTCCGGCACCGGCACTCGGTCAGGAAACCGGGCAAGCACAGACGCAGCCTGACACCGCGTTGGCGATCGTTGGTGACGACCCGATCATGGCATCGCAAGTCGAGCACGAGTTTCGTCGAAAACTGGCTGATCGAAAAGTCAGTGACAAGATCGCAGCGGAATTACGGAATGAGATTCTGATAAGACTCTGCCGTCAGCAATTGATCATGACTCGATTGAAAGAGAGTTCCGCTTACGGCACCGATGACGAAGTCAACCTGGAAGTCTCGCGGTTGAAGGAACAGTTACAACGCATCGAAAAGTCGCTGGACGTCTACTTGAAAGAAAACCACCAATCGTTGGCTGGTTTGAAATTCAATCTGCGGTGGCAGATTTGCTGGAAGAGATACCTCGATCAGATGTTGGTCGATGCCAATCTGGAAAAGTACTTCGAGCGTTTTCGCAGCCGCTTTGACGGCACCCGGGTAAAGGCTTCTCAAATCCTGCTGGCCATCGGTGATGCCGAAGTCGAATCTGTGATCGCCAATGCGAATGACATTCGCCAGAAAATCGTCGATGGACAAATCACGTGGAATGCCGCGGCCACCGAACACTCGACGGCTCCTTCATCGAAGACCGGAGGTGACGTCGGCTGGATCGATTATTCCGGTCCCATGTCTCGCTCATTCACCGAAGCTGCCTACCGATTGAAGCAGGGCGAAATCAGCCCGCCGGTACAGAGTCCCTTCGGAATCCATCTGGTTCGCTGTGATGAAATCAAGCCAGGCACTCTGTCCTGGTACGACGTCAAGGATGAGATTCGGCGGGTGGCAACGCACGACTTGTTTGAAAGGCTCTGGAAGAAACAACAGGAAGAAACAGAGATCCGCATGATCGAAGTCGACAACGCGGCAACCGACGACTCCGAACAATCAAACACGCCGGACAAGTAACCCTTACCTCGCAATGAGGGCAACCAAGCCGAACAGGAACGGCGTTTTGGTGCGCTCTGGTTCAAGTCTTTGGTTCAAGTCTTTGGTTCAAGTCTTCGGGTCAGATCGTCATTGTCGACTCATTGATTTACGGCGACCTGCACAATTGCTTTCTCTCTAACGAATGGAAGGGATTTGAAGAACGGATTCCGGTATCCCATTTCATAGCATTAGCCAAATCGCGGACCTTCCGAATGGCGCGTTTTACGGGGTTATTTTTTAGACTGCTATCGAATTTGAGATTACTTTTTTGCCAACTCGCGAACCACTTGTTAACCTGTCCCGTACAGTTTCTGCCAGGACGCACCTGACAACCCAAGCGACGGCCAACCAAGCCGTTTTTCTAATACGACCTGAATTCAAATCTCGGGACACGTGGGTTGCAAGGATTACGCAGTCGTAAAAACGTTTTGTTTTTTTGACCGCGGGTAAAACGTGATCTACCCTTCTGAGGCCCGTTCTATACCTGTTGAAACAGGTCTCTTTAGGTGATGGGCCTTCCCCCTTGCTTGACCCCAGATTGACGGGTGTTCGATCGACAAAATCGATACATTCGTCAGGCGTAACGGACTTGGAAATGATGCAACCAGCGACGCGAATCTCCCCATGCCTTGCAGTGCTTCTCTGCGTTGTCTGCACCCTGAACATTCAGGCACAGACACAATCGAATACCAGACATCAAACGACCGTACCGGCGTCGAATTCGTCTCACACCGGTACCGTAGCGAATAACCAGCTTGCCACGTTGATCGACGCAGGCAAGTCACTTGAAATCCAGGGACGTTGGGGCGAAGCACTTTCGCACTACCAACAAGCGTTGAAAGTCTTGCCGGAAAACCAGCAAATCAAGACACGCCGCTCAATCTCCCGAATCCATTACGATCTGAACCGGCGATACGCCGATTCAAAATACGTCAAGTCGTTGACGGGCCTCAATGGCAACAACTCCTTGAAAATGTACGCTGAAATCTTGTTGAAAATTCAGTCGTACTACGTTTCTCGACCTGACTGGGACAACATTCTGCGTCACGGTCTGGCTTGTATGGAAATCGCGCTGTCAGATCAGAACTTTGTAAAACACAACCTAGCCAACATCGACCCTCGCGAAATCCAGCCTGCCATCGATGAAATGAATTCGGTGCTTGGAAAATACGATATCAATACTCGACAAGACGCGTACTTGATCGCCAACAACGTCTGCCGGTTGATGCAACGTCGACTCGGCCTGCCGATTCAGTCGACCGTCTATGAATTCACTTGCGGTGCCATCATTGCTCTGGATCCTTACTCGTCATTTATGACAAGTAACCAGTACGGCGAGACGATGTCGCAAATCGAAGGCAACTTCGTTGGCCTGGGCGTCGAGCTGAAAACACACGCCGATCACCTGCACATCGTCAACGTGATTCCGAAAGGACCAGCCGGCATGGCTGGCCTGAAATCCAACGACAAGATCGTGTCAATCGATGGCAATTCGGTCGAGTCATTGGGCGGTGATGTGGCGGCCGACGAATTGCGAGGCATCGAAGGCAGCTTCGTCAGCCTTGGTGTGATCTCGGAAACCGCAAAACAAGCGACTACGATTCGTTTGCAACGTCGACGAGTCGAGATTCCCAGTGTGGAAAGCGTCAAGATTGTTGACCAACAAGCGGGCGTCGGTTACTTGAAACTCTCCAATTTCCAGAAGACAACCGTCCGTGACTTCGATGCCGCTCTGTGGCAACTGAAGAATCAGGGCATGCGTTCCTTGATCGTTGATGTGCGAGGCAATCCTGGTGGCCTGCTGAACTCGGCTGTTGAAATTTCCGATCGCTTCATCCACTCGGGCGTGATCGTATCGACTCGCGGTCGCAACCCGCTGGAAGACTACATCCATCGTGCCAAACAGAATGGCACCTGGAATCTGCCTTTGGTCGTGTTGATCGATGGTGATTCAGCCAGTGCCAGCGAAATTTTCGCCGCCGCGATTCAGGATCATCGTCGTGGCACCGTGATCGGAGTCCAAAGTTACGGCAAGGGAAGCGTGCAGGGCATCTTCCAGCTGAATGTTGGTGGGGGCGGCGTTCGCTTGACCACCGCCAAGTTCTATTCGCCGGATGGATCGCCGATCAGCCAGGTTGGTGTTCGGCCACAAGTTCCAGTAGAGACCGTTGCCAAACCAACGATCGAATCGGCCAGCAACGAAACCACCAAAGCCACCGAGGTCGACGACATCCTGCGAATCGGCATCATCACGGCCAAGCGACAAGCCTCACAAACTGGCTACTCTCAGAATTAGCAAACGCCCGGACATCGCGGCAGATGGAAAGTGTGGGCAACTCATTTGAAGGTCCAGAAACCAGTTACGCCCCAATCGCCGCAACTTGGCAGAGGCCTGCTTCCGACTCGTAACGCGTCGGGTTACATAGAGTTTCGATTCATCACCAGTTCACGAACTGGATTTGAAATCACAGGAGATACGGCTCCGAAAGAGACAGAATTAACGGCCGTGGGTTTAGGAACCAACTCCAGGCCAGTGTAAATTTTTACCGGTGAAGACTTAAACTTCGGAAACGTCGTGTTTTGCTTTACCTCAAAATACTTCTTGAGCGTTGGAATGATCTTCTCACGACTGTCCCTGAAGTCATTCTTGGCATTCTTTCCAGTCAACAATTTCAAGCCAATATCCAAAATTGGTGACTGCCCAGGAGTTACTATCAAAACGCTTCCGCCAGGGGCAAGTGTTCTTCGCATTTCCAGGCAAACGGCATCCAGATCCGAAACAAATTCCAATGCGCTAACTGCCACGATAAAGTCGAAGTAATTGTCCTGGACTTCGATTTTCTCGGCGCCCGAAGAAATCAGGTTCGCCTTGGTACCAAGCTTGGCAAGCTTTTCTGCTACTTCAAAGTTCTTATCATGTACATCGACGCCGTAAACTTCTTCACAATGATTCGCAAGTTCTGGCAGAAAGACTCCGCTGCCATAGCCAACCTCCATGATCCGTTTTCCCTGACGACCTGCGATTAAATCTTTGATCAGGTAAAAGCGGGAACGCGAAATTCCTCCAAGCAATGGTCGATAGTTCCAATCGGCGTGATCGAATTCGCCCGTCTTAATTAGCGCGTCCTGCTGTAGCAAATTCAAGGTTGTCATTTCTTTTGGATTAGCCTTCAGGAATTTCAAATTTTCGTTAGAAAAACCACAAAGGTTGAGGGGGAATGCCGCGTCATTTCAAGCAGCGAGCATGCAAATAGCTATACGAAACGATATGGGGCCTAAAAACGTGTATTTCAACAGGGAATCAATCTTCCCGGAACAGACTCAGGATAAGAGACGTCCAGCCTTGCGATGTCTTACAACCCAAAAAGTAGTTTAGCTGATTTTTATTAGCCGGCGCAGAACTTCGGAAGGGATCTGAAAAAGTTTTAAAATCCTCAGTTGGGGGGGTAGCAAGAAACCTACCAAATGATTTGTCGAGTAATCGCGTCATACATCTCGCGGGCCCAAACAAACCTGACCGATTTTCGTCCACAGTCAACGTCGCCCGAAACGGTGACGCCTTGTCGCTGTTGGCCAAATCCTCAGGTACACGCAAATTTAGATCCCATTCGCGATCCAGCTGAGCTATCAAACTTCCAATGGCGTTGCATTGACATTTCAAAATACAAGCACGAAGCGCAAGATCGCAGGCGAGTGGTTTGAATCCGCCAGCCAGTATCGGCTACCGCAAAACAGCTCGCTTGCAAGATTCCTGCTTGCACTACTCCCGAGCTCTGTCTCGTTTAGAGCGTTTTTGCTTCTCTAACGAGTTCGCCGCGCGATTGAGCCGACAGACTTGCCTTGGCAATTCAATAGGCATGAAAACACGATGGAAACTGGTTGTTTCGATCGCTAGCACCTGTGTCAAACTTTGCTAATTACGTCAATCGTAACTGTTTTTCTAATGAGTTTGGCAAACCCGAGTCGATGAGTTGTAACACCTGTACCTGTTGTACTGGTATTGCGCTCGTCCATTGCGTGTTCAAGGATGAGCCCCGACTTGGCAATCATCGACCAGGAGTTATCGATGAAAACTTGTTTTCGTGTCGTGTGCATCGGCGTTTCCTTGCTTTGCACGATCTTTGGTAGCAGCCAATTGGCTGGACAATCGATCGGCGATGGTGTTTTTGACCAGGCAGGAATCCAGCCCGCTTTGGCGGACCTCAATGTAGGTTGGCCTGGCAGAGTCTGGGTTCAAGTGAATATCGCGGAAGAGGGTCTGGGCTACGAAGGTAGCTATTTCACTCTTGGTGCCAAACAACATATTTTCCAGGACTTTCTGGATGGTCGATGGCTGTTGGAAACAAGAGGTCACTTCGATACCGAGTCTGACAGCTTTTTTGGTAACCTGGGAATTGAGCGAGTCATCTCGATCAATTCGGCCGGTGCGGAAGTGTCGACGGGCTTTTGGGTCGATTACGATGACTCACAACAATCGGACTTTGCCGATTCGCTGACAGCTCTTGGTGTCAGCGCATCCATCGAAACACATCGATGGGCATTGTTTGGAAACGGATATTTTCCTATTGGCGACTCGGATTTCAGTCAAGGAAACCCGCTACAAAACGAGTGCTTCCTGGATCACAGTATCGTAACGGTTGCCGGGATCGAATCAGCTTTGGAAGGCTTCGACGCCTTGTTGCAATTCAAACCACATGCGTTGGCAAACGTCAACGGTACGATTGGTTTGGGTGGATATCAATACAGCTCGGACCTGGTGGAGTCATTCGGCGGTGTACGAGCACGTGTCGGAGGCCAGTTACGCGGTGGTGCGGTTGTTACAGTCGAAGTGAATCATGATGATCGATTCGACTTCACCGGTGCTTTGCAAGTCGGATGGGTGTTCGGCGCAGGTGCTCGAGGAACTGAGTACGGTCTGCTGGGCAACGATCTGGATTCGACCGTTCGAAACGATCACGTCGTCCGATTCCAACAAGACGTACAATTGGCGATCGATCCGGACACAGGCTTGCCATACGACGTGTTCCATGTCGACAACCTGGCCGCTCCGGGTGGCGACGGTACGGTCGAGAACCCGTTTGACAACCTGGCAGCCGCTGAAGCAGCTTCCGGTCCCGACGACATCATCTTCGTTAACGAAGGTGGCGGAACGACTCGCAATATGGACCAGGGAATCGTCTTGCAGGATGGCCAACTGTTGTTGGGAGACGGTGTCCAGCATCTGATTCCACTGGCAGACGGAACCAACTTTATTCTATGCAACGATATAGATGGCAACTTGCCAACGATTACAAACGTCGGGCTGGGCGACGCCATCACGCTTGCTAACCGCAACACAGTTCGTGGATTTATTATCGATGGCAGCGATGGTGGCCTGGTCAATGGAATTTCTGGCAACGCCGGATTTACACTCAACGATGGTATCATCGAAGACGTAACCATTACAGGATCTCCCATCCTGAACGGTATCTTCCTGAACGACATCGCCGGCGACTGGAGCTTCAACAGAAACAACATTCAATCGGCCTTCCTGGACGGAATCAACATCCAGAATACATCTGACCCGTTGGGCACCTTCACTTTCCAGGACAACATTGTCAGTGCCAACGGTCGTGACGGAATCCACATCGACGACTTTGATGCGGTGGCCATCACATTCATCGACAACGAAACGGACGACAATGGCCGTGACGGGATTCGCATCGAAAACCACCGAGACTCGCTGGGCATCGGTACGAACATTAACTTCATCGATACCGAATTTGCGGCTGTCGTTCCCAATGGCACTGATCCGACCGCTCAAGGAAACATCGGCAACGGTATCTCCCTGACGAATGTCTCCGGAGATTTCAACTTCCTGAACATGGAAATTCGCGACAACCTGAACGCAGGAATCAGCCTGGTCAATGTCACCACACCGGGTGCTGATCAGGGAGTCTTCATCGGCACGTTTGCCGGAGGTACGAGTATCTTCGACGGGAACGGAGCCGGTACAGGTGCAGGTGTCTTTAACGATCTGGGTGTCCCCGGTGGTCAGCAGCAACTGTTCATCACAGACACCACTTTCCAAAACGGTGGTACCGGTATCGTGTCACAAGCAACGGCGACTGCTGCTAACCTGCAAACGGACATTATTGACAACAACGGAATCCTGAACCACGCGGCAGACGGTATCCAGCTGAACGCTTCGGGCGGTGCAACGCATACGGCTGTGGTCACCAATAACATGGCCAACCTGAACATCACCAACAGTGGTGGAAACGGTATCACGGTCAACGCCAGTGGAATTGGCCCGGTATCGTTGGTCGATGCCACTATTTCGAACGTCGTCATCACCAACTCGGGTGCCGCCGGTATTCGTGCCAATGTGGTTGAAAACGGGCAAGCAATTGTACAAGCCAGTGCCACGACAATCATGGGTGCCGTTGATGGTATCCAGATTACAGCCGACAACCTGGCTTCCACCGGTGTGAGTCAATTCAACTTCGATGGCCTCACAATCAATACCGTCGGTGATGATGGAGTGGACATCGATGTCTTTGACCAAACCTTCGTTGACTTTTCAATCACGGGCTCGACGATTACCAACGCCAACGTGGGTGACCACGGGATCGAGATCAATGCTGATGGCGATGCAGCCCTGACCGAAGACACTCGCTTGCGATTTCAGGCGATCGGAAACACGATCACCGGATTCGACGCTGGCGACGGTATTGGGCTGCTTGGAACCGGCGATTCGCAAATCATTGCGATCCTGGATGGCAACACGATCACCGGAAACGGTATCAACCAGGCTGCTGTGGGTGCACCAACGCTTCCGTTTGGCGATGGTGTCGATATCACAGCAATAGGCGATTCGGAGATCTTCACTCGAATTGTAAACAACACTATCAATGGAAACGCGGAACAAGGCCTCGACCTGAACACCGCAGGCAATGGCTCAATCGCCGCTTTTGTGGTTGGCAACAACCTTGCCGGAAACGACATCTCGGATGATCCTGCGACAGTTCCAATTGAGTCAGGAATCGCCGACATGACGGCAATCAACGCGGCGACTGGAAATATCTGTATCGCCATGTCGAACAACTTCTTCAACTTGCCTGCCATATTCGCCAATGCTGGTGGTCCGGCTGACTTCCTGGTTGAATTGGATGGGGTGACCAACGGCGACGGAATTCCAACCTTCCTGCCAGCTGCCGGAGCATTCGGTATGGGAACATTCAGCACCGTCTGTGAGCCAACGATTGCTACCGAAGAAGCGGTCTTCGCAGCCAACGGCTTCCCACCTCTACCGTAACCAAAACGTGGAAAACGTAGAGTGTTGATGGAAGCAACCATCAAGAACTAAAACGAAAGGCCTTGTCGAACTAAAAACGACAAGGCCTTTTTTATTGGCGTGCAACACGCGATAACTTGAGCAAGTGAAGACTATTCGTCGGACTCACCCGTCACGCCCGGCAACATGTTCGCCAGATCTTTCAACGGAACGCGAGACAGGTAACTGCGCCGTGATCGCTTCATGAAAAAGATCCATTGTGATCCCGATGTATCGACGTGATAACTCTCCCATCGATCCGCACCTGCCTCATTCAATTTGGCCTCGATCGCCTGAGGGTCCGCGGGATCCAGAGTGATCAGTTTGTACTGCCAATCTCCCTGAGCATTCCAATCGTCAGTAACCCATTCCTTGACGGAGGTGGCTGATGTGATCCCCTTGTCTTTCGCCGAGTTATACATCTCGCTGATCCACTGTCCAGTATCTTCCACCGATTGCGAGCCACTGGATATCGCGCCGTTCCAGGTATCCGAAGCCCACCCGCTAATCGAATTTCCGGTCGCTTCCTCCTGGGCGGGAATGGCTTTGTCACCATTCGATGCTGTTGGCTGGTCCGGGTGTTTTTGTTGGCAGCCGCTGGACGCGATCAGGCCAAGTCCGATCACGGCACCGACAACAGAGCGAGCCCAGGTTTGATTCTGTATTTTCATTTTCATCTGATTCACCTTTTTCGGTTGGTCATCCATTCAGGATTCGGTCACTGGTCGCTGGTCGCTGGTCGCAGTTTCGCAGCCAAAGCCTCATTTTCGAAACTCCAGGATAACCATTCGCTGCGAAAGTAAAAAGATTGACGCGAACGCCTCGACAATGGACCTGATTCAACAAAAATCCCGTAATATGTCAGCCGACATTGCCCGCACTGGCCCAAAATCATTATCTTGATGTTAACAGACGGACAAGCATCGAATCACCATAGACCATTCCAGCCCTATCCATGACCGACTTTGACGAACAACTGAAACAAGCGATCCAGCGTGGATTGAAGACTAATATTGCGCGGCAAAAAGAAGCCGAAAAGCAACAGATGGGCGTCGAGGATTTGAAACGGCTACACACCGATTTCCGACTGGCGATTCCTGAACGGATTGAACAAACCATGAAAGCGTTGGTGCTGCAATTGCCCGGGTTCGAATACGAGAACATCTACGGCGATAAAGGTTGGGGAGGAGCAGTCGCGCGGGACGAGCTGAATATTCAAGGCGGCAAACGCAACAACGTTTACAGCCGCCTGGAAATCACCGTCAAGTCATTCTCTGAACTGGCCATCGTCAATCTGGTTTCCAAAGGGACCGTCAAGAACAAGGAAATATTTGCTCGAAAACATCACCGGCCCGTCGGTGAAGCCAAGGTGGACGAGTTCCTGGAAATGGTGGACCGCTGGGTCCTGGAATTCGCGCAACTATACATGGCCGCCAAAGCACCTTGAGTACCCTGAGCAACCTGAGCGCCAACCCGACGCAACCAGGGTATGTGAATTCAGTCAGGAACCAAACGAACGCAGAGACGATGCGATGTCACAGGACGATTTAAAAGAACGAGCCCCGATCGACGGAGAACCGGACTCGTCCAACAACACCGCAAACTCGACAACTGCGGGTTCACCTGGCGGCCGTAAACGCTCGCTGCTGACTTACGGCCTGATCGGAGTTTTACTAGCCGCTATTGGCATCGCGTTGCTCGTCTTTGTAATTGGACCACGCTTACAAACCGACGAAGACCCGCTGGCTACGGGCCCTGACATCACTGTCGTAAAAAAGGACTCTGCAACCGATTCGACCGAACCCGATTTGCGTGGCAGTTTCACCGACTTGCTGTTTCAACCCCGGGAACAAGTCGCCGAGCATCCACTGGACCCGGCTTTGGAAGTTGCCAGACTGGGCCTGGAACGAATCCGCAACGAAGTTCGCGACTATACGGCATTGATGGTCAAGCAAGAACGGATCAAAGACAAGTTGCTTCCCGAAGAGTTCTTGCGTGTCAAAGTTCGGCACTCTTCCGCCGAACCGCCGATCAATAGAGCGTTCTACGTCCGGCATGTGAAGCCAAAAAAGATGGCCGGGCAGGAAGCGATCTGGGTCGAAAACGAAAACGATGGCAAACTGATCGCACACGGTACCGGACTGGAAAAACTAATCCCCGTTCCACCGCTGAAACCGACCGGGGTAATCGCCATGCGAAACAACCGCTACCCAATTACCGAACTGGGCATCGAGACGTTGATCATCCGCATGCTGGAAAAAGGGGAACGCGACCGCCAACACGATGACGGGTGTACGGTGGAAGTCTCTCGCGATCTGCAACTGGACGGAAACCCCTGCACGCTGATCACCATTACTCATCCGAAACAGCAGGACCCATTCGAATTCCACATCGCAAAAATTTACATCGATGACAAACTGCAACTGCCGGTCGGATACGAGGGATACATGTGGCCGAAGGAACCAGGCGGAGAGCCGGTGTTGATCGAAAGATACTTTTATCGCGAGATCAAGATTAACGTAGGCCTGACCGACCTGGACTTCGATCGCGACAACCCCGAGTACGATTATTAGCGCGGTTTAAATAGTTGATCGGCCGTCCCGGCCGATTCGCATGCGGGGTTGTTTTTCTATTCCCCTTGTTCGCAGCTCATGCAAAACCGAAAACCGCAAAAAGCCAGGTGTGATGCTACGGCCGGGGACGGCCGATTCGCATAAACGCATAAATATACGTAGGTAGATTCGATAATACGCCGAGCGTACTCGCGGCGACTCCGATTTCCAAACCGCCATTATC
>CAZPOL010000098.1:5149-6500 GCA_964588195.1 uncultured Pirellulaceae bacterium | reverse complement strand
TCGATAATACGCCGAGCGTACTCGCGGCGACTCCGATTTCCAAACCGCCATTATCTTCATGACCATCATACTGTTCTCGGGCAAGAGTGCCCAAGCTACGGTTGGATAATTCACGTCAATGTGACTCGATTCACCACCGCTTGCCTGCATAAGCCTTCGAGAAACCCCGCAGATCGTCGATTCGTCGGCCGATTCAGTTGCAGATATTCCCTGTGCCGTTTATTCTTTTTACTGATATCTGCCGTTTCCGGGATCCATTTTCCTTAGACGGCCCGCTGTTCCTTCTCACCAAATCCAAGGAGATCAAACATGAACCGTTTGCTTGTTCGTCTGCTTTCGACAGGCATGGTAGCGATTGCCATGTTGGTTCCTGCCGAAAATGTCGACGCCCAATCCGCCAGGGCGATGCAACAACTGTATGGCCAGGGTGTCCACGCTTACAATGCTGGTCAAATGCAAAACGCGATTGATTCGCTTACACAAGCGATCACTGCCGGCACGCGTGACCCTCGCGTTTACTACTTCCGCGGTCTGGCAAACGCCGGTCTCGGAAACACTACCGCCGCCTCCAGCGATTACAGCATCGGTGCTCAATTGGAAGCAAGTTCCAGCGGGCGTCACTATGCCGTTGGTCGAGCACTGGAAAGAGTGCAGGGCGGCACGCGATTAGAAATCGAAACCGCCAGACGCAACGCCAAGATCTTCGTTCGCACACAAGCTCAAGGCATTGCATCACCTGGTTTTGTGGATAACAGTCGACCGATCATTCCCGATCCAGTTCCCGCCGGCCAGGTTGCACCCAGACCTACCAACTTTCCGGACGTCACCGGGATTCAAAACCCAGGAACTCCATTTGCCGTGGAAAATCGGCGTGCACCAGAAGTGGCCGCTCCGGCAGAAGTGCAAGCCGATCCATTCGGTACCACCGAATCTGCTCCGCCTCAACCTCAGGGAAGTTCTTCTCGCTCCGAGCCTTTTGGTGAACAAGTCGCGCCAAGTCAGGACTCCGCATTCGGTAGCGGTAGCAAAACAATGGAAGAAGCTCCTCCAAAGCCGATGATGGAAGAAGATCCATTCGGCGCAGAGAAAGCTCCAATGGAAGACAAGCCGCCGATGGAAGAAGATCCGTTCGGTGCAGAGAAAGCTCCAATGGAAGAGAAGGCTCCAATGGAAGAAGATCCATTCGGCAACGAGAAGCCGCCGATGGAAGAGAAGCCTCCAATGGAAGAAGATCCATTCGGCGATGAGAAGCCGCCAATGGAAGAGAAGCCGCCAATGGAAGAAGACCCGTTCGGTGATGAGAAGCCGCCAATGGAAGAGAAGCCGCCAATGGAAGAAGACCCGTTCGGTG
>CAZPOL010000098.1:0-5049 GCA_964588195.1 uncultured Pirellulaceae bacterium | reverse complement strand
TGGAAGAAGACCCGTTCGGTGATGAGAAACCGCCGATGGAAGAAGATCCGTTCGGCGATGAGAAGCCGCCGATGGAAGAGAAGCCTCCAATGGAAGAAGACCCGTTCGGTGATGAGAAACCGCCGATGGAAGAAGATCCGTTCGGTGGAGGCGAAGGCGATGTGCCACCACCACCGGAAGAAGATCCATTCGATGAAGATCCATTTGGTGGCGACGGGACTCCCTAGTCAACAGAGCTCCTTAGCCAATTTCATGGCCAGATCACATTAGCGACACTTTCAGGGAAGTGTCGCTTTTTTTGTGCGCTGCATAGCCCAACACAGCTTATTACGTCTCACTCGATAGAAGATTGTCCGAGCAATACAAGCCGACACACAAGCGAGTGGCATTTGCGCCCTACATTGAATCCTGCAATCTTGCATCTTCCCGTGTGCTAGCGAGTCGTCAGATAATGCCAGCATCCTGCTGCTCCTTTTGGCTTGCTACCCCAATCATCCGCTTCTATACTCGCCCGCCCAAACTACGGCCCGAGCTCCATTAAATGCGCGAATTACAGCAGCGCAGGCAACGAATTCCGGTGCGTGAATTCGAATCGAAACTTTAATGATTCTTGGCAGGTAAACGCAATTTTTTGCAAGGATGCAAACTTGAAGCGCCGACCAATCCAGGTCAAACACAACGGTCCTCTGCGACCGACTGGATTGCTGCGCTCGTTACTTGTTTTGTCGCTCGCGTTCTTCTTAAGCGTCTTAAGCGAACTTTCAGCGCAAGAATTTCAGAACAACCAGGGGTTTGAGAACTCCATTGCGACTCCGGCAACCAACGACGCTCTTTTTGCATCCAGCATCAAATTTCCACAGCCGGACGCATCTTTTGGCGTCGACGTCGATGCCCTCCAGGCGACTCAATGGCGTCAAGGTTCGTGGGACGTATTCCATTTGAATGGACAGGTCAAACTGCAGCAGGGCACTGTCATGATGTCGGCCGACCAGACGATCATCTGGGTCGATCGTGAGCCGGCGCCCAACTCGCCCGCTTCGATCCTGGTTTACTGTGAAGGAAATGTTGTTGTCGATGTTGGGCATCAGGGTCCCGAGCATGTCAGTACGGGCAGTCCGACGACTCGTTATGTCGACAGCGTTTGGTTTGGTCGCCTTCGCACGAATTCACAAGTGCAGTTCCGCCCTCTGGTGCAAGAGATCTCAGCTGACAACGCACCACCGATATTTCAGCGCGGCATGGCGCACCGGCAAAGCGAACTCGATTCGATCCGGGCGGTTCAGTACGCCACACCTACGACTGTGGTTTCGCCGGTAACGGGTCAAGTGCAACAAGTCCTGACACCAGTGCCACAGACTTTTCCACAGCAAACATTTCCTCAGCAGGCAATTCCGCAAGTTCAATCGCCTGGCTTTGGGATCACGGCCCCCACAGCCGCACCCATTGCGCCCGTCGGTCCGCGCCCACAACTCTCGGGCGGAACCGCAACGACCGACGTCAACTTTTTCGCAAACGACCCATCACGTAGTAACTTTCGGCGGATACGCGGCAACAACCCGGACGAATGGGTCTATGTTTACACAGGCAGTACACGGATCACCGTCGACAGCACGGAACTAGCGCAGGTCGAACAACTGGGTCAACCTTCCACCAGTCGTCTGGTCATTCAAGCCGACAACGTCGTGGCCTGGCAAAATCCCTTGCTCAATGCTGACGGCACCAGCGGCTCGAGGTGGGAGCTGTATATGGAAGGCAATATCGTTTTTGCGCAGGGCGAGCGCGTCATCTATGCCGACCGCATGTATTACGACGCAACGTCACGACGCGGCACGATCCTGAACGCGGATGTCCTGACACCCGTTCCCAGTTATCAGGGTTTGCTGCGGATGAAGGCGGACGTTGTACAACAACTGGACGACAACAATCTGCAAGCCTACAACGCCGCGATTACTTCCAGCCGACTCGGCGTGCCACGATACTGGTTGCAGTCAGATCAATTGAACGTCACACGCGTCCCCAAACAGGGATTCGATCCTCTCACCGGCATCCCGAACATAAACCCGGCCACCGGCCAACCGGAAACGGGTGACGACTACTTTATTCAAAGCAACGACAACCGGCTGTATATCGCCGGAGTGCCGGTCTTTTACTGGCCCACCCTGAACACGGATCTGAATGACCCGAATTACTACATCGAACGTCTTCGCTTGGGGAACGACAGTGTGCTTGGTACACAGCTAGGCGTTGGCCTGGATCTGTTCCAGTTGTTTGGCATCCGCAACCGTCCAGTCAACGGTCGCTGGATTGGCAATCTGGATTACCTCAGCGAACGAGGTTTTGGATTCGGTACCGATGGCGACTACCGCACCAATTCCTTTCTGGGCTATGCGGGCCAAACCGATGGCTACTTTCGTTCGTGGTTCATCGACGATCGTGGTTTGGACAACCTTGGACTTGATCGACGGGCTGTTCCGCTGGAAGAAGATTTCCGAGGCCGAGCGCTGTGGCGGCATCGCCAAACATTCTTGCCAGGTTACCAGGTTCGGGCCGAATTCGGATTCTTGAGCGATCAGAACTTCCTGCAACAGTTCTTTGAAAGAGAGTGGGACCAGGACAAGGATTACAATACGGGGGTGTGGCTGGAACGAAACGTCGCCAACCAGTCGTACAATCTGACGGCGGATGTGCAAGTCAACGACTTCTTCACACAAACATCATGGCTGCCTCGCTTTGATCATTTCATCCTTGGTCAACCGATCTTTTTTGATCGAGCGGTCTGGCACGGACGCTCCTCCGCCGGATACGCTCGGTTCCGTACAGCCGACGCGCCGACTAACGCGATCGATCTGGCGAAGTTCGATCCGCTGGCCTGGGAAGGCGTCGATGTCGAAGGCGCGGTCGCCGGGACTCGCCAACAAATTGACTTCCCGATTCAACTGGGTGCCTTGAAGGCCGTCCCTTATGTGCTGGGAGACGCCAGTTACTGGCAAGAGGATCTGAACGGCGAAGACCTGTTTCGGGTCTATGGTCAGGCCGGGATTCGTACCAGTCTGCCGATGTGGCGAATCGATCCGACAATCCACAGCACGTTGTTCAATCTGAACGGTCTGGCTCACAAGGTCACTTGGGAAAACGAATTCCTTTATGCGGACGCCAGCCAGGACCTCGATCGACTGCCACTCTACAACCAACTGGACGATGATGCTCAAGAGTTCTTTC
The DNA here is from genome assembly GCA_964588195.1 of uncultured Pirellulaceae bacterium. GTDB lineage: Bacteria > Planctomycetota > Planctomycetia > Pirellulales > Pirellulaceae > CAJQPP01. Next base: position 1,830 of record CAZPOL010000098.1, on the reverse strand, counting down.
GTCGTCGTTTTGCTTTTGACACTTTCGGAATTGCGCCCGGGGGGGATACGCCGTTGCAATTCGATGAACGGTTCTTTGCATTGCGTTCTGGCATCCAGAGCAACGTAACCTCGCCAGTCTCGGAAATCGCCGATGACCTGACTCTGTTTCGAACCGGGGTTCGCAACCGCTGGCAAACCAAACGTGGCTTGCCCGGAGAAGCTCGCATCGTCGACTGGATTACTTTTGATGTTCATTACAACTTCTACCCTGATGCCGATCGTGACAATTTCGGATCAGACTTCGGAATGCTGGACTACGATTTCCGTTGGCATATCGGCGACCGCTTCAGTGTCGTTTCCGATGGCTACTTCGATTTCTTCGGACAGGGGTTACGGACGGCCAGCATCGGCGCGCACATGAGTCGTCCCGGCTTGGGCAACTTGTTTGTTGGATTTCGAACGATCGAAGGACCGATCAGCAGCAACGTGCTGTCGGCCGCGGCCACCTATCGAATGAGCGACAAATGGATTGCCCGCGGTAGCAGCTCGGTCGACTTCAGTGACGCCGGCAACATTGGCCAATCACTCAGCTTTGTTCGTATCGGCGAATCGTTTTTGGTCAGCTTCGGTGTGCGAGCCGACATTAGCCGCGACAATGTCGGTTTTGTGTTGGGGGTCGAACCAAGATTTCTGCCCAGCGGCAGACTCGGCCTGGTCGGTGGTCAACGAATTGCTCCGGCCAGCAGCGAATTCATTGAGTAGTTGATTGCGTTGCCGAATCGCTGATTGCCGAGCGAGGTATAAGGCACAAATCACAATCGCCTTATTCTCTAGCGCTTGCCCACCAGTTAGAATATTAGAGGCAAGAACCACCGTTCGGAATCAGCACGTTGTCAACGCCTGCTTCCATTGCCGTCAGTTCCGCGTTTCCACCTGAAACTTAGTGGCACACTGGTCATCCACCGCCCTTCAATGTGTGAGTAATCTCAAATGAGCATTTTCCAGCGCCGATTCATTGGACATCCGTTTTCACTCGCACTTTTATTCGTTGTGACTTTTGTCGGCAGTCTCCGCGCGGGTGGCGAATCAGAAAACGTCCTGCTGGTTGTGAACGCCAAGTCGGAACACTCACTGGCAATCGCCAACCTGTACATCGACCTGCGGAAGATCCCCGCTTCGAATGTCGTTTACCTGGAATTCGATCTCAAAAAAGAGCTGTGCGGTCTAAAGGTTTTCAAACGAGACTTCCTGACGCCCATCTTTCAAGCGATTGAGGATCGCAACCTTACCGACCAAATCGACTGTATCGTCTACTCATCCGGGTTTCCTACCCGTGTCAATATTCAGCCACACCTGAAAATCTACCTGGAGCAGACCGGGGAAGAATACCAATTGCAAAAACACGCTCCCTTTAGTTCGCTAAGCAGCCTGACCTATTACGGTGCACAGGTGATGGCCGACGACCCGTCGTACATGAGACTAAACAGCAACCTTTACATGCGTCGTCCGGTTGCCAACTTTCAAAAGCAACCGTTCGTCGGCCAAGCCCAGCAAGACTACACAGCTGCGCGGAAAAATCTGGAATCTGGCAAACCCAAGGTGGCAACTCAACAGCTGCAAAAACTGGTTGATGCACACCCGGACCAGGCACCCGTTCGCTACGAATTGGCACGGGCCCTGGCACGATCGGGAGAGCTGGACGATGCGATGGAACAGTTAAGCGAAGCGGTTGACCGAGGCTGGTCTTATCGCGATCTGACTCGCAAAGACAGCGCTTTGACAAGTCTTCGACAAAATGGCGAGTTCAAGAGTTTGCTGGAAGCCATGGATAATGAAGCACCCGGAATGC
>CAZPOL010000097.1:17493-19612 GCA_964588195.1 uncultured Pirellulaceae bacterium | reverse complement strand
AGGTTCAAACCAAGGCCGCCTATCGCCAAACTCAAATCATCGTGGCCGCCGAAATCCTTCGCCGGCAATCCGGAAGTTACCCAACAAGCCCGGACGACGTGGCCAAATTGTTGGGCGGAAAAATCCCGACCGATCCTTTCAATGGCAAAGCACTGGCTTACGAAGCAACAGCAGGCACCATCAAAGTAGGCAGCCACGCTAACCCGGCAATCGAGATCAACAATCAAACGGTGACCTGGGACGAGTTCAAAAAAGAGAATGAAAGCAAAGTCGCCGATTCAATCTCAATCCAGGACCTGCTTGAAGAAGTAAAGAAACGGCAATCTGAACTCGCAAAATAACAACGAAAAATGTCTTGGTCCCCGCAAAAAACCCGTAGCTGAAGTGTCATGTGGTTAGAAGAGTTTTTCCACTCAACGGTGGCTTGCCTTCCCGGCTTTGATCATAATGGGTCCTCATCATATGCAGAGGAACCAACCATGTTGAACTTGTCTCGTTTCCACCCAGCCCTTTGTTGCGTCATCGGCTCCATTGCATTTGGCCTGAGCGTTTTCGCTTGCCAGAGTTCGCATGCCGGCATCGTAGATCTGACGGTTGATCCCGCGTTGTCCGACCTGGACCTCAGCATTAGCAACTCGCCATTCGAGAATACGAGCGTGTCAGGGACTGGCATGATTGATGTCGCCTCGCTTTCTGATCCATTCGGCACGGCACAGATTACTGCTCTGGATTTGACTCTGGATGATGGATTGTCGTTTAGCCTGGCAGCTGGCTTCGTCACGCTGACAACCGCACCGGGCGACGTCACGATTTCGCTGGTCACTCCGGGCCCAGCCGGCGCGGTTAGTGGTGGCTTCTTCGACCAATTGGGTAACCTGCTGCAATTTGGAGGAAACATCCAGGTCGATGACCCTTTCAATCTGCTCGGCGGAAGCCAGACGATCGACCTTGCAACGGTCGCTCCTACGGCAGTCGACTTCCTTAATTTTCAGGTTACGCGAACTGGCGATATCAAAACCGTGTCGGGTTCATTTTCGCTGGTAGATTCGATCGAAATTACCAACGGCGTTTTCATTCCCATCGTCGCGAACGGCACTTTTTCGGCGAGCGGCAATGTTCCTGCCATCCCCGAACCGGGCAGTCTCCTGGTACTCGGGCTGGCCTGTGGCATGTTTGGGTTGCGACGCCAACGACGCGTTTGATTTCAGTCACCGTTCAGTCCGCGTTCAGTTCTGTTGGCCCAACGTTTGCATATGTTGGCTGACGAAGGAACCTCTCGCTTGCGCGTCGTGCTGGTAGTAACGTCCGCCACTTCGGACCAATACAAGCACGAAGCGCAAGCGGGTGGTTATTTCACGTCTAAAATTCCGCAGAGCTAAAAACACCTGGCAACACGGTTTGCCGTTGATGCCCGTCGTCGGTTATGATTCGTGCGGTTCCTATGAATTTGTAACGCTGCGTGAAAACAGAATCCTGACCGGCCTGACCTCTCTATCCAATCTATGCCCGACGAAAACCAAGACGACACGCAGCCGAACCCGCAACCCAACAATCCGCTCCATGGCGTGAAACTGGCTGATATTCTGGAACACCTTGTCGACACCTTCGGCTGGCAGGAGTTAGGCGAGCGTATCAATATTCGTTGCTTCCAAAGCGATCCGTCGATCAAATCCAGCCTGAAGTTCTTGCGGAAGACTCAGTGGGCACGTGACAAAGTCGAGCGACTCTATCTGAAGTCGATTCGCCGCCGTTAGTCGAAACGGTTTGCCAGCTGAATAGGTTGTCGCAGTGGAACCACTCGCTTGCGCGTCGTGCTGGTAGTAACCGTCGCTTCCAGGACCAATACAAGCACGAAGCGCGAGCGAGTGGTTATTTCACGCTGCATCGATCACGGTACGCCGAGACTCTGAAAAAGGGATCCGACTCCGACCGCCACGAACATCTGGCATCGCAATGGGAGGGGAACCACTCGCTTGCGCGTCGTGCTGGTAGTAACCGTCGCTTCCAGGACCAATACAAGCACGAAGCGCGAGCGAGTGGTTATTTCACGCTGGAACCACACGTTTGCGCGTTTGCGCGTCGTGCTCGTAGAACCGTCGCCCCATCCAAAAACTCCGAA
>CAZPOL010000097.1:0-17393 GCA_964588195.1 uncultured Pirellulaceae bacterium | reverse complement strand
TTGCGCGTTTGCGCGTCGTGCTCGTAGAACCGTCGCCCCATCCAAAAACTCCGAAAAACACGGGTTTTTTGGCCTAAAAATTTTCTCGGCAATCGGCAGTAACAAATCTCCAGAGGATCCGCTTTTACCTGTGTGGCGAGAAGCCACCCACTCACAAAACAACCACAAAACACTCACACAGAATGACGAACAGGAGAATCCAATGAAGAGCCTTTACCTAACAGCAGCCATGATGATCGCTTTGGTCGCCTCAATTGCCATGCCCAACACCTCGCATGCTCAACTTAACAACATATTTTCAAACTCAACCGAATCGTCATCAGCGAAACTGGATCATTCAGACCTTGCCAAGATGTTGACCGAGTCTGGTTTGAAATTCGAAAAGGAAACGGAGACCCTTTTTCTGGTCACCGCCAAACACAACGACGTCAACCTGCCGGTTTACGTATACTTTTCCAAAGACAAGTCGGTTGTCTGGGTTAAGATCAATCTCTCCAAGTTGAGTGGCGGCACGACTCAACACACCGACAAGTTGTTGAAACTGTTGGAATTGAACGGGTCCTATGGAGAGGCTTTTTACAGCTACAACAGCAATTCGACTTATCTGGAGCTGTACAGCATGTTCCGAGCCAATTCACTGGACGCCGGGAAGCTGAAACAACGGATCCAGGCGATGGCAGCCCAAACACTCAACCAAATTGATTCCTGGAATGCCGATGAGTGGACCACTGCACGCCACGTTGGATCCTGGTCCGCCGCGGTCGACGCCAACGCCACCATGACGATCGAGTTGCGAACAGACGGCAGCTTCGCTCTAAAGAACGAATCTGCAGGCCAAGTCACTGCGATCAATGGAAAATACACGATTTCCAACGGTCAGTTGAAGATGGAAGACACTCAAGGCAACCAAATCGCCGGAGCGATCGTCTTCACCGACGGAAATCACTTCAGCTTGAGCGTCAACAATCAGGACCTCAAATTCGAACGCAGCTAAATATTATTCGCCACTTCCAATCGCCACTAAATTCAGGGGCGACGGCAACGGACCCCGGCTAATTAGCCGGGGTTTTTTCGTGCGCCAACAGGATCGAAACAACGTAGCTGGACTCGCCAGAGTTCAGGGAGCCTTGGCAATTCCCCCGAAGTCTGGCAACGACGGCTACGTGGGCGTTTGTCGTCGGTATTTCGCGACAGAAGCTGTAACAAAAAACCAGAACATTCGCTTTAAAAGATAGCTCACACGCAAACACATACATCCACACACACAAACACGCCCGCTCACACCAGGCAACGGAAGGAAACACAAATGTCAAACTTCATGCTTCGCACACTGTCGCTCGTCGCCCTGGCTTTCACGATGACTTGCTCGACTTTGACTTCGACCCTGTCGGCTGACGAAAACGTTTACCAATCCACACTGAAATCAACTGCCTGGATCACAACCTCCAACGCCACCGGAACCGGCGTCGTCGTTGATCGAGACGAGCGATTGGTAATCACCAACTATCATGTTATCCAGGGTAACGAGAAGGTGACCGTCTTCTTCCCGACGGAACGAGCTGGACGCACGGTGGCAGAGAAATCGTTCTACCGTCAAAACAAGAAACTGGGCATTCCAGCCCTGGTTGTGGCGTCGGACAAGCAACGCGACATGGCCATCCTGAAGCTGGACCGCATACCAGACGGTATCGAGGCGATTGTCATCGGCAAGCCATGCAGTCCCGGCCAGAGCATCCATTCGCTCGGTAACCCTGGAGCCAGTGGCGCATTGTGGAATTATTCTTGCGGCAAAGTACGCCAGAACTACTACATGGAAACTCGCTACGAATTCGGCAAGACGCAAATGCAAATGCTGGAAACGACTGCCTTGATCAACGAAGGCGACAGCGGCGGACCAATCGTCAACGACCAGGGTGAACTGGTTGGCATCTCGCAAGGGTATGCTCGCAAACACCGCGGCTACTCGTACGGCGTCGACATCTCGGAGGTCACCTGGTACCTGAAGCAATACAGCAAGTCGTCGACAATGAAGGTTGCCACCGATTCATCGGATTCGAATCTGCCGAAAGTAAACTCGGACCTCGATACAAACACACCTGCCGGTGAAACCAAATCGGTTTCTGCCAAGCCAGGCAGCTTTAAGGATCTGCCGGTGTTCGCTTCGAACGACAAGTAACTTTGTGCGAATTTGATACCTGACGCCGCGTTGGCAACCGTGCCACGCGGCGTTTTTTGACTAAAAAGGGAGAACCTGGAAGAAGGTTGAGGTTGGTAAATACAGACGATCGACTTATGATTTTGGTGCTGGCGGAGCAAAGCTGGCAAGCAACAAAAAATTGTAAACCAACTTGTTAGAGATTGATCGATGCAAATCAAACCGCTGCGTTTGTTGACACTGTTTGGGTTCGCCGGATTCGTATTGGCTGGCTGTGCCGGTTCAAAAATCAAGGCGCCAGAGCTGGTTGTTAATTCAACCGTAACAGAAAACGGCGAACCGAGTCACATCACGGTGCAACACATCCTGATCGGCTTTCAAGGATCCCTTCGGGGCAAAAACGTAACTCGTTCTCGAGAAGAAGCCCAGCAACTGGCGTTGGAACTGTTGGGAAGAGCCAGGTCGGGTGAAGACTTCGCAACGCTCGTCGAACAATACTCGGACGACTCGCCTCCGGGCATCTACCACATGGCGAATTTTGGACAGCCTTCTGATACGAGCACGCAAGACCCCAGCAAGGATGTGAATCCGCGACAAGGAATGGTACCCGCCTTTGGAAACACCGGTTTTCCATTAAAGGTTGGTGAGATCGGCATGTCGCAACACGATCCACGAACGAGTCCGTTTGGGTGGCACATCGTCAAACGATTGCGATAGTTGGCAGGCCTCAGGGGTAACCATCAGCTTCATCGGCAGCTCTCAAGTCTCGAATTTCCATCGAGTGCTACTAACCTGGGCCTGGTTTTGATTAAGATGTCCACGACTTCTTAATTGGAAAGGCCCTCGGAATGACGCTTACTGCTCTGGATTGGATCATCATCGTTGCCTATGTCGTGGTCACTTTGGCCATCGGGATCGGGTTTAGCAGACGAGCCGGGAAGAGCCTGAACGAGTACTTCATCTCGGGCCGTTCCTTACCGTGGTGGATCGCTGGGACCAGTATGGTCGCCACCACATTCGCGGCCGACACGCCATTGGCTGTTACCGGGATCGTGATCAAGGATGGGCTGGCAGGCAACTGGGTTTGGTGGGCCTTCGCCGTCGGAGGCATGATCACCGTTTTCGTTTACGCGCGATTGTGGCGACGTAGCGAAGTGGTTACCGATGTTGAATTTGTCGAGCTTCGTTACGGCGGGAAACCGGCTGCTGCACTGCGTGGTATCCGAGCGGTCTACGTCGCCTTGATCGTCAATGCGATTATTATCGGCTGGGTCTGCGGGGCGATGATCACGTTCTTCGACGCAACGATCTTTGCCGGAGCCGCCGAATCGACGACGCGTCAGTGGCGGTTACTGGTCGGCTGTTTAGGGATCGTCGGATTCTATGCGACGCTGTCCGGTATGTGGGGAGTCGCAATTACTGATGTGATTCAATTCCTGCTGGCCATGCTCGGGTGCATTCTGTTGGCCGTCATTGCGGTCAAACATATTGGCGGCGTCGACATCCTTCGCGAGAAAGTGGTAGCGCAATTCGATGGTGGCGAACAAGCACTCAAATTCCTGCCCAGTTTCAGTGGCGACAATGCGTGGATGCCACTTCACGCCTTCATGATCATTGCCTTGATGCAATGGTGGGCGACCTGGTATCCGGGTGCCGAGCCCGGCGGTGGCGGCTACGTCGTACAAAGAATGGCATCTTGCAAAGACGAACGGCACAGTCTGTTGGCGACGCTCTGGTTTCAAATCGCGCACTACTGCCTGCGTCCCTGGCCATGGATCATGGTGGCATTTGTCGCGTTGGCGATGTACCCCGAGTTGCGTGCCGGTTACCTGGCCGACAGCGGTTTCGATCCGGGAAAGGGCTATCCGATGATCATTTCGGACATCGCGCCGTCCGGACTACGAGGCCTGATGCTGGTGACTTTCTTCGCCGCGTTTATGTCGACGATCAGTACGCAAATGAACTGGGGCGCGTCCTACCTGGTAAAGGATGTCTACCAACGTTTTATCAAGTCTGATGCATCCGATGCACACTACGCCAAGGCATCGCGTTTCGCTTCGGTGCTGGTGTTGCTTTGTGGCGGACTGGCAACGTGGCTGATGAAGGATTTCTCAATCGATACGATCTGGAACATTCTGTTGGCCCTGGGAGCCGGCACCGGATTGGTCTTCATGTTGCGTTGGTTCTGGTGGCGGATCAATGCATGGAGCGAAATCGTGGCGATGCTGGCGTCGCTGGTCTTCTTCCTGCTGATCGGCGTGGAAGAAAAGAAGACGCCGCTGGAACTGCTCGTCGTCGGAACGCCGCAAGTAAAAATTATGCTGGTCGCGTTTGCTTCGATCGCCTCATGGCTAATCGCCACATACGCGACTCCCCCGGAATCGATGGACAAGCTGATTTCGTTTTACAAGAAGATTGGACCCGGCGGTCCCGGCTGGAAACCTGTCGCCGAGAAATGCCCGAAGATTCAGGTTGATCAGGATTTGGGAACATCGATCGTCGCCGCATTATTTGCTGCTGGCTTGATCTACAGCATCTTGCCGATGACCGGCTTCATCATCTTTGGCGAGTACAAATCGGCCGCCACCGCTGCCACCGTCGCCGCCGTCTGTGGTGCTGTGACGTTGTATCTTGTGAAACGACTGACGCGTGAGCAACGCACCAATTAGTTCATCGAATTCGATAGCCAATTTCGCTGAGCAAACTGGTAATCCGCTCGGCGTGGTCACCCTGAATTTCGATAGAGTCATCTTTGACAGTTCCGCCAGCACCGCAGGCGTTTTTCAGCTTAACAAGCAGTTCAGGCAAGTCGTGTTCGTCCAGCCCACGAATCACAGTCACCACCTTTCCCTTCTTGCGCTTCTCTTTTTGAATCTTCGCCGTTTGACTGGAGGGTGCGATTCGTTCGGGTGGTGGATCGGGAAGAGCAGGGCACAGGCAATCCGATTCCAGTTCGTTGCAGCGTTCGCAACGCGGAGGAATATCGAATTGCGTGCCTTCGAACAGTCTCATGAGTACGTCTTTTTTTAATTCGTTAGCGTCAGAGCGCTAAACGGCGCTAGCCTAATGCAACACTTGCTCTAGTTGTTGTCGTTTTGGGCCTGCTTCGTGGAGACTTCCGGTTTCAGGTTGCGAATGAAGTAATCCCACTTCAATTCGGTGTACCTGAATCCGTGAGCGCTATTCGGATAGACCATCAAGTCGAATCGCTTGTTGGCCTTGTGCAATTTATCCACCAGCTGCCACGTGTTCGATGGGTGAACATTGTCATCGACCAGGCCGTGCAAGATGAAGAGCTTGCCCTTCAATTTGTTGACATGTGTCAAACAGCTTCCTTCATCGTATCCAGACTTATTCTCCTGCGGCGTCTTCATGTACCGCTCGGTATAAATCGTGTCGTAATTGCGCCAGTCTGTCACCGGAGCTCCGGCCACACCAACGTGGAACAGATCCGGGTATCGCAACAAAGCCAGAGCCGACATATAGCCGCCGTAGGAATGGCCTGAGATTCCAACACGATCGCCGTCTACGTATTCACGTTCGGCCAAAAACCGGACTCCAGCCGCCTGGTCATCCAGATCGATCAAACCGAGCTGACCGTAATTGGCACTCTCGAACGCCTTGCCACGGTTGACCGTCCCGCGATTCCCGATCTTGGCGACCAGAAAACCGAGCTCGCAAAACGGATTGGCGGCTCGATAACGATTCGTAACGCCCACCGAGTTTGGCCCACCGTAAACATCGATTAACAAAGGGTATTTTTTGTTCGGATCAAAATTGTGAGGCTTGTACAACGTCCCGTAGATTTCCGTCGTTCCATCCTCGGACTTGAATGAGAACAATTCGCCTGGCACTAACCCTGCCTCGGTCACTGCATCGGAATTTGAACTCGCCAAGTCGCCGACTTTGGCAACTTGCTTTTCATTGCCGCTGTCGATTCGCCAGACCCCTGTCGATGGCGGCACAGAAATTGTTTCGTAGTTCGCAACGAAGTGTTGATGATCTGGCGAAATCTGAAAACCTGAAAAATTCATCTCTCCGCTGGTCAGCTTCATGTTTTCGGTGCCGTCCAACCGCGAACGATGCAGGTGCAGATTCAGTGGGTTTTCATCGCTGTATGCCGAGTAGTAGAACCACTTGTTCTCTTCATCAACTTTAACGACTCGGTGAACCGGGTAGGTCGCGCTGGGAGTCAGATCGCAAATCTTGTCTCCACTGATGTTTCGCAATTCGAATTGCTTCCAACCAGTTCGCTCAGTCTCCCAGACAAAATGCTGGCCATCGTCCAGAAATTGCATCAGCGGCGAATTCTTCTGCCAGGTCTCCTGCTTCTCGGAAACGATGACACGTGTCTTTCCAGTCTTGACGTCTGCGGCCATCACATCCATTTCGTTCTGCCAACGATTGGTGCGATGAAAAATCAGTTCCTCGCCACCTGGCGAAAATTCAATGTCGTAAATGTACTGATCAACTGGCCCTTCGACATCTACCTGAATCGTCTGCTTTGATTCGATGTCGTAGATATGCAATTTGACATGCGGATTATCCTGGCCAGCGGTTGGATACTGCTCTTTGTGCAAGTCCGTATAGTTGGCGGTGTTGCCGGTCGTCAGGAAGTACGTTTTCATGTGAGTTTCATTGATCTCGTAGAACGCCAGCTTGCTGGAATCCGGAGAAAACCACATTGCGTCTTGCTGGTCCAATTCCTCACCGTAAACCCAGCACGCCGTTCCGAAACGATGCTTTTCCGTGCCGGTGGAAGTGACCTGAATCGGCTCACCAGTCACTTCACCCTCTTCGTCCAACTGCTCCAGAACGATATTCAAATTTCGGTAAGAGGCTTTCCACTTGGCATCGGCCGACCGGATCCAAAGACGCTGACGAGCTCGACCGACGTTCGCACGCGCCTGATTTCCAGCGCTCGAATTGTCCGCTTCCGATTCCGCTTCCTCGTCGGCATCACCGATTTCCCCGGTGGCCAGGTCCATCTGCATCCGCGTTTGCTTGCCATCCTTACGAAGCGAAAAAAACAATGTCCCTTCATCCCAATTCAGATTGCCAGGTCTGAACACCCGGATCGATTGCATCTTTGCTGAGGCATCTTGCACGGCGTCCCAACCAGGTAAGTCGTTAATTCGCATCGTCTGTGCCACCAGCGCGGCGGTTCCTGATGACAGGACCAGAAAGGTTGTAACCGCGAACAAGATCGCGAACCTGGAATTTGCAAAACGGAAAAAGGCCAGCGGTGAAAAGGCAGACTGGTTCGCTGCTTGATTGGAGAAACTAACTCGGAACATTTTCAGATACCTGTCTTTCGATTCGGCTCGTTCAAACATTTTGGATAACGCGGCGTAGCGACCGCCTTGTAAAATCTTCTGGAACTGGACTCTTATTGTGGCTTGAATGGAAGCCGCAATCCATTCCCCGCGTTGCAAAAATTGTGAGGTCCTGCACGATCGAATGCTGGGCAATTTTGGCGCGTGGGAAAACCCGGTCACTGCGACTAAGTGGCTGCGCAGGGAAAACTCTTTTCCAAATTAAAGGACGTTTTGCCGATTAAAGGGCGAATTGAAAAGGATCAGGCTTCGTCGAGCAATTCGAAGGCTGCGAACTTCTTTCCTTCCAACATCGCCAAACTTGCACCGCCGCCAGTACTGACATGAGTCACCTGGTCTTGGAAGCCCATTAGCGAGATGGCCGCGGCGCTGTCACCGCCTCCGATGATGCTGGTGGCGTTGCTGCCGGCGATGGCTTGAGCCACGGCTTGAGTACCCTTGTCGAAAGGAGGCATCTCGAACACGCCCATTGGCCCATTCCAAACCACCGTTCCGGCACCGCTTAGTACTTCCGAAAATCGAGCGGCCGATTCGGGACCGATGTCCAATCCCATCATTTCATCCGGGATCGAATCGACGTTGCAAACCTGTTTCTCGCAGGTCGCCGAAAATTCCGTGGCGCAATGAGCGTCGACGGGTAACAACAATTTGCCTTGCCCCTTTTCCATCAGCGATCGTGCCAGGTCCAGTTTATCCTGCTCGACCATGCTCTTGCCGACCTTGCCGCCACGAGCCATCACAAACGTAAAGGCCATCGCGCCGCCGACCAGAACCTGATCACAGACGCCCAACAGATTTTCAATCACGGTAATTTTGTCGGAAACCTTGGCACCACCCAACACGGCAACGAACGGTCGCTGAGGCGATTCGATCGCTTCCTTCAAAAACTTGATCTCCTTCTCCACCAACGATCCAACGACTTTCGGTTTGTCGGCCATCGCGCGAGGCAGTGCGACCATGGATGCATGTTCGCGGTGACAGGTGCCAAAGGCGTTGTTGCAATAGATGTCCGCCATCCCGGCCAGTTCATTCGCGAATTGCTCGTCGCCCGTTTTTTCACCTGGGTTAAACCGCAGATTTTCAAGTACCAGGATTCCACCCGCTGGCAAAGCGGCAGCTTTTGATTTCGCATCCGAGCCAACAGTGTCGCTGGCAAATGCGACCTCCTTGCCAGTCAACTCGGCCAACCTGGCCGCGACCGGTTGCAAACTGAATTCCGGGTTCGCCGTTCCTTTGGGTCGTCCCAGATGACTGATCAAGATTAGCTTGCCACCGCGTTCCAGCACGCTGTTGATGGAAGGCAGTGCCATTTCAATTCGACGATTGTCTGTGATTTGACCATCATCCATCGGCACGTTGAAGTCGACTCGCATCATCACGGTCGAATCTGCAACTGGAATATCGTTGATAGAAGTCTTGGGCATGGTGTTTCTCAAATCGGTGGGTGTTCAAATCGGTGGGTGTTAACATCTTTTTCAAATCAGTTGCATCAGTCGCGGCTTTTGGTTGGTCGCCGCTTTGTTTGCTGCTTTGGGTTGCTGATGCGAAAAAACAACGAGCCCCAATGCATCTCTCATGCAGTGGAGCTCGTTCGCTAGGTCATTCATTCTTTCAATCAAGCCGTTGCCTGATGATTGCCTGACTTCAGATCAGGATTGCTGAGCCGGCTGCTCGACAACGCGTTTCTGAATATCGGTTTCGATATTTCCGAACACTTTTTCATGACGTTGGACCGAAACATGCAAGGCATGCAACAATCGCTTCGCAGTGTAGAAATTCAAAACGATTCGTTGATTGATATCAACAGGCTGATCGCCGGCTCCCATAGGCTGAGCGTTCAAACCGAAGTCGACGATCAATTCTTCCGGAGAACCGGTGACGCGACAAAAGTTTGCGTAGGAGCAGATCGCTTCTTCGTCGTTGACAGATACGGTGCGAGGGGCTTTGTTGTCGTCGGCCATTGTTACCTCAAAGTGAAATGGTTAATTCGTTTCCGAGTTCAGTCGAGTTCACTCGGATCAATTTTTTTGGGGATTAATCAAGAATGATGACTCTGAATACAATCTTTATCTTGCAAAACTGACGAAACAATATCAACCTTAAATCCCGGCTTCCAGATGTGACTCGAACGCGGGCTACTATTGCCGCCGAGATGCCAACACCGATTTTGCAGTGGTCCGATCGCTTACGATTGCGGCTGCGGCAAAAACCTTGGTTCCTCCGCCCCGAACTCCTCAACCTCAAGCCCTCAAACCCCCAAAACGTCCTAACCGTGAAAATGCCCCAGCCATGAAAAAACGCCTGCTCGTTATAAACACCGGTGGCACGATCGGGATGCGAAAGACCGAAAAAGGGTACAGCCCTGACAGGTTTGCGCTGCAAAAACACCTGGCCGAGATCACTGCGCAGTGGGGCACCGAAGTACCAGCCTACGAGATTCTGGAATACGAACCTCTTTTGGACTCCGCAAATTTTTGTCCCAACGATTGGTTAAGAATCGCCAACGACATTGTCAAACATTACGAACAGTACGACGCCTTTTTGGTGATGCATGGTACGGACACGATGGCGTACACGGCCAGCGCGTTAGCGTTCATGCTGCGAGGCCTTGAAAAGAACATCATTCTGACGGGGTCCCAGTTGCCATTGAGCCTGCGTCGCAATGATGCTCGCGAGAATCTGATCACTGCCATGATCATTGCCAGCGAATACCATATTCCGGAAGTCTGCGTTTTGTTTGGCAGCGTTTTATTGCGCGGCTGCCGGGCCACCAAAGTCAGCGCCACCAGTTTCGATGCCTTTGATTCTCCCAACGCCGCACCACTGGCCACGATCGGCACCAACATCCGCGTCTACGAAGACCGAGTTCACTTCCCGGAAACAGTCGACAACAAGATTTCGATCCTGCCAATTCAGGACGCTGCCGTCGCCACGTTGCGACTGTTTCCTGGTATCGACGCCCGCGTTCTGGACAACGTTTTGCAAACACCATTGCAGGGAATCGTGCTGGAATCTTACGGCAGCGGCAATGGCCCCTCGAACGACAAGGAATTTTTGGCCGCTTTGCGACGAGCCTACGAACGAGACATCGTCATCGTCAATCTCAGTCAATGTCTTCACGGCAATATCGCTCACCGCGACTACGCCACTGGTCGAGCGTTGGCCGATGCAGGTCTGGTATCTGGTAGCGACATGACGGTCGAAGCGGCTCTGACGAAACTGATGTTTCTGTTCAGTCGCGATTTGAAGCCTGACGAAATCCGATCTCGCTTGCTGGAAAACCTGGTTGGCGAATTGACAACGGAATCGCAATGACCATCCCGACACTTTCGCGATTAAAAGCCTCAACCGTTTGAGTTTCAGTTAGCTTCGGTTTGTCGATAAGGCATTTCTGGGGGTGATTCTGGCACCAGTCCTGACATATTTGGGGGAAGTCCGAACTGGCCTAGTTTGGCACAGGCAGTTAAAATCGGTGGTTGTGCGGTGACGTGAATTGCCGCATAAATTGGCACCCTCGAACGATCATTGACCATCGACCCAACCACTGAGCGAAGAATCCAGATGCTCCAAAAAACCGTTATCGCCTTGCTCGTACTCTTTTCGTGCCTGGTATCCAACGCCATCGCCCAACAATCAACGACCGAATCGGCCACAGCGAAAACGGAAACGGCGACTGTGAAAGGGATCGTTTCGCAGGAACCTGCCGAGGGATTTTTTGTGAAGGTCGACAATGGATTTATGGTGCCGTACACCGAGACGATCCCCGGCACGGATATTCAATTCGAAATGGTACCGATCCCTGGCGGAACATTTAATCTTGGCAGCCCCGAAGATGAGGAAGATCGCTCTGAAGACGAAGGGCCGGTTGCCTGCATTGAAGTCAAACCGTTCTGGATGGGAAAGCACGAAGTGACGTGGGGCGAGTACAAACAATACATGGAATTACACGACCAGTTCAAAGCCTTCAAGGAACAGGGAATTCGCGAAGTCACGGAGGAGAACGAAGTCGACGCAATCACGGCTCCATCTTCGTTGTACGATCCCAGTTTCACTTACGAAGCCGGCGATGGGATGAACCAACCGGCGGCCACCATGACCCAGTACTCTGCCAAGCAGTACACCAAGTGGCTCAGCATTTTGCTGGACGACTTCTATCGTTTGCCTGGCGAAGCCGAGTGGGAATACGCCTGCCGCGCGGGCACGACCACCGCCTACTACTTTGGCGATGACGCAGACGAATTGGTCGAGCATGCCTGGTACGATGAAAACGCCGATTACGAAAGGCACGATGTTGGAGAATTAAAACCGAATCCGTGGGGACTGCATGACATGTATGGAAATGTGGCGGAATGGGTTTTGGACCAATACGATGAAAACGGATACGTGCATCTGGAAGGAGCTGATAAGCACTCGGCCACCGACGCTATCTTTTGGCCGACCGAGGCCGATCCGTACGTGGTACGTGGTGGATCGTTTGAGCTGTATTCAGAGGACCTGCGATCGGCCAGTCGCCTGGCAAGCAACAACGACGACTGGAAAGCCGAGGATCCAAATATTCCAAAGAGCCCCTGGTGGTTCACCACCGAACCGGCGACCGGCGTTGGGTTCCGTTTGATGCGGCCACTGGATACACCTGCTTCGCGTGAGGACAAGGAACAGTACTGGAGCCCGCGTTCAAAGAGAGACACGATGGCCATCAAGTTCCGCCTGGAATCTGACGGCAAAGGTGCCAAGGGGATCGTCGACAAGGACCTGCCTGCGGCGATCAAGAAACTGGAAGACCAGTAATTTGCCCAGGTGTTCACGACGGTAAGCGAGCAATGAAACCGAATGCGGCGGCTGTTCGACGCCAGCTAAAGACAATGGTCAACCCGGAAAAGGCTGCGTTCTTTCCCAGGTTCTTCAAAGCCGGCCCCGGCGAATACGCCGAGGGCGACAAATTTATGGGCGTGATCGTTCCCGATCAACGGAAAGTGGCTAAGCAGTTCCGTGACTTGCCGCAAACGGAAATTGACAAGTTGCTGAACGATCCGGTCCACGAGTGCCGTTTGACCGGGCTGCTGATTCTGGTTGGCCAATTCGAAAGGTCCAAAGACCAGGCCCAGCGCAAGTCGATCATGCAGTACTACCTGTCACGAACCGATGCGGTTAACAACTGGGACCTGGTCGACTCGTCCGCTCACAAGATTCTTGGCAAGTGGCTGGTCGATCGAAAGGATCGGCGAGTCCTCGACCGTCTGGCCAAATCGAAAAACATGTGGGAGCAACGCATCGCGATGGTTGCCACCTACACGCTGATCAAAAACGGCGAACTGGACGACACCTTGCGGCTCGCCGAAAAGCTGTTGAGCCACAAACACGATCTGATTCACAAGGCCGTTGGCTGGATGCTTCGCGAAGCAGGGAAGCAAGACGATAAGGTGCTGCTCGCATTTCTCGACCAACACGCGCACCGCATGCCAAGAACGATGCTGCGTTACTCGATCGAAAAACTCAGCGACGCCAGGCGTAAAAAGTACCTGGCCGCCGCCAACTGAATCTGACTAAACCTGAGCCTTGGCGGCTTCCACGATTTTCTCGACCGTGATTCCAAAGTGCTCGTAAAGTGTTTCGGCAGGTGCCGAAGCTCCAAACGAATCCATCCCGATGAAATGCCCTTCGAGTCCCAGGTATCGGTCCCAACCCTGGCGAATCCCTGCCTCGACACCGACTCGTGCTGTGGTCGATGCGGGCAAGACGCTGTCGCGATATTTGGTGTCTTGTTGGTCGAAGATTTCGAAACATGGCATGCTGACGACTCGCGTTTTGATTCCATCCGCAGTCAATTTTTCGGCGGCCTGCATGCACAAGTCGACTTCGCTGCCCGTCCCGATCAGGATCACTTGCGGATTGCCATCGCAATCCAGCAATGTGTAGCCACCGTTCAGGACTCCGTCGGCTGGCTTGCATGTGGAGCGATCGAGTGTCGGAAGGTTTTGCCGAGAGAGTACCATCGCCGTTGGCAGGTTCGTCAAACCCATCGATGCTCGATAGCAATACGCCACTTCGTTGGCGTCAGCGGGCCGCATCACGTGCAGCCCTGGAATCGCACGACACGCGGCCAAGTGTTCAACGGGCTGGTGCGTCGGTCCGTCTTCGCCGAGTCCAATGGAATCGTGAGTCAGAATGTACAAGACCGGCTGATGCATCAAACTGCTCAACCGCATCGACGGCCGCATGTAATCAGTGAACACGAAAAACGTCGCACCGTAACTCCGCAGTCCCGACAATGACATGCCATTGCAAACCGCCGCCATGGCGTGCTCGCGAACACCGAAGTGCAAGTTACGACCACTGTAGTTGCCGTACTCGAAATCCTTTTCGCCACCGATCTCGGACTTGTTGGATCCGGCCAGGTCAGCCGATCCGCCGATCATCCATGGCACTCGCTTGGCGATCGCATTGAGTACTTTTCCGGATGATGATCGAGTGGCAACCGGTTTGTCCTCGTGAGAAAATTCCGGAATATCCTTGTCCCAACCGTCCGGCAAGCCACCAGCCCAGATGGTGTTCAACTCAGCTGTTTCTTCTGCAAATTGTTCTTGATAGGCCTGCCACTTATCGGACCAGGCCGCGAATTCCTTACCGCCTCGTTGACCAATCCCGTCGGCGAAATGCTGCACCACATCATCCGGCACGTGAAACTTCTGAGTATCAGGCCAGCCGTAAAACTGCTTGGCAAGTTTGATCTCATCCTCACCCAGCGGCGAACCGTGCGCGCCCGCAGTATTCTGTTTGTTAGGAGCACCGTAGCCGATGACCGACTGCAGAATGATCAAGGTCGGCCGATCGTTCGTCATCCGGAACAACTCCAGAGCGGCAGAGATCGCATCGGTGTCGTTGGCGTCATCGACACGAGCGACGTTCCAGCCCATCGATTCGAAGTGCGTGTCGACATCCTCGGTAAAGGCCAGGTCGGTCGAGCCCTCAATCGTGATTTTATTGTCGTCGTAGATCCAGCACAGATTGGACAGACGCATGTGACCGGCCATCGAAGCCGCCTCGCGACCGACGCCTTCCATCAAGTCGCCGTCACTGCACAAAGCGTAAACGTCGTAGCCGAACAGATCGAACCCGGGTCGGTCGTATCGCGATTGAAAAAACTTGCCCGCCATTGCCATACCAACTGTATTGGCAATCCCTTGTCCCAATGGACCAGTCGTCGTTTCAATACCGGGTGCCTCGCCGTATTCCGGGTGGCCGGCGCAAGGGCTGTGCAGCTGGCGGAAATTTCGAATGTCATCCAGAGAAATGGCTGGCTTGTCCTGTGGACTGCCCTGGTCATCGACGGCCTTTGTGCCTGACAAATGCAACATCGAATACAACAACATCGAAGCGTGTCCGCAACTAAGTACGAATCGGTCGCGAGCAACCCAGCCAGGATTCGCCGGATCAAATTTCAATGCCTGTTGCCACAGACTGTAAGCGACGGGTGCCAATGCCATCGGCGTGCCGGGGTGTCCGCTGTTGGCGGCTTGCACGGCATCCATCGAAAGCGTGCGAATGGTGTTGATGGAAAGCTGATCGATACTGGTTGAAGACACCGCCATTGGTCATCCCTGGGTTTGTGCTTTGCGGAAAGAGATTCGTCCTGCAGACCGGATGTCCGATCCGAGGCCAAGTGTATCCGCCTGCAATTCCCGGCGTCAATCGTGCGAATTTGCGGAATTTTTTGTCAGTTATTGGAATCCGGCGGTAACCTGATTTTGACGGGGTTTCCTGCGGTCGATAGAGTAGGAAATAACAGACATCGGTCACTGCCAGATTTTGGCGGTTCCTGCCCAATCAACAATATCGCAATATCCGGCTGACTTCAGGTGAATCAAAAATGGCTAACCGCTCCCAACATGCTGGATCTCGTACCCCTGGCGATTCCGAATTCTCACGAAGACGATTCATCGGCGGCTGCTCGGCATTGGTCGCCGGAGGTGCGTTAAGCAGCAGCCTGTTTGGCCCGCGTGCTGTTCAGGGCCAGGAAGAGGGCCAGCAAAAGGTTCAGGAATCGGCCACTGGAACAGCGACTAAACAAAAAACGGCCGCCGAGTTAATGACTCCCAAAACACAGACGGCGATCGACCGGGGGCTCAGGTTCCTGATGGGTAAACAATTAACCAATGGACCGAACCGCGGAGCTTACGGACTTAGCGGATACGCCTGTGGTGTCGCGGTCAGTTCCTTAAGTGGATTGGCCATGATGTGCAGCGGCAGTACTCCCGGCGACGGCCCTTACGGAAAACAGGTTAATCGCAGTGTCGAATTTGTGATGTCGCAAGTTCGCGATAAAGGATATATCGCGCGAGCCGACAATAGCGCCCGCGAGAACATGTACGGGCACGGGTTCGCCATGCTGTTTCTATCCGAAGCCTACGGCATGACACAAAAAACGGAACTTGGCGACAAGCTTCGCAAGGCAGTTCGGCTGACCATCAACTGCCAAAACGCCCGGGGTGGCTGGCGCTATCAACCAGAAAAAAATCAAACGGCTGACCTGTCGATAACGGTTTGCCAAATCATGGGCCTGCGTGCGGCACGGGACGCCGGCATCCATGTCCCCGACGAGACTCGTGAAAAGTGTATCGACTACGTCAAGAAGAGCCAAAACGATGACGGCAGCTTTCGGTATCAGATGGACGGTGGACATTCAACGTTCGCCATGACCGCCGCCGGAGTCACGTCGCTGTACAGCGCCGGCATCTACGATAGTCTGGCCGTCAAGAACGCACTCGCTCACTTAATGAAACACAAACCGGGTGGCCGCAGCTCCAACGGTCACTATTTCTATGGCCAATACTACGCGGTTCAAGCGATGTGGCACGCCGGCGGCGATTACTGGAACCAGTGGTACCCGGCGATCCGCGACGAATTGCTATCCAAACAAGCAGCCGACGGTTCCTGGTCCGGTTCCGGTGGCCCGGAATACGGGACCGCCATGGCCTGTATCATCTTGCAAATCCCGCTCAATTTCCTGCCCGTGTTTTCTCCCTAGCACGTGTCCACGCAATTCTTGATCGCTCAATTCGCATCCGCATTTTCCATCCGCTAGGATGAGTCTCGGAAACAGAGACCTCGTTTTTTGGAAATGCAATGCGTTCAATAACCGCTCGCTGCTTTTGTGCTCACTATCCACTGCATGTTTTGAGCCGATGCTATTCGCATGGTCTTTACGCGGCGATCGCGCTTCTGGTTTTACTGCTAACCGGAAATCCGGCTCTCGCCCAATCGGAACAAGATCTTTTGCGAAACGGGTCGTTTGAAAAGGTCAGCAACGACCGCGCAACCGGTTGGATGTACAACCCCAACAACACGAAGGGATTCAAGTACGCATTGGACAACGAAGAATCGGTGACCGGTGAAACCTCGATGCGAATCGACACGTTGAACCCAACCGATGAAGGCGCATTTGCGGCAATCAACCAGCTAATTGACGCCAAGGATCTTCAAGGCAAGAGAGTCCGGTTTCGGGCGGCCGTCAAGACGGCGGAAAGAGATCCTGGCGAAGGTCAGGCACAGCTTTGGCTGCGTGTCGACCGGCCCAATCGGAAAAGGGGCGCGTTCGACAACATGTCCGATCGCCCTGTCAAAAGCGACGATTGGGACCACTATGAAATCGTTGTCGACGTCAGCGAAGATGCCACAGGGATGTTCCTGGGCATGCTGGTGATCGGTAAATGTAAAGCCTGGATTGATGATGCCTCGCTGGAAATCGTCGACACCCGTGAAGCGAAGGCCACCACTGTTGACGCTGCTTTGATTGAAGACGCGCCCCAACAATCGTTTTTCAGTCCCTGGCTTTGGTTGGCGGGACTGACTGTTCTATTGCTGTTCTTTTCCAACGCACGCAACAGTTTCGCTCAACGATTCGC
>CAZPOL010000096.1:0-20171 GCA_964588195.1 uncultured Pirellulaceae bacterium | reverse complement strand
CTGAATGGCTTCTTGACTTGTGACGTCAGCAGCCGCCTGGATTTTCAAGCCCGTATCGAAACGGCAAACAACCGCTGGACCGCTCAAATGTCCAGCAAACGAATCGAATTGAATCAACGACTGCGGACGCTGCTGCAGGAAATCTTCGGAGAATCGTCGATCATCGAGACGCTTGGCGGATCGTTGGCCATCAATGCCGGCGTGGCAGGAAGACTGCACGGTGGTGAACCGCCGATCTTCGAAGTCATCGGCCGAGCCAGCGATTTGCAATGCCTGGACCCAACCTTGCCGCACCAAATTCATGAAGGTAGTTTTGAATTCCAGGTCGACAACAAACAGGACGGGATCGTCAAGATTCAGGTCAAGAAGGGTCAGTTCCGAATGGGCTACGGTTCGTTCAACGGTGAATTGTTGGTGGTCGACCCGCTGAACGAACGCAAATGGCGCATGGTGGGTAGCGTTCAGGATCTGCAACTAACCGAGCGAATGGTGCCATGGTTCGATCAGGGCACCCAGAAAGCATGGGAACATTACCAACCGGCTGGCATCGTCGATTCAACTTTTGATCTTCAATACGACGGCGCGGAATTCAGCAGGAAGATTAAAACGACGATCAAGAATGGTTCGATCTCCTGGCATCGCTTTCCATTCCGACTGTCGAAGTGCACAGGAACGATCGACTTGACCGGTAATTCTCTGGCAATTGATTTGTCCGCGGTCGAGGCACAGCAACTGGTGAAGATCAATGGCCAGCTTAACGAACCCGGCCCGAACTGGCATGGTTGGCTGGAGGGCCGGTGCGATGGAAATATTCCCATCAACGAAAAACTGTTGCAGGCGTTCGATCACCTGGATCCGAAACTGGCACGGTCTCTGCGAAAGTTCCGGGCCACCGGTCATGTCAACGGCTGGGCGCGAATGGAAAGAGTTCCCGGGGCCGAGAACTACCGAAAACAATTCGACATCAAATTACAACAGGCAACGATTCGCCACGAAAGCTTTGACTACCCAATCTACAACGTCAACGGATCGATTATCGTCGAAAACGACAAGTCGTTTTTCCAGTCGATGCACGGTCAAAACAACAACGGCGAAATCGAGTGCAATGGATCGTGGAGCCAGAGCCACGGTTTACAGTTGCGGTTCCTGGCTAACAACGTTTTGCTGAATGATGAGTTGCGAGCGGCGTTGCCCGAAAATTTGCAGCACACATGGTCGGGCTTACGACCAACCGGAATTATAGATCTGATCGATCTGGATCTGCACACGCCACCCGATGTGGAAAGACCCATTGTCGGAGTCACCGTGCAACAAACACACGATCGTGAACAGCCCTCGTCGTTCATGATCAATCCGATTTGGTTCCCGTACGAAATGCGGCAAGTCACTGGTAACTTCCGCTTTGAGAAACAGCGAATTGAAATTCGCAATTTTGCCGCTCTGCATGGTCGCACCGTCATGCGTGCCAATGGTCGCGGCACGTATGACGATTCGGATTGGCGAATTCGTTTCTCCGAGATGTTTGCAAGTAACATATTGCTGGACGAGTCTCTGCGACGCGCCCTGCCGGTGGCGCTCAGCAACAGTCTGGACCGAATGAAGTTCTCGGGCAATCTTGTCATGCAAGGCGCGATAGAATTCGTCGGCAGCTTCCGAAATCAATCAGGTAACGCTCAAAGACGCTCGGGCTACGTCTCCACCAACGAACCGACGCGACCAAACGCTAACATCGGCTGGGACCTTGAATTCGGCATGGCTCAGGCCAACGCAATCGTTGGCGTTCCCATTACCAACGCAAATGGCACCTTTCGTTGGCAAGGACGATATTCCGGCGACAATCTTGATAGCCGCGGCACGTTGAATATCGATTCGATGATGTACCACAACATTCAAATCACATCGCTGGTGGCGCCTGTTTCAATCGACAATAACCAGGTTGGAATCGGGTCGCTGGCATCGGTCAACGAACAGCAACAGAAACAACCTTCCGCAACGGCTCGAATGTTTGGCGGCTACGTTGAATGCGATTGCCAAATACAGCTGGACAACGAAAACGCTTACTATTTGCAGGCCGTGTTGACTGACGGAAAACTGAATGAGGTTGCTACCGACCTTACGATTCAACAACACGACTTTGCTGGCCAGGCTTACGCAGGGATCCGGTTGCACGGTGATGCATCTGGCTCGCACACCGCGCGAGGCGATGGCTATGTGACATTGCAAAACGCAAGAATCTACGAAGTGCCCGTGATGTTGGCTCTCTTAAATGTGCTGAGGATCAAGGAACCGGATCGGACGGCGTTTGACCAGGGGCAGATGGAATTCACGGTCAACGGTGAAAACATCGACTTTCAGAAGATCGAGCTGAATGGTGATGCCCTTAGCTTGATTGGGCAAGGCACCGTGAATCTGGACAGCGAAATCGATATGGATTTTTATACAACGATGGGCCGAAACCGTTGGTTCATTCCGGTCCTTACCAAGCTTTACCATGCGGGCAGTAAGCAAGTCTGGTGGGTCGAAGTCGACGGAACACTTGGCAAACCCAACACCGAGCACCAGGTTCTACCGGCGCTAACTGACCCTCTGAAGAAGCTTTTCCCCGAGTTCACCACGGATCAATAATTTGGTTTTGGAATCGATTTCGATCGTGTCAAGCGATCACAAACAGCACCATTGACGTTGGTGCCAGCAGACACAAACGCTATGCTGGATTTCATCAGCGACAACGATAACAAACGATGGAACGTTTGGATGTTAAAGCAACTTGAAAAAACCCGAGCCGGCAGATTCACGCAAAAACTGGCTTCCAGCTCCGCAGGGTTCGTTCTGCAACAGCTACTCCGGACCTCCGATCTGCGAACTGCCTATTACGATTCGGCCGCCGATCCAGCACGCCCGGAATACAACGAGCACTGCATTTTTGTATTCTGGCACGAGAACCTGGCAATCCTGTTGCCCCGCTGGCCGAACTGCCCCGTTACCTTGTTGATCAGCCAGCATCGTGACGCTCACTGGCTAAAACAAACCGCCGACTTCCTGGGATTCAACGTGGTGCGTGGAAGTTCGACAAGAGGCGGGTCGGCTGCCATTCGCCAAATCAAAAAACAAAGCAAGTTCGCCAGCCTGGCCATGACGCCCGACGGCCCCCAGGGTCCACGACGCGAAATGGCGATGGGCCCGATATTCCTGGCCTCGCGATTACAGTTACCGTTGGTTCCGGTCGGTGTCGGCTACGACAATCCGTGGCGTTTCAATACCTGGGACCGCTTCGCGTTGCCTAAACCTTTTTCGAAAACTCGTGTCGTGTTTGGCCCAAAAATTTACTTGCCGAAACGACTAGGGCGGGAAGCGATGGAAGATTGTCGCTACAAAAGCCAGCTACTGCTTAACGAACTGAATGACTTTGCACAAAGTTGGGCTTCCTCGCGTGTGCGAGTATTGCAGGAAAAGCCATTTATTCGAGTCCGTCGCTGCCGCGAATACACATTCGACGATCAACAGATCCCGACTGTCGAATCGATCAAGCCTGTGTCAGCGGAAAAGACCGCGCCGGCAGGCTTGAACATTATTGATTCAAACTTCGCGGCGTCGAATCTGGACGCGGCATAGCTCTCGACCAACGTGATATCGCTAACGAGTTTACCGCTGGAACAGTTTGCGACCGACTTCCTCTCTCGCTTGACGAGCATGTGGTGGCTCGTAGTCTTTCCAAATGCCGTTTGCATTGTTCTGCTGAGACATCAACAAACGTGCAACGGCACCCGGTTGCTCGCCGATCAACTGATCGGTCTCACGTGCTTCCTTCAACAAGCGTTCGACCGTCGTGGTGACTGGCACATTGGCACCGATCGCAGGCGGATTGAGTTGCTTTGATTGCCGGGCCGCAATCAACAAGTTGGCAATCGTGCTGTTTGCCTCAACGACAGGAGTCTCAACAACCGTTTGTTGCGGAACGGCCTGTAGCCTGGTACTTGAAGCTTGTTGGGTTGCTCGTTGAGAGCTAGCGTTGTGCGATCGTGTCGAACGAATGCCTTGTTGGGTAAGCCGGTGCACCGCTTTGGGCCGCCTGGCCGATCTGGCCGGTCTGCTTGGTTGGCTTTGTCGGGCATTCGCACGACTTGTATTTTCAGACTGTGTCTGCACGTTACCCGATGGCTGGTGGTTTCTGGCGACGGCAGTCTTGCGACTGGACCTTGACGGCATTGACCTTTGTCTAGGGTTAAATTGAGTGATGTGACTGGTGTCCCGTTGCGTCTCTGATGTTTCCATTTCTGAATTGGCGAAGGCCTGGTTGCTTGAATCAACAGTCCAATTCGGGTCGACATACCAATCCCCAGCTTGGTTAACTTCGGCTGGCTCAACCAATTCAATCACGACGGGGTTCGTCACGACCGATGCCTGATTGCTCGACAATTCGGCCACTGGCATTTCGGTGTATTGTTCGGCCGTTTGCAAGTTAGTTTGGACTTCAGCTTGCAATTCGTTGGTTTGCATTTCAGTCGTGTGCATTTCGGTCGTTTGCAACTCAGTCATTTGAAATTCAGTCGGTTGCATATCCGTCGTTTGCTGTTCGTTCACTTGCAAATCTGTCGTTTGCAGTTGGGTGATCCGTGCTTCGGACTTCAATTCAGACGTCGGCAATTCAGTCGACAATTCAGTCTGCAAAACTGACGAGTATGAACTCTCCATGTTTTGTTGAGATTCAATCGCGGGCTGTGCCGTCGTTGGTTGTTGGGCAGTAGCGGTATCGATCAACATTTGCACGGAGGTCGAGTCCGCAGTTGGGGCAACAGGTTGAATTGGCGAAACCACACTTCTTGTGTTGTTGGAAATTGCCATCGCATCACGGGCGGCTCGCCTTTTCGCGAGTGCCATTTCTTGTGTCAGGCGACTGACCTTTACCGGAGTCCCCTGTATGACTCTGACATTTCCCTGGCCTCTGGCAGAAGCGTTCTGAACGATCTGTTGTTGCTCTTGCGTTTGCTCCACAATGATTTCCTGGTCACCCGAATGGTCATTCGATGAGACGTAGCCCACCGAAGCACACTCCGCGCATCCACATTTGTGATTCGATTGACCGCACTGGTAGCAAGAACCCCAGGCAACCCGGCGTTTGACTTCGGCCAACTGCTGCTCAATGTCTGTCAAAATTGGACGACAAACAAAAGGATCTGTGTTCTGATGGTGCCAATTGATATAGGGCGAGTTGCGTTTGCATTCTTCGGAATCGCAATTGTAGAAAAACCCGCCATGGCCAACTTCCGTTCGCAGAATTTTCCCCATCGTCCAGGGATCATCTGGCGAGTAGGCTCGCGGCACTAATTTGCAGTAGTCGCGGAAGAAGTCTCGCAACAGTCGATCCTGTGCTTGTACGGACGTGACGCACAAAAATGCAAAACAACAAATGACGACGCTGAACGACTTAGGCATATCCAATTCCTTGATGAGTAACCGCTTGTATCCAAGCCTTTCAATTGATCGGACCGATGGGAACATTATTTCCCGCGGAATCCAAAGCCCGGTTACATTCGCGAATACGATCAAGGTCGCCTTGGACGGAATGAATTACCTGTTTGACAGAGCCCGCAAAGTTTCCCAAACGAGTTTGCGGGCAGTTTCTACACACTTATCGTTGTAAAACCGCATTTTCCTGACGTTTTCAGTTACTCGTGGCGAACGTCTTTCGGGTAGACCAGAGGACACAGACATGGCTCTCCCCCAATCTGCAGGCACTGATTAAACTGGCGACTTGAAAAAATCGTTCCCGGAACCTTCATGACCTCCCCAACCAATAATCAGAATTCGCCCCCGAATGGCGCAGGGTTGCCCAGCCAGAAACCCTGCCGAATCGGCGCCGTTTCATATCTGAATACGTTGCCATTGGTCTACGGAATTGGCGATTCCAATTGCGCGGATGCCGACACCGCCTGCACGCTAACTTTTGACCTGCCCAGTCGCTTGGCTGATCAATTGGCAAACGGAATGCTGGATGTCGCCTTGATTCCATCGATCGAGGTATTTCAAAACCCGGATTACACCGTCGTGTCGGACGCTTGCATCGCGTGTCGAGGGCCTGTCTGGAGTGTCAAATTACTCAGCCGGGTTCCGCTGAATGCAATTCGCACGTTGGCATTGGATGAGGGCTCGCGCACCAGCGTCGCTTTGGTAAGGATCCTGTTGCAACGCGAATTTGGTGTGACGCCCGAACTTTGCCCGCTGCCGATCGATGCTTTTTGGCAGCAGTCCACAGCCGATGCCGTGTTGATCATCGGTGACCGCGCCATGAACCCGGACCTCGGTGAGACATTCACCTTGGAAGTCGACCTCGGGCAATGGTGGTTCGAGCAAACTGGATTGCCGTTCGTCTTTGCAATGTGGACCGCTCGACCCGGCATGACAAAGGAACGCTTGGGAGAAATCGGCCAACTGCTGTCCACCAGTCGTGACGCTGGAATCGAACAATCGATCGCGCTGGCCAGCGAGAACGCTGAAAGATACGGCTTAACGACTTCGCAAGCCGTCGAGTACTTCCAAACCTACCTGCACTTTACTCTCGGGACGGACGAGCGAAAGGCGCTTCAACGTTTTCGCCACCTGGCCGCCGAGTTGGAACTGGCCCCAAATTCACTGGAACTTCAATTTCATGATTGCTGAAATTTTGAATAAGGCCATTGATGGCCAACGCCTCAATAACCAGGAGGCCTTGCAGCTTTTACAGTCATCCGATCTGACCGCGTTGGGCGCGGCCGCCGATGCGGTGTCTCGTCGAATGCATCCGGAGACGTACCGGACGTATAACATCGACCGAAACATTAACTACACGAACATTTGTACTGCCGTGTGCGATTTCTGCGCGTTTTATCGGGGACCCAAATCGGACGAAGGTTACGTGTTGCCCCGCAAGGAATTGCTGGCCAAGATCGGCGAAGCGGTCGACCTTGGCGGCGACCAGATCTTGTTACAGGGCGGCTTGCACCCAAAATACAAACTGGAATGGTACGAAGAAATGTTGTCGGATATCAAAACGGCATATCCAATGGTCAACGTTCACGGTTTCAGTCCTCCAGAAATTTTTCACTTCACCAAAGTCAACAACATGACGTTGGAGCAGGTGCTTTCGCGTTTGCAGGCGGCTGGTTTGGGCAGTCTGCCAGGTGGTGGAGCCGAAATTCTGGTCGACCGCGTCCGTTCCGAAATCACACGAGGCAAAGTGATGACGGACGACTGGCTGGACGTCATGCGAGTCTGGCACAAACTGGGTGGTCGCAGCAGTGCAACGATGATGTTCGGCCATGTTGAGACTCTGGAGGAACGCGTCGAGCATCTCGATCGAATTCGCCAACTGCAGGACGAAACGGGAGGCTTCACCGCCTTCATCTGCTGGACTTTCCAACCCGACAATACGCAACTGGCCGATATCCCGCCGACCGGAAGTTTCGAGTACCTGAAAATGCTGGCCATCTCGCGCCTGTACCTCGACAACGTCGCTAACCTGCAAAGCAGCTGGGTGACTCAAGGATTAAAAGTCGGTCAGGTCTCGTTGTTGTACGGTGCCAATGACATGGGCAGCCTGATGTTGGAAGAGAACGTGGTGGCCGAAGCAGGCACAGTCCACTACCTGACGCTCGACGAAATTCGCGACGCCATCACCGACATCGGTTACACTCCCCGGCAACGCAACGTGCATTACGAATTGATCGGCGACGATCACGAGCAAGAGGCCGTTCAAGCCAACAAAGCATGGAACGAACAACGCAGCAACAGCACGCTCGTACAACTCGGTTAGAAAACTTTGGCTTTGTTTACTGGCTGCGGTCGCCAACTTCAGTCCCTTCAATCCCTAGACGGTTTCCGCAAAAGCGCGGATGTCTTTGTCGAAAGCGTCCAATCGCTCATCCATCTCCGTCCTGGTCGAATCGGAAATCGCCGACGCCTCGGTAAACGTGAACATGTACATCTTGACCTTTGGCTCAGTTCCCGACGGTCGGACGGCGACATAGTTTCCGTCGATCTCTGTTCGCATCATGATCAAGTTTCCAGTCGGGCCGTCCAGTTTCGTTGTGGTTCCGTCAGCCATTCTGGTTTCGTGAGTCAGATAGTCATCGACCGAGGCGATATTCAGGCCGCCGATCGAATCTGGCCCGTCCGTTCGCAGTTTCTGCATAAGAGCCTGCATTCGTTTCATGCCATCGGAACCTTCCATGCGAATCGTTGACAGACGTTCACGGTGATATCCCACCTTGTTGTAAAGGTCGTTCAGTCGCTGATGAAGCGAAACACCCTCGGCCTTGCACTCGGCAGCCAACTGAGTCATCAACATGCAGGCCACGGCGCCGTCCTTATCTCGCGCGTAGGTTCCGACCAGGTAGCCATGCGATTCCTCGGTTCCAAAGACGAATCCCTCGGGTCCAACTTCATCTACCAGGCTACAAATCCATTTGAATCCGACCAGGTTTTCGTAGTAGGACTTTGTGTCGTAGTGATTTGCCAAGCGGCTGGTCATCATCGAAGAGACCAGCGTCGTGACGATGTAGTCCTTAGGCGTGTTCTTGCCAGCCGCTTTTCGATTCCGCAAAACAAAATCACACAGCAGCGCACCCAATTGATTCCCATCCAGCGTTTTCCACTCGCCCTGCAAATCCGTGGTCACAGGCGCCGCGGCACCCATCCGATCGCAATCCGGATCCGACGCCAAAATCAACTCAGCGCCACTCGTCTTGGCGTAGTCGATAATTTTGGTGAACACCTCCGGGTTTTCAGGATTCGAAACATGTCCTGGCACATTTGGAAAATCACCGTTCGGTTCACGATGCGGTTCGTAGATGTCTACGTCCTTGAACCCGACTTCTTCCAACAAAGACTTAACGTT
Organism: uncultured Pirellulaceae bacterium; assembly: GCA_964588195.1. Lineage (GTDB taxonomy): Bacteria > Planctomycetota > Planctomycetia > Pirellulales > Pirellulaceae > CAJQPP01. The sequence continues at coordinate 11,299 of CAZPOL010000096.1, read as the reverse complement.
GAATTCGCCGACGCCGTGTAGTGGTGAAAAAATGACCTTCAAGTCTCGCGGCCCATCGACACTGTGCTGCACGTGCTCCGCCATCAACGCCGCATCAGTTTCCTCTTTGCAGAAGACAACCTTTCCGTCCGCCACGGCCTTTTCAAAATTCGCGATTTCGAATTTGCCAACCTGCATGACCTCCTCGATCACCGCTTTGTCATGCGGCGGCACCAACTGGGCACCACTCGACCAATAGACTTTCACAGCATTGTCCGAAGGCGGGTTATGGCTGGCCGTCACCATGATCCCGCAATCACACTGCTTGTACCGAATCAGATACGATAGCTCCGGAGTGCTGCGGTAATCGTCGATGAAGTACACCGTAAAACCGTTGGCCACCATGATGCCGGCACAGAGTTCCGCGAACTCTCGCGAACGATGCCTTGTGTCGTAACCGATCGCAAACGACCACGGACCTTCTGGCTTCGTCTTTTTCACATAGCTGGCCAGGCCTTGAGCCGACTCGCCGATCGTACGTTCATTGATCGCGTTGCTACCAAACGGATACATCATCCCTCGCCGGCCGCCGGTACCGAACGGGATCACGGTCCAAAACACATTGTCCAGCTCTTTCCATTTCTCATCAGTGATGTGCTGGCAAACCGCGTCGCGATACTTTTCATAACGAGCGTCTTCCAACCAGTTCGCGATATTTTCAATCGAGGTCTCCGAAAGGTGGCCAGCGGCCTGTGCCTCACGGACTTTGGTCATGGCCACGTTGGTATCAAGAGTCGAAGATGATTCGTTCATAATTCGCGAATTGTTTGGTTGGAGGGACCTGAGATTGCAAAAGATGATTATGGTGATTTTCCAATTTTGCGAAACTCCACCACCAGCCTTAAACCGGTTGTCAGGCTGAGCAAAATGCCAGATACCCACTTGTGAAAAATGGCCAAATCAGAGAATTTGGCACCCTGTTGAATCAATCTGTTGTATTTCGAAGTCTGAAAAGCTTACTCGCATCGATTATGAAAAAACCAATCATCAGCGTCTCCGGGCTCCGTGGAATCATTGGCGAAACTCTGGCACCTCCGATCGCCATGCAGTACGTGGCTGCATTCGCTGCCAGTCTTCCACCTGGTCCAATCGTGGTGACTCGCGACGGACGAGCCACGGGACAGATGCTGGCCGGTGCCATTGCCTCGGCACTGATGGCCGTTGGCCGAAACGTCGAATACGGAGACGTCGCCGCGACTCCGACCACCGGAGTTTTGGTGCGTGACCTGGATGCCGCTGGTGGAGTACAAATTTCTGCCAGCCACAACCCTCCCGAATACAACGGAATCAAATTGTTCGGCACCGATGGCCGAGTCATCGGAGCCCAGGCTGGTCAAAAAGTCATCGATGCACTGGAATCAGAAACCGCCTGGGTAACCCATGACAGACTGGGCTCGCAAGAAGTCATCGAAGATACGATCGGCAAACATCTGGACCTGGTGTCTGATACGGTCGATGTTGAATTGATTCGCAACAAAAATTTCAGCGTCGTGCTGGACAGCAACCATGGTGCGGGAAGTGTGATGGCGCACCGGATGTTGACGGACCTGAACTGCAAGGCAGTCATCGTTGGCGATACGCCCGATGGCCTGTTCGCTCATCCCCCGGAACCAACCGCCGACAACTTGCAAACCATCTCCCCGTTAGCAGGCCTCCACAAGGCAGACGTCGTATTTTGCCAAGACCCGGATGCGGACCGCCTGGCGATCATCGACGAGCATGGAAACTATATCGGCGAAGAATACACTTTGGCACTGACTATGAAGCGGCGGTTGATGCAAGAGACCGGTGACTGCGTGATCAACTGTGCGACCAGCCGCATGTCGATCGACATCGCCGAGTCGTTCGGTTGCCAGTGCCATCTTAGTGCCGTTGGCGAAGCAAACGTTTGCGACTTGATGCAATCAGTTAACGCGGTATACGGCGGCGAAGGGAACGGCGGCCCGATCGACCCGAAAGTTGGTTACGTTCGCGACAGTTTTGTCGCTATGTCGCAAGTCCTGGAATTAATGGCGATCACTGGAAAGTCTGTTTCTGAGTTGGTGGCTGAGATCCCTGCCTACAGCATTCACAAAGCAAAATCGTCGGTCAGCCGCGACAAGCTACCTGCCATTTATGACGCGTTGAGGCAGAAATTCAGCGATGCCAAAGCCAACGACCAGGACGGCTTGCGTTTCGACTGGGACGACCGGTGGTTGCTGATTCGCCCGAGTAACACCGAGCCAATCGTACGAATCATTTGCGAAACCAATGATGAAAAAGCGTCAACGGATCTGGCAAGCGCGGCTGCTTCGGTCATCGATTCTGCGTAGTGCTGATATCGATCCGTCAGGCGTATCAATTGCCAGAACTCTGCCGGAACCCTCCTAAAAACCGGGCTAACGATCAAATCCTGGCACCGGATTAACTTGTAAAAACTGCGATGCAAGCGTGTCAGTTTTGCAAACACTGTGATCAAATCGAATCGGCTCGATCGATGCTTGCAGGCATTATTTGTATACCAATTTACGGCACAGAATCCTGGGAGAGGTGGCGTACATACCTAATCCTTACATCTTAACTTTCTCAGTTTGGCACGGTATTTGTACTTCATTCTGTTCACAACCACGTTGATTTATGGAGTGAACTATGAAGTCGTCATTAACACGCACCTTTGGAATTGCTTTCGGAACACTTTGCCTGATGATTTCGGCGCAAGTCGCCTTCGCGCAATCGGGCAATCGAAACGATGGCTTTCAACAGTCTCAAACAATTCCACAACAACGTAGCGACGCCGCACCCTTCGCCTCACAATCGCAATCGCAATCGCGCCAACTGGCTCGCGTCGGCTTCGAACAATATGACCATCGAACATTGGATGCTCTGCTGCAAAAGTATGTTGATCAAAATGGCAACGTCGATTACGCCACTTGGCAAACCAACCAACAGGATCGTGCTACGCTGATGGGTTATCTACGCGGCATGAATTCGCTTGACCCCTCACTCAATGCCAGTCAACCGGCTCAAATGGCGTTTTGGATCAACGCCTACAACGCCCTGACGATCGAGGGAATTTTGCAGCTGTATCCAACCAAAAGCATCAAGGATCATGCTCCTGACGCAAGCGGCTACAACATCTGGGATGACTTTAAGTTGCCGGTGGGTGGAACTGAGTATTCGCTGAACGACATCGAGCACCAAATTCTTCGCAAGATGGGCGACCCGCGAATCCACTTTGCCATCGTCTGTGCATCGAAGAGTTGTCCACAATTATCGCAACGAGCCTACTTTCCGAACTCGCTGGACCAGCAATTGGCATACAGTTCCGCTCTGTTCTTTCATACGCCGGGCAAATTCAGTTACGACGTACAACGAGGCCAAATCGGACTCTCGCCAATCATCCAATGGTTTGGTGAAGATTTTGGACGGAGTGATCAAGAACGATTGCAATACTTGTCACAATTCATGCCTGCTGATGCCGCCAGGTTGGCAAATAACGGTTCGGCCACGATCAGCTATCTCGAATATGACTGGGGATTGAACGTTGCAACCGTTCAGAATCTGGCACCGAGTCAGAATGTTCAAGCATTCCGAGCTCAGGGATCGGCAACGCGTCAACAGGCACCCGTTCAGGGTCAGTCATTGCAGGGATCAGGAACCCGCCAACAGATTGAAACTTTCAACCCGACGCAACAGCAGGGTCGTTGCTGTAAAGATGGCTGCCGGTAAGCAGCAGAAATTTTGTTGTCACGCAAAAGCACCAGGCACCACATTGAAAGGTGCCTGGTGTTTCGTTGTTCGTAGTACCGCCTTCAGGCGGATCTTACGGGGCTTCAATCGAGAAATACAAGCACGACGCGCAAGCGAGTGGTTTTCCGGTTTTGAACCACTCGCTTGCGCGTCGTGCTCGTAATATTTGTTCGCAAACACTGCCTCATCCAAGCAGCACTGAAATCTCCGCGATCTGATTCGCCCGCCTATTCATCTTCCCACTTGATTTGGAATTCGATCTCGTGGGAACCATCTTCCCGCTCATGTTCGATGTTGTATTTCGCTCGAACAGGGACATAGAGTCTCTCGCCGGCAATTTGAATTTCAAATTGCTCGCCGGCCTCCAGGTCATCAGCCAACCTGCGCAGCTTTTCAATGAACTGGTCCAGGGGGTAACTCTTTTCCACATCGCGATCTGCCATAATTTGTCTCCTGCAATTAGGCTATCGATTGAACTTTTGTTGACTATAATCTTGAACCGGCGATGATACCGGCGTATTCACGGCCTGACTATACCAACATTTTTTGCCAACATTTCACAGTCTGAAAAATCCGCCGTGTGGTTAAATCGGTTAAGAAGATAGATTGAAAGTACGTCTGCAAAGATCGTCGCTTCGCGAAAGATACAAATGGAATTGTCATTGATCATCTCAATGAGGCTGAAATCAATTTTATTGTTGCTCAGCATTTGCTTTGGCTGCTGCTCGATTTCCCAAAACGCATTCGCATTCGTTCCGCAAACAGAACAGGCCGACACCCAGTCCGCCGCGACAGATCTGCGAACTCTCTCCGACGAAGTCATTTCGGTACCTCCGCAAGACGGTCACCTGGTCATCTGTTTTCTTGGAATCGAATGCCCGTTGGCAAAGCTGTATACTCCGCGAATCAACGCACTCGCGACCGAGTTTCAACGGCAGGGCTTTCAATTTGTTGCCGTGAACAGCAACCGGCAAGATTCGATACAAGAATGGCGTGAATTTGCCAAAACCAACAAACTCGATTTGCCACTGGTCAAGGATCACGACAACCTTTTCGCGGACAGATTCAATGTCGTGCGCAATCCGGAAGTCATCGTCATTAATGCCGAAGAGAAAGTCGCCTACCGAGGCCGCATCGACGATCAATATTCACCCGGCATCGCCCGCGCCAAAGTCGCTCGACAAGACTTAAGGATTGCCTTAACCGAGCTGGCATCTGGGAAAGCAGTCAGCGTACCCGTAACAAAACCGGAAGGCTGTTTGATTGGTCGAATCAAAAAGACCAACACCGAAGCAACCATCACTTACGCGCAACACATTGCTCCGATCCTTCAAAAGAATTGCGTCGAGTGTCACCGTAGCGGAGAAATCGGGCCATTCGCCATGGTCGACTACGACGAAGTCGTTGGTTGGGCGGACATGATCGTCGAAACGATCGACAATGGCCGCATGCCGCCATGGCACGCCGATCCGACGATCGGAAAGTTCACCAACGCGCGAGGCCTAAGCGACGACGAGAAACAGATGATCCGAACATGGGTCGATGAAGGTGCTGCCCTGGGCAACGCGTCGCTGTTGCCGGAAGCGGCTGAATTTACGGCCGGCTGGCGTCTGCCAAAAGAACCGGACCTGGTGGTACCAATGCGCAAGCAACCCTTTGCGGTTCCTGCGGACGGGTCGATCGAATATCAGTACTTCGTCGTTGATCCTGGATTCACGGAAGACAAATGGGTTTCGGCCGCTGAGATCATTCCCGGCAATCGCTCCGTGGTCCATCACAGCATCGTGTTCATCCGCCCACCCGATGGAGATTTCGGCGTCGGTTTGAATTGGCTGGAAGCGTATGTTCCCGGTCAAGTTCCCGTCGAATACGTCGCATCGCGAGCAAGACGCATTCCAGCCGGCTCGAAACTCGTTTTCCAACAGCACTATACACCCAACGGGCAAGCGCAAACCGACCTGACGTCAATCGGCCTGGTATTTGTTGATGAAGAACAAGTCCAGGAAGAACTGCTTACGATAGCTGCGATCAATCAGGAATTCGAAATCCAGCCTCACCAGGCAAATTTGACCGTGCAGGCAAGAATCGACCGGTTGCCCGAGCATGGCAAGTTACTCAGCGTTTCACCCCACATGCATTACCGCGGCAAGTCATTCGCTGCTTTCGCCAATGCCGACACACAATCGCAAAATCCATTGATCAGCGTCCCTAACTACGATTTCAACTGGCAGCACAATTATGAGTTCTCTGAACCATTGCTGCTGAATGACTTGAAGAGCATTGAAATCGAAATCACTTTTGACAATTCCGAAGCCAATCCGTTTAACCCCAATCCGGACGAATTTGTTGTTTGGGGAGATCAAACCTGGGAGGAAATGGCGGTCGGCTTCTTCAATGTTGCAATCCCTCGCAACCCGCCGGAAACCACTGCACTTGCCGATGACGATGCCGCAGAAACCAAACCAGCCAACGAGACCGCGGAGTATCAGTACTCAGCTGAGGTCTTAAGCAAAGCCAAGCAGCATGCCGAGGCCGTGTTCCGAAAGAATGACACCAACGGTGATGGTCAATTGACCAAAGACGAGGTGCCGATTGCGTTCAGGGACTTTTTTGATTCAATTGACACAAATCGTGATGGAGTTCTGCAGCAGGAAGAGTTTGAATTCACCGCTCGTGGCGCGTACGAGTACCTTGAAACATTAAGAGATGAATGACGCTTAAAAACGTCTAAACATGCAGTGTCAAAACTATTCAATAGAACAACAGGCTGGATTGTCCAACTGCCATGGCTGACACTGCTTGTGATTTTAACGATCAGTGGTATCGCCGTGATCGGTTATTACGATCCCGATCTTGTGACAGACCTTTTCACTGCACAAGAAGACGAGGCTAGCGCGGAAACCGCACAGCCGGCTCCTGAAAATTTTCAGCGTCTTCCGGTACAAGGTTTCTCGTTCGATTCTGATGCAGCCATCGTCGTGGAATCACCGGACATTTTTTCGCCAGCCGGTGCCAAGGCGATGCGTGCCGTAGTAGATGCGCTCAACGCCAGCGATTTCGTTTCCAATGTCGTATGGCTGGACACGATTCCGATGTTGAACATCTTTAGCTTGCCACAGCCTTTGTTGCCGCATGAATCGGCCAGCCAACAAAGATTTGATCTCGCCAGAGAAAAAGCACTTCGGCACCCGTTTATCCACGGACAAATCCTCTCTTCCGACTGCCAAACAACACTATTGCTGGTCTCATACAACCTTGTTCTTATCCAGGAAGATAGTGACCTGACGGTCGGCATGCGTGAGATTGCCGAGGCCGCGGCGGATTCCGTTGACGATTTTGAAGCAGAATTCACCGTCACCGGAAGATTGCCCGTGCGGATCGAGGCCAGAAGAAGTCGCACTCAAAATAGTTCCCGGTACCAACTGATCGGCTACAGCATGATTGCGCTTATGAGCATCATTTTGTTTCGAGGTCTGGCCGCCGTCTTCGTTGTTGCACTCGCACCATCGCTTGGCGTTTTCTGGACGCTGGGATTTATTCGATTCCTGGGGCTGCAGAACAATCCGTTCAACGACGTCGTCTTGCCCGTTTTGGTCAGCTTGATTGCGCTCGCCGACGGAGTTCACCTGATGGCTGAGATTCGCAAGCTGAGATCCAGCGGCTTGCCACCGCGTGAAGCCGCCGCAGAAGGCATTCGCAAAGTCGGCCTTGCCTGCGCGTTGACCTCCTTGACGACCGCCGTCGGATTCGGGTCCCTGGCATTGGCCCACCACAGCCTGGTTCAGGAATTTGGCTACTGCTGCGTCGTCGGCGTTATTCTCAGTTTCGTCGCCGTGGTGACCTCCATACCACTGACGTGTTCCACATGGCTCGGAAAGTTTGTTCAGAAAGGCCAGGACAAAAGCCTGATCGACAAAAACCTTGGAAAGATCAGCGGCGTGATCGATTTTGTAATCTTGCGGAAACGGCTGTTCTCATTCCTGGCAATTGTTTCAACCGTCATCTTTATATTGATATCGTTGCAGCTGAGGCCTGATGAACGACGGTCTTCGCTGCTTCCACAGTCAAGTGAAGTCGCTATCGGGCTCCGCAAAATTGACAAGGCGATGAATGGAGTCGAAACAAGCAATGTCGCTGTTGCTTGGTCCGATCGGATCGCCGACGACTCGCCGGAGATCATTGAAGTCATTCAAAAGGTGGACGAACTTCTTGGTAGCGAAGAAATGATCGGGCATCCACTGTCGATTTTGAAGTTGATCGAATCGATGCCGGGTGATGGCAGCCCGGCTGATCGGTTTTCCATGCTGGAGTTGCTGCCTCCGAGTTTGAAACGTGCGTTCTACAGCCCCGAGAAGCGCGAAGCCTCAGTTGGTTTTCGAGTTCAGGATGTAGGAATTGCAGCTTACGATCCCGTGTTCGAACGCGTTGGAAAGAAGTTGGCTGAGATTCAAACCCAGCATCCTGATTTTGGATTGAGACTGCGCGGCGATGCGGCATGGCGATGGCAAAACCTGTTTCAAATCGTGGTGGATTTAGCGACGAGTCTGGGAACGGCGGTGCTAATCATCCTGGTAATTCTGGCTTTTGTTTATCGATCGTTGCGGATCGGCCTGATCTCACTCGTTCCCAATTTATTCCCCTTGGCGGTCGCCGGCGTCTACCTGTATCTGACCGGTCAGTCGTTAGAGATCGTCACCGTTTGCGCGTTTACCGTTTGCCTGGGAATTGCCGTGGATGACACGATTCACTTTTTAACGCGTTACCAGGACGAGATGGCAAATTGCGACGATGAACAGACCGCGATTCGCAATGCATTCACGGGCGTCGGCACCGCTCTGATCCTGACGACCATCGTTTTGGTAGCCGGATTCTCGACCGTGCTGTTCAGTGATGGACGTGATCAAATCATCTTTGCATCCATGGGAATCATCACGTTGTCCGCCGCGTTATTTGCCGACCTTGTCTTTCTACCCGCTTTACTCGCAAGATTTGCCAGGCCTGACAAACAACGCTCGTCCGACTAGTGAGTAGTTTCAGGACCAGCCGTTTTGGCGATAGCCAAGGTTCTCGAATGTTATCGTTAAGCGCTACGAATAAATCAGACCATCAACGCCGAGACACCCGCTAGCAAACGATCGCTCTTTGCCCGGAATGATGATTCGTTTCTAATTCGGGCTACCTCATGTCACCCGTTCGCAATCTAAAAGGAATCAAAATGCGACCGACAATACTCACCGCCTGCGCACTCGCCGCAGTGGCGATGCTCGTCACCCCAATCTTTGCTCAAAGTGGATCGAGAAACGCCGTACCAAGCATCGCCCCCACACCAATGCCACCAACCAACGTCCCGACGTTTGGCGGACCAATAGCCGGCTCGCCTGGTTTCAATGGCCAAATTGGCTCACAGGTTTTCGGCAATGCCCCAACTACATTCTCTGGCAATCCGACGTTCTCTTCGCCGATGGCTTTTTCGGGACCAGTGGGTTACGGAAACGCATTTCGAAGTTCGCAGAGCGCTGCTTATGGACCATCCAGAATTGGCGCCTACCCACAAGGACCTGCTTGCTGCAATCTTGCACCAACACAACCGGGCTACTGCCTGCAGCCGGTCTCTTCTTGTTGCGGCAACCTCGGTCGGCATGGCATTCCACCGCTAACCACCCCATTGCGATGGGACACGCCACCAATAGGAGCCTCTGTCGGTCGTCCTCTATTCGGTCGTTGGAACGGGTTCTAAACCACTCGTAACAAAACCAAACAAACCTCCATTGCGGAAAACGCAGTGGAGGTTTGTTTATGCGCGGTTAAATGAAGTTGTCTCGAAACCAAATCAGACCCGCTCGGACTCTTGATCGCCCAAGGCTCGCTGGCCCCAATTCGGCCTCCCTCCCAATTCAGCCACCAATTCGGCCAACATACAACAGCCAATCCGCATTCAAAGTGTCCAGAATGCAGTGTTTTTCAATGTATTTGGTGAGTGGTACACGCAGAACTTCGCTTTTCTGCACCTTCGACCTAAACTGGAACATTGGCAGAGCGTTTGCGGATTCGTTCGGTCAACTCCGACAAACACCCCCGCCAGCCTACGCCCCCGCCTCGTACTCTACTGTCGTCGGCAGTCATTTTTAGCCACTGCCCGGCATTGGAACCGCCACTTCGAAACTGCTCAAACAACTTATGGTTTCACCTCGCGAACCAAAATTTTCGGAATTGAAGACGCTGACCGGCGCTCTTGAGCATAGCTTTGGGCGATTCGGAGACAGCGTTGCGATTGATGCGCCGGGCTTCAAGCTAACTTACCGGCAGCTCGACGAGGTAAGTCGTCATGTGGCATCCGAAATTCGTACGCTGTGTACCGTTCAACAACTGAAATCGGCACCCATTGCGATCTTGATGTCGCGATCGGTTGAGTTCTTCGTCGCTCAAGTTGCCATACTGCGAGCCGGTGGTTTCTTCCTGCCGATTGACCCGCTGCAACCTGCCGAGCGAATTGAGTTCCTGCTTTCAGACTCGTCGACCTCGTTGCTACTGGTTCGCGACGCAGATTCTTTTGCCGTGAAAGAATCGGCGGTCGTTCCGTTTTCGATTAACGTTCAACGCTGGGCGAAAGAACATCATGCCCGCGAAGACCAGGCATCAACGGCTGCAACGAACAGCTGCGGCGAAGTCGATGAAAACGACTTTGCCTATATGATCTACACCTCGGGTTCGAAGGGCCAGCCAAAAGGCGTGCCGATTTCTCATCGTTCGATCTTCAACCTGTGTCGCTGGTGGTCGGAAGAATTCCAGCTTGCTGCCGGCCAGCGCACGTTGCAAATGATGTCTCTGGGGTTTGATGCTTCGCTGGAGGAGATCTTGCCGACCCTGGCCACCGGTGGAACATTGGTGCCAATCCAGCCAGAAGCGTTGGAGTCGATGAAGCAATTTCTGGAGTTCATTCACGAAAAACGAGTTCAACACATGCACGTGCCAGCCGCGTTCTTGCATACGTTGTCCGCCAGTTTCGCGCTGCACGAATCATTGAACCTGCCCGCTTCGGTGCAAACGGTCGTGCTTGGCGGTGAGAAAGCCGATCCGACTCAGGTCGAGTCCTGGTTTGCGAACGTCGGCACGCAAGTCCGATTGATCAACGCGTATGGGCCAACCGAAACAGCTGTCGCTGCAAGTTACGCAATCCTGCAGCCCGGTGTTCGACCCTCGATTGGAAAACCGATCCGAGGCGTCAGCTTTTGCGTCTGTGACGATGACGGCCAGCCGGTGAAACCAGGCCAACCGGGCGAGCTGTACATCGGTGGTGTTGGGGTCGCGATCGGATATTGGAATCGAAAGGAATTGTCGGCAGAAAAATTCGTAGACAGCCCGCTCAAGGACGGCCAACCGCACTATCGGACGGGAGATCTTGTCCGATTGAACGAGGACGGGAATTACGAATTCATCGGCAGGATTGATGACCAGATCAAACTGCGTGGATATCGTATTGAGCCGAGTGAAATCTCCGCCTGCCTGGGAACTCACCCACAAGTCAAACAGG
>CAZPOL010000095.1:0-20249 GCA_964588195.1 uncultured Pirellulaceae bacterium | reverse complement strand
TGGCATGCTTACGCGAACGATGGTATTGGATAAGTTTTGCGTGAGCATGCTCGGTTTTGAGGTCGGAATCAACAGTCGTGCCCGCGTAAACATGGCACCCAATCCGCGCTTCGACCGGAACCTGAGTGGTGTGGGTGCCATGTTCACGCCTATTTAGGGAAAGAGTCACCAACGAGAAAAGGCATGCTTACGCGAACGATGGTATTGGATAAGTTTTGCGTGAGCATGCTCGGTCAGAAGTTGGAATCAACCATCACACTCGCGTAAACATGGCACCCAACTCGTTCTGCACACGACTTTGGTACGACCGAGGACTTGAGTATTGTGGATACCATGCTGAGACCCATTACCTACTACGTCTAATACGAATTGCGTGCTGTCGAACTAAGTCGTTGCTGCTGGAGTTCCTGCTGCTGTCGTTTTAGTTGGTATTCTGACCATGAATTCGCGTAGTGTCCGGTAAACGGAATTTCCTCCGCCGAAGTCGTTTCCGCTATCACACTCTCTGGCGCGGGATTGTCTGTCTCAGTCTGTTTGTCAGACGGCATCGATTGCACGGTCACAAAAAGGAAGACCAGCACTGCGACACCGATCCCTTCCATCACGAGACCTCGCAAGACATGTAGCATTCCCTTTCGGTTCGTACGTCGACGCCTGCGTTTACCAGACGATTGGTCAGTTGTCTGATTCCTGTTTCTGCCTTTGCGGGGACGGTTCATGAAATCACTCCATTTCCTTAACATTCACTCTTCGAATCCGTTCGTCGTCTTTCTGGCAACGGAACCTGATTCGAGCATCTCGATTGGTCGCCTTCCGTACGTGCAAACAGGACGCCCGGTTTGCTATTCGATTACAAAGTTTCCTGGTTGGGCACAATTGATGCTGAAAACACCGAATAGATAAATTTTGCTGGCAATTCTCGCTAGCTGCGAAGCGGTTACAATGTGTAGCGATCTGGATACCAGCGTCGCGATAAAGATACGCGGCCACACCCAACAAAATAAAACGCGACTTACAAATGACAATAACTCAGGAACGTCGCGACGAGCTGGCGGAGAAATACTTCGAGACGATTCCTTTCGAGCCCTACCCGGTTCAGCAGGAGGCCTTGCTGGCGTGGTTTACCAATGAACAAGGCGTTCTGGTTTGTGCGCCCACTGGCACGGGCAAGACGTTGATCGCAGAAGCCGCCATGTTCGAAGCACTGCATTTGGGCAAGACGGCTTACTACACCACGCCGTTGATCGCCTTGACCGATCAAAAGTTTCGCGAAATGCAACAGGCGGCGGTTCAATGGGGATTCTCGGAAGACGATGTCGGACTGGTGACCGGTAATCGCAAAGTGAACCCGAAAGCGAAAATCCTGGTCGTCGTCGCGGAAATTTTGTTGAATCGCTTGTTGAATTCCGAGGCGTTTGATTTCGATGACGTTTGGGCGGTGGTGATGGATGAGTTCCACAGCTTCAACGATCGAGAACGTGGCATCGTTTGGGAATTCGGATTGGGCCTTTTGCCAAAACAGGTCAAGACTCTGCTGTTGTCGGCAACCGTCGGGAACTCGCTGGAGTTCAATGGTTGGTTGCGAACAAGGCATGACCGCAAATTGCAACTGGTTCAGGGAACGGAACGGAAAGTCCCGCTGTCATTTGAATGGGTGGGCGATCAGTTGTTGAGTGAGCAAGTCGAATTGATGGCTCACAGCGATGCCGAATTGCGACGGACACCCGCGTTAATCTTTTGTTTTAATCGCGAGCAGTGCTGGTCGGTCGCCGAGCAATTAAAGGGCAAGAAAGTCGTTGGCGACTTACAGCAAAAAGAAATCGCAGCATTTCTTGAACAGCAAGACATGTCACCTGGAGCCGGCCCGAAACTGAAACGGATTTTGATGCGTGGTATCGGAGTCCACCACGCCGGCGTGCTGCCACGGTACCGTCGAATTGTGGAGGAGTTGTTTCAGCGCAAGTTATTGTCGTGGTGTGTTTGCACGGAGACTCTGGCGGCCGGAATCAACTTGCCCGCTCGCAGCGTTGTCTTACCGACTTTATTGAAGGGCCCTTTCGGCAAGATGAAAGTGATCGAGCCCAGTTCGGCGCATCAGATGTTTGGCCGTGCCGGTCGGCCTCAATTCGATGACCGGGGTTACGTTTACAGTTTGGCGCATGAAGACGATGTCAAAATTTTGCGTGCTCAGGAAAAACTGAATCAGATTCCTGAAGACACCAAAGATCCCGGGCTGATGAAACAACGCAAGCGATTAAAAAAGAAGCTGCCCAAACGACGCGAAGGGGTGCAGTACTGGAACGAAACGCAGTTTCAACAACTGGTCGCCGCTCCGCCCGCCGACCTGGCCAGTCGCGGTGGATTGCCCTGGCGAATGTTGGCCTACATGCTGGAGTTGGCTCCGGAGGTGGAACCGATTCGCGAACTCGTGCGGAAACGTTTGTTGAAAGGGAAGGACGCCGACCGCGCGCAAAAACAATTGAACGAACAATTGATCACTTTGTGGCGAGCCGGTTACATCAGCCTGGAACCGAAACCATCTCTTTCCGAGATGAACACCGGCAAAGCGGATGAGGCATCGCAAACGGAGGAGGACCAGCCAATCGAGGAGGCTCCGAAAACAACAGGGTTGTTGGATCTGGGCCAGCGGCCACGAAAACCAGCGTCAACGGAAAAGTCGGCAGGCAAAAAGAAGAGTGAGAAGGAAAAGAAGGATTCCAGCGATGAACCGCGTCCGTTGTACAAACCGATGTTCGCGCGACCCAATGAATCCTTGTCGGACCTGGCTAAATTGCGAGGCGTCCATCCGCTGTATGGAATGTTCTTGATGAACCATTTGGGCATTGCCAATCGAGAGGAAAAAATCCAGGCGATGGAAAGCCTGCTGGAGATGCCTCGATCGATGGGGCGAGCGGTGCGGGTGCCGCGTCACGAAGACTTGCCGCCAGGGCCGCTGGCGACCACTCGACTTGACGAACAACTGCTGAAACTGGGGCTGGCGAGCGCAGAAGAATTGGGCGCGATGCCCGAAGAGGAAGAAGACGAACAACGCGGATGGATGGACGACGATGAACGTGTTTGGGTTTTGTCACTCGCTCAGAAACTACATCGCTTGTTCATGCATGATTTCCCGAAAATTCAGGACGTTCGCATCTGGCCAGTTTGGGTTGCTGGTGAATTGCTGGAATTTGGTGGTGATTTCAACAATTACATAACCAGCAAAAAATTACAGAGCCAGGAAGGCATGATTTTTCGACACCTGCTAAGATTAGTATTGTTGATTGATGAACTGGCGCAGCTCTGTCCTCCGGACATCGATCACCAGGAATGGCAGGAAGAACTCGGCGAGATCGCCGATCAAATCGAGAGCATCTGTCGCTCGGTCGATGAGCAAGGCACGGAACAGTGGTTGCAAATTGGCAAGAAGAAACCTGTTGAGAACTGAACCAAACCAAACTCATGTAACCAGACGGCGAAAGAACCCATTTAATGAGCATCTTGAATTCACTTCACAAAAATCGTTTGCGATTTGTCTTCCTTGTCGCAATCGGCTTGGCGTCGTTGCCGTATCAGTACGCAGCTGCCCAAGCGCAGAATGAACGCGAACAAGAAGAATCGAAACAATCGTCCGAACAGGAATCGAAAGAGGAATCGAAACAAGAACCCGCTCAAGTCAACGAAAAGCTTGAATGGACAGAGGCCTTTGACCAGCGATTTCTGGATTCCGTACCACTGCTTGGCGAATTCGCGCCCAACGCAAAAGCCTTCGATCAACAGGGAAACAAGTTTCGTGTTTCGGATGCCGAGGGCAAGCATACAGTGTTTGTCTTCGGGTGCCTGACATGACCGCCTTTCTTGAAAAACGTCTCCGGTCTGGAGGCTGTGTACCAAGACTACAAAGACAAAGACCTCAACTTTTTCTTCGTTTACAAATCGCTCGCACATCCCGAAATCAACAATTTCGTCAAACCACATACACTGGAAGAGCGCCTTAAACATATCGAGGAATTTCAGAAACTGACTGGCTCAAAAATCCCGTGGCTCGCCGACTCGATGGACAATCTGTTCTCAAATGCGTTTGGCAGTGCACCCAACGCTGAATTCGTGCTCGATCCGGAAGGGAAAATTGTTCGACAACGTTTTTGGTCGAACCCGGTGACCTTGCGAAATGACTTGACCGAGTTTCTCGGTGCGGTCGAAAATCCAACGTCACCTGAAGATGCCTTGCCCGATTTCGAAATGCCTACTCGCGAGATCACCCACAATGTCGTGCCTAAAATCGATCTGCCCGAGGGTTTGCGTGGTTTGGTCCTGAAACCAGGCGAAAGTGAATTTCAGGCTTACGCAAAACTACGGGTCGAAGCGAGCAAGGAATTACTGGGCGAAGAAACCAAAGGCCAAATGTATATCGGCTTGTACCTGGACCCGATCTACAAAGTTCATTGGAACAATCGAGCTGGGGATATCGCGGTCCAAATCAAGGTTCCGGACGGCATGACTGTCAGCGAACAAACCTTGATCGGTCCCGAAGTCGAACCGGATGCCGACGTCGACCCGCGACAGTTCCTTGTGGAACTCGATCGCAACAAACAGGTAAAGACGCCGATCGAAATTACCGTGTCCTACATCGTCTGTGATGATGCCGAAACTTTCTGCCACACGATCACCCAAAGCTACTCGGTCGAGTTCCGTACCGAGCGAGAAATGGGAACTCGCCCCAGCACGTTCATGAACAAGATGTTCTTCGACGTCAAGAAACTGGATCGCAATGGTGACGGAAAGATTGCCGGCGACGAGTTTCCAAAAAAGGAATCGTCCAAATTCTTGAGTCACATGGATTACAATCTGGACAATGTCATCGACATGGCTGAAGTCGATCGCTTCATGTCTATTTTCAACAACGGACGTGGATTCGATTCACGCTACAACGATGGCGGGAAACCAAATTATCGGTAGGTAATTGGCAGCGGTTTCACCGCGTTTTCACTCTTACCAAAATTTCGTTACGGCGTAGTGAGCCGGGAGTCCACGGCGGATCGTAGCCTGCGACTTCCGGGGCTCCGTCGGCTTGCAACGATTCGCCTTCCAACCACTCGGTTAGTTTCGACATGTTGTCGGTGTATGATTCCGGGTTCATCCGACCTGAGAAACGAATCACAGCAAACGTCCCGCCTTGCCGCTTGGTAACTTCGACGTTAGCACTTGCGGGTTCGGGGATCGATGATTCAGCAACTTCTTTGGGCAACACAAATCCCATCCGGGCGTTGGGTTCGTCACTTGCGGATTCCGGTTGCCTTTCCATGAAAACGGGCGTGGTCATGGCAACCTTCTGCTTACTGTCATTGCCGCCGCTGATGTATCGAAACAAGCGGCCAAAACTTCCGTCCCTGCCCGACTCGCGATCGGCGACGCCGGTGCTCATGTCAGTCGTCACCAACATCAAGTCCGGATACTTACGCAGCTCAAAATCACCCGCCTGTTGCAATACGACGTATTCGGCCGATTCGTAGGCACTTCGTGAAGTCAACTTCCACCCCTGGTAAAGTAATGCGGAAATCGCAAAGGCCAGTACAAGGTAACCCATTCTTGTTGTGCTTCGTTTCGAGATCATTGTCTTGTGTTCAATTGTCGAATGTCTGGTCACGCACCTGGTTGTATCACAAATTTGTATCACGAATCGATCGCCAACACACTTGCTGAACCACATGAATCACAGCGCTGAACGGTTCGCCTGGATCCAGCCGGTGGCTTAGGGGGTGCGGTGGCTTGGCGGGTGCCACTCACATTTTTTGATCGAGCTGATTCGCGATTTGTAATGCATGATCCAGGGTGACCGGGGAAGAAAGATTGAGTTTCGCAACTTGCCCGGCTTGGGAAAGACTTGAGAAAGGCCCTAAATCCCTTGGTTTCTCACGTGTTTTTGCCGTGACTTTTTTTCGAATTTAAATGCATTCTGGAATAGATACTGGTAAGATGAGCGACGCAGTGGATTCGATGTGTTCAAACAAGTGGTATTGGGCAAACGCTGCAGAACACTTTTTAGGAATTACACAATGGCTGAAGGTACGATCAAACGACTCACAGACAAGGGCTTTGGATTTATCGATGTAGGTAGAGACAAGGATCTATTTTTTCACTCTTCGAGTCTCGAAGGCGTAAACTTCGATGATCTTCGTGAAGGACAAAAAGTCACTTTCAACGAAGCTCAAGGACAAAAAGGCCCATGTGCCGAGAACGTCCAGGTTCTTTAAGAACCACCCGGTTCTGAATTCAGAGCCCTCACCAATACAGAGAATTTTCAGGCTACTCATGCTGATTGAGGTAGCCTGTTCTCATTTCTGGACTCGATTCTAGAATCCGAAGTTTGGCGGCAAGGCTTGCAGACCATCCGGCTCGGAAAGCGGCCGTTCAAATTCCATTGGTCTCGCCCCTTCAATGGGCGGCCCCAGGGTATCGCTTGGAAAGGGATCGTGAATCACGGCACGAGTCCGTTGTTGGTAGATCGTCCCCTTTGGCGTGCACCCCGCAGACATCACGACGGCGACCATTATCGCAAAAGTCATCACGATCGATCCCATCGAATGGTGGCTTTGAATTGCGTACATGAAACCAGACCTTCGCGCGGGTTTAATGATGGGAAGCTCGTATAGATTCGGATTCGAAAATTATTCAGAGAGCATTGATCGAAGCACGTTGATCGAAGTAAAGCCACTCTCGCAAGGTCCACCCACCCCATCGAAATTGCGACGCGAGAATAGTCAGGTGATCCGCTGATCACAAGTTCATTTGCGACGCTAGCGACTGCTGGATTACTGATTACTCAATATGTCTTGGTAATCACAATTCAAGCGCTCGTGGGCACAGAGATCTCCAGCATTTCGCAATTTGAATCACATTCCAATACGGCGGTCGGCATGCTGGCAGGCAACAGCATTGTCTGCCCTTTCTTCAACGGTGCGTCGGCGGGGTCGTCCTGAACTCGTACCTCTCCGTCGGTCACCATTAGCAATCGGAAGCTGCCATCCAGTTGAATTTCGATCCGATCTTTCTGCCAAGTCCAACGATGGATCACAAACTTGTCGCACTTCACCAGCTCGCTACATCGATCGTCGTCCAGCACGATGGCAGGTTGCGGATCCACAGGACCTCGCTGGTAATCGGTAACCGCCAGAGCATCCTGAATATGCAAGTCACGCTCGTTGCCGTCCGCGTCGATCCGATTCCAATCGAACAGTCGATACGTCGTATCACTGCACTGTTGAATCTCGGCAATCAGAAGCCCCTGGCCAATGGCGTGGACCGTCCCGGCCGGGACAAAGACGCAGTCACCCGCGTTCGCCTGAAACGTGTGCAAGACTTCGTTGGTGGTCTTCGATTCGATCGCTTTGGCCAAACGGTCTCGATCGACTCCCTGTTTCAGTCCGCCATAGATTTCGCTTCCCTTTTCGGCACCCATCACATACCAGGCTTCCGTTTTGCCCATGTCTGGTACCTGTTTTTGCAATCCCGCCGCGTCATCGGGATGCACCTGGACGGAGAGCGTTTTGTTGGCATCCAGAAATTTCAGCAACAGCGGAAAACGACCTCTCAGTGACTCCGGCAATTCCTGCCGGTTGATTTGCTGATAAATTTCCTCGCCCAACAACGCCGGGCCAAATTGCTGAATTAGCTGCTGCAAATTTTGCCCCGCCAAATCGCCACAGGCGACCACACTGTTGGCCTCGGGACGATCCACTACCTCCCAGCTTTCCGCACAGGTCTCGTCGCCGATCTCTTTACCTAACTCGCTTGCCAACCGACGGCCTCCCCACAGGTATCGACGGAAAATCGGTTCAAATCGAATTGGATGCATGTTGACAATGTGGTTGAGTAAAATGGAATGACGGAATCAGAGAATATCAGACGTGTATAATCGAACCAAGTTGAATTCAGCGGAACGATTCGAGCCAGGTGATGTGGCTAAATCTATTTGCCATAATTCTTTTTGCGATAGAAAACCGCAGGTGGCATTGATATGGTGTTTTAGCCGAGGCCACTGAATCGTCTGGACGGCAGGCGATAGGGGAATCCGGGGTTCCCCTCGTTCCAGTGAATGCAATTGCGTTTTCAAACCACTCCACCCATGCATCAAACCAAAATCAAATGACACGACGGCCCAGCGACGACTTGTTTGAAGACACGCGAATGTCATTTGGCGAGCATCTTGAGGAACTGCGGAAAACGCTGGTCCGTTGCCTGATCTTCATTGGCATCGGCTGTGGGGTTGGGTTCCTGGTCGCCGAGAATGTCGTCAACTTTTTGCAGGCCCCGTTGGTCAAGGCGATCAAGGAATACAACGACGGTGCTTCGCTGAAGAAGTACACGGACCAGCTTGGATTCTACCCGCCAGAAATTTCCAATCTGCTGAAGAATGGACTGGCTCCCGAAACCGTGCAAATCGACCCGGCTCAAATCGTAAAAGCAATTCGCTCGATCAGTCCCGACGCACTTGGCGAAGTAGATCTGACCAAGCCGTATCTGTTTTTGCCCAAATGGATCGAGCCCGAAAACGTGACTGCAATCGTATCCGGATTGACTCTGCAGGAAGACTCAAACGTCGAACGGCAGGAGCAATTGAAGGCGCTGGCTTCAATGATGAGCCCCGCCGATCGTGACGAGCTGAGCGAATTGAGCAATGACGAATCGTCACGCAACCGTTTGACACTGATTCTGAACCGACTGATCGAAACGCCAAAGCTGAACCATCACGATTCATTTATGACGATGATGTCCGAACCAGCCTGGTCCTGGAAACATTTGCTGGTTCCAGCAAGTGACAACCAGTTAGAAAAGATGAAGAAACAAGTCGACAAGCACCCGGAAGACCTGGACCTGGCACGGCGATTGAATCGCTTGTTGGTTGCCGGAGTATTCCCGGATCAAATCGCTCCGCCAAAGATCGAGTTAGTCAATCTGGAGATCTGGCGGAACATCAGCGAAGGCACGCAGGCGCTTTCACCACACGAAGTCTTTATGGTGTGGGTCAAAGCGGCCATCGTTACCGGTCTGGTTCTGTCCGGTCCATTCGTGTTCTTTCAACTCTGGATGTTTGTGGCTGTGGGCCTGTACCCGCACGAGCAAAAGTACGTCTACTACTATTTGCCGATCAGCATCCTGTTGTTTGTGGCGGGTGTCTGCCTGGCGTTCTTCTTTGTCTTTGACCCGGTTTTGAAATTCCTGTTCTCGTTCAACGCCAGCATGGGAATCTCGCCTCAATTGCGAATTGGGGAATGGCTTTCGTTTGTGATGTTCTTGCCTTTGGGATTCGGCATCGCATTCCAGTTGCCTCTGGTCATGCTGTTTACCAACCGCGTCGGACTGGTCTCGGTCGAAGTCTATATCAAGAATTGGCGTCTGGCGGTGCTGGTGATCAGTGTGCTTTCGATGCTGCTGACGCCAGCCGATCCGATCAGCATGGTGATGCTGGGCGGGCCGCTGACGGTGCTCTACTTCTTTGGAATCATGCTGTGCAAGTGGATGCCTCGGCCTGAAAACCCGTTCGGCGACGAAGCGATCACACCGGTGTCCTGATGTCGTTTACTTCTGAAAAGGAAGCAAACGCGCGAGAAGGAAGACATGAAAAAAGCTCGCGTCTTGCAACGCGAGCTTTGAATTTGATTGATTGTGCGAGCTGATTTCAATTCGCGGATTGCTTACTTTTCGTACTGCTGCAACTTGGCCAGCAATTGCTGGTGATACGCGGGCAGATTGGACTGGTCTTCCGGGAAGCTCAGTCCTGCCAACGCTTTCGGATTATCCTCAAGGACTTTCAAGATCCTCAACATCAATCGTTTTTGACGATCGCTAAGGTAGCTGGCTGGGTCAACGCGTGGGGTGCGAGTCGAAACGGCTACATTCAACTTGACCGCCTGTAATTCAGTCAGCGGCAAGTAAGCCCAGGCTGTGTTACGAAGGTAGTACTTTTGTTCCGATTTACGGACGCTTCGTGTCTGCAACGACTCTTTCCACGGAATCACTGGCCCAACATCAGCGGCATCGGCCAAACGTTTTTGATTCGCGTCGAATGTATAAACGGCCGAGGTACAGTCCATTTGCTTGGCACTGGCCAACAGCTTGTCGTAGCTAACCATTTCGGGGTCGTAAGCTATATGTACCACTTCGCGGTGACCGGCCCAAACGGAACGAGTCGAAAATACGCCTTCGATAGACCCTAACTGGGCCTCACCTGTCCAATATCAGGCCATGGCGAAACTGGCGCGACGATACTTGGCCGCCCAGCCGTCGGCGACTGTCTTCAAGAAACCAGGAACTTCACGACCAGCGGCTTCCAGGCTTTTGATCATTCTGGCCGCCAATGGGCCAGTCGTCCAAACGCCATCTTTGCGAGGAATTACATCCTTGCCGTCGCTGTTCAAGAACCGCACGACTGGATTGTTCCAGGATGGCTCGTTGAAGGCTTTCAGGATTTCTGAGTCGACTGCTTTATTGTTGTAAACGAGAACTGGAATGAAGTGTTCTTCAATCGCTTCGACCATCAATGGCAATGACAGCGGACCGCTGCCAAAATCTCGACAAGTCGCTCAGCCAGGGACTTCCTGGAACAAAACCAACACTGGCTTGCCAGTTTCCGCTGACTTCTTTTTGGCCGCGTCCAGATCGCGGTTCCATTTTACGGCACCCAATTCAACTTGTTCATTGACCGTGACCGTTTCAACGGGACCGGACGATGAAATGTGTTTGGGCGCGGTGCCATTCATGGCAAACAACGCCATAATTGCCGCCACGGCGACAACAAAAAACAATTTCATGATGACTTACTCCTGCGTCAAGTATTGAAGGTGCACGATTATAACACGATCGATTACGCAAATCGGTTCAGAACCGCGAAAACCGCAAAGAGCTACGGTAGCGTTAAACCCCAATACGAATCAATGTTATGTTGACTATCGCTTGGGCAATCACATTGGTACACGGGTTTATGGACGCAATTCTGACCACCTGCTTACTCAAATCGCAAGATATTAGGGAAAGATGCGGGCATAATGATCGTTCGAATCCATCGCCCGCCCAAGAATGCCGCAGTTGGGTGCCTTGGCTAACGTTCGCTGCCATCAACCCTTTTTAGTGGGCGGCACCAAACATTGCGGCATTGATGAACAATCTTTGCAACGACGGATACATGGCTCGAAAATTGGGGTCGTCAACGAAACTGATGACGTGCCCTGCTCCGCTGGTTCGATGCACGACGTACGGAGTTTCGGCGAGTAACTCAACGCTTTCAGGCCAACAAAATCCGCTCGTCAGCAGCTTCTCGCTTTTGCCAAAAGTTACCAGCGATCGTCCGGCTGATTCCGATGTTGGTCCCAAGACAACACGTCCCGTATAGAAGACATCCATTTCATCCGGGCAGGCATAGGTCACCCAGTGTTTTTGAAACACCTGGGATTTGAAGAACGCTCCAGGCACATTATCCGGAGTCACCTGTTCGGGTTCCTGTTTGTCACTTTCGTCAGTCGATTTTTTGGCAGCCTCAACCTTGCGTTTCAGCACCTTGTTTTTCACCAGGCCAATCTTCTCGCCAGCCGCCCATTGCGTGGCACCGCGCAGTGTAATCAGAGTGCCGCCAGCGGAAACCCAATCCTGCAACTTGCCTGCCAATGCTTCTCCAAATCCGTCGCCTGCACGGTATTGTCCATCAGACAAGATAATCGTATTGAACTTCGTTAAATCGACACGCCCCATGTCACTCCCTTTGACGCGAGTCGTTGGATAGCCGAGGACTTCGTCGAACAGATACCAGGTGTGACCGGAAGAGTAATTCGTTGGTGCATTGACGACAATCAACACCTTGGGCGGTTTGACCCAATGTACTTTGGGACCACCCATATGCGCGCCTTCCTGAACGTAGGCCGTATCAGTCGCAAAGACCTGAACCTGGTTTTTGCGAGCCGCTTCGTCGATGACCGCATGCAACGAATCGCCGTTCTGACTGACTTTCACAATCAGTGTGCCACGTTTGTGTTTGCGATCATTGATCATGAATGATTCGTCGGCCACATGAACACGAACTTCTTTTTGCAGCAACTCGGACATCATTCGAATGGCCCTGTCGGTGGGCGGAACCAGGTATGCGACTTTGGCTTCTGGCAATTCGGGCATCTCGATCTTCTCGTCCGATTGCCACGGCGAGCTGTCAACTTCCAGCGACTCGCCAGTCGACAAACACTCCACGCCGAAAGCCAATGGCATGCTCCATGCCGTCACGTCGTAGATTTCGTCGGGCAAGCGCAATTGGTTCCGCTCCAATTGTCGGCGCAGGAACTTTTCATCCATCTCGACACTGCGATCGAACAGAGCTCGCAACAAGCGACCTCCGGGCTGAGCGACCGGGATGTGAAAGCTGCCAGCGGCGGCGGTGCGCCGCGATTCATTGCCTTGCATGTCGGTCATGTTCGCCGAAACAGGCTCTGCCAAACGGAAAACCTCGATGCCATTACGTTCCAACATCGCTGCCAGACGAGCCGAACGATGAGGGCGATCGGTCGGTAAAAAGTAGTGCTTGACCGGGCCCTCGGCGCCTATCTGCACCGCATTTACCTTGGCCTTGTAGAAGCTGTTCAGCAACTCTTTTCTGTGAGCCGCCGCGAATTCGACCGTCGCCACGCCACTGATGTAATGGTTGCGAACGCCGTCGTGATAGGTCAGTCGCGTCTCGTCCGCACGATCCACCACTTGCCCACGTGCGCTGGCTTGCTCCCACAAAATTCCCAAGCCACCCTGCAACGTCGGCCATTCGCTGCCGTAGCCAGGATAAAACGCGTCGAAGACTTCACGAGTCATATAACCGAAACCGTATTGATCAAACCATCCCGCCTGGTGCTTACCCAGCTTTGAGAACCAATCGTGTTGGGCCGGCAGAAGGAACGGGTTCTTGGGATCGGTTGGTGGTGGGAAGTAATAGGTACTGTTGGCTCCCATTTCATGCGCGTCGATATACAGTTGCGGGTTCCAGTCCAGGTAAGCGGCGACCTTGGCACGGACCTCTTGCTGGCTGTGTCGGAACCAGTCTCGATTCATGTCAAACCAGTAGTGGTTTGAACGGCCGCTGGGCCAACGTTCCGTATGCTCGTTGGCGGCCGGATTGGACTGCATAAAATTCCCACGAGTCTCACGGAACACATTTACGAAGCGGTCGCGACCGTCCGGGTTTTGCAGAGGGTCAATGATGACGACCAGGTCCTTCAGCAACTGCCTGGTTTCGTCCCGTTGATCGGCCAACAGGTGATACGCAGTAACCAACGCCGCATCACTTGGCGAAATTTCATTTCCGTGCACGGCGTACGCCAACCAGACAATTGCCGGTGCCGATTCGATAATCGTTTTCGCCTGTTCTGCGTCCGTCTTGTGAGCATTGGACAAGGCGAGATTGTTCTCGCGAATCTCGTCTAAGCGGGCGATGTTTTCCGTTGAAGAAATAACCAGGTAGTTGAGCGAACGACCTTCGTACGTCTCGCCGTACTGAACAAGCTTGGTACGATCAGGCGCGGCCTTGGCCAGGGCTTGCAGATACGTGGCGATCTGAAAGTGGCTGGAAATGTCATCAGCCCACCGATAGCGAAGCGTGTCTTCGCAAGTCGGAATCGTTTCATCGGGATCGACTTCTGGCAGAGGCAACAGCCAATGGTCATCGCCCTTCTTTGGTGCAGGCCGCTTCTCGGCTTTTGTTGTTTCGCTTGCGGGCGTTTCCTGGCCCAGCAGCAAATGGCCATCGAATGAGACAGCCAACACAATAATGACAACGATCGTTCGCAAATTCATGGATGATTTCCTTGTTGGTTACAGGAATACCCATCATAGTTTGCGCCGCCAAAGTTGCGACCGGCTCAATGAGTGCGCTAACAGTGCGCTAACGAAGGTTATGGAGCGAACAAGCCGAGAATCTCGGCTCGGTGACTTCGGGAAATTAATCGACAAATCCCGTTCCGCGAGCTTCTTCCATCATTTTCTCCATGGCCATTTGTTGACCGAACATCAACACTATCAATTTATTGGGTAGTTGGTCGAGGCCTTCGACATTGCCAAGCTGAATTTCCAAAGTTTGATCGTTGCGAGTGATACTAATTTCTTTGGCAGCTGTATCGGCTAGTTTCAGTAGCGAACGTATGTCTTCCTTCATTGGCTCAAAAATCTCACCGAAATCGGAAACTTCATCAACCTGGCTCTCGCCCAGCATTACCAAGGCTGGAACGGCTTGTAGTCCAGTTTTCAAGAGTTCTTCCAGTTTGATCGCGGCTTCGGTTGAATTGCACACAACGGTCCCGGTAACGGGAGTCATTTGATCCATGTCGCCGATCAATTCAATACTCTCAATCGATTCCAGAGTTTCACGCAAATCAGGAATCGGGATGCCGCCTGCCACCAAATCAAACATTGGAATTTCTGTCAGCTTGCTGCCTGGGCCCATCAAGAAGTGTACGTCGACTTCGCTATCCAGCTTGCTGGCCAATTCGCTACTCTTATCGCCCTCGTATTGATCGAGCATGCCCTTCAAAACCGACTCGCTCGCCGAAATAACCGTTTCTTCGTTTGGGAAAACGAAAGCCATGCCCTCAGTTCCAACGACAACTCCTTCGCCGAAGTCGAAGGTCCCGATATGTAATTCGTGCTCCTTGTATTTTTCTGTTTCAAATTCAAGCTTTGCAAAAGGTTGTTGCATTTCAGATTTTTTCAACCACTCCTGTGGGTCGAGCGAATCGTTAAATCGTGTAATGGAGCCGCCCGGAAACGAATACTGGTTTTCTTCTTCGCCGGTTGCACTGGTCAGGAAGGTTAATTGCTGGGCCATCCGATCGAATTCGAAAGCATTTTTCGTTGAATCTCGTTCCAAATACTGCTTAATGATTGGATGCTCCGTATCCATTCCTTCGAACAGTGATTTCATGTTCAAAGAAACGACCAGAAAACTGTCAACCGGCACATAATCCAAAGTTTGGGTTTCGGACAATTGCGCCTTCGTCGAAGTCGCGGTGATCGAGATCGTTAGGCCCATCAACAGGCAACAAATGCACTTCGAAAGAATTGATTTCATCGGATGGACTCGAGGTTAATTGATGATTGACAATATCGAACGACGGAATTTGGCAGGTTCGTTAAAAGGTGTTTCGCTCGGGGAGCGAGAACCCTGGTTTCCAATTTATCAGAACCTGCTTTATTGTCGAAATAATTAGTGGAAAAAGAAAAAGCGGGTGGAAATGGTGGTCCACCCGCTTTTTAGTTAGCGAGAGCTGTCCGCCGCTGCTACCGGCGGCCTGCTCTCATTCAAAGAGGTCAATACAGATCACGTATTGGTGTCCCTGGAATTTACATCAGGCGCATCCCCGTCAGGAATCTCTCGAATCGGTGTGATTCCGCGGATGTGGCCGCGTGGAATCAACCCCGAAACATCGATCGGACGATTCAACCGGTGCGTGCCGACATTACCCGCCGTGTCACGCAATTCCAGTTGCAAGTAAACCTTGTCCGGGATGTCGGCACCTGGTTTCCAGGCATACTGACCTTCGTTGCGTATCCCATCTTCGATGGTGGTCCAGGGACCCTGAGGTCCGGAACTATACGACAACTTTGCCGGTCGCAATTTCAGGTTCGTATCCGATGCTCGCCACTGCACCAGTAACCGACCCGCATCTTGCCCGCGACCGTAAGGCACCGCAGTGATCTGAACCGAGGGTTTCGTCGTATCGACGTTCACCCACATGTCAGCCGGATCACCACTGCGGGGTTGTCGGGCTCGCAGCCCTTCGTTGCTGATCACCAGGATTCTGAATCCGAATATGCCTTCGCTCTCAACCGCAACGTTGACGGGGCTTCTTCGGTCCTGATCGGTGGTCAGTCTGCGCCAACTGTTTCCTCCGTCTCGCGTCACCCAAAGCTCGACTTCCTTAACGCCCTCCGGTCCAATCGCATCAATGTCGTAATCGAGTTGAAAGCGTTTGGAACTGGAAGGACGCGCCGAGCGACGCAAACTCTCCAACTCTGGTCCGGTTGCCAGAGCGGAAGATGGAATCGGATCGGGACGTTGGCTAATCCCGGTAGTTGATGAGATCCACTGGCCGTTGGCGGATTGGTTGGAATTGCCACTGTTGTTGTCAGAGGCAAATTGAGATGGGCCAGGGATAAAGGGCGCCTGTGGTCTCATCGGATCTGCCGTGCGATTCAGGGAAGAGCCGCGGCTGGTGGCAGATGAACGTTCTTGTTGCGAATCTTGTTGTGTATTGGATGGCTGTAAATTGGATGACGTATTGGAACTGGATGATCCGTAATAATCCTGGTTCGACGCTACTCTTACTTCCGTCGGTGGCGCCGGTTTTCGATACACGTCGGTAGTTCCTTCGGTTACCTGGCTGCCTGCGGAACCATTGGTTCGACTGCGCCAACGAGTCGTCGAAGGGGGCGAAGTGCCTCGAGGCATCGGCCGGGTGTTGCCGACCTGGTTGCTCGCAAAACGGTTGCTTTGCGACTGAGGTGGTTGCGGAGTTGGAACGCCAGACAAATTGGATTGTCGATAGCCTGCGTTAATCGGTTTGACCGCCGTCGCCGGAGCGATACTGGATTGGTCGGGCGAAGGTGCCGGCTGTTGCTGGCCCTGGTTGTCGGTTGGTTGAGTCGGCGAGGGTGGCGAGTTTCCGTATTGCTGTGACAGTGCAAATGGCAACCGCGAACGTTGGTAATTGGTTTGCGATTGTTGCGTACCTGGTGATTGATTCAACTGAATCCGGTTTTGAGTAACCTGTTGCTGCGAATTGCCTCGCAAGTGATTCCCGGTCGGTGCACCTGACCGAATGCCCGCCGTCAACGGAACCAGCATCGTTCTGTCAACCACCGCCTCGTTGCCCGCCAAATCCTTGATGCCGGCCCGGATTCGCAAATTGCGAGCGGTCGTCTGTGGCCACCAGGCCAATTGATCACGGTAGGTCGAACCGGTTTGCTGACTGCATGTTTGAGACGGCACGGTGTACCAATTGTTGTCTGTCGATGATTCACTTTGGTATTGAATCACCATCGAACAGGGATCGATATTTTCATCCACTGCGGTCCACACACCGACAATTCGTCCCGCCGCATCGGGCCGCACTTCGAATGCAAGTTGTGGCTTGGTGGTGTCGATTGCGATTCTCAATTCAGGCTTCAACGACTGATTCGTCGGTTGCATTTGCCCGTCTTGATTGACGGTCTGAATCGCAAACCAGAACTCCCTGTCTTGCGGGCTACTGAATGGAAAAGCGGTTGATCCAGGAGAACGTCTGGAATGTTCCTGCCATGTCTTGCCTTGATCGGTAGACATTTGCAAAACCACTTCCACGACACTGCTTTGGGAAGCATTCAGCGAAAACGGAATCTCAAACGACTTTTGGCCCGTCGCAATCAACTCAGGTAATTTCACCTTCGTGGCAGTTTGCGATTTCACAAGTTGAGTTCGCGATCCCGATTGGGGAATGGCATAGACGGCCTGGACCATAAACATGGTCAGACAAATACATACAAGGCTCACTCGAGTTTGAGTGAACCGTGCGGGGAGGCGCACAGAATTCATATCGTTCCTCGTGACGTGGTGTCAGTCTTCGAATTGTCAGTTGCTATTTTGGTGGTGCCCAAAAGATCCAAAGGATCATGTCCGTCATCGACGAGGAAGAATTGAAAGTGATAGCATTTTCAAAAAACATTGCGTTGTGCAGGAGATATGACCCGTACAGAAAATGAGCTAAAGAAAGCTCGTTCGAGTCGTAACGAAACCGCGTCGACACAATCGCCACAGTTTTTCAGTTTGAATACCGTTGCGCCTTGCAGATCGAACAGCCGGCAGTGTCCAGTCAAATTGACCAACCAATTCAATCGCTGAGGCTTCACAAACTGCGGCACACCAGGCTTTTCCGCGACATTGGAAAAAAGCTGCGAACCACGCGGCGACTACTTCCGTATTCTTGGGCAGATCAATCGAATCCCCCGCCGCCAAGCTGATCAGGAACCTTTCGGCAAAAGCGGTTTTCGAGTGTTTCTCAAGGAATTTGAGAGTCGCTTACTGTCCAGAGGCCAATCCCCCCGGCCTCGGACAGTCAGCGGATACAGACCAAAGCTGACTGAAATCCAGTCGTGGCGGTTCGATCCGGATGCTGATACTGCCTGAAATATAGACAAGAGCAGCGTGGAATGACGCTCCACAGCAAATTTTGAATCGAGACCGGATATAAGAAACGCAGACTTTTGACTATAATTGTCTAACCGTTTGACGCTTTACCTACTCTCCATTCAACAACATGCTTTTCGGATGTCCCTCTATCTTGTTGTAGGCCTGGCAGTCCTTGTTGCCTTGATTGCGGTTGCAATTTCCGTTGTCAGTCAGTCCCGAAATCTTGCCATTAACAACGAAACGGCTCCGGATGACGAACTGGGTGAATTCAAGCGGATGTTTGAGGCTGGAGAAATCAGCGAAGAGGAATATCGGAAGATGAAAAAGATCATCGCCGAGAAAACTGTCAGTCGCATCAAAGGCGAGTGAATAACCGTTACAATGCTTCAGGTTCAGGATTCTTACTTGAAGCCAATTTTATTTGTTATCAGCGATTGAAAGATTTGCACGGTCCAAGTGAAACGTAATTCAAGCAGGTCGAGTTTTCCGATCAGCCAAACGAGTGAACCTCAACCAGTAAATCCGACATGTATTCTGTTGGTGGAGATTCTGCCGCAAAACGCTGAACTAACTTAGGTACGCTCGAGAATCGCGGGCAGGGATGCACATCGACCAGGGACTGGTTCCTAAAACCTGGTCATTTTCGAGATCACCAAGAACAACGACACCGTTGACACAAAAAGGAGTGCACTACATGCCCGCTGGGAACGATACCACAGGTCGCCGAGGAGCGACTAAAAAGAACGCCTTCTGCTCGTTTTGTCGCAAGAGTTACCGCGACGTTGGGCCTTTGGTCGAAGGACCAGGAGACGTTTACATTTGCGGCGAGTGCATTGAATTGTGCCAGTCTATCCTGGATCAGGAACAAAGACGTCGTGGACCAACCAAGCAGTTGTTCAACCGAATTCCTGCTCCCCGCGAACTCGTCGAAAAAATGGACGAGTACGTAATCGGACAACACTGGGCCAAAAAGGTTCTGTCTGTTGCCGTTCACAATCACTACAAGCGATTGACGCTGGGATACGAGAATCCAGAAGTCGAAATCGACAAATCCAACATCTTGTTGGTCGGCCCAACCGGTTCCGGAAAGACTCTGTTGGCCCGAACCCTGGCTCGTGTCTTGAATGTTCCTTTCGCAATCGGCGATGCCACGACTTTGACCGAAGCCGGTTACGTCGGTGAGGACGTAGAAAACCTGTTGTTGAAATTGCTGCACGCAGCTGACTTTGACATCGAAGCCGCTCAACGTGGCGTGATCTACATCGACGAACTGGACAAGATCGGCAAGACTTCCAACAACGTCTCGATCACTCGCGATGTTTCAGGCGAAGGCGTCCAGCAGGCTTTGCTGAAAATGCTGGAAGGCACCGTTGCCAATGTGCCGCCTCAAGGTGGTCGCAAACACCCCGAGCAACAATACATCCAGATCGACACCTCAAACATTCTGTTCATCTGCGGTGGTACCTTTGTCGGAATCGACGACATCATCCGCAAACGATTGGGTCGCAAGACGATCGGATTCGGATCAGATTCAGGCATCAAGGAAGACCGCGATCTCGGTCAACTGTTGCCGGAAGTCACCAGCGATGACATCCTGGAATTTGGCTTGATCCCGGAATTGGTCGGGCGACTTCCGATCACGACCTCTTTGGTACCACTGGACAAGGAAGGCCTGGTCAAAGTGTTGACTGAGCCCAAGAACGCCCTGGTTCGCCAATACCAAAGCCTGTTCGAGATGGAAGGTTGCGATCTGGTCTTCACCGAAGATGCTCTGGATACTATCGCCAATCAGGCGATCGAAAAGGGCACTGGTGCTCGTGGACTCCGCTCGATCATGGAAAACGTGATGCTGGACATCATGTACGATCTGCCTGAACAACCGAAAGGTTCCAAAGTCGTAATCAACGAGGAAGTCGTTTTGGGCGACCAGAAACTGTTCGACTTGCCCAAGAGTGCGTAAGAGTGCCTGGTCACGAAGACGTCCCAGTCATTGACTGAATCGAAATTCAAAACCCATCGGCAACCCGCAAGCCGATGGGTTTTTTGTTTGCCGCATAGAATCGCC
>CAZPOL010000094.1:0-20443 GCA_964588195.1 uncultured Pirellulaceae bacterium | reverse complement strand
CATAGCACACAACCAGACCGAGACAGTAAACTTGTGGTTGCAAAGATCGAAAACAACCGGAATCAAAAATGCCGTTTACAATATCGGAATTGGAATTGGCCCAGGAACAGTTGGGCGAATTGGTTCGCGTGACGCCGACTTGGGAATGGCGTGGCGAATCGAAAGATAAATGGCTGGATGCCGAAACAGAAGTCGCCGTCAAATTGGAACTTCTGCAATACGGCGGCAGCTTCAAAGCCCGAGGCGCTTTGTGTGTGATGCTGGAAATGTCGCAGGAAGAATTGCAGCGAGGTGTCACCGCGATCAGCGCCGGCAATCACGCGATCGCCGTCAGCTACGCAGCGCAAGTGCTCGGCACGAACGCCAAGGTGGTCATGCCAACCTACGCTCCGAAGTCTCGCGTCGAGAAATGTATCCAGATGGGAACGGAAGTCGTCTTGGTTGAAGACGTGATGGTCGGTTTCGAAAAGGTCAAGCAAGTCGAGCAGGACGAAGGTCGCAAGTACATTCACCCATTCGACGGACCGCGAACCATTCTGGGAACCGGCACGACTGGTCTGGAATTCTACCGGCAGGCCGAGCGGCTGGACGTTGCGATCTTGCCAGTCGGTGGAGGTGGCTTGGCGGCAGGAATGTCAGCGGCGATCAAGAAATGTAATCCGGATTGTGAAATCTACGGAGTCGAACCGCATGGTGCCAAGAGTATGTCGTTGAGTTTCGCATCCGGTAAGCCTGAGAAAATTGCCGCCGTGGAAACGGTTGCCAAGAGTCTTGGAGCTCCGTTCGCCCTGCCCTACAGTTTCGAAATCTGTAAGAAAAATATTGCTGAGATCGTATTGGTGTCTGACGATGAGTTGTTTCGTTGTATGGCCATCATGTTTCATGAATTGAAATTGGTGACAGAGCCAGCGGCGGCGGCTACGATGGCTGCATTGATCGGTCCCTTGAAAGAGAGGACGCAAGGTAAACGCGTCGGGATCATCGCTTGCGGGTCCAATATCGATCGCGAGACGTTTGCCGACTACGTGCGGCGAGGCGAGGCGTTGTTGTAATCGTGTTGCTGCGATGTGCTGTTCGAAAGGAAGATGAAATGAAAACGATAGAGGTGCGAGCGACCGGTGCGTTGCGTCATTTGGCGTTCGTGATATTGGTCGTCAGCCTGTCATTCAGCAACATCGCTTGCCAGAAATCTGCCAACGAACCTGCCCCGAGTAGTGAAAATAAAAAACGCACGACGAAGGCCCCTGCCCTGCCGCCGTTACCAACCGGGCCGGGTGTACATTGCCGACTGCGCGGGCAGCCTTGGGTTTCAAAACAGAATACGGCAGTGCTTAGCGGAGACCAGGGTAAACAAATTTCTTTGGTTTTTGAATCGGAGCCAATCGCGACTGGTGAACAGGAGAAGTTTTCGCTGGTCTACGATGTAGAGACGAAGGAACTGGTGTCAGTTCAGGTTGTCGCGCAACGAAAAAAGGCGACCGGCGAACTGATGGAAGTTCATATCGAATGCGACAATGCGAAGGCCAAACCGAACGGGTTGAACTGGGCCAAAGGAAAACTGGTTTCGATAGAAGATTCGAAAGTGGCAGGCGAATTTCAATGCGTGTTGATGATTGGACGTCAGTATCTAAAGCATCTTGACGACTCGGTGTCTGGCGAGTTTCGCATCGAGTGCAACTTCGCGGATATCGAGTATCAGTAGGCGATGATCTTACTGGTTGTCACCGATCTTACTGTTACCGCCGAATTTACTGATTGCCGCCGATCTTACTGGTTGTCACCGATCTTACTGATTGCCGCCCATAGCGCGTCGCCAGGTTTCTTGCAACACGTTTTCTGCCGCGCCCTGAATCGCTTCCCGTGATACGTCGCGTGCGGCGTCGGTCCATGCAGGTGGCAAATTGATGTTTGGCAAATTGACGTTTGGCAGTTGGAAACTGCCGTTGTTGGTCTGCCCTGGTTGCTGAGGCTGGTAGGGCTGTTGCTGGCCCGGCTGTTGCTGTTGATAGGGTTGCTGGTACTGCTGGTTCGGATACTCCCAGCGCCCGGTCGTCCCGTTGTAAATCGGTTGTTGTGTGCCGCCTTGTCCGCCTTGATATGGTTGCAATTGGCCAACGCGTTCGTTGGGCGCGGTGTTGCCTTGCTGTGTCAAATTCGGGTTCTGGAAAATGCCAGGCTGTTGCTGGAATCCATTTGGGTTTTGTTGGTTCAGTGGCAGCTCTTTCTGGTGCTGGTCCACTTTCTCATGGAACTTTTTAATGTGTGGATCGATATGCTTGCCGATCTCTTCGGGAACCACTCCTTCCAGCTTGCTAATAATCCGGGCAATGTAATTTCCGGATTTGGAATTGCAAATGGAACGGCTCGTGTTTTCGCCCAACAAGGAAACGGCAAACAGAGTGATCAAGGTGCAAAGGATCGCTCCTTTAACGGCCCCCAGTCCTGCGCCAACCTGACGATCAAAGCCGCGCAAGTGCATCCGCTCGATGTTACTTTTGATGAACCCGAAACCGAGCCAGATCAACAACGAAGTTCCCATAAACAGAATGAACATCGCCAGGAAGCGATTCCAGGCCGGGTCGCCACCGATCATATCGGCGACTGGTTGATGGAAATTTCTGGCCACGAAATAGCTCGCGAAGATCGCTGCCAGGGAAGCGACTTGCCAGGCAAACCCTTTCCAAAAGCCAAGAAAAATCGCGCCGCCCATGACGGCTAACATGACCAGGTCGTAAAACTGCATCGGTCCAGACTCCGGGAGGTTTTGTTTTGACACGCGAGTCGGAAGCTCGTTGCGTCATTATAAAATTGGTTCGAAAAGTCCGCCGAGTATAGAGATCGCGCGACGACCAGCACAGGGCAACCTGCCTGTGAATAAAGGCGAACCACCCAAAATGGGCCAAGCCGTTTTCGCTAGCAGACAAATGACAACGGTTCGCACGAAGGCGTCTTTTTGATCTTGGATCGGCAATGCCTGTTCCGCTAATGTTTCGGTGACCAAAAACGCGTGTCAGGGTCAATAAAAAAGGGTTTCGGTTACTTCATGGCGAACTTCAAAACGCATATTTCGACCAGCACGATATTGGGGATCGGATACGGCGCCGGCGCTTACTTTGGTTGGGGCATGGAGTTGTCGCATTGCGTTGTCGCAGCTGGGCTGTGCAGCATCGCTGGCATGCTGCCGGACCTGGACAGTGACAACGGCGTTCCGGTTCGCGAGACACTTTGTTTCGTGGCTGCCCTCGTTCCTGCTCTGATGATCGAACGGTTTCACAGCATGGGACTTAATCAGGAACAGATTGTGCTGACCTGCGCGGCGATCTATATCGGCATCCGTTTTGGTGTCGGAAAGATCTTTCGAAAGTACACGGTCCATCGTGGAATGTGGCACAGTATCCCAGCCGCAGCGATCGCGGGACTCGCAACCTTTATGGTTTGTATGTGTCCGGATTTCGGTGTGCGATTATTCAAAGCATGGGCGGTCGTGTTAGGCTTTCTTTCGCATTTGATACTCGACGAAATTTATGCCATTGATTTGAATGGCAAGCGGTTGCCTCGTTTGAAGCGATCGTTTGGCACAGCGTTGAAGTTCTTTGGCAAGAGTGCCTGGGGGAATGTCACGACGTATGCCAAGCTGGCCGTACTGGTGTTGATTGCGATGAGTGACGCCAGCACCATGGCGTTCTTCAATACCGAGCCTTTGGAGTTGGGCGGTATTAAGCAGACCACGACCGAATTCGTCGGCAAGGTGATTCCTGTGGTCGAGGAAAAAGTGAACGAAGTGTTGCGGTAGCTCGCACGTTTGCCCGCTCGCATCTTCCGAGTTGTCTAAAATTCTTTTTTGCTGTCCAGCATTATCGTGACTGGGCCGTCGTTGATCAGTTCGACCTGCATGTCGGTTTGAAAACGTCCGGTCTCTACCGTCACTCCTAATTCGCGAGTGTCGGAAACATATTGTTCGTACAGCCGATTCCCGGTTTCAGGATCAGCGGCAGAGACGAAACTGGGCCGCCGGCCTTTGCGACAGTCGCCAAACAGAGTGAACTGACTGATTGCCAGGACCTGACCTTGAACGTCCAGTAACGATCGATTCATCTTGCCATCGTCGTCAGGGAAGATGCGTAACTGCGCCACTTTCTCGGCCAGATAACGGGCATCCGCCTCGGCGTCTTCCTTGCCCACGCCGACCAGCACCACCAGGCCCACACCAATTTCACCAACGACTTGACTGTCCACCTGTACTTTGGCACGGGAAACTCGTTGTACACAGGCACGCATAGTTCGCTTCTTTGAATACTGGTGAAATGAAATTCTTCCACGGTCTACTCGACCAGCCGATTGCGAATACAATTCGACCATGAATGACAATCAACGCAAGGTGCGAAGCCACCGTAAAGTCATCGCCTTTACCATGGGCGACCCTGCCGGAATTGGCCCGGAGATTATTGCCAAAGGCTGGTCGCAGATCACACGTGACCAGGATTTTGCTTTCCTGGTTTTCGGATTGGAATCGACGCTGGTTCAGACGCTGGAATCGGATTCTGGTTTAGCAGTAAGGGCATTCCCAAATCTGATCGAGTTCAGCGAGTGGTTTGATGGCGACAAATATCAAGCAACGGTAATTCCCGTTATCCAGAATAAGGATTGGCAGTCCATCGGTGATTCGATTCCGGTGGGTCAGGTGAGCGATCGCGCGGGAGACGCCGCGTTCCGATTTATCGAGGCGGCGATTCAGGCGACGATCTCTGGCGATATCGACGGGATTGTTACGGCGCCAATCAACAAGGAAGCGATTCAACTGGCCGGCCATGACTTTCCGGGGCATACCGAAATTCTGGCCGATCGTTGTGGCGTGAAAGATTTCGCGATGATGTTGTACATCCCTCAGGGTCAACAGGTGGGAGGCGAGATCGGTGTTGGCGTGTTGCATACCACTCTGCATCAATCATTGCGGAGTGCTCTGGATGATTTGTCGACGGAAAAGATTTTCGCCACATGCAAACTGGCAAACGAATTCGCCGCAGCGTCTCTGCAACAAGCAGGTGTCGAACGTCAACCAAGAATCGCCGTGGCAGCCGTTAATCCTCACGCTGGCGAAAACGGTTTGTTTGGCAATGAGGAATCAGAGATCATTTTGCCAGCCGTGCAAAGAGCTCGTGATTCGGGAATCGATTGCACTGGTCCCCTGCCCTGCGACACGCTGATGGGACGAGCCGTCGCTGGTGAGTTCGATATGGTGGTGGCGATGTATCATGACCAAGGCCATATCGCGCTGAAGTTGTTGGGAATGCACAAGGCAGTCAATGTAACGGTAGGCCTGCCGATCGTACGAACGAGCGTGGCGCATGGTACTGCCTTTGAAATTGCCGGTACCGGACAAGCCGATTGCACCAGTCTGTTTCGGGCTGTCGAAGTTGCCAAGAGACTCGCAACCGCAGCGACGCCATCGCATTCAAGTAATGCGACTCCGCAATCATAGCGACGGACTGACAACTGCAACGTCGGCTT
The DNA here is from genome assembly GCA_964588195.1 of uncultured Pirellulaceae bacterium. Classification (GTDB taxonomy): domain Bacteria; phylum Planctomycetota; class Planctomycetia; order Pirellulales; family Pirellulaceae; genus CAJQPP01. The sequence continues at coordinate 14,935 of CAZPOL010000094.1, read as the reverse complement.
GAAGATAGGGTCGGCAGCTTAATCGAAAAATTATCGAGTGAACTGCAGAATCCGTTTTCGATAGAACTCGGTGGAATCAACCGGCGGTGTTTCCAGGTTGGGGATGGTGAACATCTCATCCGACAAATCAATCGCCTGCTTGAGCTCAAACAACTCCAGCACGGCGATATCTTTTGTGATCATTTCGCCTTCCTTCAGTTCGAATTGTTTGAAGACGATTCGGTAGGGGAAGTATGGAAACTTGTGATCCATACCCAGCGTCATGCTGACCTGGTGCGGTAAGTGTTTCGGCAGTTGCTGCCAGTAAACAGTTTCGGCAGTGGCGGCACGTGATTCGGGCTGGCCTTCCAGTAATCGATTCAAAGATGCTGGATGCCAGTGCCCGGTAACGACCATGACCGGGATCGTATCCAGCAGAGTTTCTTCAGCCTCGGTGAATACGAAGTGGGTCGAAAGTTGTTCCATCAATCCGGTCAGACTGCCCACGGACAGCCAACTGCCAACGCGGCTGGCCGAAGAGACTTCTTGTTGCAGCGAATCGAGTTTTCGAAGGTCGACGAATTCCAGATTGGTTTTGTCGCCAGCGACGGACAGCGTGTAAAGCATGTCGCCGTCGCAGAATTGATGGATCTGCACGGAAGACTGATTGAATCCGAATTCGAATTGCATGCGGGACAAACGGGTGCCCTGCCCTTTTTGAAAGTACTTGCCGGGCCCGCTGATCTGTTCGCCGAACAGGTTGATCTTGTACCGCAGTCGGGCTTTTAACGGAGGCGAATCATTCAAGGCTCGTGCGGCGTTGAAGATCAATTGGTTGTGGTTGGGCTGGACGTCACCGTCGACCGCTGTCGTTGTATTCGGGTTGCTGGCAACACGCGGCGCTTCCTCTTCCGTTGTGGATTGTGTGCGAGCAGTCTCAGGTGGGGTCCAGTTAGCCACGGCGGCTGATTGAGCGGCCTCGATGGCAAGATGAGCAGACTTTGCGGCCGAAATTGGCTGGTTTGCTTTGCGAGCAAACAAGTGAGTGGCAGCGATTCCGGTTGCCAGCAGAACAATTGCAATGGTTATTTCGGTTTTCATGTTCGGGTTGTGAGGAATTTTCCAAAGAATCTCGTTGTGACAGGCCGAACATAGATACAACCAGGAACTGGCGGTCAGACCCGTGCGCCCGATATGCAAAAAGGAATTTGCAGCAAGGCGATTTCCAACAGTTTCTGGACGTGCCCAAATGGAAGAAAGGACTCTTCTGGAGGGGCGCGGCATTTTAGGAAGCCTGACAATCAGCGTCTATGTCATTTGTAGCCTCATTTTGCGGGGTGACGGCAAACATGCTGATGGTCGTTTTTTGAAATGTAACGAGCCAAGACCAATTGCCTGGGCGAGGATCGCCAGGTGATCAAGAATTGCGAAGCCTGAACATACTCAACGGCCCGCGAATGTCTGATGTGCTCGTCGAGCACCAGACAAAAAGATACATCCAAGGGGGGAAACTAATGTATTTGAAACTATCCAGGGTATTGATGCTGCTGGCGGTCGCGGCGCTGGTGGGTTGCCAGGTGCCGGTTACCCGTTCGGGCCTGCCGGTCAGTCACAATCTTCCGCCAGCTCAAATGTTGGCTGAACCAGGTCCCGGCGTCGGAGGCCCAGGTCCCGGCGTCATGTCGATGCGAGTTCCACAGGTTCAACCTGGTGGCGGAGGCGGTATCGTCTCCGGTGCACCATACGGAATGGCTGCTCCATCAACCGTCCAGGTCTTGTTCGACAAGCCGGAAGCGATGCAAGTCAGTTGGGACGTTGCCAGCGTAGGTACCTACGATTCGATTCCACTAGTCGTACCGGGGCGTCAAAACTTCGGGATGGGTGGCATCTATCGATTGAAGCTGACCAACATCGCTGGACGTCAGGGCGTTGAATTGTATCCAACGATCGAACTGGCAACGATCACACGAAGAACTGCCTCGTACTTGAGCCACTCGGCGATTCCGATTCAGTTCACTGATGAAGATTTCGACCAGGTCATGGCTGGAAACTTCGTGACGAAAGTCATCTACGTTCCAGATCCAGCATTCCAGGAACTGGCATTGGCCGGCGTTGACACATTGGTCAGCACTCGCCTTGATCCAGGTGTTGATCCGGTTGTCGAAGCGGATCGTCGTGGCTCAGTCATGGCTGTGATTCGAATCGGTAACAAGGATTTGGAGATGCCTGGCGTCAATCCTGCCGATTTGGCCGGCGGCGGCTTCGGGTCCTTGGGCGGCGTTGCGACACAAGGAGCTCCAGGAATTTCCAACTACATCTCGGGAATCAATGGTCCGACTTACGGCATGCCACGAGTTGGAACGAACATCGGTTTGCCTGGCCCACCACACATTCCACTGGGTGGCCCGGCTGGACTACAGCACTACGGCTTGCACAACCACACGGCACACGCCATCCCTGGCCCGACGCCAAAGGTTAACGTGCACGTCAAGCAACGACCGGGTTTGACTTACCCACGACCAGCTAACACGATCCTGGTCAACGAGCAAACCATCCGACCGCCGCACTTCAATGCTCAGCCACCGGCCAGCATGGTGCACGGTTCACTTCGCGACTGCGGTCGCTGTGGCGGAGCCGGTTGTAGCTCTTGCCGATAAGCGGCATGTTTGAAGAATCAGCGAGAGCCGCGACACTGCTTCGGTTGTGGCGCGGCTCTTGTTTTTTGTAGCAACTATTTTGCAGCAACTATTTTGCAGCAACTTAACGGTTGTCTTTTTGAAACAGCGATCGACGCACATTGGTATCGGGAAGCGGGCGAATGAATATGCGAAACTCACTACAGAACATCCAGCCGATCATCGGTCGTTTGCTGGCCACGATTTTCGCGATCACCTTGTTGCCCGCTTTCAATTCCAGCCCGGCATTGCAGGCTCAACAACAGTCTCGTCACTATCTGTACGATTACGAAATGCCACCAGGCGAAGTCGGAAAGCGAAAAATCCTGGCTCGCCAATCCATGGTCGGCTACTTTCAGCCTGTGCAATTCAAAGGGCCCGACGGAATTCAAATCGATGTGTTTTCGGAAGGCAGTTTTCAAGCCACCACAACACAGATGACCACCGCTGGTTTGATGGTGGGGCATATCTATCGGCTGAAAGTTACCAACATTCCTGGTCACCCTGGTAAAGAACTTTATCCGTCAGTCGAAGTGATCGGACGGCTGTTTCCACCGCAGGGACAGGAAGTCAAATTTCCAATCCCGGTGAACCTGCATATCGATGACATGCAACCTGCACTGGATGGTGCTCTGGTCACACGAGTGATCTATCTGGAAAACCCACGCACGGCGATTGCCGAGCAAAGATCTCCCGACGATCAACCTTTCTTTGACGTTGCTAAAAACGAAGATCCGATTCGCATTGCCGAAACGATGGGACGACCGATGGCGATTCTGAGAATCGGTTCGCGGATTCCAGATGCTGAGGAATTGAATGCATTCGGCTTTGGTACTCCGCCATTGATCTGGTTCGATATCGCATCGACGAGACAATTCGGCACCCCTTCACCAGGGCTGCTCGATCCAACGAATGTCAATCCATTCCAGTTTGAACTGGAGGATCTGCCACCCGGTTTCGAAATGGATGACGATACGGGAATCCACCGTGACTCAGCGGTACGACAAGTCACCTACCTGGAACCGATTCAGGAAGTCCAGGAAGGAACCCCGCCGCCCACTCCCGCCAAGTCAGTGGTTGGCGAGTCAATTCAGGAGGTGGCACAGGATTGGTCGTTGAACGACGGAGGTGTCGAGAACAATACCGGTCTGACTCCGAACGGTTTGGTACAGGACATCGAACCGGCAGTTCCCAGCATGGAATTTTCCGGAGATGCGTTCTCTTCTCAAGGTGTGCCATCGCATAGCGTTCCATCCAATGTCTACCAGGCAAATGATTATTTCTCCCAGGCGTCTCCAATGTTCCGCTTGCCGCCATGGCCAGATGAAGTCTTGATTGACGGTGGCGACAGAAAACTGAAAGCAGTCGTCAAGGATGAAGGCGATGTTTGGAAAGTCCATGGACTCGATTCCGAGGATACGATTGCTCATTTCGATACGCTGGACGGAAGACGATTGACGGACGCCAGTAATCGGGTTGAGATTTACGCACCGCGATTTGCGGCGGTTCGCAAAGTCGATTTCCTGGGACGGACTCAATACACGAATCAGGTCTCTCGATTGGACGACGAGGTTGCTACCAACTCTTCGACCACTACCGATTTTTCTTCCACCACCAAACAGAACTTGCAACCGGGTCGACACCGTCGTTTGACGTCGCCGATTGGAATCGAAAGCCAGACACGCGGCTTGTTAGCCGACAATCGAGTTGAAATCAGAGGGTTCCAGGGTGGGTTCAAAACCTACGAGAATCTTCGTTTGATGAAGACCGGTTACCTGGATAACCGCGAGAAAGGCCGACTTTCGATCGCCATTCAACGAGCGATTGCCTGGGAGAGTGATGTTTCGGCACAATCGACGACTGATAATTTGCGCGTCAATGTGGCCAAGGATGTGCGTGAAGCACGCGAAGCCGTCCATGTGAAAACCGAGTTCGGACGACCGCAATTGCGACTCGTGAAAATCGCTTCGACCAATGTCGCGCGTCCAGGTGACTTCGTTGACTTTACGATTCGATTCGACAACGTCGGCGGCCAAACGATTGGCAACGTGACCATTCTGGATAACCTGACGGGCCGCCTGGAATACATTGCTGATTCCAGCGAGTGCACTGTCGAGGGCCAGTTCCTGACGGAGCCGAATGAAGGCGGCTCAGAAGTCTTGCGGTGGGAGATCACCGATCCATTGAAGCCAGGCAAAGGCGGCGTGATTCGTTTCCGTTGCCGAGTTCGATAGTCTGGTTTGAATTTCTACAGCGTGCATTTCACTCGTGAAGCGCTTGCCGCAAAGAACGCAAGCAGAGAGATGGTCCGCGCTAACTGGCGAACTGGTGGGCGCATTTTCATACTGTCTTGGCACGACATGTCTGGATTTCAGCCGCGCGATTTTGGCTGTCGGTAGATCAAGCCAGGCAGGATCTAAAATTTCGGGCAATTTGCCTGGAAAAATCCGGTCATCAAGTAACCGTCGGGTATTAAGCAACGTCCCGGAAAGTGCGTTTGCATTCTTTGTTTGGCTGGACACTACAGCGACGCCCTGAAAACTTGACGTAAGTCTGTATTCTGCATAGATTAAATGGGGTTAATACCTCGCTCTCTCGCACACTTCCAATCGGCGAAAATGCGTTATTGATATCCGGAAATCCGGGTTTCAATTGGCGATGTTAACAGCAGCGAAATTCTCAATGAGATTGGAAGGCCTATGTCCCGCCAGGCGGTTTACGAAGCAAGTCTTGGCTTCTTTCTGCAACCAATCAGCGCATTTCTGGACGACCCGGAAATCACAGAGGTGATGGTCAACGGCCACCAGCAAGTCTTTGTGGAACGTGGCGGTCAAATCGAAGAGACGAATGCCGGGTTCGCCAGTGAGGACGCGCTCCGTTCTGCGATCAATAACCTGGCTCAATCCGTTGGTCGCAGTATCTCGGAAGACAAACCGGTACTGGATGCTCGACTGCCCGACGGTTCTCGAGTGCACGCCATCATCCCGCCCAGCGCTCGCTTGGGAACCTATCTGACAATTCGAAAATTCACACGTACGCCCCTGACCGTCGACGATTTGATTCGCTTCGGCAGCTTGACCAACGCAGCCAACGAATTCCTGGAAATCTGCGTGGCGATGCGCAAGAACATCATTATCTCGGGCGGTAGTGGAACCGGTAAGACGTCGATGTTGGGGGCCCTGTCTCAGGCGATCCCGGAATCGGAACGGATCATCGTCATCGAAGATACGTCCGAACTTCGGCTGCACCAGAAACACTGCTTGTACATGGAGACGCAACCGACCACTCGCCGCAATCAGATGGAGATTACGGTGCGCGAGTTGTTTCGATCTTCCTTGCGGATGCGTCCGGATCGAATTGTGGTTGGCGAAGTACGTGGCGGCGAAGCGCTGGACTTGATCCAATCGATGATCAGTGGTCACGAAGGTAGTCTGTCAACGGTTCATGCCAGTTCGGCGTTTGATGCGCTCGTTCGGTTGGAGACACTTTCGCTGATGTCAGAGATTCAGATTCCGGTCCACGTCGCGCGTTCGCAAGTCGCATCGGCCATCGACGTCGTGGTCCAGTTGACTCGGTCCAGCCAAACCGGCTTGCGATGCGTCAGCAAAATCACCGAGGTCCGCAGGCTGGATAAAGAAAATCAATATCAATTGGCAGACTTGTTTTCACGAGTGCCGTTGAAAGTCGAAAACGATGCCGGCCCGCTTCAGGATCTGGGCTTGTTGCCGACCGGCGAGTTGCCGACGTTTGCCGAGGAAGCTGATTTGCAAGGTCTTCGCGAAAAGATCTTCTTCTCCGATGAACTTTGGAGCAAACCGGAGTAACCTGGCAATGTTAAAGGAGACAAAATTAGATGTGACTGGTGACGGACGTATCCGTGCTGGTCGCAGGACGAATCGAACCGGGCAAGCCTCGATGGATTACATCTTGATCGTTTGCGTGATTCTTCCACTGGCGCTGTTCCTGTTCGGAATCGTGCCAAGAATGATTCAACTGGTGTACGAAATGGCGGTGGTGTTTTTGGGCTCGCCGCTCAGTTGAATTTTTTTGGGGTTAGTAGTTCGACCCGCGATTTTAAATAACATACCAGGGCAGGTACAATCCGCTGCTGGATCATATACGAGAATCAATTGAGGGAGGAAGGAAACGAAATGCGTACGAGGATTAGAAAACTGCGTGATCTGTTGGGTCGGGTTCACCGGGACAAAGATGGCGGTTTAAGTTTGGAAACCATCCTGATTATTGGCGCCATTGCCCTGCCAATCCTGATCTTCCTGATCGTGGTTGCCTGGCCAAGGATTCAGGAGTTCTTCAATCAGGGGATGACGGATCTGGAGCAAGGTTCGATTGACGCAAGGAACTAATCGGTGATTGCAACGCTGGTTCTTTTCGGGTTGATGATCGTGGCTACGTTCACGGACTTGTGGAAACACCAGATTTACAACTGGACTACCTACAGCGGTATCATCGCCGCTCTTGTTCTGTCTGCCGCAGCGGGCATGGCCAATGGAAGTGATGAAAACGACGCAAGTCACTGGGCGAATATCGGGATTCAGGAGAGCTTGATGGGGTTGGTTGTTTGCGGGGCCATAATGTTGACTTGCTTTGTGTTGTTCCAGATCGGAGGAGGCGACGTCAAGCTGATTACCATGACGGGGGCGTTCGTGGGACCTGCCATCGGGATTGAAATCCTGTTGTGGACGTTTGTACTTGGCGGGCTAAGTGCGGTGTTGATCCTGATTTGGAAATGTGGCGCTGTCGATTTGGTCCAATCCTTGTTGCAACAGGTGCTTGGCAAGTTGCAGTTCGGACAATGGCAACCACTCACCGAACAACAACAAGCACGGTTGAAATCGAGACTTTACCTGGCACCCTGTGCATTGGTCGCACTGTTGATCGTCCACTTTTTTCCCGTTACCCAATCACTCGCAACATAAACACTGGGAAGAAAACACGACTGCCCGCCAACACGCAAAGTCAGAAGCAAGTACTAGAACGAACCGTTGACATTAATTCAGGAGCCGCGAAATGACGAATCAAATGATCATCGCATTGTGGCCATGGATGTTGCTGTTGGCTTGTTCGGTTTTCATCGCCCGAGTGCTGGTGCGACTGAGCAATGCCCGGCTGAATGTCCGGCGTGTCGTGCAAGTTCATCGTTGCCAGGAAGGCAGTGTGCAAAGTCTCAGTTTCGTTTTGACACTCCCCTTCTTCTTGATGATTCTGATGCTGATCATTCAGGTCAGTCAAATCATGATCGCCAACGTGGTCGTCAACTATGCGGCGATCAATACGGTGCGTTCCGCCTCGGTCTGGATTCCGGCCAATATGGCGCTCGATGAAACCGCCAATCGAATCAGTACCATATCGGTCATTCAATCGACTCAAGAGGGAACGCAGTTTCAAGTCACCGCAGATCCGCAAAGTCCCAAGTATTCGAAAATTCGACAAGCCGCTGTACTGGCGTGTAGTCCTCTGGCACCGTCCAGAGACCTTGGCTACAGCCTGGATACCAATGGGCAATTGAGCGCGTTGGCATTGACCCGACTCTATCGCGGATTAGATGCCGATTCAGTCGCCAACACGCTGATTCCGACTCGCATTGAAAACAAATTCGCCTTTTCCGATGCGAATACCGATGTGCAAATTCGTTTTTGGCACCGCGTGGGCCCTTTTGAGAACTTTCGGGATCCGCCTTTGCAAAGAACGTACGGCGTTGGTCCCTACTTCGACGAATACTATCCCAACGAAGTTGGCTGGCAAGATGAGCTGACAACTATCGTGACTCATCGCCTGGCGTTGTTGCCAGGTCCGATTCGATTGTTCTCGTCGAACGTAGAGATCGACGAGACCAGTAATGCGTATACGTTCCCGGTCGCGGCGGCGGCCACGATGGTGATCGAAGGCGATAAGCCATTGCTGCCACACTGGCAACGGGAGGCGCAATGACCAAGCGAACGATAGTTTGTCGACTGCGATTTCTTGTGGTCGAAGTTCCACGATTGATTTCAAGTTGGATGGCTGGCGTTTCACGCCGGTTGCATCGTGACCAAAACGGTTCGATCAGTATCACATCCGTCTTCTTTGTGATCTTCTTTGCCATGGTGTTGGGAATGGTCATGAACATTTCGCGGCATGCAGATCGCAAGGTGATCATGCAAAACGGAGCGGACGCTGCGACCTACTCTGGCGGTATCGTGTTGTCACGAAGTATGAATACCCTGGCATTCACGAATCATTTGTTGTGTGACGTGTTTGCGTTAACCGCCTATTTGCGAGAGGCACGAGATCGGAACTCGGAAGAGTTCGCAACGGGCGCATTGCAAGAATGGGTGCGATTGGCGCCGAGATTCCTGGATGCTCCGGTTCAGAAGTTCAGTCAATTGACGGACGCGAGCCCCGGACACGCCCGATTAGAGCAAGATCTGATCAATGTCTTTGCGACCCAGAGCGAATCTGTTTCGCAGACTCTGTTGCCAGTGCTGGAGGAAATACTGGCGCAGGAAATGATTCCTGAATTCCAGCGAGCGCTCGTGTTGGCAACGCCTCATTTGGCCAACCAGGCGGCCAACGAGTTTGCTGAACGGCACGCACCAGAGACCGCAGGGTTGGCCGGGGATGACGCAATGCACGCGTTGATGTGGCGCACTGATGCTCAACCCTTCGACAGCGACGCTGAATTTGATCGCTCAACTTTACCGGTTGCTGACCCGGTTTTTGATTCCAGTGAATTTCGTTTAACGTACTTTCAGAATGCGGTCAGTCAGCGTCGCCAACTTTCGCACTTCTATTTGAATTCTTTGAACAACCGAATGTTTCGGGATTTTGATCGAGTCGCCAAGATGTCCCAGTACGCCAATTTTTGGCGTGGGTTCAGTCGTGGTTATTTGGACGAGTTACTAGCGGAGTACCCTGATCGAAACTTGCCCATGCAATTGCGTGAGAGTGTTAATCGCGAATTCAATCGTGACCAGTATTTGCACGACGAGTACATGTTTGTGGGTGTTGGGTATTGGTCGGCCATGTCCGATCGTTTTCCAGGGCTGTTTACCAATCCGCGTGATGCAGACGATACCACGTTCGCCCAGATTCGCCTGTTCATTCCCAGGGCAAGATTGGTTTACGACCCAACGCGACCGCCTCCGTTTCAAATCAGCCGACAATTTCGTGTGCAAAATCGAGACTTGTTGAATCAGGATTGGGCGGTTCAGATCGTGCCGGCGACGTCGGCGGCGATCCCCACGATCCTGGAGACGCCACCACCGCAAATCAATATCGACTTACCTGGCCTGGGAGGAATTAGCGTTGAAGAATTTCGACGAATCAATACGCACTGATTCACTCCAGAAAGTGGCACGGAAAAAATTGGCGGCACAACGTCATGGTCTGGCCTCATTGGAGATGGTGCTGGTGTTGCCATTCCTGATGATGTTGATGGCGACCTTCATTGTTTTTGGATACGCGGCCAGCTGGAAACTTCGTACGGAAACGGCTTCTCGAAACGTCGTGTGGCGAGACCGATCGGAACGGTTCGCGAACAGGGACTTCGTGCCAGCGGAATGGACGGATCCCGCCAGGATGTCGACCAGAGATGGTCGATCCGTCGAATCTTATCGCGGCGACGATGCGCTGATTCACCCAATCATTGCCGGACCGCTGCCAGCCATTTCGGTGGACGCCGATTTGTTGGACTTTACGCGAGACGTCCGCGTTGGTGAGGCTCGCATGATTCGTCAGCCACCCTTGTTCGCCGGTCTGACAACGTACGACTTCAATGTGGACCACCCGATTCTGGATGATCGATTCCAGTATCGAACGATGGGGATTGGGAATTTTTCACGCAGGTTCCCGGTGATTTATGAGACCGGCATGGACGGCATTCGAAGTAGCGTCGCAATTGCCAATGCCGTTCAACGAATCCTCAATTCATTCTTCTGGCCTCGCCTGGAAGCGCTCGATCGCGACTCGGAATTTTTCGCCGCGCAAGGTTCCGCTCCAGACTTTTATCCACGAGCCTCCGTGTTTGCCTCGACCGATCGACAGTTGGTGAGCGATTTTATTTTAGCTCCGCTACGCGACAGAATTCGCCGGGTGCCGAGTCGCATGGGCCAGGCAACGATTCGGCTTTATCAAAGTCAGTTGGAAGATCGGCCAGAACTACAAAGCACAATTGATGCGATTCGCGCGTGGCTGGCGCGGGACGATGACGCGGGAGGCCGACCATGACTCGCAAGAAGAATCTGATCGTCGACGACGATCCACAAATGGAAACGAACGATTCGCTAACGGTCAATAACGACGCACACCAAAGTCGCGTCGGACGATCGATGACCGCCTGGACTAATAATCTGATTGCCACATCGGTCGTAGTCATCATGGCCCTGGTCGTCGGGCGTCATTTGGTTTCGTCGTGGGTCGGTGAAGGTGCGGGGTTGAGGCTGGCTGGAAATGAGCAGCCGGTGAAATCAGGAGTGACCTCCGTGTCGCCGAATTTATCCGATACGAGTTTGCAGTTTGGCGACGGAGCGTACGTCTTATTGCGACAACAATTGCCACTGACAGGCAAGCCTGCTGGCGAGGCGCTGCTGGAACGTTGTCGACAAGCATTGATCCATGCACCAACACCGGCATTCGAAGCGACCTCATCAGAAAAAGCACTGATCGAAAAGGCCAGGCATTGGCAGCCAGTTGAACAGCAACTCGGCGAGTGGCGGCTGTTTAACGGTCTGGACTCAATCGATTTGGTTGACGACAGCGATCAGTCACTGGATTCACTGACCGGTGCGTTGCCGATGATCATCGGCCTGCGTGACAATTGCCCGAACCAGGCGACTCGTTTGGTAGTGTTTGGCTTGGCGCTGCCGGCTACCGACAGCACAACAACGACGCTTGTGTTTCAGGCCAACGGAGTCGAAACCAATTTGCGTTTTCCAATCCCCGCAGGCTGTCGCAGAACATTGGTGGTAGGCACGGACCAGCAAGGACAATTGGCTGGTTTCGTTGGCGGTACTTTGCAAGATGCCAAAGCGTTCTACGACCAAAGCTCTGCGGTAATCGATTGGAAAGCCATCGGGCAATGGAAATTGCATGGCGTGACATGGAGCCGTCGATTTGTGGTCAATGAAGACTCGGGGACAATTCAAAACAGCCGGCAAGTTTGCGTTCAACTAAGTCTGGACGAGTCGCAGATTGTGCGTGGAATGTTAGTGATCGAACCTGTCAGAGACGGAGATGTTGCGGAAACAAGCCACTCTCGCAACTAGAATAGAACCTGCCTGGTTTATCGGCAGACCTGGCCGGCAAACTATCAACGAATGCCAAACAAACGAAACATACCAAGAGACCGCCAATGAAAAACTGGATTGGATTACTGATCGCCATTTCGCTGGGGCTGGTGGCCTGCCTGTTGAATTGGAGCTATCTGGATCGCAAATCGAAGGAGATCGAAGTCGTCTCTTTCCTGGCGATTGCCGAAGACGTGCGACTGAAAGCTGGCGACCCGTTTTTGGACGAGCATTTCACGCGTGTCGACATCCCGCGCAAGAACGTTGGCGTGTTGCCCGAGTCGGCGGTTTTGTTCAAGGATCGCCAAACCGTCGTCAGCATGAAGGCTCTGCACGACTATCGCGGAGGCGAAATCATTTTGCGGCAGGAGTTAAAAACGCCACCGGTTGAATTCAAGTTAGGTGGCAACGAATTGGCGATCTGGATCCCCGTGAACTCGGCGACGTTTGTTCCCGAACTGGTGAAGCCGGGGGACTCGGTCTCTTTTGTGGTCCCGAATCCAAACACAGTGTTTCGTGAGATCCAGATGAATGAACAGAATCGCGAGCAAGTTGGGCCTGAATTCTCCAACGTTCCTCCCGATCAGCGAAAGTTCGAGCAAGTCGGCGGCGATGGCAAGAGCGAACTGGTCGGACCGTTCCGGGTCTTGTCGCTCGGCGATCGATTGGGCAGCCACGAAGTCAATGTCGCAGTCAAAGGTTCGCGAGCACGTGAAAACGTCATGGGAATCGCTGTCGAAAAACGTGGCGAAGGCATTGACCCCAAGGCTGAAAAGTTGGTGCGCTGGATGGCGCAACCTGATTTTCGCCAAGCGGCCGTCGTGCTACATCCTCGAACCAATGGAAAGTAACCGCGGGTAGTGTTTTGAAAATCTGGTTTAATCGAGTCAACGACAGTCGACGCAGGATTCTGGAGGTGCAGGATCGTGACGAACAGGGTGAATTGATCGATGTGGAAATCACGATCGGTCGGGACCCGTCCAACATGTTAGTGTTGGAGAGTCCATTGGTTTCCCGGCAACATGCGTTGATTCGTCGCAAGGATGATCATTTCGAGTTCGAGAATGTCGGGCTGAACGCATGCGTTGTTGGTGATCAGGATGTCGGTGTTGGCGAAACGGTACGATTCGAAACTGGTTCACAATTGCGAGTTTGGCCATTCACGATCTCGTTGGAAATGGAGTCTGTCAATCGGGTCACACGTACCGATTTGGATGCTCATGTCCGTTCCGAGATGACTAACCTTGAACAGCGGATCCATCGCCAGCTTTTGGAACGGTTGGACCTGGTCGGAATGGAGAATTCACGGCGTCCGGAACGAGATAGTATCCTGTTGTTGGAAAACAATATTGAGGACTCCTGTCGTGAACTGGATGTGTTCTCCGATGCTAACAGCGACTTGTTGGGCAAGATCGTCGGCATGGTGTTGCGTGACTTGCTGACCAATCAGATCATTTTGGAAGCGGGTCAGGAATCCGATGTCATATCGCCGCTTTCCAGCAACGAGTTCGACGTGCCGGCAACGCTGATTCCGGAACGCGAAACTGAATTGCAAAATCTATTGAGGATGTTGCGTGAAGAATTGAAGTTGGCGGTGCCGGATGATATCAGCGAGAAGATTCGGATCATCGAGGAAAAAGCCAGCGCGGTATTCCCGAAATTCCAACGGTTCTTGCATAACGAATTGCGCAAGTACATCATCCTGCGGGCCTTGAAGAAAGATCTGAAAGACACCGTCTTTGGTTTCGGGCCTCTTCAGGATTTGTTGCGAATGCCGTCTATCACCGAGATCATGGTGATATCCAGTGACCAGATTTACGTGGAAGCGGATGGTGTGATTGAACGGTCGGGACGCAGGTTCATTTCCGATCAGGTGACTGAGTCGGTGATCGAGCGGATTGTGGCTCAGGTCGGTCGTCGCATCGACAAGAGTCAGCCCCTGGTGGACGCTCGCTTGCCTGACGGTTCTCGTGTCAACGCAATCATTCCGCCTTTGGCGCTCAGCGGGCCGTGTTTGACGATTCGTCGGTTCCCGGCCAAACGGCTGACGATCGAAGATTTGATCAACAAGGAAAGCTTGACGTCCTCAGCCGCCGCCTTCCTGCGAGCCGCCGTCGCCAACAAACGCAATATCCTGATCAGCGGTGGAACGGGTAGCGGAAAGACGACGATGCTGAATGCGATGAGCAGTTTCATTCCGCAAAAAGAACGAATCGTTACCGTCGAAGACACTGCAGAATTGCAACTTCATCAATCCCATGTGGTGACTCTGGAAACAAGACCGGCCAACGTCGAAGGGTCTGGCGAATACACGGCTCGTGACCTGGTTAAGAACGCCTTGCGAATGCGACCCGACCGTTTGATCGTCGGTGAGTGCCGTAGCGGCGAGGCGTTGGACATGTTGCAGGCCATGAACACCGGACACGATGGTTCGATGACCACCGTGCACGCCAACAGTTCCGAAGAAGTGATTGAGCGGTTGGAGCTGCTGGTCATGATGGCCGTCGAGTTGCCAATCAAGGCGATCCACCGCCAAATCGCATCCGCCCTGGATTTGATTGTGCAAATTACGAGACTGCCATCAGGCAAGCGACTCGTCTCACAGATTTCCGAAGTCGAACGGATGGACGAAGACACCGGAGACCTGGTGATCACCGACATCTTCAATTTGCGACACGGCGTTCAACTGCAGCCAACCGGATTCCTGCCGACATTTGTCGATCAACTGGTCGCCAAGAATCTGTTGGATCTGCGGTTCTTGTATTCGGACGAACAGGCTGGCGACGATTTGCAGGTTCGCAATCGGAACCGCCAAATCAATGCTGGGATTAATGACAAAACGAACGGTAATTTGAACGGCTCAGCAGATGACCGAATGAAGACGAGAATGGATGACAATGTGATTGGCAAATCAGGGCCCTCCCCTGCCCCCCAATCAGGCAAACGCATCGATCCCGTCGAGAATTAATAACTTACTGCCCCGGAACAGGAATACAC
>CAZPOL010000093.1:13191-20534 GCA_964588195.1 uncultured Pirellulaceae bacterium | reverse complement strand
ACTCGGTAAACAATCGCGGCCTGGAAAACAGCAGGTTGCCAAATCGTTTGGGGCGAACCACCAAGGCTCGCCAAATGCGATCTGTCATCCGAAGCTTGTTTGCAGCCGGAAGACTACGATTGAGAATCTGCTTTTCGTCGACGGGCGACAAGTCACTCGGCAGGACCGCTTTTTCATCCATCAAGCATTGGTACCGATGGAGTGTGTTTTCCACAAATCCAAGGCCTCCTTTTCCATCACTGCAGGCGTGGTGAAAGACGAACTTCATAACGATTCGAGGTCGATCGTCGGCAGAGAATCGCCAACCATAAAATCGAAATCCAATTTCGTTGTCCAGGTTGATCGGAACAAAGTCGTTAGGGAAACCACGACCTTCATCCGGGTTCCCTTCGCTCCACGATATTTCCGGATCACAATTGGCTGCTGGACGCCAATAGCTTTTCCGATGAGTTTTGCCAATTGTTGCATTTGCTTGTAAGAGTGGCTGGCGTTTTAGCTCGGCCAAAATTGCGTCTGCGAACTTCGCCGTTTCGATTTCACCGACGCAGTCCAGGCGAACAACCATCTCCATCGGAGAGTGCGAGATTTGGTCGCTCATGGTCCATTCAAAGGGCGACAGAACAAGCTTGCTCAATTCATTCATGCAATAACTCATTCTCATTGATACCGACAGGATCTCGTTACGTCGGAATTCGGGCATTGGTCGTTCGAAACGGGTCGCAATTACGGCATGCTGGCACAGGTTAGGCTATGAAGCAAAATTTTCCCGGTTCTTCGATAAAACGTTGCATTTTTGGCTCAAAAGGCTCGAAACATTACACCATCTCTATTCCTGACAATCGGCCAAATAGCTAATTTCGCCCGAGCTTTGCACCGATATATACAAATTGTACAGAGAGTTTTTTAGGCGGGACCTGGTTTAAGCCGGGACTTGCATACGGAAACGCTGAAGCAAATGGACTTCATCATTTTTCGTATTGGTGCCTGCAAGCTTTTTGGAGCGGACATGACAAGCGAATTTCAGATGCGGATCTGGCTCGCTGTCAATTCTTAAGGATCAAGTCGATGAAACGCCAGCCTGATAATTACATTCGATTGGTCGTGTTGCTTTGCTGCCTAGGGATGCTTTCTGGATGCCAGTCGCTGCAACAGCGCAGACAAGTAAGTCTGGGTGAAATCTACAACGATCTGGCGAAGCTGCCCGATTACGAGCGCAATCCGGTAATCGTGATTCCTGGAATTCTGGGTTCGCAATTGATTGACAATCAAACGGGTGAAACCGTTTGGGGCGAAATGGGTCCAAGTGGGGTCAGTCCGTTAAAGACTCGAAGCCTGACGGAACTCGCGCTGCCGATGCAGGTGGGAGTGCCACTGCATCAGCTACACGATCAAGTGAAACAAAACGGGCCACTCGACCAGATTACGTTTCGAGTAGCGGGTATTCCGGTCAGAGTTAACGCCTATGCTCAGGTCCTGGCGACCCTCGGCGTTGGTGGCTACCGCGATCAGCACTTTCGTGGTCCGTCGCATTTGAATGAAGTTAACTATGACAGCGATCACTTTACCTGTTTTCAATTCGCCTATGACTGGCGAAGAGATGTTAGTGAGTCAGCCGCGCAGTTGCACCATTACATCGAGCAACAGGACGCGTACACGAGACAACAGTATCGCGAAAAATTTGGAATCGAGAATCCGAACATCAAGTTTGACATCGTGGCACATTCCATGGGTGGCATGGTTGCCAGGTACTACTTGCGTTACGGCAATCAACCACTTCCCGATGATGGGTCGATGCCGGTTTTGACCTGGGAAGGTGCCAGACGAGTCGGGCGAGTGTTCCTGGTGGGAACACCGAACCTTGGTTCTACAAAAGCGATCAAGGAAATGAAAAACGGGATGCAGCTTGCCCCGCCAATTCCAAAGTTTCCAGCCGCAGTCGTCGGGACGATGCCGGCTGTCTACCAGCTTCTCCCACGTAGCGAAGACATGCCATTGATTCTTGAAGACGGAAGTTCTCCCGATATTCTCTCGCCAGAAACATGGCAACAGTTGGGATGGGGATTGGCCGACGAGGGTCAGGACCGGACCTTGGCAAGATTGATGCCGAATTGCTCCGTTGAGCAGCGGCGTCAAATCGCGCTCGAACATCAGGCAAAATGTCTGTTTCGTGCCAGACAACTGCATCAGGCTCTGGATGTCAGCGCCCCATTGCCGGCAGGTTTGGAGATGCACTTGTACGCGGGCGACGCCAAGAAGACTTTACACCAGCTTCTGATAAACTCTCGCAATGGCAAGATCAAGAAAGAGATAAAGACTGCCGGGGATGGTACGGTCACTCGTACAAGCGCGATTGCTGAAAGGAAGACCGAAGGTTGGGCGAGACCATTTCGCATGATCCCCTGGACCGACGAGACGTTCCTTTCGACGGATCATATCGGTCTGACTCGCGACCGAACTTTCGTTGATAATGTCTTGAACCAGTTGTTGGAAAGTCCAACGGGTCAATAAAGATGGCGGGAAACCGACTATCGGTCGGAAGCGCTTCGAAAGATCATTCGCTTACTTGCTGGTCGTCACCGAAGTCGGGCGGGAGTGCCCAACCTACGTGATTGACGTGACGAATGTATGCCTTGCTTGGCCGTCGAGTTCCATACTCTGTACCAAACGTCTCTCGATAGTTGTCGAAGGGGCTCCAATAGGTTCAACGCATTCTTGTATTGATGGTTTGCGATATAAATCGAGGCCAGTCTTATTTGAATCTTGAGGAAGCGAGACGTGTCCGTCTTTTTATCCCGGGTGTAGAATTCCTGGAGTTGCAAAAGAAGTGGCAGTGCTCGCTCTGTTTCATGGTTAGATAACAACGCGTCGGCCAGCCGAGACTGGGCCTCCAGCGTCATCTCGTTTTCGATACCATGCTCTGCCATCGCAAAGTCGTGGGCTTTTACAAGCAGGGGGATCGCCTTTTTTTCAAACCCCAATTCATGGTAACACTTCCCGATCGTCAACTGAAACGAAGCGACGACATCGGGCGCTCCGATTGGATCACCTTCCAGTTGCAAGGTGGCTTTGTCGAGATTTTCGGCCAGTAAATCAATCAGCGGTTGGCCCGTAGGTAAACTTCGACTGAGATGCAGGTTGTCGAAGAGAGACTCGAGAATAGCGTTTCCTTTTTTTAATTGCTCCAGCCGATTCTCCGCTTCTGTTTTCGAATCGTCCGCTGCAGTTCTCGCTGCGATGGCTAGATCATTTGCGATTCGCGCATCTTCCGCTTTCTCATCCGCAAGCGTTCTGGCTGCATTCTCCTTGTAAAAGCCAATCGACGTACCAACAATTCCAGCGACAAGAATGCCAAGGCAGGCCGCTACACAACTCGCAAACATGAGCCGGCGTTTGTGTGTTTCTTCCGTAAGGGTTAGTTCTTTTTCCAGTTTGATTTGAGTCGCACGAGCCGACGCATCCCGAGTCTCAAAATAGGCCAACATGATTTTAGCGACCGCGTCGGCGTCTGGTGGCCGGTTCTCCGGTTTCTGTTGCAAGCAAGATCGCGCCAAGTCGACCATCTCAACATCGGCGTTTGAATCCTGAAGACGCTGGTTGCAACCGCCCAGTGATGATGCAAATTCATCCATCGAGCGGGCTTCGGTCCCAACGGGCGCTGACCCGGTCAGAATTTCACAGAGGATCGCACCAAGGGAGTAAACATCAGATCGTTTTCCAATGAGATCATTTTGGCCCATTGCTTGTTCCGGTGACATGTAGCCCGGCGTGCCGATAATCTGGCCGTGATGCGTAAGATCTGGATTGGTATTTTTCGTGTCGGCGGATTCCAACGCGCTGGTCATATCGACATGCGCTGGCTTGCTCGCCACAAAGCTGAAAAATTCATCAGTGGCGGCCAGGCTCTTTGCAACTCCCCAGTCCATGATCTGGGTTTGACCGTGATCTCCAACTATAATGTTTGAAGGCTTGAGGTCGCGATGAAGAATTCCGCGTTCATGAGCAAAAGCCATCGTTTGACAAATCTGCAGAAAGAAATTCAACGATCGAGTCTGGTCAGAGGAATTGGAATCTCTGTCAGCCAGAAATTGAGCAAGCGTTTTTCCTTTGACCAACTTCATGCAATAGTAAGGTCGCCCATCATCCAGTTCTCCCAGTTCGTAAACGGGCGCGATTCCCGGGTGTTGAAGCTGGCCGGTGATATGAGCCTCGTTGTAAAACCGTTGTACGGCCCGGAAATTGTCTCGATGTTTCGGTTGAAGACACTTGAGAACTGTTTCGCGACGCATTTGCGAATCGTAGGCCGTATAGACTACGCCCATTCCGCCTTTAGCCAATTCGCTGGTGATGGCGTAGCGATTGGTCGGCTGATCCTCTGCTGGTGATTTCAATAAGATTAACGGATCATCGAGGATCGATTGAAACTGACCGCTGTACTGCAGCAACGGTTTGATTCTCGCAGCGACGTCGGCATGCCGGGATTCAAGCTGGCGTAAACGCTCAACTCGAATTTCGGGATCCTTGATCGACCAGATTTCCTTGAATATTTCTTTGTCAGTCATGGGAATTCACGCGTTAATCAATTGCATCAAACGAGCAATTCCATAGCCACATTCAGCTGATACTTTCTGCTCAGAGAAACCGAGCAGGCTGGCGACCTGCTGAACAGTCAGTCCGGCAAAAAATCGCAAGTTGAACATCTGAACAAAGCCCGGTTCTTCACTGGCCAACTGTTTCAGTGAATCGACAATCTGCTTCACGGCGACCTGTGTGGTACCAATCGAAGGCAGCAAGCTGTCTCCTAATTGCGGATCCGATTGAAAGAGTTTCCGAATCGCGCTGCCGACATTTCGATAATAACAACCAAGTTGATCCTGATCCATCTTCTTGCGGCCTACCAGTCGCAGCGTGATTTCATCAACAACGGGCTTTATTCGTAACGTTTGACTGAACATTCTGGCCTGCAGAATCACCAATCGCGATTCATTGATCAGTCTGTCGAGAAGTGATTCAAAAGCGCGAGTTTCGCCGACAATGGTTTTATCGAGTAGCTTAAAGAACTCGAAACTATCCAGATCGTCCGGCGCACTCTCGAAAATTGTGCAAGTATCTGCCGGGACCCGTTGTTTGATCGCTGAGACGACCTCGTCAAGAATCGTTTGATCAAGCGTTTGTGTGAAAATTGTTTCACTGACACGTGAATCGATTTCCGACAGATTTGAATTTGGCAAAGCAGACTGGCTCTCCAGGAATCCCAGGAACGATCTGGAATCAGAATCCCATGCTGAAATTTTTTCCGTCAACCTGCCCAGGCTGATCGCGCCCTGGTTTACGAGTTCACACGCAAAAACGACGTCACGATTGGAAAGCGAATCCTGTCGTCGATTCATTGCCGATTCAAGCAGGGACTGTATTTCACTCTTCTTTTGGTCACCCAGTCGCTGCCCTGCGAATGGTACCGCTTTACCAGGTTCTTCCGGAAAAGCGCAACCGCGTATTCGCCGAAAGAACTCCTCGAATTCACGGGGAGTTTCGTGCTCGGCCATGAAGTGTTCAAGGCGATTCTTTTCCTCGTTCGACAATTCTCTGTCAAACGATTCGGAAAGGAGACGCCAAAAATACTGTGAGTCGGTCATTCGTGCTGTTAACTTTATACTGCCGGTGCCGGGGACGACGCATAGACGATGAGATTTGTTGGGCGGGTGCCTTGACTGAAACCTGGAGTTGGAAGATCCACAAAAATCATTTGACTAGAGACTAACTGAAATTTGCCTGGGCATCGGTGATTGTTTGGCTGCATAAACAAATTGAACCCTAAATGAACGAATTGCTTCTTGGGATGTTTGATTCACATTGAACAGCGACACGAACCAGGTTGAAGGTGAATGCGTTGGGAAGCTTCACAGTTTCTGCAGGCAACGATTCAAACTCCACGTTTTCTGGTCGGAACCTTGTCAGCAAGACCTGCCATATCGTCACTGGCAAGCTTGTCGGAAATCGATTTGGCCAAGGCTACTCTTGCTCGGTAAAGTCTGACCCACAGATTCTTCCTTGAGATGCTCAGCAACTCACAAATCTCTTCAGGTTCCATATGTTCGAGCTCACGAAGCACAAATACATCCGCCTGGTTTTTAGGCAGGCGTGCCAAGGAATCATGCACCAGATTTATGAGCTCAGCGTCCGTCATCGCTTTCGACGGTGGCATTGAGAACGACGCGCCGATTACCTCGATACATTGCGCCTCAGAAAAATCATTGACTTCGACGCCGTCCGAAATCGGTTGAGCTTTCCTTTGTCGTTCCCGTTTCCGTATGACGTCTACCGTTTTTTTTCTCAGGATGGAACTGAGCCATGTCGATTCGAGCGAGTCGCCGCGAAAATTGATCGACGATTTGAACGCCGCCAGGAATGTTTCCTGCACAACGTCCTCAGCAGCCTGCGAATCATTCAAACGCCGAATTGCGTATTGATAGAAGATGTCTCCATACTTCTGAACCCATCGCAAAGGGTCTAGCTGGTTTTTCTCGGTCGGTTGGTTCATGCCACAAGTGTACGGAAAACAGCAAGCGTTTATATGGCAAAGTGGGCTGAGTTTGCGGAAGGCGCACAGAAACTGAAAAGCAGTCCCTTCTTGCAGCGGGTCTCGTCGGCGACAGCTAACCCCCCAAAACGAGATGGATTGAACGAATCTTTTTTTCTTCCGCGATAAGGTTAGGTGAAGGGCACTTATCGTCAAGCCAAGGGGGCGCTTGCCCAGGTAATAAAAAGTGAGTTGAAATAATGCAGGAAGGCCAACTCCTGGCAAAGGACTGCGAGCCAAATAGCTTTGGGGTTGTGCCCGAATCCAGAGCGGAAAACAATTGCTCAAAAATCGCGCGAAGTCGGTTCGTTTTGCTCGCGGATTCAGCAGTCTGTTCCGCATCAAATCGGCTTTTCGAACAACCGATCGTGCGATCCGGTTCCTGGCGATCGAATTCCATACGCGTTTTTCCGTGACTTCAGAAAACTCGGCAAGTTTTTTTCGTTTGGCAACGATTTGGTCCCGCAGTTGCTTCCGTCGGGAACGCTAACGGGCGAGCCCATGTGCCTGGTTCGTTTCGCCTTAAACTTTTTGCAAACAGGAAAAATTAAATGACTCCCAAATCGGTACTGGCAATGTGCCGCGAGAACGATGTGAAAGCGATCGATCTGCGATTTATGGATTTTATCGGGCAGTGGCAACACACCACGATCCCGGCTTCGCACCTGACGGAGGACTCGTTCGAAGACGGGTTGGGCTTCGATGGTTCCAGTATTCGTGGCTGGCAAGCGATTGACGAGTCGGACATGCTGATCGTGCCGCAACC
>CAZPOL010000093.1:0-13091 GCA_964588195.1 uncultured Pirellulaceae bacterium | reverse complement strand
TACTTTCCGGTGCCACCGGTCGATCATCTGATGGATGTCCGAAACGACATGATGCAGACGCTGATTGATTGTGGTTTGGAAGTCGAGTGTCAGCACCACGAAGTCGGAACGGCGGGTCAGAGTGAGATCGACTTGCGGTTCAACAAGATGGTCGAGATGGCCGACGATTTGATGAAGTACAAATACATCGTCAAAAACGTGGCCTTGCGTCACAACAAGACGGTGACGTTCATGCCCAAGCCGATCTACGGCGACAACGGTTCCGGGATGCATGTGCACCTGTCGTTGTGGAAGGATGAGAAGCCATTGTTTGCCGGCGACAGCTACGCGGGACTCAGCGAGATGGCGTTGTACGCGATCGGTGGAATCCTGAAGCACGCTCCGGCGATCCTGGCTTTCACGAATCCAACGACCAATAGCTACAAGCGATTGGTTCCGGGCTACGAGGCTCCGGTCAACCTGGCTTACAGCCAGCGAAACCGCTCGGCCAGTTGCCGCATCCCAATGTACAGTCCGTCGCCGAAGGCCAAGCGTATTGAGTTCCGCTGTCCCGATCCGACTTGCAATCCGTACCTCGGGTTCTCGGCATTGTTGATGGCCGCCCTGGACGGGATTCAAAACAAGATTGATCCTGGCGAGCCACTGGACAAGGACATCTACGAC
Source organism: uncultured Pirellulaceae bacterium (assembly GCA_964588195.1). Classification (GTDB taxonomy): domain Bacteria; phylum Planctomycetota; class Planctomycetia; order Pirellulales; family Pirellulaceae; genus CAJQPP01. The sequence goes on along the minus strand of CAZPOL010000093.1, from coordinate 12,428 downwards.
TTGCCAGCCGAAGAAGCAGCCAGCGTTCCGAAGACTCCGGCATCCCTGTCGGCAGCCATCGACGCTCTGGAAGCTGACCACCAGTTCCTGTTGCGTGGCGATGTGTTTACTCAGGACGTCGTCGATACCTGGTGTTCGTGGAAACGCGAGAACGAGATCGATCCGATGCGCTTGCGGCCTCACCCGTACGAGTTTTGCTTGTACTACGATTGCTAATTGGGCAGCGTCGGTTTATTCAATCGGCGTTTGTTTTTTCCAACGAAATCCGGCTGTTTTGGCGATAGCCTCGGTTCCAATTCGGAACCAAGGCTGCGCCCAAACGGATGGAATTTTCGCAGGGTAGGTATCTAGCCTCTGACGGTGCGGATAGTTGTCGGAGTCTGGAAACCTTCGCGATGTCAATTATTGTGACGGAACATACTTCTCGTATTGATAGGTCAGTTCCAGTTGCTGTTCCGGGGTCAACGTCAGGTTCCATTCGACGACACCGGTTCGCTCCAACAGTTTCAAGTTCCGGGCATCGACTGAAACTACACCCTCATTGGATGCCTCTGTCGGCTTGCCCTCAACGGGAATCCGGATCAAGACCCGCGCTGGTACCTTCTCGAAGTTTCGCAACTTCAGTTTTCCCTCCAGCGTCACCCGGTCGTAATACTTCTTCGATCCGACGGCGTGTGCTTTCAAATCGCGATCAACTTCCTGCTCATTCTTGTCGTGAGCGATGTTGATGGCGCTCGAAACCGAAATGTCACAGACGCCACCGCGTGGTGTGTAAAGCAACAGGTCTTCGCTGAGCGGCTGAGTCTCGCTGAGAGCCAGGTAGGGTCCGGTCGTCCACGCTGAATCAGTGTTGTTTTCCAGTCGCAACAGGTGCTCCATTCGTTTGGGCGCGTGCCAACGATAAACGTGTTTGAAGGAGATCTTCTTTTTGAACAGCGTCACGATCGCTCGTTCGCCGGTTCGCAGTGTCATGTCTTTCTTGGTGTACACCGTAAAGTCGGCGGCGCCGGAGGCCGACATGTCAGGCAGGTTGTTGGTGACGGAAGCTGTCGAACCCGACTTGCCGACCGCGTTCTCAACGCCCGGGGCGTTGGTGTCCAGTTGAGCAAACTGGTCGGCGTTCTGCTGGTTGCTGACGATGGCCGCCCGACTCATGATCTGGCTTTGCACCATGGAGTTACTGGATGCGGCCGCGATCTTGCGGACTGTCTGTCCCACAGCGATTGGAGCCATCTTGTCCGAGTGCGCGAAATGGGGAACGCCGACGACCAAATTGATATCACAGTGAATCAAATCTTCGGCCTCGTTGATTACAGTTCCACGAAGCGTCAGTTCGGCGGTGTCATCGTCCAGAATTCGCACGGTGTATTCCGGGATCCAGGTGATGCCTTTACTGAGATAGGCGATGCCGATCGTGGATTTGGCCTCATCTGTTTCAGCATCAGCGTTTGCGGTTTCGTTTTGCAAGTGAATCCGTAGTGGCATCTGCAAGATTTGCATTCGCGTGATTTTTTCGATTGGTACCGCGAAGTTTGCCTGTCTGGTCAGGATGGCGTACTCGGGTCCGATCGAGACCAGTTTTCCGGCCACAGTTTGAGTGCTTTCGTTTTTGTCCTGCCACGCAACCTCGATCGACAGGTTCAATGATTCGGCTAGGCGTTTGCGTTTGGTGGTTTGGTCGTTGGCCTGATCGACGTCGTTAAATTCTATGACCTCGCCCGGACCCGTGCCCACGATATCGACCCATTCGTCTGGTGAAGTCGAGTAGATCGCCAGCGTACCGAAACTGGCGGGTGGAATTTGCTCGGCCATCACCCAACCGTCACGTTTTTGCGCCGTTCCCTCGCGTGTAAAAAACCCCATCCCGTTTTTGAATACCGAGACGCTGGTTGTGCGGGTTTTTAACAAGTGAGGGTTGTCGTCGTCGCTGGCTTGCAGCGAAGTCGATTGAATCAGGAGTAGTAATGCCAACAGGGCCACGACTGGCAGGCGTCGTTTCAAATTCAAGAGCATGAGACTGTTCTCCGGGGCGGTTCGTAAATGTCTTTTTCAAATTTTCCGTAGTGGCGTAGTGGATAAGGCAACGAGTCTTGCCGTGTCATGTGCTCTGATGGACTCGTTGCCTTGTCCACTACGGATCTATCAATACCGATCCTAGCTTCAATTGCGTGTTTGAAATGTAAGCAGTTTGTAATAACAGGCGTTTGGTTGATTCGGTTCTTGTTGCATAATCGTTACATGAAACCAAACAACAAAAAACGAACGAGCGAACGTGTCAGTTTTCCCAACGGGCGAGGTCAACAACTTTCGGGCATTATGGAATGGCCGGCAGAGCCGCCTCGCGCGTTCGCATTGTTTTCGCATTGCTTCACCTGCACCAAGGACCTGAAGGCGACCGTTCGAGTCAGTCGACGGTTGGCTGACAACGGAATCTGCGTGCTGCGTTATGACTTCACTGGGCTGGCAGATAGCGAGGGTGACTTTTCTGAAACGAATTTCACAACCAACTGCCAGGACCTGTTGGCCGCGGCAAATTTTTTGGAAGAGCAACACCAGGGGCCGTCGCTGTTGATTGGCCATAGTCTCGGCGGCACGGCAACGGCGACGATGGCCAATCAGGTCCGATCGGCTACGGCAGTCGTCACGATCGCCTCGCCCAGTTCAACGGAACGGCTGGCCGGTTTCCTGGTCGAATCCAGCCCGGAGATTTTGGCTGAGGGCAGTGGCGTCGTTAACATTGGCGGTTTCCAGTACACGCTGAAGAAGCAGTTGATCGACGACTTGCGAAGCTACGAGATTGAACAGCGGGTGGCGGAGCTGCAATCGCCGATCCTGATTTTCCACTCACCTCAGGATCAGACTTTGCCTTACAGTTGGGGGCTGAAGATGTTTGAGGCAGCGAATTCACCGAAGAGTTTTGTGACTCTGGATGGCTCAGATCATTTGTTGGTGGATCGACGGGATGACGTGAACTTCGTCGCCGATATGATTAGCCAATGGTTCACCAGGTACCAGCCGGCCAGTGCCTGATCGACCACAGTGAAGCCACCAACGCCCAACAACGCGCGGTTCGAGATTCTGGCCCGAAAGCCCGCTGCGGGGCTCTGTTTTCCTGCAGAAACGCCGTAATTTCTGTCGATTTGACCTATTACGCTGGGGCGGCTGATTGGCTACAATCTGTCCCTTAACAGAAGTGGACCACATCCGGAGAAACGGTAATGGCAAAAAGCAAGAAAAAGCTGGAGGTTGTGCACCTCGTCTGCGAAGAGACGGGTGATTACAACTACACGATCCGGCGTAAGTCAGGCGGCGAAAAGTTGAAGCTCAAAAAGTATTCGCCTCGTCTGCGCAAACATACTGTGCATGTCGAAAAGAAAAAGTAAGCTCTCGCTTGCCGTGGGTCTCAACGACCCCGAAATTGATACAATCTCAGTTTGTCAGCCTTTCCGGTTGGCAAACTTTTTTTGTTGGCGATCTGGCTTGGGGAGTGAATTGGATTTCGAATGATCATTCGATTCAAGAAAACAACCAACGCTCAGTCGACCGGATCGGTGCTAACTTGTATTCGCTCGGACGGCAGCCCCACCTGGCAGCGTCCGACCGACCAGCATGCGGGATTCTTCGCACGCCACGATTTGACTCACTACGCCGTTGAAACTGAATTGACGGAGCTGCAAGGATTCTATTCCTTGATCGCAGCGGGCTGGGACATTCAAGACTTCGAAGACCCGCTGGGACGTCGCGGTCAACCGTTGCCATGGCAAGCAAATCTGATCGAGGCGTTGGTTGGTCAATTGGATATGCAGTCAGCCAGCCAGGTCGAATGGTCGGTCGAACAGATCAATCAGTCTTTGGCAACGTACAACGAGCAAAGGCAAAATCAATCGGCGGTTGGTTTCCGGATCCAGGCGGACCAGCTGGCCAGAATTAATTCGAAGCTGGTCGAATTGTTCGCTCGGTGGGACGAACTGGCGAGCGGCGAGAGTTTACAGCTGACATTTGAGCCTACCGTGTTTCAGGAGGAATCGTAATGCAACGGAAATGGAAAATCAGGCCTCACGATTCGGGAACGATTCAACAGGTCGAGAAAACGGCAGGCGTGTCCCCCGTGTTGGCACATCTATTGGTCTCACGCGGCATGACGGACAGGGACCAGATCGCGCATTTCCTGGACAAGCCGTTTCAAAGTCTGCGAGCGCCGATGCTGTTGCCCGGAGTCGAGGTGGCCTCGCAGCGTATCTTTGATGCGATCAAAGGTGGCGAGCGGATTTGCATCTACGGCGATTACGATGCCGACGGTATGACTTCGACCGCGATTCTCGTCCGTTGTATCAACTTGCTGGGCGGCAACGTGACCTACTTTGTGCCCAGCCGGTTGGATGACGGTTATGGCCTGAATGATGATTCGTTGCAGAAAGTGAAAAAGGACGGCGCACAATTGGTGGTCACGGTCGATTGTGGAATCGCCAGTGTGCACGAGGCCGAGACCTGCAAGCGACTGGAGATGGATTTGATCATCACCGATCACCATCAATGGGGCGAGCAATTGCCTGACGCCGTCGCCATCGTGCACCCTGCACTACCCGGCCACGATTATCCGTTTGCTGGATTATGCGGAGCCGGCGTAGCGCTGAAATTGGCCTGGGCGCTTTGTCAACGAGCCAGTGACAACGACAAGGTCAGCGAGGCCCATCGAAATTATCTGTTGTTGGCTTTGGGGTTGGCTGCGATTGGAACGGTCGCCGATGTTGTTCCGTTACAAGACGAGAACCGGTTGATTGTCGCACACGGTCTGGCATTCTTGCGGCACGAGACCGTCGTTGGAATGCAGGAATTGATCAAGCTGAATAAATTGGAACACAAGCCTTCGTTGACGGCCGAAGATATCGGGTTTTGCCTGGCACCGCGATTAAATGCCGCCGGACGCTTAGGCCAGGCACAATTGGGCGTCGAGTTATTGACGACGGACTCGGCGAAGCGAGCCAAAGATCTGGCGGACTACATTCACCAGCTGAACAGTAGTCGTGAGAGTCTGGAGCGACGGATCCAAAAGGCAGCCAACAAGATGATCGCCGAACAGCATTTACAGGACGAGCCAGCTTTGGTGTTGGCCAGTCGCGACTGGCATAAAGGCGTGATCGGAATTGTGGCTGGACGCATCGCCGAAAAATACCATCGCCCGACGGTGCTGATCGCCCAAGAGGAGGTGGCTGGTGGCAAGCCGGCCGTTGGTTCTGGTCGAACGGCCTGCGGCGTCAACTTGTATGAGGCTTTGCATGCCTGTGCCCAGCATCTGGAAACCTGCGGTGGACACCGGGCTGCGGCGGGATTGCGAGTCAGCGACGACAAGATCGATTCCTTTCGCGATGCGCTTTGCGAATACGTCAGCGAGAACACCGAGCCCTCGGACTTCGAAGCAAGTTTGAAGGTCGATATGGAAGTGCCGCTAAGTCACCTGACGATGCAAACGCTGAACGACATGGAGAAACTGGCTCCCTTCGGGATGGAGAATCGACGGCCAATTTTCTGTAGTTGCGGAGTCAAGTTGACCGCACCGCCTAAAAAAATCGGCGGCGGCGAACGGCATCTGTCATTGCAGTTGATTCAGCAGGACATTCGCATGCGGGCCGTGGCCTTCGGCGGCGGCGAGTGGGCAGATCAACTCGATTGGGAAACGGGTGTTTTCGATTTCGCCTACAAGCCGATTATCAACGAGTTTCGTGGGCGGCGGAATGTGGAACTGCAAATCATCGACTGGCGCAAGAGCGAAGTCGCGTCCGAACTTGTCAAGAATTGAAGTTGGCGCTATTTTGCCGACCTGCTTTACTGGTTCAGCGTTTTTGCATCAATTACCCAACACCCTGATTCGCTCCCGACCCCATCGATTCAACCGACTAACGAGTTCGCGTGAATAAATATCTGATTACGATTGCCAAGTATGGAATCTCGTTCCTGATATTGGCATGGCTGTACAACCAAACCAAACAAGCCGATCAATTTGACGTGCTTTGGAATTCGGAAAAGCGATACGGTTGGCTGGTGTTTGCTTTGGGTGTGGGAGTCAGCACGGCGATCGTTTCATTTTATCGCTGGTACCTGTTGGTGCGGGCGTTGGATCTTGAGTTCTCATTCTTTGACGCCGTTCGATTGGGCTTCCTGGGAAACCTGTTGAATCTGATGTCGGTAGGCGTGTTGGGCGGCGATGCGTTGAAGTCGGTTTTTCTGGCGAGGCAAATCCCGGGACGTGCACCGGAAGCGGTCGCCTCGGTGATCTTCGACCGGGCGATTGGTCTGTTGGCAATGTTCTCCTTCGCTTCGGTTGCCTATCTGTTGACCGACTTTTCAGGGCTGGATTTGAAACATGCGGCCGAGAACAAGGCTCTGCATTGGGTCTGCCTGGTAACGATCGCGTTAAGCCTGATTGGTTACGCAGGTTTGGGCGTGTTGTTTTTTACGCCGCGATTCCACAAAACGAAACTGTACAAGCGGATTGCCAAGCTGCCGAAAGTCGGGGGTTTGTTTAAGCGGTTGGTGCAAGTCGCATTGGCCTATCGAAACCGATTTGGGTCGGTTGTGGCTGCGTTCTTGTTGAGCATTCTGGTCAATATTGGATTCGCAACTTCGTTCTTCTCTATCGCCCGAGGGATTTCAGATACTCACCCATCGGCGGCTCAACACCTGGTTATTTCGCCGATTGCCATGGTCGCCAATGCGGTGCCGTTGCCGGGCGGTTTGGGCGGCATGGAGGCGGCGGTTAACTATTTGTATCGAGCGTTCTCGAGTACAGAAATTCCCAGCGAACACGGTTTTGTCGTGGCGTTAGGATTCCGGTTTATCTTGTTGTTCGTGGCGGCGATTGGGCTGGTTTACTATTTGAGCAGCAAGCGAGAGATTAAGGAACTGTCTCAGTCAGAGCTGAAAGTCTAACGCAGGGCAGAGTCGTTAACGAAAAAAACCGCATCACAAAACGTGATGCGGTTTTTTGATTTATTCTGATTCTGTGCTTACCCCATGTCATCGACGGGAGTGTTGCTTAACGTCCGGTGAAAGTACCAGTGTTATTGTTAGGTACCGTTCTGCGAGAGTTCAGGTACCACTTCTTGCCGTTTGGCGTTTCTTGTTCTTGCCAAACCAGGTCGTCTGAACGAACCATCGAACGAACCATGTCTCGATTGATCGTGGCATCGCCCCACTCGACCATCAGACGCAATTCAGGCAAGTCGATTTGGCCGGTCAGCAATTGACCGTCAGTCAAAGCCAGTGTGCTCAACTCGTCCGGTTGAGAAGCCACCAACACGCCTTTGATACGCTCCATTGGCACGGTGACTTTTGTATCCAGGACGTACAAGTCAATGAAGGCGAACTCAACGGGACTGCCTTCCAGGTACTTCTTGTTTCGCATACGAACGACAAACGAGTGCGGTGCGGCAACTGGCTTGGCGTCATTTACTTTGGGTGAATCTTCTTGTGCGTAGGCAGGTGCTGATACGCAGAACAGGCATGCGACCATAGCAACGGCCAGCAGTGCAGGAATTGACAACTTCATCGGTAGACTCCAGGTAGTTATTAAGACATCTTTCATTTGATATCCGGGGCGCGATATCAGAACATGTTTCACACTAGTTGGAGTCAAAATACGTTCAACAGAGATTCAGGGTCAAAATGGTGTCTTTTTGCAACATTTTTTGGTGGCTGGCAGGCATGGCTTTCGCAGATGACGCGTTCACGCCCGCATAACCCGACTAACTATCACAAATGGACGGCCAAGCCAGAGGAATGTATTGTGAAAGTTAGTACCCCAACGTGGGGGCGCAGCGGCCTTTTATTACGGTTCGATTCACGGAAATTACCGGACATTCCATAGTCTCAAGGCAAACCGCCGAGCTCGATGGCTGGCATACCAGCGACGGCGGGCTGTGTTTTCTGAGTGACGTCTTCTTCGTTTTCCGTCTGGCATCGGTTTGCTCCTGTTCTGTTTCGGTTTTGTTTCGTTTTTTGCTGGAGAGGCCCAGAACTGCTTGTTTCAGGATCTTTGCTTCCTGAGTTAATAAGCGGATCGCCGCAGATTCTGTTACGGCCAATTCAGATAAAAAACGCTGGACCGATGGGCAATCGAGGTCAAAGACCAGTGCCATTTAGTCGGAGCGCATTTTTGAATTTCGCCACGTATCTTCAAGATAATTCAGCTCGGAAAGCGAATAATAGAGTTGAGAGACGCGAACACCTAATTTCGAAAGTTGAGAGTCAATTGATGTCTGGCAAATGGTCACTGTTGGTCTTGGCGGCTGCGTTACTTACGACGATCGCTCAAGTCGTGATTTATGGAGGCCAATTGCCCGACGAGGTGGCTTCCCACTTCGGTGCCAATGGTCAGGCGGATGGGTCGATGAGTCGCACTGCCTTTTTGGTGTTCTTCGTTGCGTTGCAATTTGGCTTGGCCTTGATGATGGTGGGGATTGGGTTCTTGATGAGCAAACTGCCACCTTCATTGCTTAACATTCCGAACAAGGAATATTGGTTGCACGAAGATCGAAAAGACGCAACGATCGTTTTTAATCAGAGCGTGTTGAATTGGATCGCAGCAGCTACTGCCATCTTCATGGTCGTCGTTTTTCAAATGACGATTCAGGCGAATATTGGGAACGCGGACCGATCGCTCAACATGCCGGTCGTTGTTGTCGCTCTGGTGCTGTACTTGTGCCTGGTGATGGGGCTTTCCATTCTGATTTTCGCTCGGTTTTCAAACGTGCCAGCGAAAAATGCTAAACTGGATGCAGGCCAATAAATTCCAGCCCGGTCGTTTCCGGGGCACCGATCATCAGGTTCATGCACTGGACGGCTGAACCGGCCGCCCCTTTCATCAGGTTGTCCAAAGCACTGACGATTACGACGCGGTTCGAGGTGGGATCCTTTTCGAATCCGACGTCGCACAGATTCGTGCCGGCGATCAATTTGGGCTCGGGGTAACGATGGATGCCTCGTTTCTCCTTGACGACTCGTACGAACGGTTCGTCTTTGTAGGCTTCGCGATACAAGGCCCAGATCGATTTTTCGTCCATCTCCTTGTTCAGAAAAACATGAGCCGTGCATAACACGCCTCGCACCATTTCAACCGCAGTACCGGAAAAGTGAAGCGAGAACGGGCCGACTTCCTGCAAGATTTCGGCCTGGTGCCGGTGACCGGTCGGAGCGAATGATCGCATGCTGCCGCTGCGTTCGGGGTGATGTGTGGCCAAGGAGGACTTGTTGCCGCCCTCGGACGATCCCACTTTGACCTCGATCACAACGGACTCGATCGCCTGTTCGCGAGCAAGTGGCAACAACGCAAGGTTGGACGCCGTGGCATTGCAACCGACGCCGCTGCAAAAACTGGCGTTCTGCAATTGGTCGCGGTGCAGTTCTGGTAACCCGTAAACGAACTCACTCAGTTTTTCTGGTGTTGGATGCGGGTGCCCGTACCATTTTTCGTATTCGGCAGCATCGTTCAGGCGGAAATCGGCGGACAGATCGATGATCTTTTCGGCCAGCCCACTGAATCGTTCCAGTTGTTTCGAGCTGCTGCCGTGTGGCAGAGCCAGAAACAAAACATCGCAAGGCTCTACTTGTTCGATGGAGCAAAATTTCAGCTTCGTCCATCCACGCAAGTTCGGGTGAGTGCTGTGAACGAACTTCCCGGCGTTGCGTTCGGAGGTGACTTGCGCGATTTCGACATCCGGGTGCCGCGCCAACAATCTTAGTAATTCGCCGCCCACATAACCCGAGGCGCCAATGACACTGACTCGTTTCTTGTCACTCATGATTTGTCTCCCGAATCCGAGTTCCCATGCTGCAAAACGAACTCGATCATTCGTTCTGCGATGTTGACACCAGTCGGTTCGCTGCTGTTGCGGAACTCCATCGACGAATTGATTTCGTTGACCAACAGTTTTCCGTCCTTGGTGCGGAACAGATCAACCGCCAGCATGCCGCCACCCACGGCCTTGGCCGCCGCCACCGACAACTGGTCGATCTCTGGAGTGATCTCGCACTTCGCAGCGGTTGCACCGCGGGCAGTGTTGGTGATCCAGTGTTCTGACTTTCTCAAAATGCCGCAGATCGTCTCGTCGCCGATCACAAACGTGCGAATGTCCTCTCCACCCTTTTCAATAAAGGGCTGAATGTAAAACAGGCTGTGTCCGACGGAGCCGAGTGTCGACTTGTGTTCCAGGATTGCTTCGGCCGAGTCACGGTCGTTGACTTTGGCCAGCAAACGGCCCCAGGATCCCACGGCTGGTTTCAATACGCAGGGGTAGCCAATCGATTCGATCAGTTCCAGGGCGGATTCCGGCGAAACCGCGACGTGGGCGGGAATCTGCTGGATGCCGTGTTTTTGCAAGACAGCGGACATCTCGATTTTGTCGCCGCAGATGCGATTCACTTCGGAACGGTTGATACAAGGAATGCCCCAGGCATCCAGAATGGTGGCGATCGTCAGAGATTGCGAGTGACTGAGGCAGCGATCGAAGATGACGTCGAAACGTTTCCACGGGTCGGGGTGATCCAGCGACCATTTTCCGCTGCGGACGTCGAGTGGCTCGACCTCGGCACCTTGTGATTTCAGTTCTGCCAAAAGCAGCTTTTCTTCAACTCGAATTCTCGAATGTAGCAGGCCGACGCGCATCGCGTGGACGCCTCACTTTCCTGGATTTCATGGATTAAGGAACATTTTTGCAAGCCAAGGTTATTGCGCAGTGTGACCGTTTCGTCAATGGTTGAATTGGCGTAGGATGAGCGGAAGATTGATCAAGTCAACAACCAGAAGACAGCCAGAGTTAATCATTAGGGATGAGTGAAAAAGGGATGAGCGATCAAGGCGAATCGGCGATAAACAATGTGAATTCCGACACGTCGGAAAAGCCGGCCAAGGCACCCTCCAAAGGGTCGTTGTTGGTGCTGTTTCTGACGGTGTTTATCGACCTGCTGGGCTTTGGGATGGTGATGCCATTGTTGGCCGTTTACGCGGATCAATTTTCAATGGATGCCGACGGCTGGACGATCGGACTGTTGATGGCCAGTTTTTCCTTTATGCAGTTCATATTCGCGCCGATTTGGGGGATGATTTCTGATCGCGTTGGGCGTCGCCCGATCTTGATCCTTGGATTGGCGGGCTCGGCAGTCTTTTATGGGCTGTTCGCATGGGCCTCGTTCGCAAACAGTTTAACGTGGCTATTCATTTCCAGAATCGGAGCGGGCATTTGCGGAGCCACCATCCCGACGACACAAGCCTATATCGCTGATTCGACGCCACCCGATAAACGCTCGCACGGCATGGCCTTGATCGGCATGGCGATGGGCTTTGGATTTACTTTCGGACCATTGCTCGGTTTTCTGGCATTACCGGAAGGCGAAGGCAACCCGGGTCCGTGGCCGGGCATTGTGGCTTCGGCATTGTCGGCGATCGCTTTGTTGATGGCGATCTTTATGTTGCCAGAGTCCAAACCACCGGGAGTTCAATCGACGGCTCGGAAATGGTTGGATGTGGCGGGCCTGAAGCACGCGCTCAGTCGCAAATCAATCCTGATTCTGCTGTTGGGATATTCGGTTTGCATTTTCGCGTTCGTCCAATTCGAAACGACACTGTCGTTGCTGTTGTGGCGCAGCGAGCACGGGATCGAGCAAACGCCATTCGATTTCTCATGGCGAAACATGTTGCTGACGTTCGCTTTTGTCGGCTTCGTGCTGGCGATCGTGCAGGGAGGCATCATTCGACCGCTGACCAAACGACTGAACGACATCATGTTGTTGCAGATCGGTTTGATTCTGGAGGTCGTTGGGTTCCTGCTGTTGATGTACGCGATTCGCTTGCCATCGGTTTCGTGGATGTTTGCCGGTCTGACCGTGATCTCATCCGGCTTTGCATTCATTCAGCCTTCGTTGCATGCACTGGTTTCCAAATGGACCAGCTCGGATCAACAAGGATCAGTACTGGGGTTCGCGCAGAGTTTGAACGCGATGGCACGGATTCTGGGTTCGGCAATCGGTATCCCGCTGCTGAAGAAAAGCATCACCCTGCCCTATTCGATGGGCGCCGTTTTAATGCTGGTTACCGCAGTTATCATCGGACTGGCCAGCCGTTTCAATGGGCAAGGCAAGTGACCGGACCGTTCAAGTGATATTGCTAAATGATCTGCACTTTCAGATTCACTTCTCCGGTCTTGATTAACGTTTTGTCTGAAGGATAGTCCTCGAGCTGTTAGGAATTTTTGTAGTGAAGCAAGAACCCTAACGCCCGAAAGGACGAAACCAATAGGTAACCAAGTCACTGGCGGCTTAACGCGAGCTATCCCTACGGGCTCGCTTGCCGCCTGACCAATCAAACAACCCCGACAGCTCAAGAAATTCGACGCAAGAGTGGACATTACCTCGCAGAATCTGGAGTTCCAGGCAAG
>CAZPOL010000092.1:18271-20599 GCA_964588195.1 uncultured Pirellulaceae bacterium | reverse complement strand
GCGCTAACACCGCTACATCAGAATGATGTTGGATCACGAGTACTGCTACTGTGGAGGACCCAATGTATCCTTGCCCCGAATGCCGGGAACCGCGACCCGGGCTGCACGCCGCTTGTGTGCATTGCGATTGGCGTCCGCATGAGGACGAGCCGAAACCGCCAGAACCCAAGGTGATGGTGCCGCCCTACAAAAAAGGAAAGTCGTTGATACGCTCCAACAAAGCGTGGCTACTGATCGCACTCGGCGGGTGCCTGTCGGTCGCAGCCAGTGGACCGTTGCTAATCTTTGGGCTGTTTGAAGATGGTTGGTCGTATTTCAGGATTTTGGGCCTGGTTCAGCTGGCGTTCGGCATCTTGTTTCTGGGCATGGGGCTTATGGCGAATCGTAAGCCGCAGACGTGAACGCCTAAAGCGAGTTCACCCCGAGCCAACGTAACTCGATCCGCCATCGACCCAACAGTTGCCACAGGACGGAAGTGAGTTACGATTGAGCTAATTCCATTCGCACCCAGTTTCAAACCTACCCCCTTTTCAATCGAGCCGACGACATGGCACAAGACCTTTTCCTTCATCACGAAATATTGTTGCTTGCGTTGCACGATGCCAAGGGTACGTCGCTGACCGGGATGCATACCTACGCCATGGCCGGTGCGATGCTGAGTGAGTTGTTACTGTACGAACGAATCGTTGCGAACGACGATAAAAAACAAATCATCGCGGTCGTCAACGAGGAGCCATTTGGCCAGCCTCTGCTTGACGAGTTCTTACAGATGATTATTGATTCCGAAAAGAACCTCGGTGCGCGAGACTGGATCTTCAAAGCGGTCAAAATCAAGGACTTCCTGGACAAGGCAGCGGGTCTTTTGTGCACCAAAGGCATCCTGAAAAGGGACCAGCGAAAACTGCTTTTCATGTTCACTCAAAAAACCTATCCGGAAGTCGATGGGACGTTTGAGGACGCGATCCGCCAACGCATGGCCGACGTCATGTTTAACGAAGCCAATGCTCCCGATGAAAGAACGGCCGTGCTGATTGCGATTGCCAGCCATGCCTGTTTGCTCGCACCTAATTTTGCACCAATGGAATTGAAGCAACACAAGCAACGGATCAAAGAACTTGCCCAAGGCGAGATCCTTGCCGCAGACGCCACCAAAGCGGCAATCGCTGCGGTTAACACTGCCGTGATGACCGCAACCCTGATTCCAATCATCACATCGGCGTAGCCGTTGAACCGTCCGGAATGTTTTGATGCATCGTGCATTTTCGCGTTACTCGTTCGTGCTGTCGATACTCTGGTTCGGGATCGCTGCGTTTATCGCTTACGTAGAAACTCCATTGCGATTCCAGCCCGAACGAATATCGCTGGAAGACGCTCTGTCGATTGGCCACCTGGTATTTCACGCGCTGAATGCGACTGAGCTATTCCTTGCCGCCGCCCTCGTAGTGGCTTGCCTGATTTCTCGAGGGGCCAGGTCAGACCGCGTATTCGCTAAACGAATTTCGTTGAGCCTGGCGATCGCCGTTTCGATTCTGCTAGTCCAAACCGGAATGCTGTTCACGGTGCTCGATTGGCGTACGGAAGCGATCTTGCGCGGCGAAGAAGTGGCTCCATCGATGCATCATCAAATCTATATTGGACTGGATCTCATAAAGCTGTTGGCCGTCGCCGCGCTGGCCGCGTTTCAGATTCGTCAATTCGAACTCGCAGAGCCTCCACTGAACTAGACGAAGACCAGACGAAGGCCAGCGAGTCAGCCACATCCTGCAAACAAGCGAATCCCAGGAACAAACGCATTCTAGGAATTGCCTTGATGCATTTCTTCGATCCATTTTTGTTGACGAGCAGGCATCTCTTCAGGCGGCACGTCTTCTTTGTGAGTCGCCAGAGACCATTCAATACCGTAGGGGTCGGCCACCTTACCCATGCGATCGCCCCAAAACTGGTCGGTCAGTGGAAACTTGACGGTACACCCGGCGGCGACCGCTTGCTCAAACGTCGCATCACAGTCCTCGACGTAAAGCATAAAACTAACGGGCGAGCCGCCCAATGTGGCGGCAGATTTCATTTCCCATTGCGGATTTTCGTCGCTCAACATCACCATCGATGTGCCGATTTGCATTTCGGCGTGCATCGTCCCTTTGCCCTCTGGGCCAGCCATATGCATGATCTGCTTTGCGCCGAATGCCTTGCCATAAAACTCCATTGCCTCAATCGCATCTGGAACAATTATGTACGAAGTGACCGTGCTGTAACCTTCGGGGATTGGGTTTACCATTTTGTCCTTCCTTTTTGCTAATTTGAGATTACTAAATCTAACTCTAACTCTAA
>CAZPOL010000092.1:10265-18171 GCA_964588195.1 uncultured Pirellulaceae bacterium | reverse complement strand
ATTTTGTCCTTCCTTTTTGCTAATTTGAGATTACTAAATCTAACTCTAACTCTAAATCGAGATTGATGATTGAGTGAACTGACCTGCTGAAAATGGGAGAGCCTGTATGATTCTCGCCAGCAGGCGGACGTGCAACCCCTGCGGCGTATTCCGACGCTCACCCGCTTCAATTTTATTTCGCGGCTCGATGACGATTCGACGCAGTCGCCTGCGACTCGCCGGTAAACGAAATACCGCTCGATAGACAATCAAAATACAAGCTCGAAGCGCAAGAGCGCAAGCGAGTGGTTCGAACCGCAAAAAACCACTCGCTTGCGCGTCGGGCTTGTATTGTCCACTTTATCACGAGATCCGGGCGGGATTCCAGGCTGCGGACTCGTTTACGTTGAGCTGAAATACCGTTACATTTTGGTATAGCTCGGTTCAAGATCCGGGTTTATCGCTGCCGGATTTTGGCAAATAATATCGCTGGACGAACGAATAGAGTTTGAACAGATGCGCCGACGGCGGCGGCTTGTGGCAATCCAGTTCGTCGTTCGGTATTTCATCGTTCGATTGTTTTTAATTCAAAACAAAGCTTGGGAGAATCAATGGCCTCTGGAAAACCAGTAAGCGGAATCAAACCGATCATGCTGTATGATCACTTGCCGGGAATTTTGGCAGGCTATCCGGCCGTGTTGTTTCTGTTGCTTGGCCTTTTGGCACTGCCTTCGTACCTGAAAAAGGGTA
Source organism: uncultured Pirellulaceae bacterium (assembly GCA_964588195.1). GTDB lineage: Bacteria > Planctomycetota > Planctomycetia > Pirellulales > Pirellulaceae > CAJQPP01. The sequence goes on along the minus strand of CAZPOL010000092.1, from coordinate 17,442 downwards.
CTGACGTTGAAGTCAACAATCTGATTGCGCAGCTAAATACTTCGGTAAGTGAATCGACCGAAAATTCGACAACGATCTCCGAAAACGCTGCTGGTATTATCAATGAATTGGAATCCAGTGTACTGCCGCCTGATTGGGCACCCAATGGACACATGCTATTCTGGATTGGCCTTTCCATCATGGTGGTTTGGTATATCGCGTTTCGATTCAACATGCCCAAGAGCAAGTTTTGGCTGATGTTTGGATTGATGGGAACGTTCGTCGGCATACCGGTTGTTTTAGAAATCACCCAGTTCATCACGCCCTTCAGTTGGGCAGGAAAAGTGTTGGGATCATTGGCACCAGAAGTCAACGCCGGCGCCTTCTTCGCTCTGTCACTTGTCTTCTTCGTGATCTGGTTAGGTAACTTCGTCTGGAGCCGCACGCATATGCGGGTTCGTATCGACGAGTCTGGATTGACGATCAATCGACTCGGTGGAAAAGGCGAGCGCTTTGAATTGATCGGCCTGAAAACCGAGAACGAACCACTCGATTACCTGGAGTTGTTTATCGCAGGCGTCGGTTCGTTGTCGCTGAAAACTCGAATGAACAAGCCGATCTTTGAAATGAAAAGAGTCGTTGGACTCTATCGCACCCCGCTGTTTCCATTCTTCCGCGGCAAACTGGCTCGTGTCGAAGAGATACTCAGTTACCAGGGAAAAGTCGTCTCGGTCGACAAACAGGATGCGGTTGACGCAGCAGACATGGCCGACGCTGCAGGAGATGAGGACCATATTCACGAAGCGGATGAACAGGTTTCTGGTGGCGGCGAAGCGTACGATGGCGACGTTGGCACCTCAGATTCGGGCGGCAGCGAAATGAACTAATTTGACAGCAGCTACGCTTGCAATTTGCAGCACAATCACAACCTCAAAAACCCCCGGATCGAATCGACCGGGGGTTTTTTAATAGGCAACTTTATTCGTTCAGAACGACGCGGCAAAACCAAAGAAACATCACAACCCAACCAACCGCACCGTCTGCCTACCGGATACGTGGCAAACCCGTTTCAGTCGATACTCGAAAACACTTACCTATTCTCTCTTCTCGTGAGACTTAACTATGTTTTCCAGCTCGTTGCTTCGGAAATCCCTCCCGATTCTATTCCTGCTTTCAGGTGTTGCTGAAGTCAATGCTTCGATCACGTACACGACCGGCTCGTTCAGAGCCTTCAGCGTTGATACAGATGTGCCTAATCAGTTTGTCGCAACGGCCGACGTCTTCCAGGGGAATGTCCTGGCAGGGACGGCAACCGTCACAATGTTGTATGGCGGAGGAAACAATCCATTTCAAAGCCCCCTTTCTGATTGGGGAGCCGGTGCCGACTTCCGCGCTACGGCCGACGCTCCCAATGATCCCAATGAAACTGCTGAGACGGCCGTGGCCAGTTACTCGTTTAGTGTCACCGCAAACGCTGGATTCCAGGTCGACGGAATCTCCTTGTTTTCAGTCGGTACGACGCTCGCCAATCCAACTTTTCAAAACCTTTCTTCCAATGGTATTGGGAGTGTTGCGGACGACAATCAAGGAGCGGCCAACGAGCTGTTGGCCAATTACAACGACGGTGATGCGTTTATCAACGGCGATGACTTGATTTTTCGTCCAGGTACCTCTGGCCCTGGAATCCTCAATGGTAGTCACTCAAGACTTTGGTCATTTGACAGCGCCGGCGCGACCTTGGTCACTTTCGACTACCTGGCTGGACCGGTAACAAACATTGCGAACGAAGGGATTCGGTTTGACGTACAACTGAGCACTGCTCCTGTGCCAGAACCTGGCAGCGCTGTTTTACTCGGCATTGTTTCACTGCTTGCCTTGCGACGTCGCAAACACACTTAAGCTTCAACCACAGACCGCGATTTCGGTTCTTTTTTGTGAGACTCAATATGTTTTTCAACTCTGTGATTCTGAAATCCCTTGCGATTCTATTTCTGCTGTTAGGTGCTGCCGAAGTCAATGCTTCGATCACGTACACGTCCAGCTCGTTCAGAAATTTCAGGGTTGATACAGATACGGATATGCAACTTACTGCATCGGCCGACATCTTCCAGGGCAATGTCTTGGCAGGGACGGCAACTGTCACAATGGTGTATGTCGCACCAGGTACCACTGGAGGTACCAGCCCCTTTGTCAGACCCGAAAACTCAACAGGTGGTTTGTTTTGGAGTGCGTCTGACGACTTCCGAATTACGGCCTCGTCGCCTGCTGACCTCGATGAGAATAATGAAACTGCCTTCGGCGCATATACCATTAGCGTCACTGCCAATGCTGGCTTCCAGGTCGACGGAATCTCTTTGTTCACAGACGGTACGGTGCTCGCCAATCCGACGTTTCAAGACCTTTCTTCCAATGGCGTTGGGAGCATTGCGGACCTCAGTCAAGGTGCGGCCAACGAACTGTTAGCCAATTACGACGATGGCGATTCATTTGTCAACGGCGATGACTTGATCTTCAATGACGGCGACGTTACTAACGGGTTCAGCCGAGAGTTTCACTCAAGACTTTGGTCATTCGACAGCGCCGGTGCGACCCTGCTCACTTTCGATTACCTGGTTGGACCGGTAAGGACCATTACGAACGAAGGGATTCGGTTTGACGTGCAACTGAGCACTGTTCCTGTGCCAGAACCTGGCAACGCTGTATTACTCGGCATTGCTTCACTGTTTGCCTTGCGACGTCGCAAACACGCTTAAGCTTCAACCGTGGACCGTGATTTCGGTTTGCTGGAAAAATTGATACGAGCCAATATGCGAACTGCCCTGCGACAGACAATGTCCGCCAGGTAGCTCGCATTTTTTTTGCCCCGGTGTTTGAACGACACGATACGTCAACGACGAGGCTGGCGTGGATTTCGCATCACGATCAATGGCAAGATGCCTTCGGCGCAAAATTTCGGATTACCGACAGCAACCACGCTTGCACCTGGCAGCATCATCCTCAAAAACTCCCGGATCGGATCGACCGGTTTTTTTGGATAGCCAACTTTGTTCATTCAGAATGACACCCAAGGAGGCATCACAACCGCACCGCCGCCCTACTGAATACGCGACAAACTCGATTCAGTCGATATTAAAAAACAACTAGCTTTTCTCTTTTCTTGTGAGACTTTAATATGATTTTCACTTCTTTAATTCGGAAATCCCTCCCGATTCTATTTCTGTTGATAGGTGCGGCAGAAGTCAATGCTTCCATCACCTACACGTCCAGCTCGTTCAGTAATTTCACCCTTACTACAGATACGGATACGCAACTTACTGCAACGGCCGACATCTTCCAGGGCAGTGTCCTGGCGGGAACGGCAACTGTCACCATGGTGTATATCGCACCAAGCACCCTCGGAGATATGGAGCCCGGAGGTACCAACCCCTTTGTCAGACCCGTAAACGCAGACGGTGACTTGTTGTGGAGTGCTTCTAACGACTTCCGCATTACGGCCTCGTCGATACAGGACAGTGAGCTTGATGAAACGGCCTTCGGCGCATATACCATTAGCGTCACCGCCAACGCTGGATTCCAGGTCGATGGAATCTCCTTGTTTTCCCAAGGTACGGTACTGGCCAATCCAACTTTTCAAGACATTACTTCCAATGGTGTTGGTAGTGTTGCAGACGACAATCAAGGTGAGGCCGACGAGTTGTTCGCCAGTCACAACGATGGTGATGCGTTTACCAACGGTGATGACTTGATCTTTAGACCAGGCTCACTTAGTACCGGGATCGAAGTAGATGATCACTCAAGAAATTGGTCATTCGACAGCGCCGGTGCGACCTTACTCACTTTCGATTATCTGGCTGGACCGGTAGTTAACATTACGAGTGAAGGGCTTCGGTTTGACGTGCAATTGAGTACTGCTCCAGTGCCAGAACCCGGCAGCGCAGTATTGCTGGGCATTGTTTCACTGTTTGCCATGCGACGTCGCAAACACGCTTAAGTTTCAACCGCAGACCGCAATTTCGGTTTGACGGAAAATTGATGCCAGCCATAATGCGAGCTGCCCTGCGACAGACAATGTCCGCTGGGTAGCTCGTATTTTTTTGCCCTGGTGTTTGAACGACGCGATACGTCAACGGAACGACTATGAACCTGAACGACCTGATTCCTCAAGCCGAAGCAATCAAGCCCTGGATCGTTGATCTCCGTCGCACGATTCATCAACATCCTGAGCTGATGTACGAAGAATTTGAAACCAGCAAACTCGTTCAAAAGACCCTCAACGATCTGCAAGTTCCCTTCCAGGCGGACATTGCCAAGACTGGTGTATTGGCGTCGATCGGAAATGGAGATGGGCCGTGTGTGGCATTACGAGCAGACATGGACGCTCTGCCTATCCACGAAGAGGCCGACGTGGAATTCCGCAGCAAGATCGATGGCAAGATGCATGCCTGTGGCCACGATTGTCACACGGCAATGTTGTTGGGTGCGGCGAAGTTGCTGAAGGAGCACGAGTCGAAAATCAACGGCACCGTCAAGCTAATTTTCCAGCCAGCCGAAGAGGGTGGAGCCGGCGGCAAGCAGATGTTCGAGGCCGGTGTGCTGGCCAATCCAGATGTGCAAAGAGTATTCGGATTGCACGTTTGGAATCTGACGAAAACTGGCACGATCACTGGCCGCGCGGGCACGTTTCTGGCGGCGACGACATGCATGGAGATCACGATCACGGGCAAAGGTGGCCACGCCGCGATGCCACACCTGGCCAAAGATCCGGTCGTCACGTCGGCCAAGATCATTAGCGAATTGCAAACAATGGTCTCACGAGAAACCGATCCTTTGACGCCATTGGTTGTCAGCGTGACGGCGATCCACGGTGGCGAGGCGTTCAATGTGATCCCCGAGCAGGTGAAGTTCCGTGGCACCATGCGTGCTTTGTCGACCGAGCAGATCGTGGCTGCGAAAAAACGCCTGACCGAATTGGTCACTCAAATCGCTGCCGCCAATGATTGCCAGGCATCCGTCGAGTTTCACGGCAATGACTATCCGGCGACGGTTAACAACGCCGAGCTTTGGGATATAGCGGGTAACATCTGGACTGAAAAGTTTGGCGAAGAGGCCGTCATCGAATCTCCACCGGTCATGGGTGGCGAGGACTTTTCGTTTTTTGCCGAGCAAGTGCCGGGCTGCTTTGTCGGTCTGGGAATCCGCAATGAGAAAATCGGATCGGTCTACTCAATGCACCATCCGAAATTCAAGGCCGACGAAGACGCGTTCCCGCTGGGCACCGCTCTGCACTGTGCATTTGCGTTTCAGTCACTGGCCGATCTAGCCAGTTAACCATGGTTGAAAGCGGCTACTTTTCTATTTCAAAAACGGAATCGCTCAATCTTGGTTCGATTTGAAAGTTGGAATAGACATTGATGCGTTTCCAATCGCTGCTTTCAGTCGACGACTCAGATCTCGAAACAAATTTGATACCGTCAAATTCTTCATAGAAAATATTTGTCCGCATTATCTGGCTAGGGTCCGTCAAACCCGAACGCTTACCGTATCGCTCCACACGCACTAACAAACCCGTTTCAGGATCAAAAAAGCGGTACACATTGGATTCGTCCTTGTCTTTTAGTTCCAGGCAGACACAACTGGCGTACTGACCATTCTCGTACTTCGCCTTTGGAACGACAGTAAAACGCTCTAGCTGATCCAGCAAGCGAATCGCATCGGTCGGCAGGTCAACCTTGGCTTCTTTTGCATCAATATTTTCCTGCGTCGTTAAGACACTGTATTTACTTTTCAGGTTGTTGACTGACCATTGTTTTTTGTCAAACAACTCAGTGTACGTTGACCCTGTTTCCAATTCCTGATGCACCAGTTTTTTTCCTTCCTGGTAGCAGGCGGTACCCTTCCCTTCCGACGCACTTTCGTACTTGATGTCAACTTTCAGGGCTCCGATGGCTCGCAGTACCATTTCACCGCCCATTTCCTCGACGTATCGCTCAAGCACTTCCTGTACGATCACTGACGATTCCGAATCAGCTTCCTGCCAGGCGAACAATGCAGTCGTCAGGCCATGCGAAAGAACCAGGATCATGCAAAACCGAATCACCCAATTTCGCATTGTTTGAAACGAGCCTCCACTAATCATCGTCGACCTCGAAATCGAACAAGGAATCATCAACCGGTTGATCCACCTGTATATCGCTGTAGACACAATCCAGAAACGAATCATCTCCGGTCGTTCTACGAGAAGTTTTCAGGAACATGATTCCTTCCGCTTCTTCGTACTTAAAATCGAAATAACGAATTTGCATGTGACGCGGCTCGCCACCCTCCTGATCAACCCAACGCTCAATGCATTGCAACAAGCCGGTATCCGGATCAAAATAGCGTAAAATGTTCATTCCCTCATCGTCTTTCAGACGCAGACATACCATCTCCGAATATTCGGTGTCAGCGTATTCGTCTTTGGGAACAACTTCCATCAGCTCCGCTTGCTCCCTTAGTCGCAACGCGTCGGTCGGCAGATCGAATGAAGCTTCCTTGGTCTGAAGCGATTCCTTGTCCGTCACGACTTTGGCCGGCGAGTGAGGTGTACGGGCGATCCATTTTTCGCCATCGTACAAGTTGTCGTAACCCTTCGTGCCACTGATATCGGTTAGATCAAGAGACTTGCCATCCTTGTACGAGAACTCAGAAGTAGCCTCGGTCCACCCGGTGTACGTCACTTTCTGTGTCAGCGTTTCGATTCCGGAAAGTGTCATTTCACCACCGAGCGCCTCGATAAAATAATCCAGGACCTCAGCCGCGTCGTCGGGGTCGTGATTCGACTGCGCTACCGCCGATACCGAAGTTAAGCCTGCCAAGCACCAGGTCAAGCCAGCCAATACCAGGAAGGTTCGCCTACTGTACATTTTGAAGGCTCACTTTCCCTTGTCGATGTCGAACAGCCCAGGCTTGAGTTCTGGATCAATTTTCAAATCCGAGTACGTCGTTTCGCAAACCCATGGGGTGAAATTGGTTCGCTTCGCTTTTTTCAGATACGTGATACCTTCATGTTCATCGTATTCCAGGTCGTAGATTCGAAAACCTTTTGTCCATTCGCCAGCCTCTAAATCCAAACGATCGATACCTTTCAGCATATATGTCTCCGGGTCGAAGAAGCGGAGCACGTCGACTTCGCCCGGATCTTTCATCTTCAGGCAGATGC